>CAZOJI010000048.1:0-35385 GCA_964580055.1 uncultured Gemmatimonadaceae bacterium | reverse complement strand
GGCGAAACGACAATGCGCATCGTCTCATTTATCACCGAGCCCAAAACGATCGACAAAATCCTTGAGCATCTAAAAAGACGCACTCAAACCACACGCCGACGCCAACGCGCGCCACCGAGACGCTGGAAGTCAGCAGCGAGTACAGCCTCGGCATAGGAACACACCGAAATCCCCGGGCGTTCTTCGCTCAGGGGACGGCTGGGTTGCGCAGGTGTGCCAATTTCAACTCAGATTCCCACTTTCCACCCAGACATCCACCTCTTCTCGCCCATCGAGCGCCGCCAAAGCCTCACATATCCCTCTCCCAATGCCTGGACAGGTTCTTGCAAGGCTCGCATACTTGCAAGGGCTGAAAGGAAAATCCTATACCGATACCGACAAATTGCATAAGGATTCTACCCTATGGCCATCACCTACACACCCATCGGCACGATCCATTCGCCCCATGAAGCGGCGGCGGGAACGCCGATCCAACCCGCCGCCGCGGCCGGCATCAACGGCATTGTGGAGGTCTTTTCCGAATATTCGCAAGCCCTGGCCGACCTGGACGGGTTTTCCCATATCATCCTGATTTATCATTTTCACCAAGCCGACGGCTGGCAGCCCCGGGTGATTCCGTTCATGGATACGGTCCCCCGGGGGCTCTTTTCCACCCGGGCCCCCAAACGGCCCAACCCCATCGGTCTGTCCGTGGTCAAACTCGTCCGGGTCGAGCAGAACCGGCTTCACGTCACCAACGTGGACATCCTGAACCAGACCCCGCTGCTGGACATCAAACCCTATGCGCCGGAATTCGACCATCACCCGGCGGACCGGGCCGGGTGGCTGGATGCGGCCCGGGGAAAGGTGGCGACCCAAACCGCCGACGACCGGTTCACGTAACCGCTAATGACCGGTTGCCGGCAGCCGTCGCTACCCGTGTGAACATTATCAAATCATAATGTTCACATCAGCTTGCCGTAATGCTCGCGTGTGATTTGGTAAAGATTATATGATCAGACGATCCCCCCCCCTTTGATTTCCGAACATTTTTTCATCCACAATTGTTTAATTATGCACATATTTATGAAAAACACAACTATTAATGTAATTCTAAAAATGTGCATTTAGCTTGGTATTTTTTTGCTTGATTTGTGTCATTTAGCATGATATGTATTGAGGCATGATTTTATCTTTGAAAGCAAGACAATATTTTCAGATGTTACAATCGAAAGTTGCTCAAGGACTGGCGAAATCTATTACTGGAAGACCTTATTTTCTTGAAGGCGATCCAGTCATTAGAGACGAACGGTTCCATTGACGAGGGATTGGACGACTTCGACGTCAGGATGTTTGTCATACCAGTCGATGTTCGGCTTCGACTGCCGTTCCCACTCATAAAGCCCTACGTATTTGCCGGTCCGGAGCTGAGGTTCGTCAGCTCGTCGAAGCCGAAGCCGATGACCAACTCGGCCACGCTGTTTCCAGTAGCACAATAGAGGCGGTGCTGATTACCCTCCGGGAGTCCCAGCACCGGAGGGTCCATGTTCGTCTTCGTCACAGCAATCTGCGTGGCGCTAGTCGTCTCCTTTCTCTGCTCGATCTTCGAGTCGGGCCTGCTTTCCGTCGGCCACGCGCACGTGGAGGCGATGGAACGGTCGGGGCTGCGCTCCGGCCGCATCCTGAAGAAATTCAAGAGGGAGATCGACGCCCCGATCGGCGCGATCCTCATCGCGAATACCATCGCGCACACCATCGGTGCCAGTGTGGCGGGGGCCAGCTACGTGGACGTCTTCAATCCCGAAACGCTCTGGATCTTCACGATCGTGTTCACTTTGGCCGTGCTGCTCATCACCGAGATCATCCCAAAGACGTTGGGGGTGATCTACGCCACGAACCTCGCCTCTCCAATAGCCTACGGCATCTTATTCTTGACACGCCTGCTCCTGCCCCTGGTGCGCACGACTGAGCTGATCTCGCGCTCGCTTCGCGGCGGCAAACAGCCGCCCGTGACGTCAGCCGAGGAGATCCGGCTACTCGCCATGCTGGGACGAAATGAGGGGGTGGTGGGAGCGCGCACGGCGAAGATCATCGAAGGCGCCACGCACCTCCGCGATCTGAAGGCGGAGCACGTGATGGTCCCCCGTTCTTTCGTGCGGTACCTCTCTGCCTCGCTCAGCCTTAAAGAGAACCTCGATATCATCCGGACTTTTCAGCACAGCCGGTTTCCGTTCAGTCCCACCAAGGAGTTGGACGACGCGCGCGGCATCGTCCTCACCAAGGACCTCCTTTTCCGGCTCGGGGAAAGCGACGGAGGGCAGTTCGATTGGGAGGAGATCGTCCGAGAGCCCCTGTTCGTACCGCCCTCGAAACCGCTGATCGACCTGCTGCAGGTGTTTCAGTCGACACGAAACCATTTAGCCGTGGTGGTCAATGAGTACGGAGGCGTCGACGGTATCCTGACTCTCGAGGACGTGCTCGAGGAGGTCGTGGGAGAGATAGAGGACGAGAGCGACGAGCCGGAGGAGAAACTCGTACCCCGTCCCGACGGGTCGCTCATCGCAGCTCCCACGGCCGAATTGCGAAAGGTATGCGAACGCCTCGATCTGCCCTGGGAGCCGGGACTGGACGTGCTCAGCGTCGGAGGGCTCGTTCAATTGATGCTGGGCCGGTTCCCGGTCCGTGGCGACTCCTTCGAGTGGCGGGGAGCCCGCTTCGAGATTCTCTCGGCTTCCGCGCGCAGCGCGGAAGAGATCCGAATCGTGCCGCCCGCGTCGCAAAGCGAGTGACGGCAACGGCGACATCAACGCCTCCGTGCCTGCTCGACTTCAAAGCAAGATGACGGCTGAAGCTCCCGTTAGGGTTTCCTCCTGTAATCCAGCGGCGGATCCCGGTCGCCGAGCAGTGGCACGTATTCGAAGTCCGGGCCTCGGCGCCGTTCATGTTCATTCTTGGCCGCAGCCACCAGGTCGGGCTTCGTGAACAGGTCGACCGCCGTCATCGCCAGCGTCTTCGCGGCGACGCTCATCCCTTTGTTACCGATGCTCGTTCCACCCGCGGCGATAGCTTGCCACGAGTGACCCGCGGTACCCGGCACCCAGGTCGCCGCCGTCATCCCTGCCGAAGGAACGATCCAACTCACATCGCCAGCGTCGGTCGAGTAGGCCCCGGCTTCCTCTCGGACGTAGAAGGGAGAGACGTTCGCTGCCGTCTCCAGCGGCGGTGAGTCTTCGGGGAGCGTCTCACGGAGTTTGCGTGCGAATTCCAGTTCGGACTCGTCGTACTCGACTCCGCCGGCTTTCTCCAGGTTGGCATGCATAGCCCTGGCGAGAGTCTCGTTGGGCAGCAGAGCGTAGAGACCGTGAATGATCTCGTAGTCAACCGTTGTTCCCGTCCCCATCGCCGCTCCTTCTGCCGCCTTGGCCACACGCTCGAATATCGTAAGCGCGTTCGCCGGATCGGGATTCCGCACGTAGTAGAACACCTCTGCGAAGTCGGGCGTGGTGTTGGGCGCCCAGCCACCGTCGGTGATCACGTAGTGAATGCGCGTTTCCTGAGGCACGTGCTCGCGCATCATGTTGACCATCATGTTCATCGCCTCGACGCCATCCAGGGCCGACCTCGCCCGATGAGGAGCCCCGGCTGCATGAGCGGAAACGCCGTGGAACCGGAACTTCGCCGACTTGTTCGCCAATGAACTCCCTGCACCCGCACTGTTGTTGTCTCCCGGATGCCATTGCAGTACGGCGTCTACATCGTCAAACAGCCCCGCCCGAACCATGTACACCTTACCGGCACCGCCCTCCTCGGCGGGCGTACCGTAGAGGCGGACCGTTCCGGGAATGTTTGCCGCCTCCATCCACTCCTTGACAGCTATCGCGGCGGCCGTGGAACCTGTGCCGAACAGATGGTGCCCGCAGGCATGACCCGTTTGCTGTCCCGGGATCTGCTGCGGAAATGGGACTCTGTCTTGCGAGGTTCCCGGAAGGGCGTCGAACTCCGCGAGCAGTCCGACAATCGGGTGGCCGCTACCCCACGACGCCACGAATGCCGTCGGAATCTCCGCGACTCCCGCCTCGACACTGAAGCCGGCCTCGCTCAGCGTGGATTGCAGGAGAGCCGAGCTCTGCTCTTCCTGGTACCCAACCTCGGCATAGTCCCAGATGGTTTGCGCAACCTCTCCGTACTTATCCGCCTGTGCGTCGATCTGCGCACGAACCATCGCTTTACCGTCTTGGCCGCTCATTGTCGCAGGGAACAATGCTACAGCAGTGCCGAGCAGGAAGAGCACCTTCAGACGATTCTCAAATAGGACCATTAGACCTCCATGCCAAGGTAAAAAGACGGCGCCCTGCCTCGAGTTGCAGAGGCAGCATACAGAAATGATAGCATGTGGTCGCGGAGGCTCAACACATACTGATCCTGAGTCAGCTTGCGGCATATGCAGCGGAAGCTCAGGGAGAATGTGTGTCTCATGGTCATTCGGGCGGCATGCTGTCGCCCGGCACACTTCAGTGGCTCGCCCTTGGCGCGCTCGTTGTCGCCTGCGTCCTATTTACGCTTGCTTCACTAAGATGGCGGGATGTCACCGCGTCAGGGCAGAAAAGGGCGGATCTCCGTTGCTAAGCTGCTAGGGTGACGGCAGATTTGGAAGATCCTCAAATCGACAGTGGAGGTCGCAATGTCGAAGCAGGCCATGAGCGCATTTCTGCGCAAGGTTGCGGAAGACGAAGGGCTGCAGAGGGATCTGGTCGAATTGGCTGAGGCGCACGGGTTCGAGTTCACGATGGACGAACTGAGCGATGCCGACCTGGAGAACGTGGTGGGCGGACTGGAGTTCATCAGAATGGACGGCATTCAGGGTGAGACGAGCACCGGCCACGATGACGACTCGTAGACGTATTCTCATCGTGGGTGGGGTTGCCGGCGGCGCATCCTGTGCGGCGCGGCTTCGGCGCCTCTCGGAGGATGTGGAGATAGTGATGTTCGACCGCGGTCCCTACGTCTCCTTCGCAAACTGCGGATTGCCCTACTACGTGGGCGACGTCATAAGAGAAGAGGATGACCTGCTCATCGCCAGCCCGGAGTTGTTCCTCGAGCGCTTCAACATCGAGGTACGCCTTCACAGCGAAGTGACGGCCATCGATAGGGAACGGCGCGTCATCGAAGTTCGCGATTCGAGCCGCGGCGAATCCTATAGCGAGAACTATGACGAGCTGGTGCTGTCCCCCGGCTCCCGACCCATCCGACCGGACATTCCGGGCATCGACCTGCCGGGAATATTCTCGCTGCGCACCATTCCGGACAGCCGCATGCTGCGCCAGTGGATCGAGGATTATCATGCGACTAGCGCCGTGGTCGTGGGTGCCGGTTACATCGGCTTGGAAATCACGGAAAACCTGGTGCAACGTGGTGTAGAAGTGACGATTGTCGAAAAGCAGAATCAAATAATGCCGGTGCTCGACGCCGAGACTGTGTCTCCCGTCCAAAACAACCTCGAAGACCACGGAGTGCACCTGCACCTGAATGAGAGCGTGGCCGGCTTCGCTCCCGAAGTTGAGCACACTCTGAATGTCAGCCTTGCTTCGGGCCAGCAGGTGTCAAGCGACCTGGTGGTGTTGTGCATGGGCGTGTTGCCCGAGAACGGGCTGGCCCGCAGGGCAGGGCTGCAAATCGGTGAGAGCGGAGGTATCCGTGTGAACCAGCAGATGGTTACCAGCGATCCCCACGTCTGGGCGATCGGCGACGCGGTGGAGGTCCGCGACGTGGTGACCGGACGGGAAACCGTAGTACCTCTGGCCGGGCCGGCCAACCGTCAAGGGCGTATCGCGGCGGATGCGATAATGGGACGCCCCAGTGTGTTTCGCGGTGTGCAGGGCACGTCGGTGGTCGGCATCCTGGACCAGGTGCTGGCATTCACCGGACCCTCAGAGAAAACGCTGCAAAAGCTTGGCCTCTGGGAGCAAATGGAGAAAGTCTATCTGCATCCTGGGCATCACGCCGGCTACTATCCTGGCGCCAGCCCCATCACCTTGAAGCTTATATTCAACAGGCAGGACGGTCGCGTGGTCGGCGCCCAGGCGGTCGGCGAAAAGGGTGTGGACAAGCGCATCGACGTGATCTCCATGGCCATTCAGAAAGAGGCGACGGTTTTCGATCTCGAGGAAGCCGAATTGTGCTACGCACCGCAGTTCGGATCGGCCAAAGATCCGGTGAACGTCGCGGGCATGATCGCTGGCAATGTAATGCGTGGGGACGTTTCGCTGGCGCATTGGGAGACAGCGCTCGACGGTGACTCCCTGATCCTGGACGTGCGCGACCCTTCCGAGTACGAGGAAGGTCACATCGACGGGGCGCGAAACCTGCCTCTGAACCAGGTGCGAGACAGCTTGGATGAGCTGTCCAGAGACCGGGAAATCCTAACCTACTGTTACGTAGGCCAGCGCTCCTACTATGCCGCGCGCGCGCTGAGCGAATACGGTTTCACGGCCGGAAACATCAGCGGCGGTTACAAGACCTATATGCTGCGCGGCAAGGAGACAAACCAGTCGAATTCCGAAGCATGATCTCCTGACCGGGTCGACGCGGTTGTCCGAGTCGCACACTCAACTCGGCAGCGCATGAATGCGGCAGTGCGTTTTCCACCCTTCGGGCACCGCTTTTCCGGCCGGACCGGGCGTCGTCAGAAGTCTACGTCGAAACCGTCCAGTGCCGCGTGTATGACGTCCCCTATGACAATGTCTACGTCCGGGCCGTGGACATCATTGCCGATGCCCGTGGAGGCTCGCGATGGCGGTCTTTATTCCTATCCCCGCCCCTTCTCGTCTTCTCCATCTCTATTCGGCCCCCCTCTTCCCCGGCCCCGGCCTCCACCGCCACCCATGCCCCTTCCCTGGCCTCCACCGCCACCCATGCCCCTTCCCCGGCCCATGCCCCTTCCACCACCCATCCCTCTTCCACCACCCATACCTCGACCCTTACCTCCTCCACCACCCATACCTTGACCTCCGCCGCCGCCGACTCCTCGACCTTTTCCGTAACCAGCTCCACCCTGGAGATCATCGCCCCGGCTTCCTGTCTCGCCGCCCTCTTCGGCGCGTCCCAAGCCTGAGCCGCCCTCCCTCGGGCCTCCGCCCCCGGCAGAACCCTCAGGAAGTTGCCCGGTTCTGAATAGTTCCAGGGCGTCACGGACGGTGCCGCTCGCAGAGCACTGGTGAAAGGGAATGCCCGCTGCCGAGAGGGCTGTTTCGGCCTTGGGGCCCAGCTTCTCGGCGATGACACCCCGGACATCATGCTTGGAGAGGAGTTCCACTGCTTCGATGCCGGCTCCGCTCGCGGCGTCTCGGGCGGGGTTCTTCAAAGCCTCGAACTCCAGAGTCTCAGGCTGCACCAGAAGAATGAAGGCGGCCCGGCCGAACCTGGATTCCATGGGGGCGTCCAGAGATGGCTCTGTTGCCGGGATGGCGATGGTTGGTTTTTCGATCTCGGTCATGATTGAACTCAATCCTCTCTATCTCTCTATAGCTGCCTATCGCGGCCGCGAGGTGTCGCCGCCGGTTTGTACCGATCTCCACTTCCTACATTATGAACTTAACGGGTCCCAGGCAGCGTGGGCATTACAGTGCTGGCAAACGAGGATGCCGACTACATTCCCGTCTTGATCCACCGCTTGCCCCAAATAGTGTAGTCCGCCCCTGATCCTCACGACGAATACGTCTGCGAGATCCTTTGTTCAACTGGCATACGCCGAAATTCCGCGTTTCTCAGAATCCGAGTCGCTGGCAGGACGTCGCAAGTTCCACTCGGGATCCCCGGACAGGTTTGTTTCGGGGCCACATACTTGGCTGGGATGAATGACGGTCTTACTGCGCCGGCCGATCGCGTATCCAGCCCCGTGGCGGTGTTGTTGGAGGCGGGGCATGTACTCGAAGACATCAAATGCGGACTCAATCACGATGTAACAAGGAGCACGCAACTGCAAGAACTCTCCTACAAGGAAGGTGCATGGCTCTGCGCACGGGCCCCTGCGATCCCCGGCGGGTTTTTGTGAACCTAGTGAAATACTCGCGGTATCGTCTCGTCCCACGTCTTTTCGTATATCAGGTCGCCGTTCTCGATGACCTTGCGCGTGTACACGTAGTAGAAGTTCTCGAGGTCACTGCTAAAATCCAGCTCGGCCTCGAAGATCAGCTCTCGTTCGCCGACGATGATCTTCCTCGCGTACTCGGTGCGCACGGAAGTGTTGGCCGGATCGTGTTTGTGAGTCGTGTGCGTGATCTTCTGCGACCTGCGCGCCTGCCCCCAGGGATACTGATACCCGAAATCGTTGGTAGCAACTAGGGTGGCCCTTCCGGTTTCTTCGTCGAACGAGAAGCCCTCTACCTCCGCGTATCCCGATGTTGTCGTTTCGTCTCCGTCCGTCGCCAGGCGACCGAAGCCGGGCAACTCGGGTGTGGGTTCTGCAGGAGGCAGAAAGTCAGGGGTAGGACGAGCTTCATATGGAATCACCGGTAGCACGAGATGGGAGGCGTTCTCGCCGCCGAGCCGCATGGAAGTGGTCATCGAGTAGGGCGTCGGCCAGAACATGGGCCATTGCGAGTTGGTGACCGCCACTCTGATGCGGTGCCCCGGCTGGAACACCCACGATGTGAAGTGAAGCTCGATCTCGAGCTGGTACTCGCTACCGGGCTCGAGCGCCTCTGGATTCCGCGACGAGTTTCGATGCGCGCCGTTGAATCCGGCGCCGGTCACCTGCGTCACCGAGCCGTCCGGGGCAACATCCGACAGCCGCACCACCCAGCTCGCCAGCGGCGCATCGGCAGAGACGTTCAGAAAGACTCGCGGAAAGCCGAGTATCTCGATCTCCTCCTCCAGCGGCTCGCTATCGTACACGAGACTGGCGTCATCCATGGGTTGCTGGTCGGGTGTTGGGTCGCCCCACCACATTACCGGACCTCCACCCTCCTTGCCCACGGTGGGATCGTATTCGAGTGAGTGCACTCCGGCGCTCGGCGCTCGGTTCCGGAGAGAGTGGTCGGCGGAGAGGAACAAACTGCGGTAGTCGGTGCGGTCGATCGGGAACCCCTCCTCGAAACGCCACTCTCCAGGTACCTCCTGCAGCGCCACGTCCGGTGGATACCAGTGGCGAACGTAGACCGCGAGCGCAGGCTCTTCCATTATGCCGGTGTCCTCGCCCTTGAGCCACTGGTCGAACCAACGCACCGCCTCGCGGCGCCACTCCATCTGCGGTTTCGGGTATCCGTTGTGAGGGAACGAATGTGCCCAGGGGCCCACCATTGCCTTGACCGGTGCTCCCAAGTGCTCGAGCATGCGCCCCACCGCATCGCGATAGCCATCGTACCAGCCACCTATCACGAACGTCGGAATCCGGATCGATTCATATCGGGTGTTGAGCGACGCGCGGTCCCAGAACGGGCCGTCGAGCTGCTGCTTCTTGTAGATCAGCATCCAGGGCTCGGTGTCGAAGCGGTTCTCGAAGTACTCGTCGTCGATGATGTAGCCGGGTGGCGCCGGCACGATGTTGGTCAGGTCCTGACCGGCTTCGTAGGCGTCGACGTGGGCGATCCCGTCCATGTAATGAACATCGTCTTCGTACAGATCGTCGGTGGCATCGGTGGCTATTATCGCCTTCAGAGCCGGTGGGTTCCGCATCGCCATGTGGATGGAGTTGAAGCCGCCCCAGGAGATGCCGAACATGCCGACGTTGCCGTTGGAGAATGGCTGTTTCGAGAGCCAGTCGATGACTACTTCGCCGTCCTCCTGTTCCTGGTCGGTGTACTCGTATTCGATCAACTTGCCTTCGCTGTTGCCGGTGCCGCGGATATCGACCCGCGCAACCGCGTAGCCGTGCCGGACGAAGTAGGTGAAGAGCGGATAGTTGCGCGGCGATCGCGATTCGTTCTTTCGATAGGGCAGGTACTCCAACAACACCGGATGCTCCGCCTCCGCATCGGTGCTTTCGGGAATCCAGAGGTCGGCAGACAGCCTTACGCCGTCGGGCATGGGGATCCACGCCTCGCGGAACTCGATCCCGTCGTTTGCGAGCGAGCCGTCCAGGTCGCTGCCTCCCGGCGGGCCCGCGGCGCAAGCAAGCGATACGGCTGTGGCGGCAGCCGTCATAGCCGAAAAACGTCGACCGCCGATGCTAATGTTCATTGCAATCTCTCTGGTCCGGACCACGCCGCCTATCCCGCCGAGTCATGGATCGAGACGGTCATGCCGGGCGCACGGCCGCAGGATCGCAGGATACCGAATAGCCGAGCAAACATTCAGTGCATGTCAGCAACGCCAAGCGCAGCACGATTTTTCTCACTCCGACATAACTTTATGGGGTTGAAGAAACCGGGATCGAGGTGAAAGAACCGGTTTCATGTCAAAGTAAAGATCAAATATGAGGTCGACTCATGCCAGCACGCCCATCTGATTCCATTCCGTCCGAGACGATTTCAACCGGAACCTCCATCCGACGCCAGGTTCTAATAGGCGCCGACGAGGGACCCCACTTTGCAATGCGAAAGTTCAGCATGGGGCCCGGAGGCAGTATGCCGCTTCACACCAACAGCGTAGAGCACGAACAGTACGTGCTACGGGGACGAGCCAGGGTGGTGATCGGGGATGAAATCCTGGAGGTCAAGAGAGATGACGTGGTGTACATCCCCGCGGGCATGCCTCATTCGTACGAGAACCTGGCAGAAGAGCCGTTCGAGTTTCTGTGTATGGTGCCGAATCTCCCCGACGAAACTACGGTCGTGACGTCTCAGTAGAACGCCTCGCGATCCCCGGAGGGAGATGTCCCCATTTCAACCGAGGTCCAATGGGCTCGGCGTGAGTTTCTGTGACACGGCTACGGCTCAAGGCACCGGACCAGGGACGCTTCCCACAATGCCAGTGCGTATTCCTATTCAATCGCGAAACCGTGCCGGCTCGAGCTGACAATACCCGGTCTACGCTCCATGCATTCGGGCTCGAGCCGCTCGGTTCCTTTGTAGCTCGCGGCAAATACCACCGCAGCCTCAATTCACTCCAGCCCTGTCCCAGCGCGCTATCACGTCGTTTATCAATTCGGCCACGCGAGCATTGACCCTCTCGAAGAAGAGGTCCGCCTGACCCTGGTCGAAGGTGGGGTATCCCTCGCCCTCGACGTAGAGACTGATCGTGTAGGGTACGGGCGCAGCCGACCACGCCGGGTCGGTGGCCATGGTCATGCCCTCCGAATAGCGTTCGCTGTGTATGTGCTCGGGATACGAGGCCTGTATGTACGCGGTTTCGTTACTGGCAGCGTGTCCGCCGATGTCTCCGAATATCTCCCGCGCGATATCCGATGTAAGGCTCCACCAATTCACCAACAGCACACGAACCCGATTTTCGCTCGAGATCTCTGTGATCAAGGATTGGAGGGTCTCCGTGTTGCCTCCATGACCGTTCAGCAGGATGATGTTCCGGAAATGGTTGTCGGCGAGACTGCCCAGCATGTCGGATACAAACGCTCTGTACGCGTCCGGCGAGATAGAAACGGCGCCAGGGTAGGCTTCCATCGCGGGGGTTATGCCGTAGTTGAGCGTCGGTGCAATGAGCGAGTTTGTTCGTTCGGCAATGTCCCTGGCCATCGATTCCGGCGCCAGATTGTCCGTGCCGTTGGGAATGACGCCGTGCGGCTCCAGCGAACCGAGTGGGACGAGTACCGTGTTTATCGCCTCGGGAACCAGCTCACCGAACTCCTGCCAGCAGAGATAGTTCATTTCCCGCGTGGTGGGCGTTGTCATAGTCTGTGCATTTGCAGCCCCGCCGTGGACGAATCCAGCGAACACGAGCGTAACTGCGAGCTTGTTTAGGGTGTTTCTCACACAACCTCCTGGTTTGTTTCCAATAGTCGTGTTCCGGAGACTCTCGTTTTGGTCACCGATAGGTATCCTTCCGCTTGCCGATTTTCAGAATAATCACGATCAGCTTCTTATCAGAAACGCTGTAGAGGATGCGGAACTCGCCGACACGAATACGAAAGACGTCGTCGTAGCCGGAGAGTTTTCGCGATCCCTTGGGGTAAGGGTCGTCCCCGAGCGCCAGTATTGCTTTGGCTACGTGGCGCCGGTTGTCCTTGCTGAGCTTCTTTAGCTGTCTCTCGGCCGATTGGCTGATTTCAATCCTATACGGAGCCATCTAGGTTCAACTCTCTCAGCACCTCCGACAGCGGTCGCGTCGGCTCGTGACGGATGGCCTTGAGATCCTCGACGTCTTCCATTTCCTCGAGTCGATCCAGAAGAGCATTCTGGATGAAGTGGTTCATGACGATACCGTTTGAGCGGCAATACTCGTCGAGAGCCTTCTTGAGCTTTGCATCTATGCGTGCGTTGATTTGTACGGTTGCCATTATGGCCACCTCCGTGCTAGCAGACGCTAGCACGTAATATACAATCCTACCTCGAGGGTGGAATCTCCAGGTGCGCGGTGGTGGTCTCGCGCGCAGCGTTGAGTTCGTCCTACATCCACGATAGCAAGTTTGCTTTCGCCGCCGGTAATTTGCTCTTGGCTCGGGAAAATTATCTCTCGCCGATAGAAAGTTTCCAATGCCGATGGAAAGCTTTCCGCGATGCAGGGAAAGCTTTCCGACGCATACAGGAAACTTCCCGGGATCTAAGTGAAGCTTCCTAAGGCGGTAGGCAATTTGACCTCGGCAATCGCACGTTTTCTCTCGTTGCGGGGAAACTTCTTCACGTAGGAGAAAACTTGCTGCACCCCGGGGCAGACGTTCCCCAGCCTCCGAAAAGCCTGCCTTCGTTTCCGTCAGCCGGTCTTGCTTCCGGCGAAAACGTCAGTCGTCAGGAGAAATACTCCGCCGGCTATGATCGCTGCGCCTCCATCCGCGCTAGGTTGCGCCGGCGGGTGGAATGTTTCCGCCTGCCACGTCTCGTTTCCCACCTGAGCACTCCGGTTTCCTCACTTCGGTGTCAAGTGGCAATCTGCATGGTATGGTTTGCCGACTGGCGCGTCTGTTCTTTATGGGACGATGTCAGCTGACTCGCTTTGGAAGCCCTCTCGGGTCAGTAGAGGTGCGTATTGCTAGCCGTCAGTTCGTCGATGGGTCGTGCGGCATCCGGGAAAGGAAGTCATAGTCGGGTCCCTTGCGCTGTAGCACACTGCTCCAAAGCGAATCGGGCTCGTCCGTGAAGACGTCATCCACCTTTGCCGGCTCGACAATCCAACTGTCTGCTTCCATTTCAGCCTCGAGCTGGCCGGGGCCCCAGCCGGAGTAACCCGCATACACCCGCGCCCTGAGAATGCTCGGCGCGACTTCCGCGGATACGTCGCCCACCAAAAAACCGACGGAATCAAACACTGGAAGGTCCGCCAATTCCGGCCGAGCGACCTCGGCGAGAAGCACGGGCATCTCGGGTTGCACCGGACCGCCCTGGAAGAGCTGTGCGCCGGGGGACACCAACTCACTCAGCGCCGGGATGGCCTCCTCGACTGTGATTTCCAAGGAGCGGTTCAATACTACGCCCAACGCCCCGTCGTCACTGTGCTGGCCTATCAGCACGACAGTGTGGCGGAAGTTCGGATCGTAGAGGCCGCCGCTGGAGATGAGCAGATGGCCTTTGAGACTATCCATTTCGTTCAGCCGACTCCACGGTTTTGAGTTTTGTCACCGCTTGGTGCTCGCGCAGTCCGAGGCGTTCGGGCTCGGCCCGCCCTCAGGTAAGATGATGTCTACAAGGAGCTTTGTCAGGTGCCACAAAGGGCGCTACCCGAGCTATGGCTCTCACAGGGCCTCGGATTGGTGGCCTCAACTCATGATCTTTCCATTCGTATGAGAGAAACAACGAGGACAACCGCTACAGCGGCAACGCTGCTTCAATGAGTGGAATACGGCTACCGTGAGAAAACCAACGCCCGTGAGCCGGGCTGCAGCAGTAACTCGGACCAGTTAAGTTCACGATACCCTCTTGGGGCGCACGTGCGTCCGTCAGAGTATGTTTCGAGTCGAACGAGAACTGCTTCACCTCCGGGAAGGTACAGATAAGATGCAGCAAGAATTCAACATAGACGAGATCTTCACGATTGCCGTCGACATAGAGAAGAACGGCGAGAAGTTCTACCGCCACGCAGCGGAAAAGGCCTCGGATGAGGACACCAAAAAACTCCTAACTGAGCTGGCCGACTGGGAAAAAGGACACATCAAGATCTTCAAGGACCTGCATGCTCGCCTGAAGGACGCCGGCGAGAAGGATCTCACCTGGGATCCATATGGCGAGGTGGAGCTCTATCTGCGGGCCGTTGCCGACAGGCAGGTTTTCCCCGTCGAACAGGACTACACCGATTTCGTCGAGCAACACGGCTCGATCGAGGATACCCTGAAATTCGCTTTGGACCGCGAAAAGGACTCAGTGGTCTTCTACACGTCCCTGGACATGGTGGTGCCGGGGGATCTCTCCGAGGGCAAGGTGAACTCCATCATCAAGGAAGAAATCAGCCACATCCGGATGATCAACGAGAAACTGGCCCAGCTCCGCTGAGCGGTATCGGCGAGTAGAGGCACAGTCTCTGCGGCCGTGCAATCGGCTGCAGTGGGAGTCGCGTCCCCGTTTTCTGTGCCGCGGAATTCCTCGCTCTTCGCCGGGGTGGATTAAGGGGTAGGATTTCCCCTTTCCCACAGCCGTGATTGCAGAAGCGATGCACTGAAGAATCTCGCCTCAGCCTTCGGAACGTCGAAAACCTTTCGGCGGAACGGGCCTTTACCGCAACCCGGGATATATCCCGAGGACGGTGACGGGCTGGTAGAGCCCATTTCTGATCTCTGGACAGTTTCAATTCGTGACCGCATAATTGGGCGGATGATAGGGATCCCTAGTGGTCATTCAACCTGAGTTTGCCATGGGTACGAGGTCTCCCGGGGGCGACTCCGAGATGTAGGGAGTTAGACATGCCGTCAAGAAAGACCGTTTTCGTTGTTGTTGCGTTTTTTGTTCTCTTCGTTCACCCTGCTTTGGCGCAAACAGAAAATGCCGCTCGCGTAATACCGGAAGAGTCGCGCCGCACCAGCGAGCTCAGAGCGGCTGTCGATGCCGAGATTGACGCACTGGCGCCACGTCTTCTGGAACTCAGCGATTGGATGTACCACAATCCGGAGCCGGGATTTCTCGAGTTCGAAGCGGCGAGTAGGCTCGCGGAGGAGTTGGAGAGGCACGGGTTCGAGGTGGAGATAGGTGTTCCCGGCCTCGACCCGAGCTTCGACAGATTCAAGATCATCGGCGGGCTTGCCGACGACTATGACGGCCCGCCCGGACTACCCACCGCGTTCAAAGCCAAGTACCAGGGCAGGGAAGAGCATCCAGTGATCGGAATTGCCGTCGAGTACGACGCGCTTCGTGGGAAACCTCCGTTTCACGGCTGCCAGCATAACATGCAGGGGCCCACGGGAATAGGTGCCGCCATTGCGCTTGCGAAAGTGATGGACGAAGAGAACGTGCCCGGTAGCGTCTGGGTCATTGGGATGCCCGCGGAAGAGGTCGGGCCTCCCACGAAGGCAGCCATGGCCAATTCGGGCTACCTGGACGGGATAGACTTCATGTTTCGCTCCCACGGAACGGCGCGTGAGACGTTACGTTATCCCGGGGGGTTCGCCGCTCGACACATACGCCAGATGAAATACAGGTTCCATGGCAAGTCCGCGCATGCGCAGAGCGCTTGGGACGGCCGGAGCGCCCTGGATGCGGTGTTCCTCCTGTTCCACTCGGTCGACATGATGCGGGAGCACTCCGAGCCTCAATTCAGGTTTCACGGGATCGTGAGCGACGGCGGCGTCGCTCCGAACATCGTGCCGATAACGGCGTCGGCGACGATGTGGATTCGCCACCTCATCGATGAGACACCGACGGGCTCCATGAGTCCCGGACAGGCCGGCGAGAAAATCGCGGCAAAGGTGGAGGAGTTGGACAACATGGCCAGGGGAGCGGCCATGTCTACCGCTACCACCGTGGATATCGACCACTACGGCGAGTACAAGCCGGGCATCTCGGTGGGCACCCTGAACGATATCACCTTCCAGTACGCGGTCGACTACGGGGGAGCGAACGTCGGGGAGCTGCGAGTTCCCAGGCAGTGGGAAGAGACGGGTTCCGCGACGATCGCAGTGCCCGGTGCTCACGTGTCCATCGGAACCGAAGGAATACCCGAGGCGGCCGGCCATTCCCAGGAGAATGCCGACATTACCGTGAGTGAAGCGGGTCACAGGTCGTTGATCCTGACCGCCAAGGTGATGGCGGCCTCAGGATTACGCCTGATCATGGATCCCGGCCTGCGCGAACAAGCCACGGCCGAGCACGCGAGGTGGGTGGAGGAATACAACAGATAGAATAGACGGTTCTTTGACCCAGCGAGTCCGAGCTGCTGCAACGGGCTGCGCTCCGGGCAATTGTCGTGGAGCAGAGGGCGCAGCCCATTTGTTTCTTTCAATCTCAAAGGGTCGTCATTCTCATGCCGGCGTCTCGGTCTTGGTCGTCTACAGGCGCATCCAATGACCAACGCTTAGCGCGCTTGTTCTTGGGCTGTGTACCCGCCTTCAAAACCGCCAGGTCATCGAAGCCACCGCATAATGCAGCCAGGCGAAGCTGTAGACCGGCTCCACGTCGGCTCCGCCCTCAATGGTTCGATAACCCGCGGCGATGCCCCAGCGGTCGGTAATGTCGTAGCCCAGCTTCAGGGCGACGTCGAACGCGCGCCCCGGTCCTCCGGCCAGTCCGTCAAAGTCGAACAGGACCCGCCAAGAATCCGTGTAGCGCCAATCCGCGGCCAGATGCAGGAGCGGCACAAAGCCGACATCCGTCTTCCTGCTGGATGTGCCTCCCTGTTGGAGTTCCACCTTTGCGTCACGTATCTTGGCCGTGAACCCAATGAACAGCTTCAACCGCTCCGCATCATTCAGCAGGTAGCGATAGCCCAGCCGCCAGGAGTTGAACTTGTAGGTCCCTTCGAGCGACGTCCCGGCCTGGTAACTCTCGCCGGCAAAGTCGATCGCTTCGTCAGGTGTGCCGGCTTCGGTGAACGACAGCGGAGCGAGGAGTGCGCGCAGGCCGTGCCGCTCGCTGATGTTCCAGGTCAGATAGAGCCGGCCGGCGGGCTGTGGACCCGTACCCGCCAAATCCACGAGGGAGAACCTGGTTCCCGATGCGTCGTTGGGGATCTGCAAATCGTTGCGGCTCTGCCAGACCGGGCCGCCTTCGATTTCGATGACGAACCTCGGCGGGTCTTGAGCAGCGGCCGTCGAACCCGGAGCCAGGACCGAAACCGCCGCGATAATGGAAACGAAGAGTCTATCTGCTCGGAAAGCGCAATGGTCTTTCATGGGAACCCAAACCTGTCTGGTGGCATCAAAGGAATCGGTTATGTAACACTCGCACAGTGTGTCGCACGAGCAGTCTACCATGTTACGACCCTATCCGACACATGGCGGCCTGAAATTCCGGCGTTTCCGCCCCCACCGGTGCCAATCCCCAGCGGATTCATGACACTCGAAGTCACTGGGAATGGTTGGGGCTGGGGCGCGGCGGGCCGCCGAAGGGGTGACGCTGAACGCCTGGTTATGGCGCATCTTGCAACGCGGGAATGGAGTCTTCCAACTCATCGGCTCACTCGACGATCGATCTTGACACGCTGCGAAATCCGTCATATCTTCATGATCGCTATATGCATATTGCAGATAGTTGCAACCAGCCGGCAGGTGCCTGATGAATGACGTATCCGAGTTCCTCCCCGTAAAGTCGACCGTATTCCTCATACTGATGGCGGTGGCGGACGAGCCAAGACACGGGTACGCGATCATGCAATCGGTGCTGCAACGCTCCGGAGGAGCGGTGAACCTCGGCACGGGACATCTATACCGGAACATCAGGCGGCTGTTGGAGGAAGGGCTCTTGGAGGAGGTGGAGCCGGAGGTGGTAGATCGGGACGACCCCCGTCGCCGCTACTATCGGCTGACCCAACTGGGGCATGACGTGGTCCGTGCGGAGAGTGCGAGACTCGAGGCTCTGGTCGCGGAGTCCAAGAAGCTGGGATACGTGTAGCGATGCGGCCGTCGCAACGAGTTTTCCGTATGCTTCTGGGCCTGTACCCGCGAAGCTTCCGCCGCCGGTTCGGCGATGCAATGGAGTCGACCTTTGCAGCCGCTCATTCTAGTGCACGGAGCTGTGGATTGGGGGCAACGGTGCGACTGTGGATCGTGACGGTCTTGGATGCGGTGCGCTGCGCCGTGGCCGAACGGCTGCATAATGGGCGCGTTGCGATTCGTGCCGCCAATGGAACGGTTGGATCTGCTCGTAACGTGGAAAAGAGGGAATTGCTCCTGAGCGTCGCGCGGGACGTGAAGCTCGGTGTGCGGTCTTTAGCCCGTCGTCCGATCTTCGCGCTCGCGTCGATCGTCACCTTGGGCCTCGGCATCGGCGCCAACAGTGCGATGTTCAGTGTAGTAAATGGGGTGGTTCTGAAAACGCTTCCCTATCCCGAGCCCGGCAGATTGGTGGCCCTCTGCGAGACGATGCCGGATGAGTTACAACGCTGTATCACCGCTTCCACCCCAAACGCGGCGGATTGGAGGGAAAGGAGTTCTTCCTTTCAGGAGATCGGCGTCTTCCGGTGGTGGGGCCACATTCTGCAGACCGAGGACGCGAGCTTCAGCGTTAACACCTTGATTGCCACGCCCGAGTTCTTCAGGGTGATGGGCTATGCGCCGGCGCTGGGCCGTGTGTTCGTCGCTGACGACCAACGTGAGGGGAACCGTAAGCGAGCAGTTTTGGACCATGATTTCTGGCGAGCGCGTTTCGGAGCCGATTCCAGCATCGTCGGGACGAGTCTCTCCTTGAATGGCGAGCGTTATGAGGTCATCGGCGTGCTCCAGAAAGGCCGGAAGCCTCCCGCATTGGAGCAGAGGAGCGCGGAGATATGGCTTCCGCTCCACTTTGATCCGCGCGCCGCCGACCGCCGGGATTGGAGGGGCTTCTATGCTGTGGGCCGGCTCGTTCCCTCGGTCACCCTGGATGTGGCGCGGCAGGAGATGGCGGCGGTACGTAGGGGACTGGTGGAAGAGTATCCCCAGGAGAATGCGGAGTGGGGACTTCAGCTAACCACACTCAAGGACCGGGTCGTAGGTGAGGTCAGAACCACTCTCATCTTCTTTCTGGCCGCCGTGGGGTTGGTGCTCCTGATCGCGTGCGCGAACATCGCCAACCTGATCCTGGCCCGGATGTCGAGCCGAGAGACGGAGTTCGGAGTCCGAACGGCGCTGGGTGCCGGACCGGGGCGCCTTGCCGGACTCCTGATTGCGGAGAGTCTGGTCCTGGCAATGGCCGGCGCGGGTGTCGGGTTGATACTTGCCTCGGTGGGGACGCCGGTTTTCCTGTCGCTCGCGCCTCCGGGCATCCCACGACTGAACGAGGTCGGTCTCGACGCGGGCGTGGTGCTATTCACGTTGAGCCTCGCGGTTCTCGCCACGCTCCTCTTGGGGCTGGCACCCCTGCTCAAGGTTTCCCGCGCTGATCCGGTCACGGCTCTGGGAAGCGGGCGCCACGGAAAGGCCAGGTACCCACTGCGCGGTTTGAACGGGGCCCTGGTCGTTTCGGAGGTGACTCTGGCCTTGGTGCTCGTAGCGGGAGCAGGACTTCTGGTCAGGAGCTTCGCGTCATTCTACCGCTGGGAGCCCGGCATCCATCGGGACCGTCTCCTGGTGGTGTCTAACTCCTCCAGCACGGGCGGCTACTCGTCATCAGGCGATCTCATAAACCTCTATCGGACTCTGGATGAGGAGTTGGGCTCACTTCCGGGTGTGTCAGCGGTGGCCCGCACTTCGGCGGGACCCTTGTTTGGTGGGTGGGAGCCCGACTTGGTTCTGCCGCAGGAAGAAGCCGCCACGGGAGATCAAGGGCACCAGGCTCGCTGGTACGATGTCAGCCCGAGCTACTTTTCCACCATCGGGATCCCGCTGCTCAGAGGCCGCCAATTTACGCGAGCAGACGACGAGGATTCGCCTCAGGTAATTATCGTCAACGAGACTCTGGCCGATCTCCTTTGGCCCGGCGAGAAACCGCTGGGTCAGAGAATCCGGCTGAAGATGCGCGAGGCGACCCGGGAGGTGGTGGGCGTGGTTGCCGACGTTCCGCCACTGGACCCCGACGCCGCCGTAGAGCCCGAGATGTATTGGCCTCAAGCTCAGTACACCCGCCCCTACACTCACTTCGTGATCCGCACGGAAGGGGACCCCGACAATGTCCGTGGGCTCGTCCGCGACAAGATCAAAGAAGTCGACCCCGACTTGCAGGTCGGAACGGTACGGAGCTACGACGAGCTGCTGGCAAGCCGTTTGGTCAGGCCTCGCTTCAACATGCTCCTGATCGGCATCTTTGCCGGCGTTGCCGCAGTGCTCGCCATGGTGGGCATCTTCGGAGTGGTTTCACGGTCCGTGGCTGTACGAACGCGCGAGATCGGAATCCGAATAGCCCTGGGAGCCCAGCGGGATAGGGTGCTTTGGGAGATCGTACGAGGCTCCATGGCATTGGCTGCTGCGGGGTTGTGCTTGGGCCTCGTAACAGCGCTGGTGCTATCCCGCTTCATTCGGAGCCTGCTCCACGGAGTGGCGCCCACAGACCCGCTCACTTACCTGGGTGCGAGTTTGGTTTTGTTCGGAGTCGCTCTGGCGGCGAGTCTGATCCCGGCCCTCGCGGCCACGCGGACGAACCCGGTGGAAGTCATGCAGGGAGAACGCTAGGAGGAAACGAGAATCGGCGCGCGTTTGTTGTTTCATTTCCGAGCCGCCGCATATCTTTCGAATTATGGACGAGCAACTCGGGTTCGCGAAACAGATTGCCGATAGGCTCACGAGCGCCGCAATCGACTACATGCTTACCGGCTCGATGGCGATGGCGGTGTACGCGACGCCCAGGATGACGCGTGACATCGATTTGGTTGTTGCGGTTGGTCGAAGTGACGTCGACACCTTGGCTACCATGTTCCAACCGGATTGATATATCGATCGGGGCGCAGTAGCTGAGGCAATCGACCGCGTCGGCATGTTCAACATCATACACAACGAGTGGATCATCAAGGCCGCCTCCATTGTGCGAAAACCGAGCACTTACCGGCGGATCGAATTCGAACGCCGCCGTCAGATCGATGTCCAGGGAACGTACGTTTTTGTGGTTGCCCCGGAAGACTTGATCATCTCAAAGCTGGAGTCGGCGCGAGAAACCTGATCGGAACTCCAGCAACGTGACGTGCGGGACATCATCGATTCCACAGCAGAGCTGGATTGGGATTAAGTCGAAAATGGTCGGCAAAGCTAGGTGTCGATTCTTTGCTGCGGGAGGTTCGCAAGTGACTGAGCCGAACATGGCTGCGGGCGATCTAACGCTCCGTTTGCTGGCACGGCGAACCGCTGCTGTACGACTTCAGACGTGCTCGAGGATGTTCTCGACCGCGAAAGTATTGGTGCTTGCAGGTCTGCTCGCTGAGGGCGGGCAGCAGACTTCAACCGAAACCCGGCGCCGCTTGTTTTTGAGGTTATACGGCAACGAATTCACTTGGTCGCAGAGAGAGGCAATCCCATGTAGACGTCTGCGAGCTGCAATGAGATATGCATGCACGTTGCGCAGTGTAATGCACCCGCGATGGAGCAATAACACCTTGAGTTGACGTAAATGCACAGAATATGCATGTTGCATTATGTCCACCAAGACGATTTCTCTGTCACTCGAAGCGTACGAGCGCCTCAGACGCGCGAGGCGGCGCCCCAACGAATCGTTCAGCGCCGTGGTAATGCGCGCGCAATGGGCCGACGAACCGGTCGAGGGAGTCCAATACCTCAAAATGGTTCGGGAACGCGGTCCTCTCTATTCGACTGATGAGTTGAGTGACGTGGAAGAGGCAAAGCGATCGGACAGCCCGCCGAGCGACAAGTGGCAGACAAGCTGATAGTGGAAACAACGTTCCTGATCGATTTGGAGAGGGAGCTCGCATATGGAGGCGAGGGTCCGGCGCAGGGTTTTCTATCGGCACACCCCACCTCGCATCTGCATATCACATTTACCGTAGCCGGCGAACTGGCGGCAGGAGTCTCACTGAACGATCGGGCAAAGTGGGAACAGTTCATTGCACCTTTCCGCGTTCTGCCGTATACGCAGGATGTCTGCTGGGAGTACGGCAAGGCGTTCAGGTTCCTGCAGGCGAATGGACTCCTAATCGCCGCAAACGATTTGTGGATTGCGGCTACCGCGATCGCACACAGTATGCCGCTCGTTACGCGAGATGAGCGGCATTTTCAGAGGGTGCCCGGACTGGAGGTGTTGAGCTACTGATCCGCCCCGCGTATCCGTTTTGTCAATGCGGGCTCTATGTCCATGAGCCTGGCGTAGAGGGCCAACTGCCCACGATGGTACATCTCCTGGGCAATGCCATGATGAAGCCACTGCATCTTCGTGCCGGGACTCCCGTCGAATTGCTCCAGGAACTGCATGAGAGCCAGGTCACCCGCCCTGCGGAACTGTTCTGCGGCATCGCTCAACTGCGATTCCAACAATCCAAGTAACTGTTCCTTGGTCGTCGCCCGATGAGCTTCCGCGGCGTACTCTCGGAGTAACTCGGGGAACGGCAGACGTTTGAGGTTTGTATCCGGCCGCGTGAGCTCGCCGGTCATCATCATCGAAACCTCGAGAATGTGCTGCACCAACTCGACGACGTTCTTGGCAGCCGGCGTAGGGCGAAAATCGAAATTATCCTCCGGGATATTTGCGACCTCGTCTATGATCCCCGCGCGCACATCCCGCCAGGCTTCGAGTGTCTCGGTGAGGAACGAAGTGAGGTGATCCATGTGTGGCCTCGGGGTTCAGGGAGCCGAAACGGTGTGGTGGTTTTGTTGCGTTTCATGGGGAACATGGCGGCGCTGAGACGGCGTCTCAAGCAAGAGTTTGTGTTGTTTGTCGTCGACAGTGCCTGACGGGCCATCGATCACAAGTATGCACGGCGGATTTCGGGCTGTCCAGGAGCGCCGCCGCCGCCGACCACGTGCACTCGCGACGTGAAGGCCCAGGTGTGTGGGCCGTCACTGACGGTCAAGGCAATCCAGCGCCCGTCGGGCGAGTAGAAGGGCTGGCCTTCGGCGGCCGGGGTGGTGGCCAGCGGGCGGTCGAGCCTGATTCGACGTCCACGAGCGAGACGTCCGCCCGGGTCCAGTCGTCCACTTTGGGCGTCGGAGCGTGGATGAATACGATGGTCTCTCCATCCGGCGACCAATCGAAAGCGTTCCCTCGGAAGGGAGTACCGGCATTGAATTCGCCCTCCGTGAGGCGTCGCGATTCCTGAGGAAGTTCGTCGTCGTTCACGGGTACGAGATGCAGGTGCGACAACCACTCACTTCGCTCTCCATCCATCGCTGCCTCCGCAACCTGGAACACGACGCGGTTGCCGTCGGGCGAGACCATCACGTTGCTCACTCGTTCGACCTCCAGCGCGAGCCCGGGGGTCCATTGCTCCTGGGCATGAATGGGCGAGACCGGCAACCCCCACATGGCAATGACGAACCCGGTGGTGAGGAAGACTCTGGTGAAATTCATTTGGGACTCCCGATAGCATTTGCCGCAGCAGACGAAGACGCGGGGTGAGTGGCGAGGAACTCTTTCTTCTCTCGGTCGCCAAGTATGCCGCCGCGTAATCGGCCTGTCCGGAGAGCTGGAGTGTGGCATGGGGCGAATGAGTTTTTGGGCATCCGTCGCCGTCCCATAGGTCGTATTCCTAGCCCAGATCCGGATAGAACCCGATTGACTCTGGTGCGAGAATCAGCAGGCTTATTATTGGTGTAAAACCATGGACGAAAGCTCTGCGCGTGACGCATCCCGAAATGACCAACGACGAGATTGCCGCCAGGCTCGACCGCGTGGCGGACTTGCTGGATCTGCAGGAGGAGAGCGGATTCCGAGTGCGCAGCTATCGTCGCGCCGCGCGCGAAATCCGCGAGGCCGGCGAGCCCGTTCGAGAATCTTTGAAAGAGAACGGCAGAGATGCGCTGGAGCAGATGGAAGGGATAGGGTCGAAGCTCGCCGGGGCTATCGAGGAGCTGGTGGAGACCGGCAGCCTGCCGTTGCTGGAGCGTCTGGAAAGCGAGTTAACCCCTGAGCACACCTTTGCAGGGTTGCCGGGAATCGGCCGGGAACTCGCGAGCCGGATTCACTCGCAACTCGGAATCGATACGCTGGAGGAACTCGAGGTGGCCGCCTACGATGGGCGATTGGCTGAAATAGAGGGTTTGGGGAGCCAACGGATCGCCGGCATCCGCGACGCCCTCAGCGGCAAATTGAGCCGTTCGGCCCGTCGCCAAGCACGCCAGCGCACCGCCGGACGAGACGAGCCCTCGGTGCACCTGCTTCTCAGTATCGACGAACTCTACCGCAAAAAGGCGGAACGCGGGGAGCTTCGCAAGATCGCCCCGAAGCGATTCAACCCCGAGGGCGAAGCCTGGCTTCCACTATTACACACGGATGAATCCGGGTGGTCGTTCACGGCGTTGTACTCCAACACGGCCCGGGCTCACGAGCTGGGCAAAACCAGGGATTGGGTAGTCATCTACTACCGCGAGGAAAGCGGCGCCGAAAACCAATGCACGGTGGTCACCGCGGGCAGCGGGCCGCTGAAAGGGAAGCGAGTCGTTCGGGGGCGTGAAAAGGAATGCCGCGCTCACTACGACCTCGAGAACTGACGTGACGCAACCAGACTGGATGGAGGAAATCGAGCACACGGCCGATGCGGGCATCGTAGTTCACGCCGGCGATATGAGACAACTGTTCGAACGAGCGGCCTGGGGAATGTTCGCTTTGATCACCGAACCTGAGTCGGTCCGATCTCAGCAGAGAGCACGGATCGAGCTGGAAGCCGGCGACCGCGGCTCACTGATGGTCCAATGGCTGTCGGAGCTGAACTTTCGACATGCGACGGAGGGGATGGTATTCGGAGAATTCAATATCGAGCAACTCACGGATGAGAGACTGCTCGCCACCATCAAAGGCGAGAGGATCGATCCCGCGCGCCACAGGATCCACACGGAGATCAAGGCGGTTACCTATCATGGCTTGGAGATCGTGCAGGACGAAGACGGTTGGCGCGCGCAGATCATCTTCGATCTGTGATCCGAGGGTACTATGACGGATTTCAAGTTGAACAAGCTCGAGGATTGGCTTTGGGAGATACCTGCGACCGGGGGTATGCGAGTTCCGGCGCGGTTAGTGGCAACGGAGCAGATGCTGCCCGCGATCGCCGAGGACAAGGCGCCCCAGCAGGCCGCCAACGTGGCGCATCTTCCGGGGATCGTAACCGCGTCCCTTGCCATGCCGGACATCCACTGGGGATATGGGTTTCCAATAGGCGGCGTTGCAGCCTTCTCCGAGAAAGAAGGAGTCATCTCGCCCGGTGGAGTGGGCTACGACATCAACTGCGGCGTGCGGCTGATGGCGTCCAAGCTCACACGGCACGACTTGAAGCCCAATATGCGCCAGTTGGTGGACGAGCTGTTCAGGCGCGTTCCGACCGGCGTGGGAGCCTCGGACGCTGTCCCCGCCGTCGGTACCAAGGAGCTGCGCAAGGTTGCCGTGAACGGAGCGCGATGGGCGGTGAGCCGGGGACTTGGCGCCGAATCCGACCTGGAGTTCATCGAAGAGAACGGATGCATCAGTGACGCCCGACCCGACCAGGTATCGGATCGCGCCTTCGAGCGCGGTAAGAAACAACTCGGCACGCTCGGCTCCGGTAACCATTTCCTCGAGGTCGGCTACGTTGCTGAGATATACGACGAAGCGGCGGCACGCGCGTTGAACCTCGTTCCCGATCAAGTCACGGTAATCATTCACTGCGGTTCGCGCGGATTCGGCTATCAGATCTGCGATGACTACCTGGGCCTCATGGACAAGGCCGTCAAGAAATACGGCATTCAACTCCCGGATCGTCAGCTCGCCTGCGCCCCGCTGCGGTCCGACGAGGGACGCAGCTATCTCGGCGCCATGCGCTGCGCAATCAACTACGCTTTCGCCAATCGAGAGGTCATAGCCCACAACACGCGCGACGCGTTCGCCAAAGCCCTGAACGCAACCGAGGATACCATTGGCCTGCGCACGGTATACGAGGTGGCCCACAACATCGCGAAACACGAGCAACATACGGTCAACGGCGAGCGGCAACGGTTATGCGTTCACCGCAAGGGAGCGACCCGGGCTTTCGGCCCCGGTCATCCAGAGATCCCTTCAGCCTACAAATCGATCGGTCAGCCCGTTCTCATCCCGGGAGACATGGGAACGTGTTCATACGTGCTGGTGGGTACCGAGAAGGCCATGCAGGCAACCTTCGGCAGCACATGTCATGGCGCCGGCCGCGCGATGAGCCGCAAGCAGGCGAAGAAGGCCGCCAGAGGCCGTAACATCAGTCGCGAACTCGAAGACCGCGGCATCATCGTGAGAGGCCAGAGCCGCCGCACCATGGATGAGGAGATCTCCGAGGCATACAAGGAGGTGACCACCGTGGTGGACGCCTGCGCCCAGGCGGGCATATCCCGCAAGGTTGCACAACTCCGTCCACTCGGCTGCATCAAAGGTTGAATATGACTAACGAGCACAATGTACCCCGTGATTCCGCCTCAAACCCCGAATCCGATTCACGCCCGCCACGGAGACCGGAAGCCGCACCCGGCGACCGCCAGGAGGCGGAGCGCGCTCGGGGCGCCCGGACGGAGCCGCGGCGAGGTCATTGCCAAAACGACGACGAGTGTGCCGAGCGGCGGACCGACGATCTCAGGCGATTGGCCGCCAAGCTGACCGAGGCCGAACACCGGGAGCGGAAACGCCTGTCTAAGGTGCTACATGACGACTTGCAGCAGCTGATTTTGGCAGTGAAACTGCGACTGCGTGTGCTGGCGAGCCGGGGGGACCCGTCGCAGATCGAGAAGGGGGTCACAGAGATCGAGGAACTGCTCACGGAGTGTCTGGCCGTCTCGCGTGACCTGACCTCGCAGTTGAGTCCCCCGGTGCTGCAATACGGCTCGCTCCCTGAGATCCTGCAATGGCTAGGCGAATGGTTCAGCGAGAAACAGGGATTGGCGGTTGACGTGGAGATTCGAGGAGATGTTCAACCCGCGCCCGAACATCTGCGGCTGTTCCTGTTCGACGCGGTGCGCGAGTTACTCCTCAACGTTGTAAAGCATTCCCGGCAACTGGAGGCGAGAATACGCCTCGAGGTCGGCGATGAAGACGTATACATCGATGTAGAAGACGGCGGCGAGGGTTTCGATCCTGAAGTAGTCGAGGCCGGTCTGTTCAAACCACGTGGTATCGGACTGTTCAACATCAGGGAGCGACTACAGGCCCTGGACGGGCGCCTCGAGATCATGGCGGCTCCCGGAGGCGGAGCACGGTTCCGACTGATGGTGCCGTTGGCTCACATGTCGGCGCCGGAGCCGCCAGAACGCGACGAGGCGGCACCGAGTTTGGCCATCGAGGAAGATGTAGCGAAAGGCAAGATCAACCTGCTCGTGGTTGACGATCACCACGTCGTCCGCGAGGGTTTGGCAGGCCTGCTGAGCCGCAATAACGAAATCGAGATCGTGGGGGAAGCCGCGAACGGCGAGGAAGCGGTACAACTCGCTTGGGCCTTGCGCCCCGATGTCATCCTGATGGATGCGGAGATGCCGGTGATGCACGGTATTGAAGCGACCCGGCAGATCAAGCAACGGCTGCCGCACACCAGGATCATTGCCGTCTCAATGCACGACGAAGCCCCCGTTCGCAACGCCATGACAGCGGCCGGTGCAGACGGCTATGTGTGCAAGAGCGCGGCGGCCGAAGATCTCGTCGGGATCATTCACGAGGTCTGCCGTCGCGGCCATGCATAGACCTCCTGACATCATAGCCACCTATCGGCTGCAGCTACGGCCCGGGTTCGGTTTCGAGCAGGCCGGTGCACTGATCCCCTACCTGGCTGGCCTGGGTGTCAGCCATCTCTACGCTTCTCCCTATCTGCAGGCGGCGGCCGGCAGCACCCATGGCTACGACGTCGTTGATCCCACGCGGGTGAATGAGGAACTGGGCGGTGCCGACGCCCATGCCCAGCTCTGCGAGAAACTGGGTACCGCCGGACTCGGCCAGATGATCGATATGGTGCCGAATCACATGGCCATTGCGGGCAGTCAGAATCCCTGGTGGTGGGACGTGCTGGAGAATGGACCTTCCAGTCACTACGCCACGTACTTCGATTTTGACTGGGATGCTTCCGAGGAGCGCTGGCCCAACAAGGTGCTCTTGCCTGTCCTTGGCGACCACTACGGCCGCATCCTGGAGGATCGACAGATAGAGCTCGCGCACGACCTGGGAAGCTTCGTCGTGCATTATCACGAGCACGCGTTCCCGGTAGATCCTTCGAGCCTCGCCGAACTGCTTAGCAACGCCGCCGTAGCGTGCGGCTCGGATGTGCTCGCGTTTATCGCGCAGAGCCACGCCCGGTTGCCCCGGCCCACCGTCACCCACCGTGAGGTCGTGACGCTCCGCCACCGCGACAAGGCAGTGCTCCTGGATCTGCTGCGCAACCTCTGTCAGGATGACCCGGAGGTTCTACAGGCCATAGACGCCGAGGTGAATCGCCTGAACGGCGACCTGGACGCATTGGACGCGCTGCTCGAGCAGCAGAACTACAGGTTGGCGTTCTGGCGCACCGCGAGCCGGGAACTGGGGTATCGCAGGTTCTTCGACATCGAGGATCTGGCGGGACTGAGGGTTGAGGATGTCGAGGTGTTCAACGCCACCCACATGTTGCCAGTCACATGGGTTCGCATGGGGTGGGTGCAGGGGCTGCGGATCGATCATCCCGACGGGCTGCGCGATCCGGCCCAGTACTTTCGACGCCTGCACGAGGCCTGCCCCGGCGCGTGGATCGTCGCGGAAAAAATCTTGGAGCCGGGGGAGAAACTGCCCCGCGATTGGCCCGTAGCCGGTACCGTCGGATACGATTTCCTGAACCTGGTGGGCGGATTGTTCGTCGATCCTGAGGGCGAGAGCGCGCTCACCCGTTGCTACGAGGATTTCTCGGGCGAGCAGACGGATTGGCACACGGTGTTACGCGACAGCAAGCGCATGGTGCTCGCCGAGCTGCTGGGCAGTGAGCTGAGCCGACTCACGAGCCTGTTCGTGGATGTCTGCGAGCGCCACCGCCGGCATCGCGACTACACCCGCCACGAGCTGCGTGAGGCGTTGCTGGAGACGGCGGCCTGTTTCCCCGTGTACCGCTCCTACGTCTCCGTTTCCGCCAACAAGATCGCTCCGGACGACGTGGCCCATGTGACAGATGCCACGGAACGCGCCATGGAGGAGCGGGCCGACCTGGATCCAGAGCTGTTTAGGTTCCTGCGGGACTTGTTGCTGCTTCGAATCAAGGGGGCGCTGGAAGGGGAACTGGCCATGCGCTTCCAGCAGTTGACCGGCCCGGCCATGGCCAAGGGCCAGGAAGACACGGCCTTCTATCGCTTCCATCGGCTGACTGCGCTCAACGAGGTCGGGGGCGATCCGAGCCGGTTCGGGGTCACTACCGCTGAATTCCACGCGGCCTGCGCCGTGGCACAGGCGGAGCGCCCAATGGCCCTGCTCGCATCCACGTCGCATGACACCAAACGCAGTGAGGACGTGCGAGCCCGCCTGGCTCTGCTGTCGGAGATCCCGGACCGCTGGGCCGCGGCCGTGCGCCGCTGGGCGGGCCATAACGAACGCTTTCGGAACGGGAATCAGCCGGACCGCAACACCGAGTACCTGTTTTACCAGACACTGGCGGGAGCGTGGCCCATCGAAGCCGAACGGATGACGGCCTACATGGAGAAGGCTATACGCGAGGCGAAGGTCGCGACGTGGTGGACCAATCGGGACGAAGCCTACGAGAACAGTGTGCGAGACTTCGTGACCGGGGTGCTTGGTGACGAAGGTTTCCGCGTTGAGATCGAGCGGTTCGTGGCCGGCCTGGTAACTCCCGGATGGATCAACAGCCTGGCGCAGACACTCATCAAGCTCACGGCTCCAGGCATCCCGGATATATACCAGGGTGCCGAGCTGTGGGATCTGAGTTTGGTGGATCCGGACAACCGCAGGCCGGTGGACTTCAGCCTGCGCCGGCAGTTGTTGGAAGAGCTGCCACACCTCTCCCACGACGCCGTCTTGGCGAGGATGGACGAGGGACTGCCCAAGCTATGGACCATCCACCACGCTCTGCAACTGCGTCGCACTCGGCCCGAGCTGTTCGGTCCCGAAGGCAGCTACCGCGCTCTCCCTGCGCAGGGCTCCAAAGCCGGCCACGTGGTGAGCTTCATTCGTGGAGAAGCGGCGATCTCGGTGGCACCTCGGCTCGTTCTGGGATTGGGGAACGACTGGGCCGACACGACTCTCGAGCTGCCGGCGGGGCGGTGGTGTAACCTCCTCGGCGGTGAAGAGCCGCTTGCGGGAGCCGTGCGGCTCCAGGAAGTCCTGGCCTCATTCCCGGTCGGCCTGCTGCTGCGGCAGAGTTAGGAGATTGGATCTTGGCTGAGATAAGAGTCTGGGCCCCCGAGGCTCACAGCGTGGAATTGAACAGTGGGGACCGGCGTCTCGAAATGGCAAAGGAGCAGAAGGACTGGTGGAAGCTCGATGTACCTTCGATAACGCATGGCACCGATTACTCGTTTCACGTAGACGGCGAAGGACCGTTCCCCGATCCCCGGTCGCCGTGGCAGCCATACGGCGTGGACGGCCCGTCGCGATGGGTAGATCACTCTCGGTTTCCCTGGACCGATGATGGCTGGCAGCCGCCACCGCTGGAATCCGCGCTCATCTACGAGCTGCATGTGGGCACCTTCACGTCCGAGGGAACCTTCGAGGCCGTCATCGGCCGGCTCGACTATCTCGCCGGTATCGGCGTGACCCATGTGGAGCTCATGCCGGTGGCGGAGTTCTCCGGCGCGCACGGTTGGGGATATGACGGCGTCGATCTCTATGCGCCGCACCACGCCTACGGAGGGCCTGAGGGTCTCAAGCGACTGGTGAACGCTTGCCACGAACGCGGCCTGGCCGTATTGCTGGACGTGGTCTACAACCACCTGGGGCCGGCCGGCAACTACATCGGTCGCTTCGGGCCGTATTTCACCAAGCGTTATGCTACGCCGTGGGGCGAGGCGGTCAACCTGGACGGGGCGGAGAGTGACGAGGTGAGGCGGTTCTTCTGCGATAACGCTCACTCGTGGCTTCGCGACTATCACATCGACGGACTGCGCATCGACGCCATCCACGCCATACTGGATACTTCGGCAGTCCACTTTCTGGAGCAACTCGCCGTCGAGGTACAACAACTCCAAGCCGAACTGGGCCGGTACCTGTTGCTCATCGCCGAGAGCGACCTGAACGATCCCCGAGTGATCCGTTCCGCCGAGGTCGGCGGATACGGCATCCATGCACAGTGGAATGAGGACTTCCACCACGCTGTCCATGCGCTCCTGACGGGCGAGCGACAAGGATACTACCGGGACTTCGGCGGCCTGGATCACCTGGCCAAAGTCTTGACCCAGGGACTCGCGTACGACGGCTGCTATTCCGTGTATCGCCGGCGTCGCCACGGACGACCGGCGACCGGCCTCTCCGGCCACCGCTTCGTGGGTTGTTTGCAGAATCACGATCAAGTCGGTAACCGTGCCCATGGAGACCGCTTCGGGCAATTGGTTTCACTGGGCCGGCTCGAGATCGGAGCGGCTCTGGTAATGACCTCACCCTTCGTGCCGCTTCTGTTTCAGGGCGAGGAATGGGGCGCTTCGAGTCCGTTTCTCTACTTCACCGATCACCGGGACCCGGAACTCGGCGAGGCGGTCAAGCGCGGCCGGCGGGAGGAGTTCGTGGCGTTCGGTTGGGAACCCGAGGAGATACCAGATGCCCAAGCCGAGGAGACGTTCCGCCGATCCAAACTGGACTGGGACGAGGTTGCTCGACCGCCTCACAACGAGATACTCGAGTGGTATCGCTCGCTCTCGAGCCTGCGCCGCCGATTTCCGGATTTGAACGACGGACGCCTCGACTCGACCAGCGTACAGTTCGATTCAGACGCTCAGTGGCTCGTTGTGCGACGTGGATGCATCCGCATCGTGTGCAACCTCTCCCAGGAACCGCAGCGTGTACCGTGTGCCGAGTTGGTGTGCGGGGAGGTCCTGCTGTCCTCCACGGAACGGTGCACGGTGCAGGATGGCGCCGTGGAGCTTCCCGGGGAGTCTGTGGCGATTGTGCGATGAATACGTAATCGGGCGTCGCCGGAGCTGGGTAGCCATGTGTAACGGGCATGGATCAGGAAGATGCTTACCCCCACTTGGGACTTGATCCTCTGTCGGCGCCCATAGGCGTTGGCGGAAGCTCACCTAGCGCGAGAAGTGGAACTCGGCTCGTGCCGGCAGGTTGTTACCTTCTCACCTGCTCTTCGGTGAGTCGCCGGTAGTCGCTCAGGCTATCGGACACGGTTACTTCGTAACTGGCTTCGGGCGGATGAATGCCGCGGATCTCCTCGGGCAGCAGTGCTGTCTCATCCCGCGCGAGCTTTCGGGCCTCGTCCAGGCTCGCCGTCTCTTTAGCAATTCTCTCGCCGTCCCGCATCACGCATTGCAGCAAGGGACGTCCCGGGAGTTGCTCGTTTGCTCGAGCAATGACGTCGCGCACGGCGCGTCCACCTTCGATCTGACGGAACACCTGTTTGCGGCCGGGCAATATCCGCTTGCCCGATGACAGTTTGAGCCTACCCATACCGCCGTACTCGGTGAGCTTGTACGCCATATCGAGCGCCGGTGCGTCGTCGGCGACTCCCATTCCCGTCCCTACACCAAAGCCCGTTATCGGCGTTTCGCGCGCAACCATACGCTCGATCTCGTATTCATCCAAGCCACCGGAAGCGAAGATCGAGACGCTGTCCAGTCCGGCCTCGTCGAGGACCCTGCGAGCTTCCACTGCCAGGGCTTCCAGATTCCCCGAGTCGAGCCGGACACCGCTCACCCGGAACTCTCCGCCCATCTCGAGCGCCAAATCCACCACCCGGCGCACTCCGTCCAGCGTGTCGTACGTGTCCACCAGAAGGATGGTCTCCGGGTAGAGGCCGGCGAACTCTCGGAATGCATCGGTCTCCCGATCGTGCGCCTGGACATAGCTGTGCGCCATTGTTCCAGACACGGGGACACCGTATAGGTAGCCCGCCAGCACATTGCTCGTGGCGGTAATTCCGGCTATGTGGAATGCTCGGGCCGCCTTGATGGTGGCGTCGGCGGCGTGCATTCTGCGGGCGCCAAAGTCGACCACCGCGCGGCCCTGCGCCGCTTCCACGACCCGCACCGCTTTGGAGGCGAGTACGGTCTGGAGGTGCACCTGGTTCATCACGAACGTCTCGACGATCTGTGCCTCCGGCAGTGGGGCTATCACCTCGAGTAGCGGCTCGTCCGCGAACACCGGAGTTCCCTCCGGAACCGCCCAGACCGTTCCCGTGAAGCGGAACTGCTCGAGCCGGCGCAGGAATTCATCGGAGAACTCATTGAAGGTGGACAGGTAATTCAAGACCGCGCTGTCGAACTGCAGCTTTTCCAGATAGCGCAACGCGTCGTTCAACCCGCACGCGAGCAGGTAGTTGCGATGCTTGGGGAGCCGGCGCGAGAACAGGCTGAACACGGCTTCGTCAGTCATACCCTCGCGCCAGTACGCTTGGAGCATGGTCAGCTCGTACTGATCCGTGAGCAGAGACATATTGCCGTCATGCACCCAAGGTTCCTGTAGTGCCGGCGGTTGCTCTCTGAAACTAGAGTCGAGCGATTTCTCGTTGCGCAGCGACTGGTCCAGCTCTAGTTGCTCGTGCGGCATGGTGACTCCTCGTCAACCCTCAACTTCGGTCGTAGTGATGTTCCGGCTCAGCGGCGCCAGGCGGGTGCAAAATCCGGATCGACCATCCGTTCCTCTCGCTCGAGGCCGAATATCTTCGCCATCTCTCCGTCGGTCAGCTCGAAATCGAAGATCTGGAAGTTGCTTTCGCGGTGTTCCGGCTTTGATGCTTTGGGAATGGCGGCCACCCGGTCCTGCTGGATATGCCAGCGCAGTGTCACTTGAGCCGGCGTTTTGCCGTACTTCTCTGCAATCTCCTGCAGGGCGCGTTCCTGGTTCACATTGCCCCGGGCGATAGGACTGTAGGCCACCAGCAACATGCCATACTGTCGCATAGATGCGAGCATCGACTGCTGATCCAGAAATGGATGGTATTCCACCTGGTTGCACACGAGTGGAGCCTTGTCCACCGCCTTGGCCAGGAGCGCCGGTGTGAAGTTGCTCACGCCGATGAGTCTCGCCGTTCCTTCGGCTTTCGTTTGGTTCAGTGCATCCAATGGTTCGTCGATGGGCTCTTCGGGATGGGGCCAGTGGATCAGCAGGAGATCGACGTAGTCCGTGCCCAATCTCTCGAGGCTCTGGTGCGCGCTGTCGAGGGCTTCCTCGTAATTCCAGTTCTGCCACCACACCTTGGTGGTGAGGAAGATCTCCCCGCGCGGGACGCCGGATGCACCGATTCCGCGTGCGACGTCTTCTTCGTTGTCGTATGCCTGCGCGGTGTCGATGTGCCTGTAGCCGATCTCGAGCGCATGGCGCACGGCTTCAGCACACTCATCACCAGACATCCTGTAAGTACCAAATCCGAGAGCGGGTATGTTGGTCCCTTTGACTTCGCGATAGATCATTTAGCCTCATTTGCAGGAGTCACCGGATCTGAGTGCGGCCATGCCGGCCATGAATCGCCATGCCGAGCACCGCCCCATTAGGCGCAGAACTCGGGTCGGAAGCCAGGCGGCACAGCTTACCTCCTCTCATAATCCCCGTGTTCACGGATACGCGAAACAGGGTGTTCTCCGATTAGCGCCTGGGGGCTTTTCAGCCATCTATGTGGGGGCCTGCCCTCAAAGCGTCGTGGGGAGGGCTTGCAGTGTCACCGTTGGAAGGGGTGCGCCGGCGAACGTAGGAGCCGACGCGGGGTACGGCAGCGGCATCCGACGCCGTGCATACAAGGAATCTTTCGCTGAACATCTCAACCTCGTGGCACCATACTCAACGCGAGCAGAAGCTCCAAGGGGTGGCGGAGACACTTCCTGAGTGAGAATGCGGATTCTCAGCGCACAGGATGGACGGTAGCTTCGCTGGCGCCCAACCTCAGGGGAATTGGGCATGGAGCAGCTTTTGGCTAAAATCTCGCTCGTTACTCCCTACGGCCTCTCCCAAGAAGAATCGACTACGCCGTTTTTCAGGAACTGATCGAAAAAGTCCAGCATGTCGAGCAGCATCTGGCGGCGGTTGGTGCGACTGCGGACGTAGT
>CAZOJI010000047.1:4009-36112 GCA_964580055.1 uncultured Gemmatimonadaceae bacterium | reverse complement strand
AGACTAACGACCTTTCTCATCTTGCCCCCAGGTGGTTCTTTCGACTTCGCGAATGACGATTTTCGGACATCACTATCTACACAAATCGGTGCCATTCGGCCAGTGAAACGCGCGACAATCGTGATCTCGATGTGACCTCGGCGTGATCTCAACGGTATCGGAAGTGTGGGCGCGGGGGTTGACTCCCGTGTGCCTACGGGATACGCTTGGCGGATGCTTGCTGCCTACTCTCCCAATGCTAGGCCGGCGAAGTGTACGTAACTCGTTGTTTCACAGCCTTTTGGGCTGTTTGAATATTACCGAGGTTTCGAGCTTGCTCGATTGAGTGACGCTGTCAACAACGCGAAATCCGCGCTATTGACGCCTCCCGGCGGGTCACGTTCGCATTCCCTGTCGGTCAAGCTCCCGGCCTCGTTGCAGTTCATATCAAGTATTTGCTCGTATTCTAGAGAACCCCAATTCACATCAAGGAGGAGAACTATGGTACATACCAAGTTCTTCAAAACTGTGCTGCTGTGCGGCGCAGTCGCGGCATTTCTAGCGGTCGCGACGGCTCCCGCAATGGCACAGGCAACCGGAACGATCCGCGGGACCGTGACGCAGGCGGGTACTGGAGACCCGATCATGGGTGCCCGGGTCGAAGTGATCGGTACGCGTTTGACCGCCGTCACTGATGAGGACGGCACGTACCAGATCGCGAATGTCCCCGTTGGAACCGTCGATCTCCGGGTGCGCATGATCGGTTTTTCGCGACAGAATGCTAGTGCGAATCTGACCGCCAACATGCCGTTGGAGCTGGACTTCGAGATGAGGCAATCGGTGATTTCGCTCGAGGCCGTGGTCGTGACGGGAGCCGGGGCGGCTGTCGAGAAGAAACAACTCGGCAACACGATCGCCACGGTGGACATGTCAAGCATCGAGGCGGCACCCGTGCAGTCTTTCTCGGAGGTTCTCGCCGGGCGCGAGCCGTCGGTGAGCATCGGCGCCTCGAGCGGCATCTCCGGTGCCGGCGCGCGAATCCGCATCCGCGGATCCTCGAGCCTCTCCATGTCCAACGAGCCGGTGGTATACGTGGACGGCGTGCGCATCGACCGCGACGGCGGCATGACAAACGTTGGTGCGGAAGCCGCGGGAATGTCTCGCTTGGACGACATCAACCCCGAGTCGATCGATCGCGTAGAGATCTTGAAGGGCGCCGCTGCCGCTACGCTGTACGGCAGTGAAGCATCCAACGGCGTCATCCAGATCTTCACCAAACAGGGTAGCTCCGGGCATCCGCGCTTCAGCTTCAGGATCGAACAGGGCCTGACGCGTTATCCCGGAGACACGTACCACCCGAACGCGGGCTTTGCGCGGGATCAGGCACAGGCCGACGATCTCAACGAACTGTATGGCAACACTCCGGGGTGGACCAATATCGGACCTTACGAGGTGTTCGAGCGCACGTTCCTCGATGACATCCTCGGTACCGGCCACGTGCAGACCTATTCTGCGAGCGTGACGGGTGGGTCCGAGTCGGTCAACTATTTCGTGTCCGGACGGTTCAACAGAGACGACGGCCCACTGGCCGGCGAGGACATTGGTCCGACCAGAGATATCGCCCGCAACATTCAGGGAACGGCCAACCTCACCATCTTCCCGCGGGACCGGCTCTCCTTCCGGATCGGCATGCTGTACACGGACAGGAAGAACACGATTCCCGAGAACGGCAACAACATCTACGGCGTCTATTCGCTTGGCATGTTCGGCAAGCCCGAGCTGGCGAACTGCGACGATGTGGACGGTGACGGCAATCAGGACGTGACCAACGAGGTGATCGGTGAGACCACGCCGGTGTGCGCGGTTCGCGGAAATACCACCGGCAACGCCGCGTTCATGACCGTCCGCGAGTCGATGCAGGCGGAGCAGCAGCAGGACGCCGAGCACTTCAACGGCAACATCACGGCGTCGTACCAGGCCGCCGACCGGCTCAACTTCGAGGCGACATTCGGCATCGACGTCACCAACTCCCAGAACTTCTACTTCAGGTACTTCGGCAGCGACGTCGACGAGTTCACCGGGAACGACACGGAAGGCGGCCGCGCCATCGGCCAGCGCAACAACCGCGAACTCACTCTCGACGTCAAGGGTATCTGGGACGAGCGCTTCGGCAGCTTCTCGTCGCAGTTCACGGCCGGATTCCAGGGTTTCATCTCTACAGAGAAGATGAGCGGCGGTGACGGCGACGTCTTCCCCGGCCCCGGCCTCGAGGTAGTTGGGGCGGCAGCCAACACCGACATATTCGAGAACTGGCTGCAAGTAGTGAACACCGGTGCGTTCGCGCAGGAGCAGATCGGCTTCAACGACTACGCCTACCTTACCTTCGGCGGTCGTTGGGACAAGAACAGTGCGTTCGGTGAGAACACCGGCGGCGCTTTCTATCCGAAGACGAGTCTCTCGGTGGTGTTCAGTGACATGCCCGGCTGGGGCGGCTCGCTGCTCTCCACGCTGCGGGTGCGCGGCGCCCTCGGAAGGTCGGGCCTCCAGCCCGGAGCGTTCGACAAGTTCCAGACCTTCCAGTCCGGCGTGACTACGCTCGGCGCGGGCCTTATACCGGCCAACCTCGGAAACGACGATCTCGAGCCCGAGAAGTCCACGGAGATCGAGTTTGGGGCCGAGTTGGGGTTCTTCAACAACGTCATGGGCCTCGAGGCAACCTACTGGACCCGCACGACCGTCGACGCACTGGTGGAGCAGCAGTTCCCGGTGAGCGGTGGCTTCTCCAACCTTCAGCTCGTCAACATCGGCGAGACAGAGGGCAAGGGCCTGGAGTTCAAGTTCGACTGGCTGACGTTGGACAGGCAGAACCTGAGCGTCACCATGTTCGCAACGGGATCCTGGATCGATGAGAAGATCATCAGCATGGGCACGGCTCCGCCGATCAAGGTGGGCGGCAGCTACCCGCGCTACCGCAACTTCCTGATGCCTCCGTGGGATACCGATGACGACGGTGAGCCCGACCGGTACTTCTCACCGGGCGCTTACTTCGGCGGAGCGTTGGTCGACTACACGCCCGGCTCGACGGTTCCGTTCGACAGCGACGGCGACGGTGATCCCGACAGCGAAGCGACCTTCCGCTCTTGGCTCGAGTCGGAAGGCTCTGTGTCATTGGGCGCGGCTGCACTGAGCCCGCTGCTCAGGAACGAAGATGGTGACGGCGACTTCCTCGACACCTATCTCGGCAAACCTACGCCGGATTGGTCAGGATCGTTCGGCACCACGATCACAATGTGGAACAACCTGGACCTGAACACGCTGTTCGAGTTCAAGACGGGGAATTTCTACGTAACGAACCTGACGGACGCGTTCCGCAAGTCCAACTCGCTGATCGGGCGCAATACGCCTGAGGCCGCAGAGGTCGAGTCGGCTCTGCTGAATCCGAGTACCAGCACGGACGCCAAGTTCGACGCGGCCATGAAATGGGCCACGGAGCTCAAGGCCCTGTCGCCGCACAGCGGTCTCAACACCATCTATGACGCCAAGTTCCTGTCCATGAGAGAAATCGGTCTCACCTGGCGGGCGCCGGCCGATATGGCCGGAAAGCTCGGGATGAGCAATCTGGCGTTCAATCTGGCGGGCAGAAACCTGCTCAAGTTCACGCCTTACGACGGCATCGACCCCGAGTCCAACATGAGCGCTCGGACGGTGGGCAGCGGAGTGGGCAACAACTTCAATGAGAGCGTGGACGCTTTCGGTACCTCATTGCCGCGCCGGTTCACTTTTGCCGTACAGTTCGGGTTTTAAGGGAGGACGATAAAGATGAATAAACTGGAAAACCGCGGCGGCACGCGCTTCGGCGCGATGCTGCTGGTACTCTGGTTGGCGATCGGCGTCGTCGGGTGCAACTCCCTGCTCGACGTCGAGAACCCCAACCGCGTCGTCGGCGACGACGTGCGCGTGCCCAGCGCCGCGCAAGCCGTAGCGAACGGCGCTCTGTTCGAGGTACAAGCCGGGTACACCTACACACTCATGGTGTATTCTCAGACGACCGATGAGACTCACTGGGTTGGATCACGCGATGCGTTCGAGGAACTCGACTACGGCTGGGTGGACAGGCCGCTGAACGAGTTCACGGACGAGGCATTCAAGGACATCGCTCCGGCCCGCTGGATGACAGACGAGGCCATCGAGATTCTCGAGACCCATTTGGCCAACGGTGAAGCGGATATCGAAGGACCGCTGGCCGAGGCCTATCTGTGGGGTGCCTTCACGTACGTTACTATTGCCGACGTGTTCGAGGACTTCACATTCTCGGACATGAAGGTGGCGTCGCCTCCCATTGGTCCGTCGAACATGGGTGGCCTTTATGACAGCGCAATCGACTACCTGACCTCCGGGTTGGCACTGAACCCGAGCGATCAGTTAGAGCGGAATCTCACAGCGATGCGCGCCCGCGCGCGCCACGCCAAAGGCGTATGGAACCTGATCGGCGACACTTTCAATCCCGGCAACGGACTGATCAGCGCATCTGACGCCTCAGCCGCGGCAACTGACGCCGCCGCCGCCTTGGCACTGGACAACTCGGACTGGACGTATGCGTTCGAGTACACTCCATCCGGCACCTACGGCGATTTTCAGGGCGATGTGAACAGCCGCCTGGAGCACCGCTGGGGCGACAGGTACATCATCCCAACCTCCCAGGGCACGACGCGTGACCGGGATGCGGCGAACCGCGGGATAGCGCTCATGGATCTCGTCAGCGGCGACGCCGACATGCGGCTCGACGCGTTCATGACTCCCTTCGAGGATGCAATTCAGTACGGCGACCTGCCGATTCTGTCCGCTGCCGAGATGTACTTGATTTTGGCAGAGGACGCACTGGTGAGAGGTGACATGGGCGACTTCGCCACGTACATCAACACCCCTCGTTCTTGGGCAGGACTCCCGGACTGGGTGGACGGCGGTACCGATATGCCAACCGCAACGGAGATGCTCATCTATGAGCGTCAGGTGGAGCTGTTCGTACAAATGCGCCGCCTGCATGACATGTACAGGTTCGGCATTGAGTCGGACAGGTGGCAGCCGCAGAGCCACGCTGCCGCGAACCCCGGCACGTTCTTCCCGATCACGAAGGCGGAGATCGATGCCAACTGCTACCTCAACCCGGACTGGCCGGCGGACGTGCCGTGTGGGGAAGAGGGCGGCTGATCGAGCCGAACTACAGGATTAACTCTCAACCCGAGGCGGGCCGCGCAGTATCGTGGCCCGCCTCACTATTTTCGCTCGCGGCCGCGGAAAAAAAGCGGACCCGCCCGTAGCGATTGGAAGCGCAGGAAATACCGCCTTGTCAGCCGCACAGAGTGCGGGAATAAGCCGCTGCAACGACAGGCGGCTCCGCTCTCATGGGAACAGCAGCGGCAGTAGTTTGCTGATGGGAAGGGTGGCGCTGATGCCCAGGTCTGGGTCGTTGGGAATCTGGTTGTTTTCGGATCCGCCGCCGAGGTCTGTGGCAAAGTACATCACGGCGCCGAGCCCCACGGTTGCGGTTCCGATGGCAGCGGCTGTCTTCCAGGGCACTATTCTTCGCTCTTCGAGCAGCCCGAATTGCGAGCGGTCGAAATAGAAGACGGCGCCGTTGGTGCGTTGCCTGTACCCGTAGTAGGTTCTGAGCTCACTGGAAAAGAGAGACAGAGAGTCCGACTCCGCCTCCCGGACGTATCCCTCCACGGTTCTGACTTCGTCAATGGTCATGGTGCCCAGGTCGAGCTCTTGCGGTGACGACAGGTGGACGCGCACCTCAGCGCCTTCCTCGGGCAGAGGGGCGTTTTCGGCCACCGGGAAGTACTGATAGCAGGCGCTCGAAGTCAGGACCAGAGGAACAATCAAGAACGCCGCGCGCATGGAAACCTCCAAAAACAATTGTAGATCACTGTTGCCTCGCAACCAGTACGGGTGTCACGGATACGTAGGCGGATCCGCTCTGGCCGTTGCCGAGCTGGCCTCGCTCACCCAAACCCCAACAATACAGCTTATCGTCCGTCCCGAGCCCGCACGTGTGCTGGGTGTTGCTGCTGATCTGAGTGAACAACAAGCCTCCGCCACCTTGGATTGGGTAGAGGCTACATGGGAAGGACCGAATCACACCTGTCTGAGTCTCCGAACTGCAGATCTGAGGTGCTCCGGCGCCGAGTTGGCCGTTCTCGTTGAAACCCCAGCACCAGATCTCTCCGGAAGCCCGCAGACCGCAGGAAAAGGCCCCGCCCGCACTAATATCGACGTAATTGGTGGCTCCTCCCGAAACTACGGTTGGCTCGGTTCTTCTGCTCCCGGTGCTGTCACCAAGCTGGCCCAAGTCGTTCTTGCCCCAGCAGTATGCCGCGTCACCGGTCGTTACGCCGCATGTGTGGCTGATGCCGGCGGAAATCACCTGGAATGCGAGTGCGCCCGCCACCGTTTGAGGAGCGCTGCCGTCGCTGTCCGGGTTACCGAGCTGGCCGTCTTGGTTGCTGCCCCAGCACAGCGTTTCTCCCGCAGCCGTCAGGCCGCACACATGGAAACCGGCCGTGCTGATAGAGGCGAAGCTGAAGTCGCCGGACACCGCGGCCGGGGAATTGCGATCCTGATTGGTGCCGTCACCGATTTGACCGTATTCGTTGTAACCCCAGCAATACGCGGCGCCGCCCCCGTCGAGCCCGCAGGTGACGTTGCCGTCGGCGTTGACCGTGAGGAAGGCAACGTCCCCGGACACCTGAACCGGCACCGACGAATTCTCGTTTGTCCCGTCACCCAACTGGCCGTTGAGATTGAAGCCCCAGCAGTACGTGTCCCCGGAGACGGCGATACCGCATGTGTGGCCGCCGCCAGCGCTGATGGACTCGAAGGTGTGGCCTCCAAGCACCGCCGCCGGCACATCGGCATTGCTGGTGCCGCCGTTGCCGAGCTGACCATACGCGCCCCACCCCCAGCAATACGCTTCGCCACCGTCGGTGAGAGCACAAGTGTGCAGCAGTCCGGCGCTTACGTAGACGAACGCACTGGTGGGATCGGGACCCAGCGCACCGTCCTCGGCATCGGAGCACGCCGCCAGAAGACCGATGCTGATAATCGCCAGCTTGATTCTCGGATTGGTCCTGGCCTGCATGCGGTATCTCCGATAATTTAGGAACATTGGAAGGTTTCGGCCGTAGATTAATAATCGCAAAGCCGCAATAGCAATACCCCGAAGAGCCGCGAGGGGTCACTTTCAGCAGGGACGGAGGCGGACACCATGGCGGCGTCATCGAAGGCAATCAACATGAAGGCAAGCAAATTGATAGATGCGAAGTCACGTTGTTTATGCACCGGCACGGCACTGCTACTTCTGGCTTTTTGGCCGACTCAGGTCTCCGCCCAGGAATTCGCAGGCTTCAGGTATAGGGGCGGCAAGTGCGTAAACGATGCCGGGGAAGAAGGGCACAATCCCGGCTACATTGGCGAATGTGGAGCTTTGCGCGCCCGCGATGTGCGCGAAGCCAATCTCAACGAGATCGACCTCTCCGGGGCCGAGATGCATGGACTCAGGGCGAGATCCGTGAAACTGAGAGAAGCTACGTTGGTGGGTGCAAACCTGACGACGGCGGAGCTGCAGTCCGCAGATTTGAGGGGAGCTGACCTCACTAACGCCAGAATGGACCGCGTCAACCTGCGGCTCGCCGACCTCAGCGGAGCCACTCTCTTCGAAACGCGACTGAATCGCGCCGACTTCGAGGGCGCCGTGCTTCGCGACGCGAACCTTGCGCGGGCCGACCTGCGAAGAGCCGATTTCCGGGGCGCCGACCTGAGCTATGCCGAACTGTCGCGGGCAAACCTCCGCGGCGCCGTCTTCAACTCGCGCACCGTGCTGCCGGCCAATCTGTCTCCGCGGCAGGCGCAATCGCGCGGAATGGTGTATCGCCCTTAGGTGGTATGCCGAATTCACCAAGCGGTTGAGCGGTTCCTTTAGACAGTCTTCGAGGTACGCTGTTCTGACTTCCCCTGGCGCTGAGCGCAGAATTCCCAGAATCGAGGTCTTCGATCTCGTGCGTATCGTGCTGTGGCTCGGAGTGTTCACCGCCGCCATCGAGTTGGTCTTCCTTGGTGTCTTCAAGTTCGGCTCCCTCGCCTCGGCGCCGGCAGGATGGGTGAACTCCGACGAGCGACTCCGCCACAATTATCTGTGGCTGAGCCTGCACGTAGTCTGGATGGCTCCGGTGGCACTCACCCTCCTGCTCGCCGTCCCAGCCGTACTGCTTGCGCTTGCCGGTCGCGTCAAGGAGGAGTTGCTCTCGTTGCGGGTTGTCGTTGGAGTGCTGGCCTTCTTCTGCTGCGCCAGCTTGTTCTACATCTACCCGCGCCTCTACGATATCGCGGTGGTGATTCTCGCGGCCGGAGTCGCGGTCCAAGCCGGCCGCATGGCCCACGCACACTCGCAGCGGTTCCTGGGGCTGGTGCGCCGCAGCGCGACCTGGATGGCGGCCGCGGTTGTGCTGGCGGCGGTCGCGATCAATGTGGGAGGTCTGCTCCGGGAGCGCGTGCGACTGGGAGCACTCCCCCCGGTGAGCAGTGATGCCCCAAACGTGCTGTTGTTGATACTCGACACCGTGCGCGCATCGAACATGAGCCTCTACGGGTATTCCCGAGAGACTACCCCAAACATCGATCGGTTCGCCGAGAGGGCGGTGACCTTCGACTTCGCCATCGCCACCTCGCCGTGGACGCTGCCCTCGCACGTGTCGATGTTCACCGGCCGCCTGCCTTATGAATTCACCTCGAACTTCCTCGTCCCCTACGGCGGCGAGCACACGACGATCGCCGAGTTCCTGAGCGAGCGCGGGTATGTGACGACGGGTGTCGTCGGAAACCTCGTGTATTGCACCGAGGAAGCGAACATCACCGGCGGCTTCCTCCACTACGAAGACCACCAGATCGTCGCGAGCGAGTTTCTGAAGAGCTTCGCCCTGGGCAGACGGTTGGACCGCAGCGGCTTCCTGCACGATCTCTATTCGCACTATGACGCGTTCGGCGACAAGGATGCCGCCGAGGTCACCAACGAATTCACGAGCTGGCTGGATGAGCGGCCTCGTGATCGTCCCTTCTTCGCGTTTTTGAACTACATGGACGCGCACGAGCCATATCTCCCGCCCGCTCGTTTCGTAGAGGAATTCGGCACGGACACCCCCCGCCGCAACGAGCTTAACACCTACTTACTGCGCTGGGCGGCGCGTCCCGGCAGGGAGTTGATGCCACCCGAGGAGGTCGCGGCCGAAGAGGCCGCCTACGACGGCACGATCGCGTTCGTGGACGAACAGGTCGGCGCGTTGCTCGACGCGCTTCGAAGCCAAGGCCTCTCAGACAATACCGTCATTATCATCGCGTCGGATCATGGCGAGCAGTTCGGGGAACATGGCCTTCACGTGCACGGCAACAGCTTGTTCCTACCCAATCTGCACGTGCCGCTGCTGGTTGCCTACGGCGACCGCCTTCCAGCCGGCACTCGGGTCGGTACGCCCGTTTCCATCAGAGACATCCCGGCGACGGTGATGAGCCTGATCGGAATGGAAGACGCCGGTCCTTTCACGGGGAAGTCGCTGGAACGTTACTGGACGTCCGGCGCGGACTCCCAACAGGTGTTGGAGCCGGTCTTCTCGCAACTCACTGACATCCGCGGCGCGCCGACGATGAAGTCGCTGATCCTCGGCCGTTACCACTACATCTGGGGAGAGAACCGGGTGGAGCTGCTGTTCGACATCGAAGACGACCCCGCAGAAACCACCAGCCTCATTACGCGCGAGAACCGGGAACTGGTCACCCGGATGCGGCGGTTGCTGGCTCCTCACGTCAGAAACGACACGGCATTGTGGGAGCGGCTTCCGCAGCACTGACTGCCCATAGCGGAAAGACGAGGAAGAGCTTCGTTTGGTTGACCCGTTCCTGTTTGACAACGTCCGTGTTCTTCAGCGTACGCCCGCACCCAAACCACTTCTGCTGAAGTTGTCTGTTTGCCGCGGATAACGGCGGAGACACGTGGAGGCAAACACCCCGTCGATGCGCTAGTTTACGATCCACAGATGCGGAAAGCACGGTTATGTACGTAGGTCCCGAAACGCTCATGCCCCTCGCGTCCGCCCTGGCGGCCGTGGCCGGGGTGGCTTTGATGTTCTGGCGCAAAACGGTTGCCGTATGCAAGTCGGTCTACCGCTTTTTCGCGCGCCTCATGGCGAAGCTGTTCACCGCACGGAAGGACCGCGCGTGAGCGGTCAGGGAGTAGCACAGAGCATAGTACCCAACTTGCTGCGCCGCTTTGTCGGCGGGGCGCTCGTCGTCCTGGTTCTCGTTCCGTTCTGGAAGCTGCTGTCGTCACTCGAGGCACCGATCGCGCTCGAGGCGGTCAGACAAACGGACAGATACGCGGTGTTCCTCGCGCAGGGCACGCTTGCCGTAATCGTGATTGCCGCGCTGATCGCGTATTTCCTCGATCCAGATATGCTGGAGGTGCCGCTGGGCCGCGTGGCGTCGGCACTGGAGTCGTTGAGCACGGTTCGATACGCCGTCGCGCTCGCGGCGATTTCCGGCGTGCTGACGGGGCTGTTGTCGGCCTACGTTTGGGAGGCCCGGCCCATGTTGGTGGACGTGCTGGCGCAGTTCGTCCACGCTCGTTACTTCGCCGAGGGATTGCTTGCCGGTCCGGCGGGAATGCCTTACGAGTTCTGGGTTTCCACCAACACCTTTGTCACCGACCAGGGGTGGGTCTCTCAGTATACGCCCGGTCATATGGCGCTTCTGGCCATCGGATTCGCGTTGAACGCCGTATGGGTGATATGTCCGTTGTTGATGGCGGTTGCGGTCTTCTTTACTTGCCTGACCGCGGACCGGCTGTTCCACCGGGACAGAATCGTCGGCCGAGTGGGCGCTCTGTTGTTCGCTCTGAGCCCATATCTCTTGGCGCTCGCCGGCGCACATATGAGCCACGTGACGGTAGTGGCTTTCCTGTCCGCGGCCGCATTCCTGGCGCTGCGCGCCAAAGACGGCCATTGGACTTGGGCGATCCCCGCGGGCGTCTGCGTCGGGTGCGCTTTCGCAACCCGGTCCGTTTCCGCGCTCGTGCTGGGGCCCGTGCTGCTCGGCGGTGTGTGGCTTCTCGAAATCGCTGACCGCGAAAGTCCTGCCCGTTTCCTGCTGACCCGCATAGTCGCCTCGTTTGCCGGAGCACTGCCCCTTTTGCTCGCGGTAGCCTTCTACAACGCTCACTTTTTTGGGAGCCCGTTCGAGTTCGGCTACACTGCCTATCTGGGCCCTAATCACGGCCTCGGCTTTCACCCCGATCCCTTCGGCAACTACTTCGGACCGATGGAGGGGCTTGCTTACACATCCTCGGATCTCGTGTCGCTGGGCTATTTTCTCTTGAGGACTCCGGTATCGGCCGTGCTTATCGCGGGACTGTTTCTCATATTCGCCAAACGTCTCTCGGGCGCAGAAAGGTTGGTGACTGCCTGGTCCCTATGCCTGGTCGTGCCCCTGGGGGCGTACTGGCACCACGACCTGGTCCTCGGCCCGAGAATGCTCAGCGACTCGGCGCCAGGTTGGTGCCTACTGGTAGCCGCGGCGGCGTTCGGCCTGGCGAGGCAAGTCCCGAAAGGGAAGCCCCTATTTGCGAGTGGCCTTTTGCTTCGGCCTTTTGTTACAGTGGCGCTGGTTCTCTCGCTGCTGGTCGGCGCCGGGTATTTGGTCCCACGCGACATCCGGAACTACGCCCGGACATTCGCGCCGACGCCCGCGCCGCCGCGACCCGACATTCCGATGCTGGTATTCGTACACGGCACGTGGGAAGGACGCATCGTTGCCAGGCTGCTCGCTGAAGGCATGCGCGCCGATTCTGTCAACGTGGCACTTGCGCTCAACTCCACCTGCACCATGGACGAATTCGCGAAGGCCTACTCGGCGCGGGGCAATCGCGGTGAGCTGGTGGGTTCCATTGGTGTGAGGTTCACCGCAGGAGCGGGCGGCGTTTCGGAGCCGACCAGACTCCCCAGTGGAGTGGTGGTGCGCACCAGTCCGGACGAGGAGTTGACCGATGCGTGTTTGACCGAAGCTCAATCGAATCGTGGTGGAGCGGTCCCCCTTCTCCCGCTACTGTGGCAAGGTGATCTACCGGGACTGCCCGCGGAGGGAGCGATGTACGTGCGCGACTTGGGCCCGGCGGACAACGCACGCCTGCTCGCCCGCTATCCGCGCCGGCGAATGGGAGTCTTGCTGCGCCATCCCGACGACGGGCGCGCGGTTTTCCTCCCTTATCAAGAGGCCATGGAACTCCTCTGGCGCCCGCAGGAGTCCGAAGCCGGAGGCGGCTGAGCTCGGTATCCCCTTTCGCCCCCAAACCGATTGTTGGTAACCTTACCGGGCCGATGAAGAAAGCACGGAAGGTCTTTGTAATCGGGTTGGACGGGCTCGAGCCGACGATAGTCGAGGCGCTGCTCGAAGCCGGCGAGTTGCCGAACTTGCGGTCGATCGCGGAGCGAGGTGGATACTCGCCTATTGCCACCACATGTCCGGCTCAGACTCCGGTCGCCTGGTCCACATTCGCAACCGGCACCAACCCGGGCGGTCACGGCGTCTTCGACTTCATCAGACGCGACCCTGCGACCTACCTGCCCGAAATCGCCCTCAACCGCTACGTGCAGAAGAGCGCGTTCCTGCCGCCGCGCGTAGAGAATCTGCGGCGTGGCACGCCGTTGTGGGAGCTTCTGTCCGGCGCAGGGATACCGTCGGCGGTGTTGCGGTTTCCGTGCACATATCCTCCCGACAACTTGACGGGACGCATGCTCTCCGGAATGGGTGTGCCCGACGTGAGAGGGAGCTTCGGAACCCCGACGTTCTACTCATCGGATCGCTGCACTGAGGTCGATGAGGGAGAGCTGGTGGTACCGGTGTCCATTGGGCCGGTCGGCAACATAGAGACGAACTTGATCGGTCCTCGCGATCCCAAGACCGGCAAGGACGTGGCCTTCCCCATCGAGGTGAAACTGGACCGGTTTCACAAGACCGCGACCATCAGCTCGCGCGGTGAGCCCAACATTCTCGTGGCTCGCGAGGGCGAATGGAGCGACTGGCTGAAGGTGAAGTTCAAGCTGGGCAGGCTCCAGTCCGTGACCGGCATGGTGCGTTTCTACCTGATGGCGATCGATCCGCAGTTGGAGCTGTACGCCTCCCCCATCAACTTCGATCCCAAATCTCCCGTATATCCCATAAGCTCGCCGTGGGATTACGCCGGTGAGCTCGCTTCACAGATCGGTACTTATTACACGACCGGAATGGTGGAAGAGCACACCGGCCTCAACAATGGCCGCATAGATGAAGCCGCTTTTCTGGATCAGTGCGTTAGAGTACTGGCGGAACGTGAAGCGATGATGCTATACGAGCTGGAGCGTTTGCGGGAAGGGTTCTTCTACTGTCTGTATGACACACCTGATCGTGTGCAGCATATGTTCTGGCGATATAGGGAGCAGGATCATCCCGCAAATGCCTCGAATGCCTCGAATGCCTCGACGAGGAAAAGCGAATGGGAGGGCATTGTAGAGGATCACTACCGACGGTGTGACCAGGTGGTGGGCAAAGCGCTCGAATACGCGGACGAGGAAACAGTGGTGATGGCACTGAGCGACCATGGCTTCGGCAGCTACCGGCGCGACTTCAACGTCAACACCTGGCTGCTGGAGAACGGATTTCTGGCGTTGAAGCACGGGGTGGAACCGGGTGAAGGAGCGGGCGAGCTGCTTCAGAACGTCGACTGGGATAGAACGAAGGCGTACTCGGTGGGGTTTGCAGGTGTCTACTTGAATCTGAAGGGCCGGGAAGCCAACGGCATCGTATCTCCGAGCGACGCCGGCCACGTCCAAGCAGCAATCGGGGCGGCGCTCGCCGAGCTGCGTGACACGGGCCGGGGAGCGGCTCCCATCAACGGTGTGAGAACGCGGTCGGAAGTCTATTCCGGTGAGTTCGCCGCCGAGGCACCGGACCTGATGATCAATTTCGCGGCGGGGTACCGGGCATCATCGCAGACCGCGTTGGGCGGCATCCCGAGCGCCGTGTTCGAGGACAACGCCAAACCGTGGAGCGGCGACCATGTCGTGGACCCGGCGCTGGTACCGGGCGTTTTCTTCTGCAACCGGCCTTTTCGAGACGGCGGTGTGGACATGCTCGATATGGCACCGACTGTTTTGGATGCCTTGGGGGTGCCCAAGGGTGACAAGATGGAGGGAGGCTCGCGTTTCGAATGAAGATTCTAGTGGTGGGCCTCGACTGCGCTGCTCCCGAGATTCTGTTCACTGACGATCGGCTGGTAAACATCAGGCGCTTGATGGATGCCGGGTGCTACGGCAAACTGGAGAGCGTGATACCGCCCATAACGGTGCCGGCCTGGATGTGTATGGCGACGAGCCAGGATCCCGGCTCGCTCGGTGTCTACGGATTTCGCAACCGCTCCGACTTCTCCTATGAGGGCCTCGAAATCGTCAATTCCCGTTCGATCAGAGAAATCACTATATGGGACCAGGTCGCGATGGAGGGCGGCCGCTCGGTGATTATCGGAGTGCCGCCCTCGTTCCCGCCGCGCAGGGTGAACGGCATCTGTGTGGGCTGTATGCTCACGCCCGACACCGCAATCGATGCATACACGCACCCGGCAAAGGTCAAGGACGAAATAGGATCGTTGGTGGGGGAGTATCCGGTGGATGTGAAGGGTTTCAGGACCGAAAACAAGGAGTGGCTGAGAGAGTCGATCTACGAGATGACGGCGAAGCATTTCGACGTCGTGCGCCATTACGTCCAAAATGCGGAGTGGGACTATTTCGAGTTCGTCGAGATCGGTGTCGACAGGATCCATCACGGCTTCTGGAAACATCATGATCCGAATCACAACCAATACGAGCCGGGCAACCCATACGAGTCGGTGATCCGCGACTATTACCGCTACGTCGACCGGGAGCTGGGTAGCGTACTGGAGCTGTTGGACGAAGATACGATAGTCCTGGTGATGTCGGATCACGGTGCACGGTCGTTGGACGGTGGATTCTGTTTCAACGAGTGGCTCGTGCGGCAAGGCATGCTCGTGTTGAAGGATCGGCCCAAGGAGGTGACCGCTTTCGGCAGTTTGGATATCGACTGGAGCCGAACCAAGGTATGGAGCGAAGGTGGATACTACGGCCGGGTGTTCCTCAACGTAAAAGGCCGTGAGCCGGCGGGTGTAATCGAGCCCGCCGAGTACGATTCTGTTCGTGAAGAGCTGAAGGAGATGTTGGAGACGGTTCCGGACGACTGCGGCAATCCCATGCAAACACGCGTCTTCAAACCCGAGGAAGTGTATCGGGAGGTGCGGAGAGTAGCGCCCGACCTGTTGGTGCACTTCGGTGACCTGGCCTGGCGCGCCATCGGCGGAGTGGGGTATCCCGACGTTTACGTTCAGGAGAACGATACCGGTCCCGACGACTGCAACCATGCGCTGCACGGCGCTTTCGTGCTGGCGTCAGCGAACAATCCGCTTCAGGGCGAGCTCGAAGGAGTACGGCTGCTCGACCTTGCTCCGACGCTGTTGGAGCTGGCGGGGCACGACATTCCGACCTCCATGCAGGGATCCTCACTGGTGCACGGGAAAGCGCCTGCGCCGCTTCGAGAGACGGGCTTTTCCCCGCAAGGAGAAGACGAGATCAAGCGCCGGCTGCGGGGTTTGGGATACATCTCGTAATATCGATTCGCGGCACGGCTTTCCAGGTCGACGGCGCGGGCCGGGATTTCTGGATAGGGTGGCTCACTTTTGAGGCTCTAGTGTAGTAGTATTAGTAAGAAGAAAGTTCTGGAGTTCTCCATGCGTCGGACCGGCTTGTCCCTAACGACTCTCCTGCTGGCACCCCTCTTCTCCCTCACCGGACAGCAGGCGACGTTCTTGGGGGTCGTGACAGATTCAATCACCGGCGATCCTCTCGCGGGCGCGCACGTGAACGTTGTGGACGAGGATATTGCCTTCGTGACCGGTGTAAGCGGTCGGTTTCGACTCTCCGGAGTCGGTTCCGGGTTCGTGACGGTCGAAGTGCGCCGCCCGGGCTTCCGGTCCGGCGAGATGGAGTTCGAGATTGCCGTTACCCGCGCGGTGACCGTGGATCTCGGTACTATCGTCTTGGCGCCGCTGGTGGTGGCACTCGAGCCGGTGGTAGTCGAAGAAATGTTGGTGGACCGCAAACTCAACAGCGTGGGTTTCTTCCAGCGCATGGGAGCGGAGCACGGCACCTTCCTGACGCAAGAGGAGATCGAGCGCCGTAACCCCAGGAACACCAGCGACTTGATAAGGCGAATTCCCGGTTTCAGGGTCACCAACAATGCCATCGGCAACTCTGTGTCCAGTGCTCGCGGCATGCCCAGCATCAGCCAGGGTTTCCAGAGGTGCGAAATCGACTACTACATCGACGGAGTGCACGCGGACGGAGCAGTGGTCGACGACGTGCTGCCGATCGCGATTGCGGCGATGGAGGTCTACACCGGATCGTCCACTATTCCGCCGGCCTTTCGGGTAACGGGTAACCCCAAATGTGGTGTTGTTGTGATCTGGACCAAGACGGGTGGGACGAGGCCGACCGGGTAGGAAGCGACACCCAGAAGCAGTGCGGCGTAAAGAGAGGTGCACCGGCGCGGTCTTCGTCAAACCTGAGGACCGTGCCGGTATCAGGGCGGTGTGCGCAACAGGTTACCCTTCAAGATCTCCAGCAGGTTTACATGGTCGTCGGTCCACAGAGAGATGTCGCTGCGCCTCGTGTAAGGCGTGCGCGTGAGGCTCTCTATCTCTTCTGAGCCCAGAAACCGGTCGTCTCTGGCCAGCAGGATCCAGTCGGACGCCATTGCGCCGGTCTCCTGGTCTGCGAGACTCTCGATCCAGGCCGTCTCCAGCCCGAATTCGCGAGCCGACCTCCACACCACCGAGTGCAGATCGAGATGCCAACTCGAAATGTGCAGAGCCAGGATGCCACCCGGGCTCAGGTGCCGCAGGTATACCTGCATCGCCTCTCTGGTCAGAAGGTGCACCGGTACGGCGTCGCTGCTGAAGGCATCGAGCACCAAGACGTCGTAGTTCTGCGGTCTCTCGAATTCCATGCTGAGGCGGGCGTCGCCAAGGACAACCTCGACCTCGGCTTCGCTGTCTTCCAGATACGTGAAATACTCCCGCGCCATCCTTTCGACATCGGGATTGATCTCGTAGAAGCGAATGATGTCGGTTTCGTGCCCGTAGGCTGCAATGGTGCCCACCCCCAGGCCGACGATTCCGATTCGACGGTGAGTACGCTTGGGCAGCGCGTTCATCACTACGCCGATCCCGCTGCTGGGACTGTAGTAGGCGGTGGGGATCTGTCTCCTATCGGGCGACTGGAACTGTAGTCCGTGGAACGTGGTGCCGTGCTGCATGAGTAGCGCGTGAGACCGCGGATCGCTCCAGTCCTCCTCCCAGAGAGAGAGGACTCCGAAGAAGTTCCGCGAATTCTCTAGCACGCGTCTTTCGTCCTCACCGCGCTTGCCGACAAAGGGGATGGCGAAGAATCCGACCGCAAACAAGGCTGCGGCTGCATAACCGCGACGCTTGGACTGAGCCGGCGAGGTGCTTTGCTGGGTCAGCCACAAGGATAGAGCGCAGGCCAACAACCCCAGATGGAGCTCGGCGTAAGTGTCGAAGATGTGGGGGGCGACAACGGCAACGAAGAAGCCGCCGAGTGCTCCACCCGTGGCTACCATCAAGTAGTAGTGTGTCAAATGCCGTGCAGCCGGTCGCAACCGGTACAGCTCGCCGTGGCAGACCATACAGCAACCGAACAGCATCAGGGCGTACAGAAAGATCAGCAACCTTATGTTGGCGCCTTGGTGCTCCAGCATCGGCGCCAGGATCACGCCGGCGATACCCAGCATGAACAGGGGCACGAACACGGCGCGCTTGTACCAACGCTCATGCTCGAAGCAGATGATGAAGCTCAACAGATACAGGCTCAACGGAAGTACCCAAAGAAATGGGATGACCGGGATGTCTTGCGTGATCTTGTTGGTTACGGCCAGAAGCTCTACGCTGGCGCACGCAGCCAGGGCGACCCACAACAATCCACGTGACAGTGGCGGCTTCGCCGGTTCGTCGGAGTCTGCCGGGGACACGTCGGCACGCGCTTCGATGCGTCGCGCGCCGATCAGCGCGCAAGCGGCGCACAGTACGGCAAAGACGACAAACGATACGGACCACATGTTCGCCGTCTGAACCCGCGTGAAAAACGGCTCGAAGACGAACGGAAAACTCGCAAGCGCCAGCAGCGAACCGGCGTTCGATAATGCGTACAATCGGTACGGATCCCGGCTGGGCAGAGCCCTGCTGTACCAGCGTTGAATGAGAGGTGACGTGGAACTGAGCAAGAAATACGGCAGACCGACCGTGAGCGCGGAGATCAACAGGACCTTGAGTATCGGGCTTTCCCCCGCAGCGGGTTTGAGATTCTCGCTGGGAAGGATCGGAAGCATCAATACCGCCAGCAGCAGGAGACCGATGTGTAGAGCGAGTTGAATGCTGCTGCGATTGATCTGCGAAAGAAGATGCGCGTAGGCGTAACCAGCCAGCAGGAACGCCTGGAAGAACAGCATGCAGGTAGTCCACACCTCCGGCGTACCGCCGAACCAGGGCAGCAGAAACCTCCCGATCAAAGGCTGCACCTGAAAGAGCAGAAATGCTCCCAGGAACACGGGGACCGCGAAGACCAATCCAATGCCCAATCGGGCGAGCCTGGCTTGCATCATTGTGCGCATATTATACGCAGTAGTACAAGGGGTAGATGCCAAGAGGCTTGCGGTGCCGACAGGGGGGCGACACGTTCCGAACCGGTGGGAGGGCCGACGGGCCCAGCGGGCCTTGCTTGATCATGGGTTCCGCCACTGCGAGTGCAGGGCCGTCGTCACCGGTTTTCCGGGTCTGTGGAAGCGGGGGCCCACGGGATAGAGGCGGCTGAATTGCCTTCGGCAAACCCGCACTAGCGAAGCGGCGATCCGTGGTTCACATTACCGGCGCGAGCGGCCAACCCTCTTCGTACTGGAAGACTGCATGCCCGTCGACTACGACTACGATCCCAAGTTGAACGCGGTAATCGTGCATCTCAGGGGCACCGTGCACAAGAACGAGGTGCTCGACTGCCTCGATCGACTCTTTTATGACGACTCAATCAGGCACGGCCATTTTCAGATCGTGGATCTCAGCACAGCGGACGACTACTTGGTCTCAGAGGAAGATCTGGCTGAGATCGCGATCAAGGGCGAGGAAGTCGCTGTGGCAAAGGGGCACGTGCGCTCGTACTACTACGCCGAAAGTGACCGTGCGTACGACATTGCGAGGATGCTCCACGATCTGGGCGACGACCACGGGTTTCCGGTTGAAGTCTACAGAGATTGGGAGAGCATGGTGCGAGTCATGGGAATGCGCGCCCGGGAAGAGGTGTAGACCGACTTCCCCTCGACTATCTTCACCACGCCAAGACCACGCTGTAGGTGATGCCTCCTATATCGGTCTCTCCGGTTAGATAGGTTTCTTCGAACGCCAGATCCATCTGCTCGAGAAACGTATCAGTACTGTGCGAGAGGGTGACTATGTTCCCGTCCAGTTGCCAGGTTCCGTTGAGTCCCACATCCAGATCCGAACTCCCAGCGGCGGTATCGGCAGGAATGAACAGGCGACCGTCCGTCGTTCCCGTCGCGTAGAGAATGAGCTGGATCGACGCACCGCGCCGCAGCTGGTTTGTGACGTCGCCGTCTTCCTCGGTAGTAAACGTTACGCCGTAGTAGATGCCGGCGAGGTTTTGCATTGTCAGCACCAATTCACCGTTCGGCTCAGTGCTTTCGCCGCAGCCTATCGCCATCACTATTGCGGCAGAGACTAGGCAGACTTTCGCGCGCACCTTCGTGTCTCCATGATTAAATGGTTCATAACCGTAGCCGGCTGCCTGGTACCGGCACAGATGTCCGCAAGGGAGAGCGTTCTTTGCGGCCGCCGGCCGGAACTCTCCGATGTACCCCCGTCACGGTCTCCTGATCCGAATTCTCTTGTCCAGTGACGGGTCGATAACGAGATCGAGCTCGTCTCCGTGTTCTACATGCATCCACGGCGTGTAGTGGACTCCGACTGATAGAAGATTGATCTCCACCCGGAGATCGAAGTGTTCCCAGCGAAACACGAACGTCTCCTCGTCGAATCCGGTAACCTGACCGATACTCACACGACGTCCGTTTCGCCAGCGGGCGAACAGCCTGGCGTCGTAGAAGTTCTGGTTGACGACGCGCAACAAGACGTCGTTTTCGCGCATTTGCGGCTGGAGTTCTTCCGACTCGTTTGACAGCCGCCCGCAGCCGAGCAAACCCACCGCCGCGAACGCCAGGACCGCCGTTTTTATCGATTGCCTCATTGGTCGGGCGCCTCCCGGCCGTGCGGACGGCCCAGTAAGCAGAGTTTCCCCGCGCCACGCCACATTGAAGCATACCTCCACGAGAAGTGCTCGGAAAGTATCGCGGATCGTCCAATCGGTACGCTTCTCGACCGGTGCGCGGGCAGTCAAGAAAGCCGCTGCAGGACGATGCATGTCAGCGGACTGCCGGCTCCAGCTTCACATCTACCTCACCGCTCGAAAACACTGTCGAGCATGGCCGATGGCTGGGCAACCGCAACACCCGGAAGCGCTATCGAAAGCAACGACAGAATACTCGAGGCAGACACGAGACTGGTCATTTCCCTTACCTTTTTTACGCCGGACCGAGGCGGATGTTCGGCGTAGGGCGGTAAGGCGGTAGGAGGCGAGAGGTGGGGTCGGAGGGTCGGGTGCGAGAGAATGCAACGCCCATCGATCCAGCCGCCGTGTTGCGATTGCGCGGTGCGGTGTGCTTGGTGCCGCCGGCCGGTGTCAGGTGACGGGATGCCATACGAAGTGGGTAGACGGGAAGTTTTGCGACCCTTTCCACCACCCGAGGTGAGTCGTGCCGTAATATCAGCGGCTCGGAGGCGGTGGTGATGGACAGGAAGTGGCGGATGTACATGCAGTGATAGATGAACGGGAAGTGACAGATCTACATGGAGAGACGAATGCGCAGGCATGCCGTATGTTGAGGTACGCTTGACGAACAGGGAACGCGCCGGCGACGACAATTCACACCCGAGGGCGGCCGAGCCGGCGACGCTACTCTTGACGATGGGGCTCTCGGTGGTCGGTGCGATCATCGGGCTGCAGATCCTCACCAGCATCGGCGTCACCCCGAACACGTCGATCATAGGAGTGTTGATTGCGATAGTGCTGTCACGGATTCCGCTTTCGGCGTTCAAGCGATTCCGCTCGATCCATCGTCAGAATCTGGTCCAAACCAATATCTCGAGCGCCACTTTCGGGGCGGCGAACTCGCTGCTGGTCCCAATCGGGATTCCGGTGCTGATCGGGCGGCCGGATCTGGTGGCCCCGATGTTGTTCGGAGCCACGATGGGAATGTTGATCGATCTGGCAATGCTGTACTGGTTCTTCGACTCGCGCCTGTTTCCCGGGAGCGGGCCATGGCCCATCGGGATCGCGGCCGCCGAAGCGATCCTGGCCGGCGACGAGGCAGGTACGCGGGGCGCCATACTGGGTGTCAGCGCGCTAGGCGGAGTGGTGGGTTCGTCCAATGCGTTCGGGCTCTTGACCCCTGTTCTGGGGGTGAGTGCTCTGCCGATGGCCGCGCTCGGCATCGCGTTTCTGGGGAACGCGTGGGCTCTGACGATGCTGAGTTTCGGGCTGCTCACACGGGCATACGTGCCGGAATGGACGGGCATCGACATCAACGAGCAGCTGATCCCACATGGAATCATGCTTGGTGCTGGGCTGGTAGCGCTCGCGCAGGCGGTGATGTTGGTGGTGTCGCGCGAGCGCCAGCGCGGTGGACGCAATGCAATATCGGCCGTGGACGACTCATCGGGAGGAGATCCGCAATCGAACAACCTCACGCGAACCAAGGCAGAAACCGTCGTCGCTCTCTGGAAGGGAATCGGGCTCTACGTTGTCGCTGCGATCGTGCTCGCGGTGGCCGGAGGTCTATGGACCGAGATGTCCGGCGGCCAATTGCTGGGCTGGGCACTGTTCGCCGCCGTTTCATGCGTTGCAGCCGAATTCATAGTCGGGCTCTCTGCGATGCACGCGGGGTGGTTTCCCGCCTTTGCGACTGCATTGATCTTTCTGATCGTCAGCTTGGGTTTGGGATTCCCCCTTGCAGCGGCGGGATTGCTCGTGGGGTTTGTCGTGTCGGGAGGGCCGGCTTTCGCGGATGCTGGATTCGACATGAAGGCGGGCTGGCTGCTGCGCGGCCGGGGCAGGGACCCCGACTTCGAACGGGAGGGCCGCAGGCAACAGGTGTTTGCCGCATTGCTCGGCCTGCTCGCGGCTCTGGTCGTGGTGATATTGTTCCACGACTTCTACTTCGGTCGCGATCTGTTTCCTCCGGTCGTGCGAGTCTACGCCGCGACCATCGAGGCGGGGATAGACGGATCGCAGGCGTCGAAGCTGCTCCTCTGGGCAGTACCGGGAGCGATCGTCCAGATAATCGGCGGGCCCAAGCGACAGATCGGTATACTCTTCGCGACCGGACTGCTGATTCTCAACGCCGCCGCCGGGTGGGCTGTGCTAGCGGCGATACTGGTCCGCCTTCTGCTGACGAGAGGGAAGTCAACGGAGCAATCGCCGCTGACGGTAATGGCCGCAGGCTTCATAGCCGGTGATGCTGTGTGGTCGTTCGGCTCCGCAGTGATGTTGCGGTGAATGGTGAATGGTGAGTAGGGAGTAGGGAGTAGGACATGGTGGGGCGGGCGTGGGCCCTACCGCCCTACCGACCTACCGCCCTACCGCCCAAGAATGTTCGCTGGCGCGACGGGCAGTTAGGTTAAGATCGACATCTTCGGGACACATCTCACAGGTGAGAAAGCAATGGCACTCAGACAAGTACTGGACATCATTGATCTAGTAGACCGACCTGACGTTTCGGGCGCGGAAGTCGCAGAACTCTTTGCCTCTCGCGGGCTGGGTGGGATGGAGGTGGATGCGGTCACTACAGATCTCGGCTCCACGACCTTCACAAAGCTCTTGATTCCCGGTACTCAGGGAAAAAGCAATGGAGGTGAAGCGCCGACTGCAGGCATCATCGGTTTCCTCGGCGGTGTTGGAGCGAGACCGGAGGTGATCGGGATGGTCTCCGACGGCGACGGTGCGGTGACCGCGTTGTCGGCAGGATTGAAACTCGTGGATATGTACCGTCTCGGCGACCGGTTGCCGGGGGACGTGATTCTCTCGACACACCTGAGTTCCGACGCTCCGGTCAGACCACACGAACCGGTGCCGTTCATGGGGTCGCCGGTGGGAATGGAAGAGATGTGCGAGCGCCTGGTAGACCCGCGCATGGAAGCCATCTTCTCGATCGACACGACCAAGGGAAATCGCATCATCAACAACCGCGGTTTCGCAATCTCGCCGGTTGTCAAGGAGGGGTACATTCTGAGGGTGAGCGAAGCGCTGCTTCACATCCAGGAATGGGTGACGGGACGCAGTCCCTCGGTATTCCCAATCACCACTCAGGATATCACGCCCTATGCCAACGATTTGTATCATCTGAACAGCATACTGCAACCGGCTACAGTCACGGACGTACCGGTTGTCGGCGTGGCGATCACAACCGAGACGGCAGTGCCGGGGTGTGCAACGGGCGCCAGCCACGAGGTCGACATCGAAATGGCAACGCGTTTTGTGGTTGAGGCGGCCAAGGCGTTCACATCGAACAAGGCACCTCTCTACGATCAGGAGGAGTTCGATCGCCTCGTCCGACTCTACGGTACCATGAGCTATCTGCAGGCACCCAGGAGGGTGAAGTAGACGGTGAGCGCAGTTCGGATCGGCGCGGTGACTGCCGGCCAGTCTCCTCGCGTTGACGTCACTTCCGAGTTGAGGTGTTTTCTCGACCGCGGCGTTGAGATACTCGAGGGCGGTGCCCTCGACGGGCTCGATCTAGAGGAGATGCGGGAGCACGCACCCGGGCCGGGTTCTGCCACTCTCGTCAGCCGGCTGCGCGACGGTTGCGAGGTAACCGTCGACAAACAGTTCGTGCTGCCGCGACTACAGAAGCAGATAACCACCATCGAGGACGATGTGGAGTTTATCCTGCTCTTGTGCACGGCCCCGTTCGATGATATCAAATCCAAGGTCCCCCTGCTTCTGCCTGGGGTTGTTTTGGCGAGCCTGGTGACGGGGATGGCCGTTCGGCGTCTTGGAGTGATTACCCCGTCCCCAGCGCAGATAGAGACGCAGCGCGGGAGGTGGCGTGAAGTCGTGCCCGATGTGCTCGTGGAGGCGGCGTCTCCCTACTCCAATCCTGCAGGTTTGGAGGATGCCGCGGCCGGTCTCGCGCGCGAGGGAGTCGATCTAGTCGTGATGGACTGCATCGGGTATACGAGTGCCATGAAGGCGATCGTGAGGCGTGCTACGAGAAAACCGGTGCTGACGGCGTCGGGTGTGTTGGCGCGGGTTGCGTCCGCAATGCTTGAATAGTTGCCTGATGACGACGTACGGCATTCACGCCGCTCGGCGATAGTTCCGTCGAGGGTTTGACTGCAAAGAAGAACATGAACCTCCGTCAAAGACTCACAAGCCCGTAGTTGGAGGAGCCAGCCGATGAGGATCTACACACACTGCATGTTCAGTCTGTTGCTCTCGATGCTCCTGGTTCCGTGCGGCGCACGAGCGCAGGCTGTCAACCCACAGCATCCACGCTGGGATCGTTACCACAATGCCGCGGAAGCGCACTCGCTCCTGGAGGGTTGGGCCAGGGAATATCCCGATCTCACCAACCTCTATTCGATTGGCGAGACGCTGGAAGGCACACAACTACTGTTGCTCGAGATCACCAACAAGCAGACTGGAGACGCGTTGGATAAGCCAGCGTATTACTATGATGGCAACATCCACGCGGGCGAACTCACCGCGGCGGAGGTGGCTCTGCACTTCGCCTGGTATCTGCTCGACAACTACGGGAGCGATGAGCGGGTTACCAGGCTCCTCGACACCCGAACGTTGTATGTCCGCCCCAAGTTCAATCCCGATGGCGCCGATGTGGCGCTCAACACGCTACACAATCCCCGCAGCACGCCGCGGCCGTACGATGAAGATCTCGACGGTCTCTTGGACGAAGACCCGCCCAACGATCTCGACGGCGACGGTTACGTGACGCAGATGCTGGTACCGAACCCAAACGGAATGTGGAAGAGGAGCTCGGAGGATCCGCGCATCCTCTTGCGGCGCGGGATTGGGAAAACGGAGGGCCGGTTCTACGACATCTACTCGGAGGGAATCGACGACGATGGAGATGGCTCCTTCAATGAAGACGACATCGGCGGTATCGACATGAATCGCAACTTCCCTCGCAACTGGGGACTCGAGTTCGAGCAGAGTGGCGCGGGACCGTATCCGCTGTCGGAGCCCGAGACGCGCGCGACCATCGAGTTCTTTCACGCTCATCGGAACATCACCGGCTTGTTCCACGGTCACACCTCCGGAGGGTTCCTGTATCGTCTTCCGTCAACCACATCTTGGGACAATTACAACGTTGCGGACCAACGGCTGATCGTCGAGTTGGCCGAGATGTTCAACACCACGACCGGGCAACCGGTCAGGCCGAGCTACACGGATCCGCGTGCGCACCGGCACGGCACCTTGATCAGCTGGGCGTATTGGGACTTCGGCGTGCCGGGAACGGTGCCCGAGTTCTGGGGCGGCTTCGGGCGGGACTACGATGGAGACGGCAGGGTGAGTGAGGCGGAACGGTTGCGGTGGAACGAGGAGGAGTTGAAAGGCGAGGGTTACAGCGATTGGAAGTCAGTCGAACATCCCGAGCTTGGCACGGTCGAGATTGGTGGTTGGCGGTCGAGGTTCACACGACAGAACCCGCCGCCGCACTTGTTGCAGGCGGAGATCGAACAGTATGTGCCGTGGATGCTTTGGCTCGCAGAGGTTAGCCCGAGGGTAGTGATCCGTGGTATAGACGTTAGTCCCGCCGGCGCAGACGGCGTGTTCAGAGTCTCGGTGACGGTAGAGAACGAGGGCTATCTGCCCACCAACATCACTCAGCGCGCGCTCGACGCCGAGGTCGCCGTGCCGGTGCGAGCGCTCATTGAAGTTACTGACGCGGAAATCGTGGTCGGTAAGCATCGAACCGACGTGGGTCACCTCCTGGGCTCACGCGATACGCAACGCAGTGCGGACAACGGAGGTGCGATGCATACCCTCCATTACGTGGTGCGCGCTACCGGCCGCTCCCCTGCCATGTCGGTGGAGATTCGGTCGGAAAAGGGCGGAGTGAGTCGCGAGGTGGTGAGGTTGGGGAGGAGGTAGGCCGAACGCCTTCAATCCATAACCGGGTCGTTTAGCTTCAAGCCGGCGAACCATGTGAAGTCGCGATCGGTGGTGCCCGCGGTCGCACCGTGTGCGATTACCAGTGCAGCTGACGCAGGGGGAGCATTTACCTCAATTCGACGCTGAGCAACGGGGGGTAGGAATGGCAAAACGGTGATCGCACGACAGCCGGACTTCAGATGGGCGGAATCAAGAAACGGCTCGATCCTGAGGCTCCTAGCCTGATTTCGTATCCGTCCCCGCCGCCGGCCTGTTCTTCTCGTCGGTGATCGCCGCCCACATCAATTCTGCGATCATGTTGAACCGTTGGTGCTCGTATTCCAACTCCTCGGGCGACAAATCGTCCACTCGATTGGAGAGGTCTCGTATATGTTCGAGCAACCCGTCGACTAACCCTCGCAACGTCGGGTTGTGCTGGCGTTGCTCATTCTGGGGCGGTGTGCTCACCGGATTCTTTCCTTGGAGTTTGGTTCCATTTGTCTTTTCCCGCGTCTTCAAAGAACCACGGCTGTCAAGCGGAGTCAATTCCGTCACGGACAATCAAACAGAGGTGCGCGCGGCACGCGTTTGACATGTTGATGCCTCGGGGTTATTTGGATACTCGAGTAGACTCGTTCACAAACGCCCACTGCCCATCTATACGTTGGAGGCTGTTTCGATGACGAACACCAACCTGAGCCGCTGCTTTTTTTACACTGTAGCGCTCGCATTCGTTGCTGCGAGCTGCACACCCGGCGGTGTTCCCGCGGGCGATGCCGGAAGCAGCTACCAAGACCTCGTATCCTTCTTCGAGGAATGGCGGGAGTTCCAGCATCCCGAAGTCGTTGACGGCGTTCCCGATTATTCGGCTACGGCCATGGCCGAGCAACATCGTGAACTGGCCACCGTGCAGGCTCGGCTCGCCGCGTTCGACACCACCGGCTGGTCGGTGGCCGAGCAGGTGGACTACCACGTTGTGCGCGCCGAGATGAACGGCCTGGATTTCGATCATCGCGTGATGCGTCCGTGGTCGCGAATTCCCGGCTTCTACAGAATGATCCATATGGCGCAGAGCGACGTTCCGGCGCACGAGGGGCCGTTCGTTCAGCCCTGGATCGATGTCTGGAAGTACGATTTCCCCCTGTCCGAAGATGACGCGGCTGAACTCGCAGATCGGATAGGCAAAATCCCGGCGCTGCTGGACCAGGCACGAGAGAATCTCGTGGGGAACGCTCGGGATTTCTGGATGGGCGGCATAAGGGCCATGAACGGTCAGGAGTCCGATCTCGATAGGCTCGCGGAGCGGGTCGCCGGAACCCACTCGGGCCTCGACGCGGCGATTGAGAGCGCGCGCACAGCCACCACGGATTTCATCGAGTGGCTGGAGCAGGAAGCGCCCTCCAAGACCGGACCGTCCGGCATCGGCGTAGAGAACTACGACTGGTATTTGAAGTACGTGCATCTCGTGCCCTACACCTGGGCGGATATGATGACTGTCCAGAAGCGCGAACTGGCGCGGTCCTACGCGTCCCTGAAACTCGAGGAACACCGCAACCGCAACTTGCCGGAGCTTTCACGTGTCTCCAGTGCCAGGGAATACGACCGCCGCTTCAACGCTGCCGTCACCGAGTACATGGCATTCCTGCGGGACAACGAGATCGTGGAGATCCGTGACTACATGGACCAGGCCCTGCGCGAGCGCATCGGGAGTTTCAGTCCCGCCGAAGGTTTGCGTGGCTTCTTCTCCGAGGTGAGCTATCGCGAACCGATAGTCATGCGCACTCACGGGTACCACTGGTTCGATCTCGCTATGATGGAGCATGATCCGCACGAGAGCCCCATTCGGAGCGTGCCGCTGCTCTACAACAGCTGGGACAGTCGCTGCGAGGGGATTGCCACAGGCATCGAGGAGTGGATGATGCACGCCGGTTTCCTGGAGGGAAAACCGCGGGCTCGCGAGCTCATTTACATCCTCATTGCGCAACGGGCGGCCCGTGCCATCGCTGGCCTGCGCTTGCACAGCAACGAGTACAATATGGAACAGGCCACCGAGTTTGCCTCAGCATGGACGCCTCGAGGTTGGATGCCGCCGGAGAGTGGCACCGTTTGGGGTGAACAGTATCTCTACTTGCACCAGCCGTACTACGGTTCGAGCTACCTGATGGGCAAGTATCAGGTAGAGATGTTCATGGCCGAGCGGGCCAGGCAGCTCGGTGATGAGTTTACCATCAAGCGGTTCTTCGATGAGATCAACAGCTCTGGTTTGATCCCGATGTCGCTGATTCGCTGGGAGTTGAGCGGTGAAGTGGATGAGATCATTGCCATGACCGGATCCCACTGATCAGCCCTGCGTGTGGAGCGGCTTCGCCTTGAATCCGGCGCTGCCGCTCCCGGTTTCTTGGTTACGCTCGGGACAGAACTCTCAGCACTTAGGAGCAATGATGTCACCTCACTGCAGAAGAACCCCGTTGTGCCTGACGGTTGCATGTGCCGTTTTGGCGCTCGCTTTCACCGTTACTCCGTTGCTCGGCCAGCGATCATCGAACGATCCCAACGTCGTCTACAACCCTTCACTGTTCAACGCCTTGCAGTACCGAATGATCGGCCCTTACCGCGGTGGGCGAGCCACTGCGGTAGCCGGCGTCCCGGATCGTCCGCATACCTACTACCAGGGCACGACCGGTGGCGGAGTCTGGAAGACGACTGACGACGGTCAGACATGGGAGAACATCTCCGACGGCTACTTCGGCGGTTCGATTGGCGCCGTGGCAGTGGCGGCGTCCGACCGCAACGTGATCTACGCGGGCACGGGGTCGGCATGCATCCGCGGCAACACCTCCACCGGACATGGCATGTACAGGTCGACCGATGGCGGAAAGACCTGGCGATTCATAGGATTGCCTGAGGCAGGATTGATAGGCCAGATAGCAGTTCACCCCTCCGACGCCGAACTGGTCTACGTGGCCGCGCTCGGCCATCCGTTCGGCAAGAATCCCGAGCGCGGGGTGTACCGCTCCAGCAATGGCGGGGAGACATGGGAGTTGGTGCTCTTCGTCTCCGATAGCACAGGCGCCGTTGCTCTCTCAATGAACCCGCAAAACCCACGCGAGATCTACGCCGGCATGTGGCGCACCGAACGGAAGCCTTGGACGCTGATCAGCGGTTCGACCGATGGCGGCGTGTTCAAGACAACCGACGGTGGTGACACGTGGGAGAAACTAGGGAGCGGACTCCCGACCGGAATGGCCGGCAGGGTGGGAGTAACGGTGTCTCCGGCGAACCCGGACCGCGTGTGGGTGCTGATCGAGGCCGAGCCCGACGGCGGCGTGTATCGCTCGGACGATGCGGGCGAGACTTGGACTCGCACCAATAGCGAAAACAAACTGCGCCAACGCGCATGGTACTACACGCACATCATTGCCGATCCTCAGGACGAACACACCGTCTATGCCCTCAACACCGGGTTCTACAGGTCGGTGGACGGTGGCAAAACGTTCCAGGGGTTTAGTGTCCCGCACGGAGACGTGCACGACCTGTGGATCAACCCGAACGATCCCAACCTGATGGTCGTTGCGAATGACGGCGGCGCGCAGGTGAGTGTGAACGGCGCTAAGAGCTGGTCGACTATGTACAATCAGCCCACCGCGGAGCTGTATGACGTCGTCGTTGACAACGCCTTTCCCTACCGGGTGTACGGCGCCCAACAGGACAACACCACCATAAGCCTTGTGGCCTGGTACTCGACCAACACCTTGCACCCGAAGCAACACTGGTTTTCCGTCGGCGGCTGCGAGACGGGCCCCATAGCTCTGCACCCCGACCATCCAGGCACCGTTTACGCCGGCTGCTACGGTGGCGTGATCGACCGCTTCGACCGCGAAGACAATCAGGTCAGGAACATGGTGATCTACCCGCAGATGCAGCTGGGTGAGGCCGGCAAAAACCTGCGTTATCGGTTCCAGTGGGTAGCGCCCATGGCGGTCTCTCCCCACGATCCCAACGTGGTGTATCACGGCTCTCAGCACGTGCACCGCTCGATGGATCGCGGCGTATCTTGGGAGACTATCAGCCCAGATCTCACCACCGACACACCGGAGCATCAGGATTACTCGGGCGGCCCGATCAACCACGACATCACCGGCGTCGAGATCTACAACACCGTGTTCTCGATTACGGTTTCTCCACATTCGCCTGACGTGATCTGGGCCGGCACCGACGACGGCCGGTTGCATGTTACCAGGGATAATGGAGCCACGTGGAGCGATGTAACTCCGAGCGCCATGCCGGAGTTTGGAACGGTGGACGTGATCGACGTGTCTCCTCACCAGACCGGTGTCGCTTATGTGGCTGTTCAGAAATACCGGTTCGACGACTTCGCGCCCTACATCTTCAAGACGGAAAACTTCGGGGAGTCGTGGTCGACGCTGACAGACGGTCGCAACGGGATTCCCGGTGACCATCCCGTCCGAGTCGTAAGAGAAGATCGAGTTCGTCCGGGGCTGCTATACGCCGGAACTGAATTCGGTTTGTATGTCTCATTCAACGATGGACGCAACTGGCAGTCCTTACAGTTGAATCTGCCCGCGACTCCCGTGACCGGCATGGAGCAACGGCATGACGACCTCATCGTCTCAACCCAAGGGAGATCCTTCTGGGTGCTCGACGACGTGACACCCTTGAGGCAGCTCAACGAAACCGTGGCAAGCGCGAGCATGCATTTGTTCGAGCCTCGGCCGGCTTATCGGGTGAACTCCGGCGGCTCCGGCGGAGATATCGCCCCCGAACCGTTGCCGGGCAAAGCATTGATTCACTACTACTTCGCCGAGACTCCGGCCGAAGCGATCGCACTGGAGATATTGGACGCCGGTGGAAACGTAGTACGCAGCTTCAGCAACGACTCGGCAACCTCTGTAGAGAACAACGAGTCCCCCATCTCCGCGGATGCGGGTATGAACCGAGCCACTTGGGACGTGATGTACTCGGGTTTGGACCCGGTGGAAGGGGCGGTGCTCTGGGGATACGGAGGCGGAGTCAAGGCGCCGCCGGGAACCTACCAGGTGCGGCTGAGGGCCAACGGGGAGACTGTGACTCGACCCGTCGAGGTGCTGAAGGATCCGCGACTGGAGGACGTCACGCAGCGTGACTTCGAGGAGCAGTTCCGTCTTGCGATTGCCATACGGGACACGTTGAATCAGGTGTACGATGCCATCAGACAGACCCAATCAGTGCGCGAACAGGTGGTTGCGGCTGGAGAGAGGGCCGAGGAAGCGGGGTCCACTGAAGAACTGTTAGGAGTCGCGGACTCGATAGCGGTCGAATTGACCGATGTCGAAGAGAAGCTGATACAGACCAAGAACAAATCGGGTCAGGATCCGATTCGGTTTGCGCCGAGGCTCGATAACCAGATTGTCTCGCTATACGAGTATGTAACTGGAGTCGACGGATACCGCTACGGTGGTGCTGAGGGTAGGCCGACTCAGGGAGCGTTCGATCTGTTCGCCGATCTGAACCTGCAGTGGGTCGACATTCGCGATCAACTAGACATGATCCTCGCCACCGCTGTCAGCGAGTTCAACGACATGCTGCGTGACTCAGGGGTACCGGCGGTGGCAGTGCCGGGGAGGGCGCGGGAGTTGATACCGTAGGGAGAAGTCTCAATGTCCAACAC
>CAZOJI010000047.1:0-3909 GCA_964580055.1 uncultured Gemmatimonadaceae bacterium | reverse complement strand
CAACACTCAATGTCCAACACGGAATTACCAACCTTCAAATACCTTATCATTGGACAATCCGTGTTGGACATTGGGCATTGGGCATTGGACATTCCTCTGCTGCCGTGGCGCCTTTACCTCTTACTCGAGCGCTTCCAAAGCATCCAGGATCTGTTCGTTGCTCGGCCGAACGCTGTAGTCCACCTCAACGAACATCCAGCGGACGATTCCGTCCTTGTCGATCACATAGGTAGCCGGGTGCGGTACCTGGTACCGTCCACTGCCAGCCCCATCCGGATTGAACAACCCGTATCTCTTGATGACGCGGAGATCCGGGTCCGAGAGGAACGGAAAGTCGGGAGGGACGCTGTCTTCCTCGGAGATCCTGTCAACCATGCTGAGAAGATCATCCTTACCCTGTGGGGCGACAGCGAGGATCTCTGTGTCTTGTTTCTGCATGTCGCTCAATAGCGTCTTCAGCTTCACGAGCTGACTAGCGCAATAGCCTCACCAATGGCCCCGGTAGAAAACGAGCACGACGTCTTTCTGCCCTCGGAAGTCCGAGAGCGTCAGGGTGTCGTCGTTCATCGCAGTCAGAGAAAAGTCTGGAACCTCGGTGCCGACTGCTACCCGGTCGATCTCGGTGGGTGGAAGATCGAAACCATCAACGGGACCGAGTTGTACTGGGTCCTGATCGCCGCCTGCGCAGGCGGCAACGAAGGCGAAGGCGACCGCGGTGAATAATGCTTGCCGTTCCACCCTTTTCTGGAGATTCACGAAGCAACGCTCCTTTTTGGCTGTTTCTGGATTCCCGGCTCAACCTCTCCCGCTCAATTGCATGGTGTATTGTGGCACCTTTTTATGGCTTATGCTACCCCCAGGTGTTCGCGATTTCCAATCGTGCTTCGCGACCTCGCTCGAATCGGCGATTAACGAGGTCGACCTGATGTGGTTGCAGTGCGCGTGCGATTTTCATTACGCCCCTCGCGCATTGGGTTTTTTGGGTGCATTTTCGTGCTTTGGAGACATCGAAAAGATCAAACCGGCTCCTTGAAACGTTTCAGTGGGGTAGAGCCCATGACCAACAAACAATCAACAGACCCTGACGAAGGAGTGAGGCGTTTCCTGAGGGATTTCCGTTCTCATGTCGAGCGGCGTTCGTTCGAAGAGAGAAGAGCAGGTGAACGCAGATCCGGGGAGCACGAGGTCAAAGAAGATCGGCGCAAACCAGGGGATCGCCGCGACAGGTACGACCGCAGGGAGACCCTGCTGGACCGGAGGCGCGGGACACCGGAATGCTTCATTCGGGAGCACATGGAGCTGATACGGGACGTGCTGCATGACGCGAGCGCAGGCGTTGTTTGTCCCAGATGTGGAGGTGAGCTTCTGCTGGGCCCGAGTTTGCAGCGCGGAAAGATCTGGGTACGGGAAGTGCACTGCACCGCATGTAGGCACCACGTCGTTATTCCCGATGTCTCGACGGTTCTGCAGGATGGAGGAAATGGTCCCGTAGAGTAGTGATTGTTCTCCGCTGTTCGGGATTATGGCTCCGGGGGTTCTTGCAGAAGCAGTGAATTGGCGACGTAACCAAGCAGCCGTCCGTCAATGTACACTTCCCAAAAGCCACCATCATAACCGCCGGCTTCCACTCGTACTCCAGGGTCCAATATCTGCGCTACAGGCGCATCCGGTGACGGACCCTCGCGGACATTCACCCAGTCGGCAGTCCACCTCGTCCGCTCGCTTGTCGGAGCATCAATGTCTTGGTCCGATCCCGGCGGCGATTCCACCAATATCGGAGCTGCTCGCACGTCGGACTCCGGTTCCGCTTGCTCCTCGGTGGCCTCGGCCGGTGTCGCGGTTTCGGGAGGAGTGACCGCGGGTGGTCCGTCGGACAAAGGAGGCGGAGCACTCGCTGATGAACCAGGATCACTGCCCCCTGACAACAGCAGGAAGATGCCAAAGGCCAGCACGACAGCGCCAATTGGTGCAGCTACGAGCAAGAGGTTGAACGTCCGCTTGGGGTAATCGACACCGCAGTGAGGGCACACGTCCGCCGTCGCCGAAATATTCTGGCCGCATTTGCGGCATCTGATCCGGGGCCCCAACCGGCCCTCCTTCAGACGTTGTTCGCGGAGCGAAAACGAACAATTCGGACACACCGAGGCGAGGCTCGAGACGCTTTGTCCGCATTTTGGGCAAGCCATCAGGGGCATTTGATCCTCAACTCATCCAAGCTTCTAATGCGGCATGTTTCCTGGCTCGCTAGACGGTGCCGCCGAGCACTTCCCGTCCCATCGAGAGCCGATACCAACCTCGGCTGCACCAAACTAGTGCTTTATGCTCGGTTGCGGAACATAGGAGCGGTGACGCACTTGAAAACCAGCCGGCAGGGCCGTTTTTGATGCATGTGTCTCTGCGCGGACTGGCCTTCGCGGCAGGACCCTGGTTTCTGATCGACGCGGAGTGGAAGGATCGTTGTGAAGAATTGAAGCAGCGCTGTGTGCGGAGAGTCAAGGAACTCGGTTACGAGCTGCACGATGTAGAGCGAAATGGCGAGAAGGAATCGCTCGAGATGCTGCTTCCATGGGTCTCGTTGCCATGCCGATCCGCGATCGGATGGAACTGCAGTGGAGTTTCATCACAGCCGGCCTGGAGCAGGTGAGGATGGAACGAAGGGGGAACCCGGATCGTGGTGCGGCCCACGCTCGGCAGGTGAAGGCGACGCTTCACTGCATGCGCCTTCATTCCCTCGCTTGAATCGTTTTCGTATCTTGTGGGGCATGCCGTCTATTTGGCCTTCCCCTATTCGAGTCGTTGGTGGGTGAAGAAGTGTATTTCTTACATCTGCATGGAGATCGCGCATTGTGAGCGGGGCTGAAGACAAGGGCGCAGATCGGGATAACCAGGCGGAATTCGCCGCGCGCATTCGCGATCGCGATCCCGAAGCCATCAAAGATGTCGTCCACTCCTATTTGCCCCAGGTTTTCCGTGCGGCACTAGGGGCTGGGCTCGATCGGCACGTGGCCGAGGACGTTACGCAGTCGACCTTCGTAACCTTCATCGAGTCGGCGCACAGGTTTGAGGGCCGTTCCCATGTCAGAACCTGGCTGTTCGGCATCCTCTACAAGAAGATCGCCGAGTCCAGAAGACGCCTCAAACACGACCGGGAAACTGACGACATCGACGAAGTTTTTGAACAAAGGTTTGACAAGAACGGGCTGTGGTCGAGAGGGCCGCGCCCGGTCGACGCGGCCGTCTTTGACAAGGAGGTCAGGCAGGGCATCGACGAATGCCTCGAGGAGGTTCCGTCGAAGCAGAGGATGGCGTTTGTGCTGCGGGAGATCGAGGAACTGGACTCGGAACAGATTTGTAACATCCTGGAGGTAACACGCACCAACCTCGGTGTACTCCTTCATAGAGTCCGGAACCGTCTCCGTGAATGTCTCGAAGCAAAAGGAATCGAGGGAACAGCAAGTGCTTAGCTGTAAGGAGGTCTCGCGTCTCGTTGCCAGCGGTGAGTTGGACGATGCGGGAGCGTCTTTGAAGTTGCGCGTACGATTTCACTTACTACTCTGCAGCCGCTGCAGGCGCTATGCCGAACAACTGCGCATCGTCGGGTCTGTCGCACGGGAGAGGATCGGTAGTTTGCTTCCCGATGCGCAACTTGCCTCTCGACTGGAGAAGTCGATTCTCGATGAGGCACTAGGTCCCAACAGGCACAGTTGACCGCCGTTCGGTTTCCGTCACGAGCATTACGAAACCTCGGGGAGCAAGAGTAGCACACGTACCGGGCCTTCGGCCCGTCAGCCAAATAACGGCAACGAGTCCGCCAATTTGTATGTTTCCAGGTCGCTCGAATTGTCCTTTTCGAGTGACATTGAAACCTCCAACATCAGACAATCAACGCGCGTGAACAGGCCAACTAAG
>CAZOJI010000046.1:0-36671 GCA_964580055.1 uncultured Gemmatimonadaceae bacterium | reverse complement strand
CCGCCCTACCGCCCTACCGCCCTACCGCCCTACCGCCCTACCGCCCCATTCGACATTCCCCGTCCCGAACCCGATATTGCACAACCATGAACATGTTCCGTGTCGGCATTGACAGTTGTTGCCTCAATCCGCTCGAGCTTCCCCCCGACGCGATACTGGAATGGGTCTCGGAAAGAGGGGGCGACGGTGTGCAGTTTTCCGAGTTGCACGCCCCGCGGAAGCGCGCCGCCGATACGGGATTCCTGCGCGAGATTGCGGACACCGCGCACGCCAAGGGACTCTACCTCGAGTGGGGCGGTGGTGAGCATGTCCCCTTCGACACCACCACCTGGCGCGAGAAGGACCTGCTCGAATGCAACCGTCGAGCCGCCGAAGCTGCCTCTGTCTTGGGTGCACGCACAGTGAGAGCGTGCTCGAGCGGTTTCTTCCGTTGGCACATAGAGGCGCCCGATACGGAAGCATTGCTGAGACGCGTGGCCGCCACCCTGCGTCCCCAGCGTCCGATCTTTGAAGACCTCGGCGTGAGACTGGCGATCGAGCTCCATTTCGAGTTCACGACTTTCGAATTGCTGCGGCTCTTCGAGATGTGCGACGCTGAGCCGGGAGGCTGGTTGGGCGTCTGCCTCGACACCTTCAACATGCTGCCCATGCTCGAAGACCCGGTTGCCGGCACCGAACGAGTGTTGTCTTGGATCGTGGCCACCCACATCAAAGACGGTGCCGTGACACTCGGCGCCAACGGTCTCGTGACCTTTCCCACCGAATTGGGAGGCGGTCAAGTGAACATCGCGGCAATTCTCGATCTGCTGGACAACGCCGTGATGCCGATCAACTTGAGCATCGAAGACCATGGCGGCGTTTTCACGACTCGGATCTACGACTCTGAGTTCCTGACCAGGTTTCCGGACCTCACTGTTTCCGAGCTGGGCAGGCTGATGCGATTGGCTTACCACGGTGGAGGACTGATGAGTGAAGGCGTAGTCGGACCGACCGAACGTACCGATTGGCCTGAGATGTGCGAGCAGCGCACCGAATCGGGGTTGCGTTACCTGAAGAAGCTAGTCGCCGAACGTGCGGGCGACGCGCACTGAGATGATCTGCTCGAGTTGAGCGCCGCCGGGTGTGGTCCTCGAGGTGGCCCTGCGGTGAGCGTCACGCGTTCGCAATCGACTTTGAATACGGTTGAACATCGGAGGGAGCTTTGATGGCAGACTGGTTCGTACAATTGAATCCAGTAATGCAGGCTCTGCTGGCCACGCTGTTTACATGGTTCATGACCGGACTTGGTGCAGCGCTGGTGTTTCCATTCACGAGCCTCAACAGGAGGTTTTTGGACGGAATGCTCGGGTTCGCTGCGGGCGTCATGATCGCCGCCTCCTTCTGGTCGCTGCTGGCGCCGGCAATCGCCATGGGCGAGGAGGGTCCTCTACCGGCATGGTTGCCGGCCGCCATCGGTTTTCTGGCCGGTGCGGCGTTTCTGCGTCTGGTGGATAGCTTTCTTCCTCACCTGCATCTGGGTCTGCCACGAGAAAAGGCCGAAGGTGTGAAGACGACCTGGCACCGTGCCACACTGCTGGTGCTGGCGATCACGCTGCACAACATTCCGGAGGGACTCGCCGTCGGAGTCGCGTTCGGGGCCGTGGCCGCTGGATACCCCTCGGCTACGCTCGCTGCTGCTCTCGCACTGGCATTGGGAATAGGCATCCAGAACTTCCCCGAAGGTACCGCGGTCTCGATGCCGCTCAGGCGCGAAGGCGTATCACGGCTGAAAAGCTTCGGGTACGGACAACTTTCCGGTGCAGTAGAGCCGGTTGCCGGAGTGTTGGGCGCGGCGGTGGTGCTACTGGCCCGGCCGTTGCTCCCGTACGCGCTGGCTTTCGCCGCGGGAGCAATGATGTTCGTGGTAATAGAGGAGTTGGTGCCCGAATCCCAGACCAATGGGAATGCGGACACCGCAACCATGGGTGCCATGTTGGGCTTCACTGTGATGATGACGCTGGACGTTGCACTGGGATGACGGGTCGGCCAGACGTCAGCGCAGAATGGCCGGCGGCGTTCCGGTACACCGCTGACGTGCACCACAGGAATTGGCCGCGAAGCTTTCCTCGAGTGGTCGGCGTTCGCTACAGGCAACTGAATCGAAAGCTTGCCGAGTAACGTTAGCTTTGGCATCTGAAGACGGCAACCGAGTGTGGTCGCTGCGCCCTTCCTATATTACATACGCCGGTGCCTTAGGAGAGCGTGTCGATCGTTGGGGTAAGTGCGATGGTTGCGGTTACTCACTGGTTCCGCGATGTGGGACATCTTTGAAGCGGAGGTAAAGAAGAGGTAATGGCCATAGTAGGCATAAGGCTGGAAGACAAGAACCAATGGGAAACGCGCGTACCTCTGGTACCCGAAGACGTGAAGGAGCTGGTGGCGGACGGTGTCGACTTGAGAGTGCAACGCTTTCCGAGGCGCGCGTTTTCGGACGATCAGTATGAAGCCGCGGGAGCGATCCTCGTTGACGAGTTGGATGACTGTGATATAGTGCTGGGAGTGAAGGAGATCCCCGTTGATCAGTTCCGCGAGAGTCAGGCATACATGTTCTTCTCGCACACCATCAAGGGACAGTCATACAACATGAAGATGCTGGCTTCATTGATCGAGAAGCGAAACACGCTCCTCGACTATGAGACGGTGATCGATAGTGAAGGGCGCCGTCTCATTTTCTTTGGACGCCATGCGGGGTTGGCGGGTGCCGTCGACACGCTTTGGGCGCTGGGACAGCGCCTGAACGTGTTGGGGCAGACTTCACCGTTCCTGCTGCTTCAACAATGCCGCCAATACGGTTCCCTCGATGCCGTGACCGAAGCGGTGAACGTCGTCCGGGACAGGATTGCGGCTGGTGGAATTCCGCAAAGCCTGGCGCCTCTGGTGGTAGGTGTCACCGGATACGGACACGTCTCATCCGGGGCTCAAGAGATAATCGAACTGCTCCCGGCAGTGGAGGTTGCCCCGGATGATCTGCACGATTTCGTCGAGGCCAATGGAACATTGACAGATCGCATCGTGAAGGTCGTGTACAAGGAACAGGATCTCGTGGAGCCGAAAGACCCGGCTCGTGAATTTGTACTTCAGGACTACTACGATCACGGATCCGAATACAGGTCCAGGTTTGGGCCGCATCTCGGTTTGTTGACAGTGCTCATCAACGGGATCTATTGGGACGAGCGATACCCCAAGCTCGCGACCGAGCAACAGCTTCGCGACCTCTACGGAGCAGGTGAAAGTGCTCCCCGTCTGTTGGTCGTGGGAGACATCACATGCGACGTCGACGGTGCCCTGGCATGCACCGTTCGCGATACCGACCCTGGAGATCCATGCTTTGTCTATGATCCGGATACCCGTGCTGCTCCGTCCGGCTTCGAGGGTACTGGAATCACTGTGATGGCAATTGGCAACCTGCCTTGCGAACTCCCGATCGAGGCCAGCGAGACCTTTAGTGAGGCGTTGTCGCCCTTCGTGAGAGATCTCGCCTCGGCCGATTGGAAAGAGTCTAACTTCGAGAGTGTGGCGTTGCCGGGGCCGGTAAAACGGTCGGTCATACTCTGGCGCGGTGAGTTCACGCCACGGTACGATTACATGGCGGAGTTCCTGTGCTGACACTGCTGCCGCAACGCCGCACAGTCACGAATAGGAGTATGAAGAGATGAACAAAGTGCTGGTGCTGGGTGCGGGGCTCGTCGCAAAACCCCTCGTGGATTATCTGGCGTCCTTGAAGGACGTAGAATTGACCGTGGTGGATATCGTGCATGCGAAGGCTGATGCACTGGCGGCAGGTCACGATACCGCCAGGGCACTCGGGTTTGACGCTGGCGACGAGAGCGGACTGGAAGCCTTGATAGCAGACCACGATATGGCCGTATCGCTCCTGCCCGGCAGCGAGCACGTCAGGGTTGCCCGACACTGCCTGGCGTGGGGCAAACACATGGCGACGGCGTCTTACGTGAGTCAGGAAATGAAGTCGCTGCATGCCGAGGTAGCGGCGAAGGGGCTCACCTTCATCAACGAGTGTGGTGTGGATCCCGGCCTGGACCACATGTCCGCCATGAGGATCATCCACGAGGCCAGGCGAAAAGGCGGCAGCGTGGCGTCGTTCCGGTCCTATTGCGGCGGTCTTCCCGCACCGGAAGCCAACACCAACCCAATCGGTTACAAGTTCTCCTGGGCGCCTCGCGGCGTATTAGTGGCCGCGGTTTCTCCCGCAAAGTATCTGCAAGACGGTCACATAGTAGAGGTGCCCGGCGATGAACTCTTCAGGGAACCCGAGATCGTGGATTTCCCGGGCGTCGGCCGGTTCGAAGGGTATCCCAACCGCGATTCAACGCCCTATCTCGATCTCTACGGAATCGAGGGGGTGGAGACCCTGTTCCGTGGCACGCTCAGGAACGAGGGCCACTGCGCGGCCTGGTACCCGTGGGTGAAGCTGGGGCTGTTCGATACCGCGGAGCGCACAGATCTTGGCAGCCTCACCTACAGGGCGTTCATGGAGCGTCTGGTTGGTGAAACCGGTGATCCCAGGGCGACGCTCGCTGCCAAATGGAATCTTCCCGAGGACGCTCCGGCTATCGCGAATCTGGACTGGCTGGGATTGTTCTCTGACGAGCAGATTCCCCTGGCGAATGGCGCCAACGTCGACGTGCTCGCACACCGCATGCTGGAGCGGTGTTACTACGACGAGGGCGAGCGCGACATGATCGTCATGCAGCACGAGTTCGTCATTCGTTACGAGACAGGCGACGAGAAAGTGTACTCTACTTTCGTGGAGTACGGCATTCCCGGCGGCGACAGCGCCATGGCCCGGACGGTCGGCCTGCCGTTGGCAATAGCCACGCGCATGACGATGGAAGGCGGAATCGACGCTCGCGGCGTGGTTACACCGGTAACGCCGGAGATCTACGATCCCATTCTCGACGAACTCCAGAGTCTCGGCATTTCGTTCGATGAACGGATCGAGTGAAGGGGTAGGGGGGCGTTTGGCGAGGACACGCGAAAGACGCCGTTCGCAGCCGCCTATCGCATTCCCGGAAAGTCATCCTCGAGCGCTCGCGTTACGCTCATGCAGTTTGACTATGCGTTCATCTATATGAGAGCGATTTTTGTTCTGTTCACACTGAGACGTTTCTGAAAACGGAGTTCAAGATGCATAGAGTAGCCCGATGGTTGTGTGTCGTGGCGTTGGCTGTCGCCGTATCCGCCGTGGCCGTGACCCACGCCCGAGCGCAAGTACCCACACCGGAATCGGTCCTTGGCTATCGTGCGGGAGCCGACTTCCATCTCGCCTCCTATGACGAGTCTCTGACATATTTCCGGAGACTGGCTGAGGCGAGCAACCGCGTTGACTTGTTGCAGGTGGGCGTTACTTCGGAGGGCTTGGACTGGTACATAGCAGTGATTTCCTCGGCCGAAAACCTGGCCAACATAGAACGCTACAGGGAGGTCGCGTTGCGGCTGGCGCACCCTGAAGGGTTGTCTGACGATGATGCCAGAGGGCTAGCCGAGGAAGGCCGCGCAATCGTGCACATTGACGGCGGTCTGCACGCCACCGAGGTAGCCGGCGCCCAGCACACTCCGCAGCTCGCGTACGACATCGTTTCCGGTGACTCCGATCCGGAGATCAGGGCCATCCTCGACAACGTGATCTTGATGCTGTGGTTCTCGATGAATCCGGACGGCCAGAACATGGTCTCCGATTGGTACCACTCCAACCTCGGGACACCTTACGAGGTCGCGCCCATGCCTCGTCTGTATCAGAAGTACATCGGACACGACAATAACCGTGACGGATACATGCTGAGCGTGCCCGAGTCCCGTGTTGTAACCCGCGTAGCGCGTGAGTGGGAGCCGCAGATCCTCTACAATCACCATCAGACAGCTCCGTTTCCCGCGAGGATCTGGATTCCGCCCTTCGCCGAACCGGTTTCCGAATATGTGCACCCGCTCATGTGGCGCCAGGTGAATCTGTTGGGAATGTCGATGGCTCAGGCTTTGGAAGAGCGCGGCCAGACCGGTGCAGTGCACATGGGTACGGGGTTCGACAACTGGTATCCGGGGTTCATCGACCACGCGCACAACTTCCACAATATCACATCGTTCATGACAGAGACCGGCTTGTACCGGTATGCCACGCCTCATTTCTACACTATCTCGGACTTCCCGCCGGGGGCAGAAGATTTACGGCCGCAGTCGCTCTACGCGAGTCCCTGGAAAGGCGGGTGGTGGCGCCTGCGTGATGCGGTAGAATACATGGTCACGGCCTCCTTCTCTGTGCTGGATGCCGCCTCCAAGTACAAGTTCGATTTCCTGTACAACCGCTATCAGGCGGCGCGTGACGTTGTTTCCACCTATACGGATGCTCCACCCTATGCTTTCTTCGTGCCGCGAGAGCAACGCGACCCGGTAGCGGCAGTGGAAATGCTGCGCCGGCTGGCGTTCAATGGAATAGACGTCTACCAGCTCAACAGGGATGTCCAGTTCGAGGGACTCACCCTGCCTGAGAATACGTGGGTCATGCCCATGGATCAACCAAACGCGAATTTCCTGCGGCAGTTGTTCGCGGTGCAGGAATACCCTGATCTTCGCCAGTATCCCGAGGGGCCGCCCGATCAGCCCTACGATATCTCCGGCTGGACGCTGCCGTATCAGATGGATGTTCGCGTGATCGAAGCGGCGGCACCGCTCACCGAATCCGTGCGTGAAGCAATGGTGGCGGTTGAGGATGAGCCACTACCTTGGAACGCCGACGTCGCCGACGCGGCTCCGTTCGACAGCCCGTTGGGAGTCGGCTTCAATACGGACGCCGTGGCCGCGGGCATCGTACCTCTCCCGGGAAGGGTGACGGGTAGCGGTGCCGCACTCGCTTTGAACCCCGCTCAGAACAACGTTTTCAAAGCAATCAACCGTGCCTGGAGTGAAGGAGGCACCGTTCGATTTCGTCCCGGCACGCCCGGTGACAGCGGACAGGGCGGTACATCAGGACGCTATTTGCTCACCAATCTCCGTGGCGGAGCGATCGATGCTCTGGTACGTGACTATGCGCTCCAAGCTGACAGAACGAGTGGCGGAGGGACGGTCCTTAGGCGGCCGCGAATCGGCCTGTACCGTTCCTGGAGAGCGAGCATAGACGAAGGTTGGACGCGGTGGCTGCTGGAGCGTTACGGCTTCGAGTTCGTGAGTGTCTACAATCACGATGTGATAGCGGGAGACCTGCGCGACAGGTTCGACGTCATTCTGATTCCCGACATGTCAGCTGGGCACATCATCGAAGGATACGCCAAGGGTAGCGTACCTCCCCGCTACGTCGGTGGGATAGGTGAGGAGGGGGTGCGCGCCCTGGACGAATATGTGCGGTTGGGAGGAACGCTGGTAACCTGGAACAGCGGCAGCATGTTCGCGGCCGAGCACCTGCACCTTCCGGTCGATAACGTGGTGTCCGAGATCGAGCGAGACGAGTTCTTCATGTCTGGGTCGCTCCTAAGCATGGAGGTGGATCCGTCCCACCCGGTAATGTCGGGTATGACCGAACGCAGCAAAGTGTTCGTTAGCCACAGCCCGGTGTTCACAACCAAGGAAGGTTTCGAGGGCGCGGTGATGGCCAGATACCAGAACGTTGGGTCGCCGCTGCTGTCTGGGTATCTGCTCGGTGAAGAGCACCTCCAAGGGTATGCAAGTGCGCTGGATGTGGTTCACGGAGACGGCCACGTGATACTCCTGGGTATGCGACCGCAGTGGCGGGGACAGCCGTTCGGCAACTTCCGCGTCGTTTTCAACGCCGCTCTATACTCGGCCCAATTGGCCGCGGCCCGCCCCGAAAACGGGGCGTTCTGGGCTGCGCCCGAAAAGGAAACGGAGGATCAAGGCACCAAGAACAGCGACGGCGAGTTCTGAGCACCGTCGCGACTCAAGTCGGACTGTAACCTGGAGTGCGCGGCAAGAATCTCCACTACGTTAAATTTTGAGATTGGCACAGTATTTGTAACCGGGCGGCTGCAGAGTCACGACAATTGGGAGTGTTCGAGATGCGAATTTTGGTCATCGAGGATGACGAAGCAGTCCGGCAGATGATCTGCAGGATGCTGGATAACGCTGGCTACGACACCCTCGATGCCGTCGACGGCAAAGATGGAATAAGGACCGTTGCCGGCGACCCGGATATCGGGCTGGTGATAACGGACATAATCATGCCCGAAAAGGAAGGGATCGAGACGATTGGAGAGCTTCGAAGCGAACATCCTCATATCAAGATCCTCGCGATCTCGGGCGGCGGACAGGGCGGCGCCCATACATATCTGAGTCTCGCTGAGAGGATCGGTGCGAATGCGACCCTCAAAAAGCCGTTTGTTACTGAAGAGTTGCTGGCTGTCGTACGAGAATTAGTGGGTGCGAAGGATAATCCCGGAAAACCAACAGCAGATCCGAGGTGGTGAAGCGGTCCGGTTCTCAAATTGAGTGTAAACATGAAGGACCAAGGAAAGACAAGGGAACAGCTCCTTGCGGAACTGGAGGAGCAAAGAAGACGGAATGATCGGCTCGAGCAGTCGCTCGTGCATGACTCCGAGCAGTATGCTTATGCTGAGCTGGCCCTGCTCGAGACCGAAAAGCGCTTTCGCGATGTGGTCGAAAACCTCGAGGAAGGAATCGGTATCGTCGATGAATCCGAACGCTTCGTGTTCGCCAATTCGTCGGCTGAAAGAATCTTCGGGGTCGGAGCAGGGGAACTCATAGGACTGCCGCTCACCGATTTCGTGGACGATGAGACAGCAAAGTTCTTTGAAATCGAAACCGAGCGGCGTAGAAGCGGCGTCACGAGCCGCTACGACATCCGGGTCGTCACCAGGGATGGATCAAGGCGCGATCTCTCCGTAACCGTATCACCGCACCTAGATGAAGACGGGGAGTTCTTGGGGACTCTGGGGACTTTCAGCGACATAACCGAGCGTAAGCGGGTGGAAAGGGAGCTTCAGCAGGCGCGGGATTTCCTCGAGACGGCACTGGCTCAGTCGCCTTCGGGTGTTATCATCGCGGATGCGCCTGACGGAACCATCAGGTTGGCCAATGCCGCCGCTTACGGATTGCGAGGAGGAAGCAAGGAGCTTCTGACCGGTATCGATGTATCGAAACACTCGGTGAACTGGCAGACCTATCGGCTCGACGGAACACCCCACCCACCTGACGAACTGCCGCTCTCGAAGGCTGTCCTCAGGGGGGAGACCGTGACCGGCGATGAGGTCATCATCCGCGATGAAGCGGGCAACGATCACTGGGTGCTTGCCAACGCGGCCCCCATACTCGATCCCGAGGGCAACACCACTGCCGGAATAGTAATCTTCACGGACGTAACCGACCGCAAGCGGGCGGAAGAGGACAAGGCCAGACTCGAAGAACAGCTGCGGCGCGCCCAGAAGCTGGAGACGGTCGGCACTCTGGCTGGTGGCATTGCCCACGACTTCAACAACGTCCTGGCCCCGATACTGGGATACACCGACATGGCGTTGCAGGGATTGGACTCGGGTGATCCACTCGCAAAGGATCTGCAGCACGTTCTGGATGCCGCCCATCGAGCAAAAGACCTGGTTCAGCAGATACTCCTGTTCAGCAAACAGGCGGAACAAGAGAGAAATCCGATCGGGTTGCAGGCTGTCGTGGAAGAGGCAATCAGGTTACTCAGGCCGACCATCCCCACAACTATCGATATCCGCAAGATCATTGATCAGGAATGTGACAAGGTGCAGGCGGACGCCACGCAACTACACCAGGTCATCGTCAATCTCTGCACCAACGCCTGGCACGCCATGCGAGAAGATGGCGGCACGCTCACCATCGAGTTGAAGCAGACGACTGTGAGCGGCGAGACCGCTCGGCTGCATCGCAACCTGGTTGAAGCGGAGTACGCATGCCTGTCGGTAATTGACACGGGTCCGGGGATGGACGAGAGGATAGTGGAACGCGTTTTCGAGCCGTTTTTTACCACTAAAGCGGTTGACGAGGGAACGGGCCTCGGGCTTTCGGTGGTTCACGGCATCGTCCAGAGTCATGACGGCGAGATCCTGGTGGAGAGCGAGCCGGGAAGAGGAACTGCATTCCACGTTTACCTGCCCACGATAACGGCCGATACGGATGTGAAGATCGATGACTCGGGCGAAGCAGCAGCAGGATCGGAATCTATCCTGGTGGTGGATGACGAACCGGCGATCGCTGAACTGGTGAGGACAATGCTGGCCAGCCGGGGGTACGAAGTGGAGGCGTACCACAGCAGCTCGGAAGCCTTGGAAGCGTTTAGACTCAAGCCTCAGGAATACGATCTATTGGTTTCGGACTTGACGATGCCGAACATGACCGGGCTCGCACTGGCAGGTTCGGTTCAGAAAGAACACCGCGACTTCCCGGTCATCATAATGACGGGTTTCGGAGACAGCGTCACTACCGACAACTGGGAACAGCACGGGGTGAGGAAGGTCATCAAGAAGCCGGTCTTGATGAGGGATCTGGTTGCCGCGGTTCGCAGCGTCTTGGACGGTTGATCTAGAACTCTATTCCCTTACGCGCGACAACCCCCTCACTGTAGTAGTGCCGGACCTCTCGCATTTCCGTGATCAGGTCTGCACGATCGAGTATAGACTGAGGCGCGCGTCTACCGGTGAGCACCATCTCTATTCCTGCAGGGCGATCGTCCAGCAGGGCCAAAACCGTCTCCTCCGGCAGCAGCTCGAACCATAGCGCTACATTGATCTCATCCAGCACAACCAGATCGTGAGTTCCGGAAAGCATCGCGTTCCTGGCTCGCTCGATACCGGCGGCGGCCTGAGATCTGTGCTTGTCGGTTACCTCTTCTTTGCGAATGCAGTGCGGGTCACCGTACTGATCGATCGTGATCTGAGGCAGCCGTTCGAGGGCCGAAAGCTCACCGTAGTCGCTGCCCTTCATGAACTGGCCGATGTATGTCCTTTGGTCGTGACCCGCTGCACGTAGAGCAAGACCAAGGGCCGCGGTTGTCTTGCCCTTACCATCGCCGGTGTATACCTGAACGTATCCGGTGCGGTTACTCTTCATTCTTTCCACCATTTCTGCATTGTCACCTCCGACGCGTGCTGCCCTCGGAAATCTCGTAGCCTCGAGGCGGGTCGGCGCCGAGCAGGTGCTCTGCGAAGTAGTTCCAACGACGGCGCATCATATGCGGCTCGTTGCCGAACCCGTGGCGCCGGTTCGGAAACAGGATGAGATCGAAATCCTTGTTTGCGGCTATCAGCTCATTCACTACCAGGAGGGTGTTGTACGGCGGGACGTTGCTGTCCATGGTGCCGTGCGCCAGCAGGAGTTTGCCCGCGAGGAGCTGGTTGTCGTAGTTGGTGCTGCCGTCGGGGTAGGTTTCCAGTAGGACCTGCCATTTCTCACCCCAGTCGTCCTCGTAGTTGCGCTTGTCGTGGTTTCCGGTCTGGCTCACGGCAACCTTGTAGAACTCGGGATACCTGAGTATGGCATCGGTTGAAGCGAACCCACCTCCCGAATGGCCGTAGACACCCACTCGTTCGATGTCGATCCATGGATGCAGTTCAACGAGCTGCTCAATTGCTGCGATTTGATCCGGTAGCCCGTTGTCGCCCATGTCCCCGCAGTAGGCGGCGGTGGAGTAGCTGTCGACGAAATGCTCGCGGCCGGCTCCTAAGAAGCAGATGTCGCGGTTCTCTTCGTCCACGCGTAACACTCTGATCACGTTTCACTCGCCGGCGGTTACGGTTTGCTGGGCGGTGAGAGGAGCCGCGGTTCCGAATGTGATGAGCAGCACGAGAAAGTGACGCATGCCAATCCTCAGGGTTTGGCCAAATGAGCAAAACAATATGTACTTAATCCTACGACGTCTTTCCGCTTCTTCAATGCCTATCGCAGGCGTACGGTGTCTCGTCCGCCCGGGTGCAGCTCGATATCCCAGTTGACGAATCGGTTCTCGTCCCCCCCCCCATGTTGTTGCGGCTATCATGCCGTTCGGGACCAGTGGTTCGCAAGAGGTGGCTGGACGCCCGGGTATACAGATGTATACTCTACGCCCGGTTGTATACCGACCGGCCTGGAGTCTGCGTGCCCACCTGCTGAGGGTTTGGAAGCTGGTTGCCGGGGGTGGCTGGACCGTCGTTGTGATATGGAGTACTCTGTTGGCTGGAAAATGGCCGGGGATACGTCTATGCTGACGAGCAGCGGCGCCGCAGTATGAGCGCCAGGGTAACCAGTGGTGTGAGTGCAGAATGGGGTTCGTAGGGCGCGACGACTCTGCCGGCGACCGGGGCAACGGCGTCGGCATAGGTCTGCTGAGCCGGATCGGACTGCGAACTCGGGCGCAACGCGCTTGGGCACTCTACGATTGGGCGAACTCGGCGATGATAACGATCGTCGTGACTGCGGTATTCCCGATCTTCTTCGCGCAATACGCAGCGCATGGCCTACCTCCGGCGATAGCAACGTTCCGCTTCAGTTTAGCCACGACGATCGGATTGGTGTTCATCGCGGTTCTGGCGCCAATACTTGGTGCCATAACCGATAACAGGGCAAACAAGAAGAGGTTCCTGGGAGCATTTCTCGGCCTTGGCGTAGCAGCCGTGGCATCCATGTACTTTATCCAACAGGGCGCCTGGTTGTTTGCCGCGATACTGTTCGTTCTGGCCAACATAGGTGTGAACGGGAGTTTTGTCTTCTACGATTCGCTGTTGCCCCACGTAGCCGGCCGCGACGAGATAGACCGGGTTTCGACGGCTGGCTACGCGCTCGGGTATCTCGGCGGCGGTGTCCTTCTGGTCGCGGTCCTGGCCGTGATCCAGAACCCCGGCCTGATTGGTGTTCCCACGGGAGAAGGAGTCTCGCCGTCTCAGGGATCGTTGCCTACCAGGCTCTCCTTCCTGGCGGTAGCGATTTGGTGGCTGCTGTTTGCTGTTCCCCTGTTCCTACGGGTTCGGGAACCGCCGTTGCGGGTCGGCGCGTTGACTCAAAGAAGCAGCATTCGGGCTGCCGTCTCACAGCTCGGTGCTACGCTTTCCGGGCTGCGCAAATACCGGAACGCGTTTCTGATGCTGATCGCGTTTCTCATCTACAATGACGGTATAGGAACGATAATCCGCATGGCCACGATCTTCGGAGACGAGATCGGAATAGAGCGCGGCGCACTCATCGGGTCGATCGTGGTTGTGCAGTTCGTTGGAATCCCCTTCGCATTTCTGTTTGGAGCACTCGCGGGCAGGATAGGTGCGAAGCGGTCGATCTTGATCGGCCTCGCCGTGTACGCCGGCATCTCGATCTTTGCTTACTTCATGACGAACGCTGTCCAGTTCTTGATACTCGCGGTTCTGGTCGCCATGGTGCAAGGCGGCACCCAGGCTCTCAGTAGATCGCTATATGGCAGCATGATTCCGCGACGCGAGTCAGGTGAGTTTTTCGGTCTGTTCGCAGTATTCGAGAAGTTCGCCGGAGTGCTCGGGCCCGCCATCTTCGCATTGGTCGTAGCGATGACTCAGTCGAGCCGGAATGCCGTATTCGCGCTGATAGCGTTCTTCATTGTGGGTGCGCTGCTATTGCTGATGGTGGACGTGGAGGAGGGGCAGCGGGTGGCGCAGGAGGTCGAGCGAGAGGAACGTGGCAGTCCTGAGGATCTACCTCAGCGTTAGGCACCAAGGGGCTTTCTGCGAGCTACACGTTGAACCTTATGCACAGCATGTCTCCGTCATTGACCACGTAATCCCGTCCTTCCAGGCGGAATCTGCCGGCGTCCTTCACCGACCGCTCGTTTCCACCGCATTCAATGAAGTCGTCGAAGGAGTAGCACTCCGCTCTTATGAAGCCGCGCGACATGTCGGTGTGGATTGCGTGCGCGGCATCCAGGGCCGTACTACCCTTCACAATGTTCCACGCACGTACTTCGTCCTTCCCGATCGTGAAGAAGCTCATGTAGCCCAACAACTCGAATGCAGTTCTCGTGAGCCGCTGACGCGCTGATTGAGCGATACCCATGTCAGCCATGAACGCCGCGATCTCCTCTTTGTCTTCCAGGTGCGACAGCTCCATCTCGAATGTTCCCGCGCATTCGATTGTCCGGTACCGGCGGTTGAGGTCCGTCAGCGTCGCCTCGTTCTCGCCAAAGCTGCCCTCCGAGGAGTTGAGAATCACCATCACGGGCTTGAGCGTGAGGAACTGGAAGCCGTTCACAGCTTTCTTATCACTGTCTTCGAGCTCCATCTCCCTGAGCGGCGAACCAGCTTCGAGATGCGCATGTAGCCGCTCGAGGAGGGTCTGCTCGCTCTGCAACAGCGGCGTGAACTGACCGGTTCGCTTTGTTTTTTCGATTCGTTCCAACCGGTTCTCGACGACTATCTGGTCGGCGAGGAGAAACTCGCTCTCGATCCTGGAGAGATCGTCTAGGGGGGCCGGTTCGCGGAAGAGGTCATTTGGGAAGTTCCGCAAGACTACCGCCAGTGCGTCGTTCAATCTGATCTGTTGAAGTATCTCCGGTGAAAAGACCGACAAGTCCGGCTCATGTTCGGGGAATCCCGCGAAGTCGGTGACGTCGAGGCTCGCATAGACGGTCTTCTTGGGGCGCACGATCTCAGAGAGCTTGCTCAAGCGCTCATCCTCAACCGCCACCGAGGCTAAATTCGGCTCTGCCCTGTGGCCGCGGTAGGCGGAAACCTCCGCGCTCGACCTTGTCAGCGCGTTGAAGACTGTGGTTTTTCCCGATTTCGGCAGTCCCACGAGTCCGATCTTCATTCCGGTCTTGGCTCCGTCCCGTGTTTTGTGCTGTAAATGTAATGGGGCTGTGATGCAGCAGGCTGGTACTCTACGTGAAACGCTTCCGCTCTTTAGTGCTTTACGCAGCGAGGGAGCTAACTCGGAATGCCGAGAAGCGCAATGCCGCTCGCTGCCTGGACCTGCGTGAACCGCCACTTGGGCCCGTTACGCGTTTTATTGGCCTCGTGGGTAGACCGAGAAATGTCGAAACTGGAATCGCTGGCGCCGGGGTGCCAGTATGACGGACGCCAAGGGGGTGCGCCGTGAGCACCCCCCCCCCGGGTAGACCACGTTGCCCGACTGCTCGGCTTTGAGGTCGAGCAACCGTTAATAGTCTGCTGAGCCGAGTCTTTGCGGCGTGTTAGGAAATCGCGGCTAGCGCTGCATCGTAGTTGGGTTCCTGCGTTATCTCCGGCACCTGCTCCGTGTAGATCACTTTGCCGTCTTCGTCGATTACGACAATTGCTCGGGATAAAAGCCCTGCCAGAGGTCCATCCACGATACGGACACCGTACGTGTCCCCGAAGCTGCGGTCGCGCAGCTCAGATGCAGATACGACGTTTTCCAGACCTTCTGTTGTGCAGAAGCGACTATGCGCAAACGGTAGGTCCAGAGATGCACAGACCACAGCGGTGTTATCCGCTTTTTCCGCTTCCGCATTGAATCGACGAACTGACGCGGCACAGACGTCGGTATCCAAACTCGGAAAGATGTTCAGCACGACCTTCTTGCCTCTGAAATCGCTGAGCTTCACGTCAGAAAGATGTTTTCCCGTCAAAACGAATTCAGGTGCTTTTGTACCGACTGCCGGCAGCTCGCCGATCGTATTGATCTTGTTGCCCTTCAGGGTTATCTGTGCCATTCGGCCTCCCAGATGATCCTAGAATTCGTACCCCCTTGAAGCATGAGGGACTGCGACTCTAAGCGGTGAAGTGTTGCATTTCAGTATTTGATTGACCAATTAAGGAAAACGAGATGCGCTGTTCGTGCAAGCCCGCGGTGTGGTCGAGTGAGTTTTGTTACCATTGAAGGGGGTTATCGCACCGGAACGCGGAGGGACGATGAACGGAATCCAGAGCCTTTGGGACGACGCAGTCGGTTACTTGCAGCCGTATCCACTCCTTCAGGCAGTGCTGATCGTTGTTGCCTCCCTGTTGGTTGCGGTGATTGTCGACCGGTTGATAACCGGCGTAGTCAGTCGCGTGGTGTCGCGCACACAGACTCGGTTGGACGATCGACTGATCAAGATTCTTCACAGGCCCATCTTCACGACTGTGGCTTTGGCCGGCTTGCTATTGGCCACCTATCGACTCGACTTCAATGATGTGCTGCAGCTCGTGACAGTGGCGGCGATAAAGACACTGCTAGTGCTGATCTGGCTGGCCTTTGCTTCGCGTTTCGTCAGTCTGGTTCTCGGCGCTATGAAGCGGCAGGAGGATCGCTTCCAGTTCGTGCAACAGACGACGGAACCGCTGCGGAGCAACGCATAACGATCCCCTTCCCACAGAGAGACCTATACGTCAAGGAGATGCCTTCGGACTGATGGAGCACCTCTGACAAGGAGTCCATCCGCTGCCGTCCCTTTGATTCGCGGCGCTCATCCGTAATGCGGAGGGAGTCCTTCCATGCGAAGCTGTTCCACTGATGATGGTCGGATTCGGGCCGGACTGCACATCACCACACGTGCTCGTTCCGTAGTGATCGAACTGCCGGCAGCCCTCCTCACGATATTCCGACGCTGGACAGGAACTCGTCCTTCATCTCCTTCACCTGTCCCGACATCAGCACGAGCCCGATCACGTTCGGAATGACGATCGTTGCGAGGAATATGTCCAGGAACTGATATAGAAACTCCAACTCGATCAAGGCACCCGCCAGGATGGCCAGGAGGTACACTCCCCGCATGAATTTCGAGAATCTGATTCCGAAGAGGTACTCGGCCTGTTTCTCGCCAAAGAAGATGACGACGATAATGGTCGATATCACGAATAGCATCAGGGAGATGGTGACCAATCCGCCGCCGATACCGTCTCCCAGCAACTGTTGGAATGCCAGCGCCGGCATCGAGCCCGCTTGTGCGGCCGGAACCATGGTCCATACCCCTGTAACCAAGACTACCAGAGCAGTGACCGTACATATGATCATAGTGTCCATCATGATTCCGAACACCCCCCACATCGCCTGGCGCGCCGGATGGTCTGTCACAGCGGCGGCGTGAGCAATCGCGGCGGTTCCCATACCGGCTTCGTTGGAATAGCATCCTCTGGCCACTCCCCATCTCAACGTCGTGGCGATGCTCGCTCCCGCGAAACCACCCAACGCAGCAGTGGGCGAGAATGCATGCTCGAATATCATTAGCACAACGCCCGGCAGTTTGCCGGCATTGACTATGAGTATCAGCAATGCGGTGAAGATGTAGAGAAATGCCATGAACGGAACCAACCGGCTGGTCACTTGCGCAATTCTCTTGATGCCGCCAACCACCACTAGACCTACGATGGTCATCAGAGTGAGACCGGTTACCACGTTTGGCACGCCGACGCTTGCTGCGGTTTGCACCACGTTCACAGTCTGAGTCGATATGCTGGGAACGAGTTCAATCATCAGAAAGAAGGCATAGACCGCCCCCAGGAAGGGCAGGCCCAATCCCTTGTTGAGATAGTACATCGGTCCACCGACGTAGATGCCTTCCTCGTTCTTCTGTCGGTATTTCAAACCGAGCGCGATTTCCGCAAACTTCGTGGAGAAGCCGATGATTGCCGTGACCCACATCCAGAAGACTGCGCCTGGACCACCGAACGCTATGGCGACAGGGACGCCAATGATGTTTGATCCGCCGATGGTGGATGCCAGCGCCGAACAAGCAGCCTGAAACGGTGAGATGGTTCCTTGACCTGTCGGCTTTGCCAGGATCTTCCCAAAAGTCTCCTTCACGATGAATGGGAAGTGACGTATCGGGAAGAAGTCGATTCGAATGGTGAGCCAGAGGCCGCCACCCACCAGGAGGACCATCATCGGCGGTCCCCAGATCCATGCGGACACTGCTGCGACGAAATTCATGAGACGGTATTTACTCTCATGGACTCTGGAGAGCCACCCTGGCATCAGAGCGTGGCATCGAGTGTATGATTGTGGGAGCATTCGAACATCCGATCAGTGCAGCAGCAGCGCGTTATGGCAGCTTTTGTCGGGTGTCCGTGTGTAGGTTGGTTGAAAGGCGTATGAATGTACGTTCGAATCGTTGCTGCTTAGCGGGACGCGGACGCGTTGAGATACGGGCCGTACGGCGTTTTCTGGGTTGGACATCGCGGCTATAGCACATGAGCTTTCTGCCAGCCGAGACTATCGGAGGACGAGATGGATCGTCGTGAGTTCTTGAAACAGAGTGGGGAGCTCGGAGTCGTCGCGCCGCTCACAGCACCGGCCTTGTGGAAACTGCTCCGTGGCAAAAGGGACCTCGCTGTCTCAGGTCAGGGCGCAGACATCGTATCGATATCCGGTGACGACTACTTCGCCAGCACCACCAGATCCGTAGAGCTGTTGGGAGGTATGAGCCGGTTCGTTACCCCTGGAGCCAGCGTCGGTTTGCTGGTCAACTCACCATGGCAGAATCCCGGAACATACACGAATCCGGACGTAGCGCTCGCCGTATTGAGGATGTGTCTGGATTCGGGTGCCGGCAGCGTTCGAACGGTGGAAGGTGCCTCGTCCGCGTATTGGAATCGGAGTGACCTGGCTCGGGACTTCGCCCACGAGATCTCCAGCGTCTTGCCTTCCGGGGAGAAGGATCTGACCGTTAGAATCCCGAGAGGCGTGAGGTTGAAGGAAGCAATGGTGTCGCGCGCACTCATGGAATGCGACGTGTTGATCGACATTCCGATAGCCAAGGACCACGATGGCACTCGGTATACCGGCACCCTCAAAAACATGATGGGAGCTTGCGTTCACAATCCGACCTGTCGTTTCATGCATTTCGGTGGCGGAGCGGAGGAGTTCTACGGCGATCCCGAGTTTCTTTCCCAGTGCATTGCCGATCTGTGTCTCGTGCGCCCGCCCGATCTGTGCGTCGTGGACGCGACTGAATTCATCACTACGAACGGTCCCGGTGGGCCCGGTGAAATACGGAAGCCGCGGAAGGTAGTGGCCGGCACCGACATCGTGGCCGTCGATGCGTATTGTGCTGAGGTGCGTGGAATTAGAAGCACGGATGTCATGATGATTCGCATGGCGAGTGAACACGGTTTGGGAGAGATGGGTGTCAGTGCTCTACGGGTACACGAGGAGGAGTCCGGTGAATAGCAGGCAGCGTCTCCAAGAGGCGATTTCGGCGGTTGCGTTGTTGGCGATCGTGATCGCCATGCCACTTTCGGGGCAGCCGGGGAGTATGCTCTCATATCTGCCTGATGAATCGCGGCTCGACGGTTGGGAGGCGTTGGGAGAACCCCAGATCGCGGAGGGCGAAGATCTGTTCCTGCTCATCAACGGCGGTGCCGAGATCTACAAAGAGTATGGTTTCTCCAGAGCAGTGATGCACTCGTACACTAAGGGGGACAGGTCCGTGAACCTGGAAGTGTACGAGATGGAGGACGCGGCGAGTGCTTACGGGGCCTATTCGTTCAAGACCGCCAGGCAGGGAGAGCCGATTGAAATCGGATCGGAGGCTCGCTTCGAAGACTACTATCTCAATTTCTGGAAGGGCAGAGTCGTGGTCACCTTGATCGGTTTCGATACGCATCCGGAGACCCGCGACGGCATTCTAAAGCTCGCCCGGATGGTCGAAGCCAAGATCACGTCGAGTGAGGCGCGCCCCGGAATAATGGAGCTATTGCCGCCGGTCACGATCGGTGGAATCCCGGTGCACCCGACCTACGTGGAGGGAAACCTCGGCTTGATCAACCGTTATCGCTTTGGTGACGAAGACATCTTCGAATCGACTTGCGCCGCTGTCGGTGACTACGGTGAGCACATGTTGTTCCTGTTCCCTTACGGCAACCCTGCGCGCGCATTGGACCAGATTGCCATCGCGTCGCAACGCTTGGATTCGAGCGGGCTGTATACCAATACCGCAGTAGACGATTTCGGATTTACGGGAGAGGACCGCGATGGTCGAACAGTCGTCCTGCGCCCTATCAGCCGTTATCTGATCGCCTATGTGGGGACGAGCCGCGCGGACGCCTTCCGTGCTCTGGAGGAGATGTCCGCACGAATCGCCCTTCATGAAGAGGGGCGGGTCCCCTAGCCATATCGCATTGCGTCTCACGGAGCCGTCACTACGCGTGCAGCCCGTGAGCCTGCCGGGTGTGTAAAGCTAGGCCGGAATCTCGATGATACCGAACCCGGGATCGGTATCCAGGATATCCTGGGCGTCATCGGTTGCAAGGGTCTGTTCCAGCAGCCGACCGCACGCGGCTTCGAAATCGATTTTTGCCAACTCGTCCGGCGTGAAGACAAACCCACGCGTGGATGCTACAGCAGCCAACTCACAGCGGAGTTGTTTGTCGACCGCCATTCTGTGCATGAATGCAGTGAGATCACCTGTGGACATTCTTCCTCCTCGTATTCGATATGCGACTCCTATCTATGTTTACCGGACTGAGCGCGGCACTCGAGTCCGTGTTCTGTTGTCAGGTGTCGGTGCACGGCGCAGCCGATTGCACCGTCAGAGCGACACTGGAGCAAGCGCATGCATTTATGATTTCGGATCAGACCCAAGCGGGTCGAGATTCGCAGTGAATTCGTATGGGCGGCATTGGATTCAAGTGATTTGATCGGTCCGGGATGACCGCTGTTTCGTGTTTTCAATGGAACTCGCCGCCACTAATTAAAGTTACGGGTGAGGGTCAAACTGTACAATGGAGAGACTCCGACAGCGTGTCGGTGATCGTCCTACTTGGCCTGCATCAACAAACTCACTACTGGCGCCGGTAACGGTTCTCCAGCAGCTTGTCTTACATGCAACGCGACTACATTCTGCGGCTGATCGAGCAAGCCGGCACCATTCTCAAGCATTTGATCCAGCGAATTCAGACGCAGCCGCTGGCGCATGAGGAACGGACGGTTGAGCTCAGCAGAGCTGCAGATTTGGGCGGGCTTGATCTCGACATGCTGCGCCTCTCTAACTTGGACGGCCTTTGGCACCAGGTTGCCCTGACCGGCGAGGCCGATCCTGCACGCACATGGCTGGCGGCAGAGATCCTGTACGCAGATGCACTCGCCTGTGAGGTGTCTGGCGATGAGGGCGCTGCTAAGGAAGGTTACGCGAAAGCGGCCAGTCTGTTCCGATTGATGAAACCGTCATGGGTTCTGCCGACCGGTTTCCCGGAAGCCACAAACCGGATCGAGGAGATAGAGGAGAGGTTGGAGAGGCTCTCGTCCTAGTTCGCTTTGGTTCGCATCGCTCTGCGGCGAAAGGCTTTCCGCAGTCCCTTCCATGCGAGTATTCCCAACACCAGCACCAGGAGCACCAACCAAGGGAGGAACCGTGTCCAACCCTGTTCGAAAGACGCCAATACATCGCGGGTGTAATCGAACAGCCACAACAATGATGCTACAGACAGCAAATGGCCGGCAAACACGGAGGTGAAGACCACCCAGGTGCGCATTCCCAAAAGGTAACCCACCACACCACCGACCAAGGCACCGGTGCTCCAGAACGGGAAGAAGACGAAGATCCAAAGGCCGATCACTCCCCAAGGCTCGACCGCTCTGCGGTTCGCCTCCGCCGTTCGGCGTACTCTCTCGATGGTTCCCTTTAGCAGCCGGTGGCTCGAGAAGCCCTCGTAGGCGGCTACGACCCACGGGTAGAGGACAAGCAGCAGAATCACATCCTCCAGTCCGTTCTGGACCATCAGGTAGATTGAACTGAACCCGCTCGCTATGCCGTCGGCTATGCTGACGGCTCTTCCGAGGAACAGCAATTCCAGAACCAGGCGCCAGCCGTACACGTAGGGGTCGGGCTGAACCACCGCCCAGAAGACCAGGACGGTGGCCCATACGGCGAACAGAGCCCAGCCGAATCGATGGATTCGTCGCAGTTCCGGGCGTAGCGATACGTTGCCGTTTTCAGCAGGCAAATCCCGCGATTGTTCGTGGAGCACGCGGTTCAATGCTTCATCTGGTGAGCCTGTACATCAGCACAGCAGCCCGAGCGGTGGCGATGGGCAGCGATGTGAGAAACAGCTGGTCTTCGACGGAATGAGCGCCTTGTCCGTGAGGCCCGAGTCCCGACAAAGCCGCCATTCCATCTGCCACGAAGGAAATGTCTGCGGCACCACGGGCTCGCGGATCGAGAGGCTCGATTGGGCCATATCCGAGTGCGCGGTTTATTCCGTCGTATATGACCATCAGAGAGTCATTGGCGGTTTCCGGCGACATCGCCGGGTAGGCGTCCGCGAATGTGATCTCCGCTGACGTATGCGGAAGATTCTGCGCCGCGATCTGCCGCATTCTCTCTCTTGCCTCCTCTTTCTGATTTTCTGCAATGAAACGGAGTCCACCGTGCACGGTCACCGTTTGAGGAATCACATTGGTCTTGCCGTAAGCCTGCCCGCTGGCGCTAGCGGGATCATAGGAGACCTCGGTTCCGCCCAGAATCACGCCGGGATTGAACGAGAGGTATTGCGGCCCCAAGACCTCCTCGCGGAACGAATTGAGAATTCGCGCGGCCTCGAAGATCGCACCGCTACCGTAGGCGTCGCTGAAGATCCGCCCAGAGTGTCCACCTTTTCCGGTAGTGCTCAGCATCCATTTGCTGCTGCCACGCCGTGCGACGGTAACGTTGTTGAGACCGACACACCCTTCGAAGCCGAGTGCCACGTCGCTGCGCTCGCTTGCCGCAATCAGATCCCCTCTAACAATCGATATCTCGCCGCCCGGTCGTTCCTCGTCCCCGATCAAGGCGACAGTCACGTTCATTTCGTCCAGCACACCAGCCTCGCTCAGGGCCTTGAGTGCATAGACGATCACTACATCGCCGCCCTTCATGTCCGATGCGCCGGGACCGTACATTGTGTCACCGCGGATTTGCGCCGTCTGGAACGGGCTGTCCTTCTCGAAAACGGTGTCGAGGTGACCGATCAGCAGTAGCTTCGCACCGCCGCCGCCTTCGTGGGTCGCAAAGAGATGCCCGCCGCGGTCGATCTCCGGAGGCATCTCAATCCAATCCGTGGTCATACCAATTGCATCGAACTCGTCCCGAAACACCGCGCCGACTTCCCTCACCCCTTCGACATTCAAGGTGCCGCTGTTGATATTGACCACCCGCTCGAGTAGCTCCACCGCGTCCGAATTGTTCTCCAACACGATCTGGTGGATCTGGCGCTCAACGGCGGAGAGTTCCTGCGCGGCCGCCTTGTCCGCGGGAGGGAGCATGGCGAAGCAGAGAGCAAGTGCGGTCAGAGGAAAGAAACCGCTTTCGGATCTGGTCAGCATTCGTTTCTCCTGGATGTTCATGGTGCTTCGCGAACTCGACAAGTGAAGCTACTCCATGAAAGGTTCGAGGGGCAATCCGCGGGTACCCAAGCGGATAACGGTGGCGGATCGTCGGTTCCAATAGACCGGTTAATGGTGTTGCCGGATCATCGTCCCGTCAATCAAGACCCGCCAGACTCCGCAACATGGGCCTGGTCGCGCAACCGAGATGGTCCGGCGTTCCCGTCTAGATTCGCAGGCGCAGTATCTCGGTTACTTCCTGTTCTCCCAAGTCGCCGTGCTCTCCGACCTTCTTGTTGCGGTCGGCCAGGCGTTTCGCGACGATCGCACATGCGTCTTCAGAGATGCCGTGATCGCTCAACCTGGTGCCGATGCCCAGCGATCGGAAAAAGGAGTCCGTTCTGGCAATTGCCTGGTCTAGTCGTTCCTCCTCGGAACCATCCACGACATTCCATACCCGCTCAACGTACTGAAGGAGTTTCTCTTTCTTGCGTTCGCGTTGGTGTTCCCATACTCCAGGTTCGATGATGGCCAGCGAGGCACCGTGATCTACGCCGTAAAGCGCAGTGAGCTCGTGGCCGATCACATGTGCTGCCCAGTCCGTTGGCACTCCCAGGCCGAGCCAACCGTTCAAAGCATTGGTGGCACACCACATCACGTTCGCGCGCGCGTCGTAGTCCGTGGGGTTGTCCAGAACCTTTGGACCCTCTTCTATGAGTGTCAGGAGAATCGCTTCGGCTTGTCTCTCCTGAAGAGGAGCGGACGCCGGGTAGGTTGCATATTGCTCCACCGTGTGCACGAAGGCGTCAACGATGCCATTGGCGGTCTGTGTGGGAGGCAAGGAAAACGTGGTCTCCGGATCCAATATGGAGAATCGCGGCCGGACGAAGTCGCTCGCAAAGACGAGCTTCTCCTGGGTACTATCGCGACTGATCACCGATCCCGCGTTCATCTCCGAGCCGGTGGCTGGAAGTGTGAGTACCGAACCCAATGGAATAGCGGCTCTCACGGGAACACGTTTGCTGAGAATGTCCCAGGGATCGTCTCCCTCGTACTCCACAGCCGCTGCTATGAACTTGGCTGCGTCCAGCACCGATCCCCCACCCACAGCCAACAGGAAGTCGCACTCCTTGTCGCGGGTTTTCCCGACCGCTTTCATGCACGTCTCGTAACGGGGATTTGGGTCGATTCCGCCGAACTCTTCTACCTCGAGAGATTCGAGCGCAGTCATGACCTGGTTGTAGACGCCGTTCTTCTTGATAGAGCCTCCACCGTAGAGGAGTAATATCCGCGCATCGATCGGTACCAGTTCCGAGAGCTTGGCAATCGTGTCTCTGCCGAAGACAATTCGAGTCGGATTGTAGTATTCGAAGTTGCGCATGAGGGCCTCAGTAGGTTTTTAATTCAACAAGGAGTCGATCACATCAATGAAATTAGGTGCGGAGTTATGGTTGCGCGAGGCAAACTCAAATCCATCGAATGCGTTGGCTCGAATTGCAGGCGATGTCTAAGCACGCTATCCTCTAAGCAGCGGCGACTTCATACTGCCGGGATATACAATCCGTGCAATCGCAGCCCGCTCGATTCTCGAGACACGGGCACCGGAGGTCTCAGTTCGATCGAGTCATCACTCGTACTATTGGGCGAGATCCATGAGTAGCGGGGCAGTACGGCCACTTCGGATCGGCACTCGGGCTTCGCAGCTCGCTCTTTGGCAGGCCGAGCATGTAGCAGCCAGGATAGGTGCCTTGGGAGGTGCCCCCCCGGTGCGACTGGTCAAGATTACGACTACAGGCGACAAGGTGCTCGATTCTCCCCTCTCCAGAGTCGCGGGAAAGGGATTCTTCACGAAAGAAATCGAACAAGCCCTGCTCGACGAAGACGTGGATGTTGCAGTCCACAGCCTCAAGGATCTCGAGACCACGATACCGCCTGGCTTGACCGTTGCAGCCATTCTGGCACGCGAGGACCCGCGCGATGTCTTGATCGGGCCCAAAGGTGCCTGCGTCGAAGATCTCGCACCTGGCGCCGTGGTTGGCACGAGCAGCCTGCGACGCCGTGCGATGTTGACCAACTGGCGTACCGACCTGAAAATCCGAGACTTGCGCGGGAACGTGCCAACCCGCATTCGGAAATATCTGGATGGGGACTACGACGCCCTTATCTTGGCGGCGGCGGGAGTGAAGAGATTAGGTCTGGAAGATCATATTGCCGAACACCTGCCACCCGACAGAATGTTCCCGGCTGTCTCGCAGGGCGCTCTCGCGGTGCAGACCCGCGACGGCGACGACGAGACTCTCGAGCTCCTGGCACCGCTGGACCACGAGAAAACGCGGCTGGCTACTCTCGCGGAGAGAGCCTTGTTGCGGCGTCTCGAGGGTGGATGCCAGGTTCCAGTCGGGGCTCTGGGGCGGGTTGACTCGGACTCTGTGACGCTGTCTGCGGCCGTATGTTCCTTGGATGGATACGAGATGGTAAAGGGATCGGAGACGGGAGCGGCGCAGCGTTGCGAGGAGATAGGATCCTCGTTAGCCGAGACCTTGCTGGCTGAGGGAGCGGCGGCCATTCTCAAAGGGATCCGCGAGCAGAATTAGAGAATCTCGAATATGGAATATGCTATGGAGATGCTGGCATGACTTACCCTGAACGGCGCATGCGGAGGCTGCGCAGCAATGAACCCTGGCGGCGTATGGTCAGAGAGACGGCTCTGTCGGTGGACGATCTCGTCTACCCAATGTTCGTAGTACCCGGCAAGGGTGTGAGCTCGCCGGTCGCGAGCATGCCGGGAGTCTCGCAACTTTCGGTAGACCGTCTCGTTGTCGAGGCATTGGAAATCAGCTCTATGGGGATCCCGGCGATAATCCTTTTCGGAGTGCCGGAGAAGAAGGATGCTCGAGGCAGTGAGGGCTATGACCCAGAGGGCATCGTACCGCGGGCGATTCGCCGCATCAAGAGTGCGGTGCCCGATCTGCTCGTTTGGGCGGATGTGTGTCTCTGTGAATACACCGACCATGGGCATTGCGGCCTGCTAACCGATGCCGGGGAAGTCGACAACGACGCAACGTTGCCCTTGTTGGCGGAGGCGGCGTTGGTTTATGCGCTGGCGGGCGCCGACGCCGTGGCACCCAGCGACATGATGGACGGCAGGGTCGGCGCCATACGTGAGGTTCTGGACGACAACGGTTTCGAGAATAAGCCGATTGTATCATACGCGGCGAAGTATGCGTCGGCTTACTACGGTCCTTTCCGCGATGCCGCGCACTCCACGCCGAGCTTCGGTGACCGTCGCGGCTATCAGATGGATCCCGCCAACAGCGACGAGGCGATCGAGGAAGTCGCACTCGACCTCGAAGAAGGCGCAGACATCGTGATGGTGAAGCCCGCGGGACCCTACCTAGACATCGTCTGGCGGGTGAAGGAAGCGTTTGGCGTGCCGACGGCCGCCTACCAGGTCTCGGGTGAGTACTCCTTGATCAAAGCCGCCGCCGCCAATGCATGGATAGACGAAGAAAGAGTGGCGATGGAGAGCCTGCTGGGCATAAAGCGGTCAGGTGCTGACATCATTCTGACCTACTACGCGAAACTGGCCGCAAAGTGGTTGACGAGAGAGGGAGTCCAAGATGACGAGTGAAGACGGACGTACCACAGGAAACGATTGCCGGGGATTCGATTGCTCTACCAGCTTGGAATTGTTCGATAGAGCCAGGCGCGTCATTCCGGGAGGCGTGAACAGTCCCGTGAGAGCGTTCGGCTCTGTTGGTGGTTCACCGCTCTTCATAGAGCGCGCTGAGGGTGCAACCGTGTGGGATGTCGACGGCAATGAGTTTCTGGACTATATCGGTTCCTGGGGGCCGATGCTGCTCGGCCACAATCACGCCGACGTGTTGGAGGCGGTAAATCAAGCCGTCCGCAACGGTACTTCATTCGGGGCACCAACTCCCGGCGAGGTCGAGCTTGCGGAGCTGGTCGTGGATATGGTGCCTTCAGTGGAAGTGGTGAGATTCGTCAATTCAGGCACCGAAGCGACCATGAGTGCGGTGAGGCTGGCGCGGGCGGTGACGGGCAAGTCGAAGATCGTGAAGTTCCGTGGCGGTTACCATGGCCACGCGGACTCTTTCCTCGTTGAGGCGGGTTCCGGATCGGCGACACTTGGTGTGCCTTCCAGCCCGGGAGTTACGGAGTGTTTGGCGGCCGACACATTGGTCGCAGATTACAATGACTTGGCGTCGGTGGAAACGCTGTTTCAGCAGAACGAAAACGAAATCGCGTGCGTGATAGTGGAGCCGGTCGCGGGAAATATGGGTTGCATTCCGCCGCGGCCCGGGTTCCTTGAGGGCTTGAAGCAACAGTGCCGAAGCAACGCCGCCCTGCTCGTGTTCGACGAAGTCATTTCGGGTTTTCGTGTCGCTGCGGGCGGTGCTCAGGAACGTCTCGGCGTACTACCCGATCTCACGACGTTGGGAAAGGTGATCGGCGGCGGGCTCCCGGTCGGTGCCTACGGTGGAAGCAAAGAGCTAATGGGTAAGGTCGCGCCGGTGGGTGCCGTGTATCAGGCAGGCACCCTCTCAGGCAACCCCGTGGCGATGGCCGCAGGTGCGGCGACACTCAGGTACCTGAGAGACTTTCCCGGCACCTACGATCGCGTCGAGAGACTCGGCGTTTTGCTCGACGAAGGGCTCAACGATCTGATAGGTGAGTTCGACTATCCCCTTTGCTGGAACCGCTGTGGTTCGATAGGAACGCTCTTCTTCACGACTGGACCTGTATACGACTGGCACACCGCGTCGCGTAGCGATCGTGGACTGTTCTCGAAGTACTTCCTCGAAATGCTGAACCGCGGCATCTATCTGGCTCCAAGCCCCTTTGAGGCGATGTTCTTATCTCTCGCTCACACAGAGGAGGACATAAGCCGTACGCTCACAGCGGCAAGAGAGTCTCTGGCCGAGGTGTTCGCCTCGTGAATCGCTCCTGCGGCTGTCGCTATCCACACCACGATTGCGGAAACCGATCAGCTCACCCCTTCTGACTCCAGTTCAGCCAGAGCAGCGGTCAACAGAATGATTTGCTTGGTGCCGATCTTTGCCGACTCGATGTCGGACCACTCTGAGAGCGTATGCTGGTTGCCGCCGTACGCGCGACCCATGGAGATCGAAGGAACTCCTCGTACCACGCCTGCGTTGGCGTCAGTGGAACCGCTCGCCCTGGCCTTGCTCCGATTCCCGAAATCGTGTCCGAGATACTCCAAGATGTCCACGGCCGTTTGCACGATGGGATGCTCTCTGCGGTCGGCCAACTGATCGGGCGTACCGCCCGCCGGGCTCTGAGAGATGATCTCCCGCCGGAATTCGACGCCTTCCGCGTCTGCCGCCTCGACGCAGGTGTTCACTATCGCCGTGTCCAGCCGGCCTAGCAGCACTGGATCGACCGTGCGGAGGTCCACAGTGAACGACACCTCCTGAGGGATGGCATTCACCACCTCGCCTCCCCGTATGATTCCCACGTTGTAGACCGCTCCAACAGGCGCATTGCGGTCCGGCAGTGGAATTTCATATATGCCCAGAATACACCGAGAGGCGGCGCGTGCGGGATGTGGCTTTCCTCTCGAGGAATTGGTGTGGGAGCCCTCCGCGGAAAACACCATCCTCGACCAGTATATGCCTAGCGCGCCATAGCTGACCGTCCCGATGCCTCCGTCCAAGGCCACGAGCATGTCGGCTGTGCCGGGGTTATTGTCGAACCAGTAATTCATCCCCTTGAGGCCAAGTTCTTCCTGTACCGTGCCGATGAGATAGATGTCGCCCTTGGTCTTCAGACCGGCGGCGAGCATGGCTCGTGCGGCCGTCAGCATGTTGGTTACGGACGCGCTGTTGTCGAACACCCCCGGTGCGTGCAGGCGCCCGCTCTCTCTGCGCACAGTGTGATCTGCATCAAGGGGGTGAACCGTGTCGATGTGTGCCGCGAACACGAGTGTGGGCCCATCCCCGGTTCCCGGACGCCTCGCGATCACGTTGCCGATCGAGTCGATGGCTACCTCGAGCCCGAGCGCTTCCAACTGATCGCGGAGGTGTTCGCCGCGCTGCTGCTCGTGGCGCGATTGCGCCGGTATTTCCGTGATCCTTATCCACTCTTCCACTTGAGCATCGAAGTTGTCATCGACGTACGCGAGAGCGTCGCGCACGACCGGCATGTTCGCCAGTTCCGGGGAGAAATTGCTAGGATACGTTTGTTGAGCCGACAAGGGTTGTGTGAGCAAACACGTCCCCACGAAAAGCGCCAAAACGCGGTTACGCATCGGAAATCCCTCCTGTTGCGGGTATGTCCAAAGGGAAAAACTAGTGCCGGGGACTCGCGCCCGCGAGCTTGTTCGGAAAGACCGACCTAGCGAAGGTGCGTATCCAGGAACTCGTGAAAGCGAGCCACGTACGCATCGCCGCCGACGGTCTGGATGTTGTTGTGCCCTGCGCCCCCGATCTCCACAAACTCCTCCGCGCCTCCCGCTTCCGCTACCCGCCGCCCCATGTCGATGGGGGCGATCCAATCGTCACTGCCGTGAAAAACGATCATTGGGGCGTCGAGTTGCTTTGCCCTGGCGAGGTTGTTCAGCGACAGCCTCGCAATCCTGGTGGGCAGGAATCTGTAGTGGTGTCTTGCCATCTCTCGGGCATTGGTGAGCGGTGAGTCCAACACTACCGCCCGCACCGGCCGTTCGGTTGCCAGGTAGAGAGCCACGACGCTTCCTATCGAGCGTCCGTACACGGCGATCCGCGTGGAGTCGATCTCAGGCCTTTGCTTCAGATAATCCCACGCGGCCTCGGCGTCCAGATAAACTCCCTTTTCCGTAGCTTTGCCCCCGCTGCCCCCATAACCCCGGTAATCCAGCGCCAGCAGAGCCATTCCGGGGGGTCGAAAGCGGAGCAGAATCGGCGCGATCCATGCCACGGTTTCCATGTTCCCGTAAAACCATATCACGGCTGGAGCTCGTTTGGGCGGTTCGGGAGCCGGGTTCGGTGGCAGGTACCAGCCGCGTAGAGTGACGCTGTCCTCAGTAGTGACCGTCACTATTCTTCCATCCGGAGCGCCCTGCGTATCCGGTGGCGGCAAAACGCTCTTAGGGCCGGGAAAAGCAAGCCGGTCCTGGAATTTCCAGGCTAGAACAGTGACCAACAGGTATGCAAGTCCACCGGTGACGAGAACGGCTATCAACCAACGCAGTATTGTGCTCATTCTGTCGACAAATCTAACCGCCCCGGACACTCGCGAACGGCGGCTCGAATCCAGACTCGCACTTCCGCGCCATTGGGCCGGGGACCGGTGTGCACGCGTTTGATGTCCTCGAGCAGGTTTGTGGGATGCTGCCTGGATAGCTCGCAGACATTCGTGATGCCGAGGTCGATCAACGTTTTTGCATAGGTGTTTCCGATCCCTCGGAGGGTAGCGAGCCGGGCGGTTTCCACTGCAACCGCGGCAGCACCGCTCGAGATGCTCGATTTGGCAGCGAGTTCTCCTGGCTCAATTCCAGCCAGATCGAAGACCGTTGCTATTCCGGCAGCGTTCAGGGCCTCGACTTCGGCGGTCGAAATACGTGGAAGCTCGGTGAGTACCGGGGCCGTGGAGCTGATTGTGTAGCGATGCATGCCGGCTATTGTCGCGGCTGAGAATGCCAGTCCGAGAATCAAACCAAACGCGAGCCGCCTAACGCGAATGCTTGGTTTGCCCGTTGTCGGGGCCGCCACACCCAGCAGACAGAGCGCTGCGTACATAGACCACGCTTCCAACGCGAATACGGGAAAACCGGCAAAACCAAATGGAGGCATTTCGAACAGCTTCAGTTCCTCGAGCCAAGGCACCGTGTAGATCCACTTGCCGCGGGCCCAGAAATTGTAGCTCTCCCACAAGAACCCAATCCCGAGGCCACCAACCATCAAACGCCCGATGCGGCCCCAGCTGCCCCGGGCCACGTCCGCAATCAGAGACATTGACGGCTGCCTGAGATAGACGATCGGGTCGACTGTCAGAAAAACGGCTCCCCAGATCAGCGGGAAGAAAGTCCGAGGGTAAGCGAGTGCCAGTGCACCCATTCCTAGTCCGGCGGCAATCGCCCATATCAGATCCCGTGGTCGCACCAGCAACACCGGCCCCAGACCTTTGCGAAACAATCCTGCCGCGTCCAAGCCGCGTTCGGCGAGAATCACGGCTGGAACCACTGTCGCGAATGACAACACGATGCCGCACCACCGCTCCCAAGCCGCGTGCGGTAAGAAGATGTAGTACCAGTTTTCGAGTCGGAAGTTTGCGACCTCGAAGACGAACCAAACGACTGGCGACCACAGAAACACGAATAACATCGGACGGCGCCACAGCATCGTGGGCCTACCGTCCAATCGCGTTCCCAACTCGTCCAGCAGCACCAGGGTTGGATACCAGACGAAGACATAGAACCACGTTGGGACCGGGTCGACTTGGAGAATCAACAGGATCCACGCCGCGGCGATGGTAGCGAGGGAGACAATGATCAGCACGGTACGGAACGTGTCTGTTCGTGTACGAATTCGCCAGTGTGCTAGGCGCCCTTGATTCCGGTTCCAGTCCGCCATTGATTGCGCGCATGCCCAAGCTCGCGATCGAATGCAAGGCCTTGAGAAAGCGCTACGAATCGGTCTTGGCCGTCGACGGTCTCGACTTGAAGGTGCATGCAGGCGAGTGCTTTGGAATGTTGGGTCCCAACGGAGCCGGCAAAACGACTACCATCGAGATGATCCAGGGGCTCCGCTATCCCGATAGCGGTGAGATATCCGTGCTGGGTCGGCGTTGGGAAAGAGACGCGCAGGAGATTCGCCGTAGGATCGGTACCCAACTTCAGGAGACCAAGTTCCCCGAGAAACTCACCGTAATGGAGATCCTCGCACTATTCAGGAGCTTTTACAGATCAGGTTGTTCGCTCGAGAAGGTACTGGACACGGTTCAACTCCATGAGAAGCGCAATGCTTGGGTTGGTAAGCTCTCTGGTGGTCAGAGGCAGCGGCTCTCGGTCGCTTGTGCTCTGGTGTGTGAACCGGAACTGCTCTTCCTAGACGAACCGACTACGGGGTTGGACCCGCAATCGCGCCGCCAACTCTGGGAGACGATTTCCGCATTCGGTCGGTCGGGCGGAACAGTCTTGCTGACGACCCACTACATGGACGAAGCGGAGCAGCTATGCGACCGTGTTGCGATCGTGGACCATGGCCGCGTCATCTCAATGGGGTCGCCAAACGAACTGATCGCGTCACTGGGTGTGGGAAACGTGGTGGAGTTCGGCTGCGAAAACGGATCCATCTTAGACGACGCTGCCCTGCGCGCGCTTCCCGGGGTTCAAGAGGTCGGCCGGAGAGACGGCAGGGTCCGCCTCACAGCTCGCCACGTGCATCGAACCCTGCCCGCGCTGATGATGCTGGTGAAGGAGGGCGGTGTTACGCTCAACGAGTTGGTGACCCACCGAGCATCGCTCGAGGACGTGTTTCTCTCCCTGACCGGCCGGCACCTGCGAGATGATTGATCTCAAGAATCACCCGATTACGCAGCTCACTCTTTGCCGGGTGCGCGAGTTCCTGCGTGAGCCGGAGGCAGTGTTCTGGGTGTTCGTCTTTCCGATCTTGCTGGCGTTTGCCCTTGGACTCGCGTTCAGCGGGCGCGCTCCCGATGCAGTGCGAATCGCCGTACAGGACGGGCCGGGAAGCGAGGCTCTCCAGAACATGCTTCTCGATTCGTCGGAAATCGAGGTTTTGTCCCTCGAGGCTGAAGAGGCCCGATTGCAGCTACGTACTGGACGCGTCGCCTTGGTGGCGCAGCCAGGCGATACGGTCGTATTCCTGTTCGATCCGACGAGGAGTGAGGGACGGCTCGCTCGTCTCATAGTTGGGAATGCGCTCCAGGAAGCATCCGGCCGCCGCGATGTACGTGTAATCCGTGAGGAACCGGTCACCGATGTAGGGTCGCGGTATATCGACTTTCTCATACCCGGCTTGATCGGGTTGAACATCATGAGCACGGGACTATGGGGAGTTGGCTTCACCATAGTCCGCCAGAGGACCAATCACTTGCTCAAGAGATTCCTGGCTTCCCCCATGAGGAAGAGCCATTATCTGGTGTCCCACGCGCTCGGTAGGCTCTTCTTCTTGGTCTTCGAGGTTGGCGCGGTGCTCGCCTTCGGCACGCTGGTGTTTCGAGTCCCCATACGAGGTTCTCTCTTTACTCTGGCGTTGCTCGTATTCCTTGGTGCGATGGCTTTCTCGGGGATCGGTCTGTTGGTTGCGAGCAGGGCCAAGACTATCGAGGGAGTTTCGGGACTCATGAATCTCGTCATGATTCCGATGTGGGTCTGCTCAGGAGTGTTTTTCGCCTACTCCAATTTCCCGGAGATCGTGCAACCCGCGATAGCCGTGCTTCCCCTGACAGCTCTCAATGATGCACTCCGCGCTGTAATGCTCGAGGGGGCGTCGCTGGCAGGGATACTGGGCATGCTGGCGATCATAACGATATGGGGTGTGGGGAGCTTTGGGGTGGCGCTTAGGGTGTTCAGGTGGGAGTGAGGGGAGTTGTGAGTTGTGGGTTGTAAGTGGGAGCGATCAGGCAATGCCTGTCGGGGAGGAGGTTGGGGGTGTGGGCCGAAACTCTGATGAGCTGCCCTGTGGGTGCGAATCCCAGTGCAGCCGACAGGGCTGCCTTTGTGGCAGGTGTAAGTGCTGTCCCGGCAATTGACCAGTCGGGCGGGTAGCATACTCGACTGCCGAAGAGGTAACGAATCGGCAGCAAGCTCGAGCGTACAAGCCCCCGGCGGCTCGGATCTGAGAGGGCCCGGGTGGGCAACCGCCCAGGCTACTCGACATGAGTGGTGAGTTGTTCGTCGGGCGGGTTTCTCTACGTTCCGATTCGGCGACAACGAGTTGCGGATCGCGCGCCTCTGTTGCGAACGGATCGTTTCGTGTCGCTTATTCCCGACCCAAATCAACAGTAGGGCGTTCGGGGATTGACGGAACCCGTTCCGTTCTTCGTTGAGTTGCAGACCGGGCAGAAGCGTGAGCCCTGCGTGTGGCTGGAACGAGCTGCCGTCGGCAGCAAACGTTGCGTAGCCCTTGCATTCCCCCGTAGCGGACGTCAGTTCGCTTTGTAACTGCAGTCCGCGAAGGGGAACGTCCAGGCCACGCATCTGTTTGCATTGAGTTGTCTGCGTAGCCCTTGCATTCCCCCGTAGCGGGCGTCAGTTCGCTTTGTAACTGCAGGCCGCGAAGGGGGAATGCAAGGGCGGAGAGGCAATTAGCCAACTGCAGGCCGCGAAGTGGAAATGTCCTGGCTCCGCAGCAGAGGGGCTACATTACCTCCTCCACGAGCTGCGTGGTGAGATGAGTGGGAGTCATCAGCTTGAAGATCGGGACGAGGGGCGGTCCCTCGGGCTCGTCCCGGTTGCCGCGGTTTCCCTGCGCCGTTGCCGGGTCGACCGGCCTGGGAAGCCATGCGTCCATCGTGTTCCAGTAGATCACGTTGTCGTCCGTCTCCGGCTCCAGGATGTGTGTTACCAACCGACCCAGAAACTGGCCCGTCGGCACCACGTAGCTTCCTGGCGGGAAATGTTGCCGTAGACTGAGTACCTCTCCGACTTCCACCCTGGTGGCCGCGGCATGGTTGTAAGCCCGCTCGTGGGTGACTCCGGCGACCGTATACGCGTACACGTCCAAGGAGTCAGCCTCGGTCATCATTTCGACGGTAATCCCATGGCGCAGCAACATGGCCACGGCGTCGACGGCATCCCTGGGCAGAACGTAAGCCCATGGGCGAGGACGCGTCTTCGTGGCCACAGGCTTCTTCAGGAGTTGGGCTCCGGTCACGTCGATCGTGTCGACCGGGGTCTCGGGCTCGGCGTCCCTTCCAATACCGGTGATGATCGTGTAGTCCACCGCGTAATCCTCGGGGACATATTCCATTTCAACGGCGATCTCCCCCCGGGGCTGGACGCCCATCGCGATGGTCTCCATCCGGGCTTCATCCACAACGCGCAAAACCTCCCCGGCATGAGCCGCCGCGTACTCCACGACTGCCAGATTGCCGAGGTATCCCGCCCGTGCTCCATCCTCCTGGTTCTGCCTCGGCGCCTCGAACAGGATGCCTATCGAGTTGATGAGGCCACCGTAGTTCCGGCCGATACGGGCCTGATACCCGCCTCCCCGCCAGGCTTCCTCGTCGCCTCTGGAGTAGTACCAGGAGCGAAGTCCCTCGGCTTCCAACCTGGCGTCGATAGCGGGGAAGATCTCCCGGTCGCAGAGAAGGGTGAGTTCCCGCGCCGGGTCGTAGTGGCTGGGGCACTGATAGCAGAGGTTGTATGGCCTCGATCCGCCGTTGTGAGAGTCCACGAACATATGGGGCCGCCACTTAGCCAAAATCTCACCCACGTAATGCACAACCTCCGGTTGTTCCAACTTCACGTAGTCACGGTTTAGATCGATCTCCCAGGAATTCCCTCGTATGCCGTCTTCAGAGAACTCGAATCCGTCTGGATTGATCTGGGGTACCGCAATTACCGTGACTTCGTCCAGGAGATCGTTGGCCGGCGTGCCCCTGGTTGCGAGATCGCGCATGAGAATCAGGAGACCTTCACGGAAGGTTCGCTCGTCTCCGTGGATGTTCGCCGCAAGAAGCACGATGGGTCGGCCCAGCGCCCAGGCCTCCCATGGCTCACTGATCAAGGGACGGCTGAACACCGCATAGGGGAGTTCGCGACCCTGGCGCGTCTCACCATAGGAGCCGATACGCATGTCGAAGCTGGCATGCCGGAGATGCTCCAGGAATTCCCACATTGCCAGGTGGTCGGTATACATCTCGAAACCTGAGGCTTCCGCCGGAGTCTGCGGGAACCCGTCCTGGGGAGGTGTCCAGCCCAGCTGCCCCCATGCCGGGGAAGTCGTGACCGCCAGCAATAGAATGCCAATTAAGCAGGTGCGAAGTCCATCTAGGGCATTGTTCGGTAAGGTCGAGTGCATTGTCCGTCCCGTTTGAGTTGCGAGGTTCGCGGATTGTATGGCGTGCAGTGGGTCTCCGCAAGCGCCCGTTCGTGACTCGCCTGTGCCAACTACAAGCGCCAGCCGGGCTCGCCCGGTTTGGCGGACACCAGATTCCTGGTGCGTCTGAGTGGTAGATGTCAGACGCCACGTTTGACGGGCTGGTGGTAGCCCGCGATTGATCCTCCGCGCCTCTTATGCGCATGGTGTCACCTCGCATGGCCATTGAACGGATGAAAAGGTGGCGTTCACCCCACCGATGTGACCGTTCACGACTATGCGGGGAACATTCATATCAGTGATTGTAACGTCCAGGCCACGCATTTGTTTGCATTGAGTTGTTTGCGTAGCCCTTGCATTCCCCCGTAGCGGACGTCAGTTCGCTTTGTAACTGCAGTCCGCGAAGGG
>CAZOJI010000045.1:0-36783 GCA_964580055.1 uncultured Gemmatimonadaceae bacterium | reverse complement strand
AGCCACCGCTGCACCTGCTCTCCCGCCGAGTCGCCTCCGCCGAGTGTGAGCCTAGGGGGCATGCCGGCCGAGAAATCGAGCGGGTTAGTCGTGTCGATTACCAACTTGTCGGCCAGGTTCTGCGGTCTCGCGAGCTGGATAGCGTTTTCCGTTCCGGTCCAGAGCGTCGCTAGCACGGCCATGTCGCCGAACTGAGCGGCTTCCTCAAAACTGCCTGCGGATGCTCCCGGACCAGCTTCATTGAGCCACGCCGTCACCGCTTCCTTCTGCGGGTGGCGCGTGCCCATTTTCACCTCGTGGCCTGCTTCGAGGAAACCGCGTCCGAGGGTCTGCCCGACATCTCCGGAGCCCAGAATTGCCACTTTCATGCGAACCTCTCATACATTGACATTATACTGGTACCTTAATACATAATAGCCCGCTGTTGCCATGGGGGCAACTGGATGTCAGCATGGAGGTCGTGTTGTTTTCGGGAGTTCTCCGGCGTGGTCCGTCAGAGTCTCACGACGAGAGAGAGCGTGAAGAAGCTGTCTAGTTTCTCCAATGGAACGAGCACCGTCTCCCCCGTGTCCTCACCGCTGTTGTCGTACAGGGAAACCGCAGTATTGGATGGATCGTTGCGCCATTCAAGCTTGAGAGACGGTTTCAAGGCGACCTTCGAGCTAATGGCTACCGACATTGCATTGATAGAAGTCAGCCGCAGATCTTCGGTCTTGTCCAGGTTCCAGTCTCCCACCAAGGAGCTTTCGAAGTCCGCTGTTTCGGAGAGCTTCTGGTTGAGATCGTACCCGAGCCGCGCGCCTGGGAAGTTCATCTTTATGAGGGGGTTCGCGACCACATCGTCTTGGAACGTATAGGTGATACCCACGTCAGTTCGGAGTCGCGTAGTCGCCGTCTGTATCCACTTGTTACCGGCCCCGGCGGCGATCAGCACTCTGCGGTCGATTCCCGCGAAGGTATTGCGCAGAAAGTCGGCGCCTCCAAATACGAAGAGCCGAGCATTCACATTCTGATCGTAGCGACCTCGAGCATAGTAATTCTCTGCGGTCTTTTCGGTTTTCCGCTCCACTTGAACGGAAAAATCCTCCGGCGTGCCGATAGCGGTGCGCGTCTTGATGGTTGACTCCGTCCGAATGCCGCCCGCTTCCAGCTTCAGTTCGGAGTGTTCCCAGCGATAACCGAATGTGGTGCTGAGTCCGAGTGTCAGCGCCTCTGAGTTGCCGAACGTTGACACGGTGCTGAACTCGGAAGTGAAATACGGCCCAGTATCGCCTCCACCGTCCTGTCCTAGAGCTTGGCTCACGTCGAGCGTCAAAACCAACGCGACGAAGGCGAGGGAAGTCGTCGTGGTCCCCATTACGTGACGCATCATTCTCCGTTCTCCTGAGAAATACCTGTTCGTATTCGTGTCCGCGTCGCAACGTGCGTCGGGCGCCGATTCGTGTGCCAAACCGGAAAGCGAATACCACAATCACCGGGCATTCTAACATACTTACCGTGCCATGCACAGTTGGAAGAATGCCGAGGTGGATCTCAGTCTTGCGATTGGTGGTACTGAGGTAGATTCTCAATCACCAACGATTGTTTTGGAGTGCACCCATGCAGATCTACCTGCGCCTATGCGTATTCGTCAGCGCGTTCCTCGTAGCCGGCGCCGCTTCCACATCGGCCCAAGACAAGGTACTCAATCTAGATGAGTACGGGGACTGGAATCATATTCGTGAGGTGGCGATCTCACCCGACGGGCACTGGACGTTCTTCTGCTACGATCCCAATGAAGGCGATGCCACGTGCCACGTTCGCGAGTTGGACGGAGAAATCTCGTACACGAGATCAAATGCATCTGATCCAGCGTTTTCAGACGGCTCACGCTGGCTGGGTCTGATAGGGAGTCCCACCGAGGAGGAGGCGGACCGCCTCAGAGAGCAGAAAAAACCGGTGCCCGTTGCCTTCCACCTGATCGATCTGGGGACGGGGGATTCGGTGGTCGTGGAGGATGCCGCAACTTTCGACTTTGCCGAGGGAGGCGGTTACGTCGCCATTCGCAAGAGCATGGGCGAAGGCGATGACGAACACGACGGAGTGGATCTCGTGCTGCGGGACTTGAACAGCGGTGTGACTCAGGTTTTCGGCAACGTCTCGGAACATGCTTTTGACGAATCCGGCCGGAAGCTGGGTTACTTGGTGGACGCCGCCGGTGCGAGTGGGAACGGCCTCTATGTGGCGGACTTGACGACACAACGAATTTGGCCGCTATCCACAGACACGTTGAAGTACGCGCAGCTCTCGTGGAACGAGGATGGCACCGCGATCGCAGCGCTCAGGGGAGCCAAGCCGGACAGTATGCTGCAACGCACCAACCAGTTGGTTATTGCCACTGGATTCTCCAGTGGGGACCCGGAGGTCGACGTATACGATCCGGCCACCGACCCCGGGTTTCCGTCCGGAATGGTCTTGTCGGAGTATCGCGCTCTCGATTGGAGCGATGCAGGTACCATCCTCTACCTGAGACTGAAAGAGCAGGAACGGGACCCCGATTTCGGCGAGGATGAGGACGAGGACGAGGAAGACGAGGACGAGGCCAATGTGGACGTATGGCACTGGGCTGACGAAAGGCTGCAATCGGTGCAGAAGGTCCGCGAGAGCCAAGCCCGGCGCCGTACTTGGTTGGCGGCGTTTCACGTTGCCAACGAACGCCTGGTCCCGCTCGAGAACGACGATATGCGGCGGGTGATCGTGCCGGATGAAGGGCGGTGGGCGGTTGGAGAGAACGACACCGCGTATCGGCTGGACCTCACGCAACAGGGGGGGCGCGGAGACTTCTATCGTATCGACCTCCGGGACGGCACCACCGAACCCATCATTGAGAGTGTGCGCTTGGACATGGGGATGTCGCCTGACGGTGAATGGTTCCTGTACTTGAAGAACGGCGAGATCTTTGCGCACCACCTCGAGAGCGGAAGGGTCACAAACCTGTCCGCCGTCGCCGGAGTCGACTTCTTGAACAGGGAATTCGATATAGTAGCCGAACGCCCCGCCTACGGTGTGGGAGGTTGGTCCGCCGACGGCTCGTCGGTGTTGCTCTACCAGCGCTACGACATCTGGAGCGTTCCGCTCGAGGGAGGCACGGCGACGAACCTGACGGGCGGCATCGGTGACGCCGAGGATATCCGTTTCAGGATCGTTGACCTCGACCCCGAGGAAGAAGCCGTCGATCTCTCGGAGCCGCTGCTACTCTCCGCCTACGGTCAGTGGACGAAGCGCTCGGGTTACTATCGCCTTCGCCCAGGTCGCAACCCGGAACCGCTAATCTTCGAAGACCGCATGACCGGAGAATTGCAAAAAGCGGACGACACGGATCGGGTGATATTCACGCGGCAGACATTCGAGGAATTCCCCGACTACTGGGTGTCGAGTCTCGAGTTCGAGGACTCGCGCAAATTCACAGATGCCAATCCCCAACTGTCCGAATACGCATGGGGCAGCCGGGTGTTGGTGGACTTCTCGAATCAGGCGGGTGAGCGGTTGCAGGCGACGCTGACACTTCCAGCGGGTTACGAGGAAGGGCAGCGTTACCCGATGGTCGTTTATATCTACTCGTTGATGTCTCAGCGGCACCATCAGTTCTCCATGCCCGTCTACGACGATCGTCCCCACATGTCTACTTATGCGAGCAACGGTTATTTGGTACTGATGCCGGACATCGTCTACGAGGCAGGGCACCCGGGCACCTCTGCATTGGATTGCGTCACCAATGCGGTTCAGCGTGTTATTGACCTCGGTTACGCCGATCCGGAAGCAATCGGATTGCAGGGGCACAGCTGGGGAGGCTACGAGTCGTCATTCATTCTGACGCGGACCGACATGTTCGCTGCAGTGGTCACGGGAGCGCCGCTCACCAACTTGATGAGCATGAACAACATACTGTACAAACGTACGGGCAACCTCAACGGCCCGATCCTCGAGTGGTCGCAAGGACGGATGGGGGTGTCGCCCTGGGAGGACTTCGACGTCTGGGTGCGAGAATCCCCCGTGCACCATGCGGAGAACATCGCAACACCGTTCATGATCCTACACGGTACAGAGGACGGCGCGGTGGATTGGAACCAGGGGTTGGAGCTGTATGCGGCGGCCCGCAGGCTGGGCAAGGAACCGATTCTGCTGTCCTACCCGGGTGAGCCGCATCATTTGGCGGAGGAAGCAAATCAGAAGGACTTCCAGATCAGGATGAAGCAGTTCTTCGACCACCATCTCAAGGGCGAGCCGGCACCAGATTGGATGACGGAGGGAGTGCCGTATGATGAGTGGTAGGTGGTGAGCGGTAATTGGTAGTGGTGATTGGTCATTGGTAAGTGGTAAGTGATAATTGGCGAGTAGGGCCGCCCCCCGCACAGCCGCCCCGGGGAGCGGACGACGGACAGCGATTGCGAATTGCAATCAACACGTCACAAAACAGGACCTCTCATGATATCGAGAAAAGCAACTTCGGCACTGCTTCTGGCGATTCTGGTTACATCCGCCCCTCAGGTGCTTGCGCAGCAATCCGCCGAGACGTACCGGGTAGACGGGCTGGCCGGTCCGGTGGAAATCATCAAGGACCTCTGGGGCATCTCTCACATCTACGCCGATACTGAAGAAGACCTGTTCTTTGCGCAGGGGTACAACGCTGCGAGGGACCGGCTGTTTCAGCTCGAGGTGTGGCGGCGGCAGACGAACGGAACAGTAGCCGAGATATTGGGCGAGCGTGAATTGCGGCGCGACATCGGTACGAGGCTGTTCAAGTTTCGCGGTGACATCGTGCAGGAGATGAACCATTATCACCCACGGGGTGAATCGATCATCACCTCCTTCGTGCGTGGAGTGAACGCGTACATAGAAGAAACCGAGCGCAATCCCGACTTGCTTCCTCTCGAGTTCGAGCTGCTCGGCATACGCCCCGGGCGCTGGACACCAGAGACTGTCATCTCCCGGCACCAGGGCTTGCTCGGCAACATCGGCACGGAGCTGGATATCGGAAGAGCGGTGGCTAAGGCCGGTGCGAAGAGAGTCAACGAGCTGATGTGGTTCAGCCCGCCCGACCCGGATCTCGAAATTGACCCCGCGATCGATAGCGAGCTGCTCTTCGACGATATACTTGGGCTCTACGACGCGTTTCGCAGGCCCGTACAGTTTCAAACTGAAGATCTCGTAGAACGATACCGCGACGACGACAATCTTCAGATCCTCGAAGAAGCGGCGGATTCGTTCAACGAGTTCCAGGCTTTTGGAATGGAGGACATTGGAAGCAACAACTGGGTGGTGAGTGGTGACCTGACCCTGAACGGTTACACGGTAATGGCGAACGATCCCCACCGCCGCCAGTCGGTTCCTTCACTCAGGTATTGGGTACACTTGGCCGGTCCGGGCTGGAACGTGATTGGAGGCGGGGAGCCTGAAATACCCGGCGTCTCCATAGGGCACAACGGCTATGGCGCATGGGGACTCACCGTGTTCAGGACTGACGGCGAGGACCTCTACGTTTACGAGACCAATCCCGAGAATCTCAACGAATACCGCTATCGGGGTCACTGGGAGAGCATGACGGTTATTCAGGAAACCATCCCCGTCAAAGGAAGGTCACCCGAGACCGTGGAACTCAAGTACACACGCCATGGACCAATTGTGTTCGAGGACCCGGAAAACCACACGGCTTACGCGGTTCGCGCCGCGTGGATGGAGGTAGGTGGCGCGCCATACCTGGCGAGTCTCAGAATGGACCAGGCACAATCATGGGAAGAGTTTCGCGAGGCGTGCAACTACAGCAACATCCCGGGTGAGAACATGCTCTGGGCCGATCGCGACGGCAACATCGGTTGGCAGGCTGTGGGTATCGCTCCCATTCGCCGTAACTGGAGCGGCCTCGTGCCAGTTCCCGGTGACGGCCGCTACGAGTGGGATGGCTACCTACCGATCAAGGCCAAGCCGCACATTTCGAATCCGTCCACCGGGTTTTTCGCCACGGCCAACAACGATCTGGTTCCCCACGATTACGCACACCGAGGTGTAGCAACCGGTTACCTGTGGAGCGACCCGTCCCGCTGGGCGCGCCTCAACGAAGTGCTCGGTAGCGGACGCAAGTTCACGATGGCCGACATGATGGCTTTGCAGACAGACTTCGTTTCGTTGCCGGCCCGCACCATCGTGCCGATGCTCGAGTACGTCGAGGCCGACGACTCGCGCGTAGAGCGTGCTCGCTCGATGCTGCTGAGCTGGGACCACATCTTGGAGGCGAGTTCCGCCGCAGCGGGCGTGTACGTTGCGTTTGAACGCCGCCTCCTGCAAAACGTGTCGGCGCTCTTTGTTCCTCAGGAACTCAGAGAGCACCTTGGCGGCTACGGGATGAAGCAGACCCTCGACAGGCTGATAGCCCCGGGAGTGGAGTTCGGTGAGGACCCGATCGCCGGGCGCGACTCGATCCTCCTGGTCAGCCTGGAACAGGCGGTCGAAGGTCTTCGCCGCAAGCTCGGCTCCAACATGGACCGGTGGCGGTACGGTCAGGAGGCATACAAGCACGCGTACATACGGCATCCGTTGAGTAGTGCGGTGAACGATGAACTGCGCCGCCGCCTAGACGTGGGGCCGGCTCCGCGAGGCGGCTACTCCTACACGGTCAACAGCACCGGTGGCGGTGACAACCAGACCTCCGGCGCGTCGTTTCGGTTCATCGTGAACACCGGCGACTGGGACGCGTCTGTCGGCTCCAACACGCCGGGCCAGTCGGGAGATCCGGCCAACAGGCACTACCGCGATCTGTTCGATCTCTGGGCCAATAACAGGTACTTCCCGGTGTTCTACTCGCGGGAGAAAATCGAGGCAGTGGCTGATGAGAGGGTTGTGTTGGTGAGGCGGTGAGGGGAAGGGAACGGCCCTACCCCACCTCACCGGCGGGGGGGCAGAACGCCCAACGCCCAACGCCCAACTCACCCTGCCACATCCGGCACTCGCCGTTCCCACATCCGCACAAGCAATGGTGTTTCATTGCGGTACGGTGGAGCGTAACCGTTTCTTTGATAACGACTTAACATCATCACCGTTAACGGCACGTACGTTGCCTTTCCCCCTTTTTGATACGTTGGTTTCGCATTTCACTCAATAGGGGCCTGATTCCACCAATGCTGAACGGGAGGGGGCGAGCATGACACGGATTCTCGCGGCGGTGCTCGTTTTTGCTACCTCGGCCGTGCCAGTATTGGCGCAGGACGGCGCAGATATGGCGGCCGAGCGTGAGGGTGTGGTTGTGGCAGCAAAGGTCACTTCCTCCATGTACATCGACCACTTGCAGATGGGCAAGGTGAACGGCGCATGGAAGATCATCAACGTGCTCTGGGTGCCGAATCGCGACCGAGACCGGCGGCGTTTCCGTGGAGTATCAGAGCACGCAGATTATGGTTTAAATTATCTCCATACAAATCGAGCAACGCGCACCAGCAACGATTCACCGGAGGTATCTCTTGCCAGTCAAGCCAAGCGAAGCAGAAGAGGAATATTACAAGCGGCTGGAGTTTGAGAAGCTCAAGAAGGCTGAGGCCGCAAAACTGGAGAAGATGGAGGCCGAGGAGAAACAGAGGCTCAAAGAACTCCACCATATGTGCTGTCCCAAGTGCGGTATGCAGTTGATCGAGATCGATTACCACGGAGTGGCCGTCGACAAGTGCTCTGGATGCGAAGGCGTGTGGCTGGATGCGGGTGAGCTGCAACAGGTGTCCAAGATGGAGAAGGGCGCACTGGATAAGTGGTTCGACGTGTTCAAGCGCTGATCGGTGAGCAGTAGCAAACGAATTGTTAGGGGCCGTGGTTGCGTACCGAAGCTCAGGACTACTGTTCATGGCAGAGTACGCCGACTGCGGCCTCAGCTCACCAACGTCTTCAGGAAGAGAGAAGTACCCACCTGCAGCGCACTCACGATGCCCCAAGTCGAAACGGCGACCATGGTTGCGCCCCACGCTTTTAGGCGGTTGGTCTCGCGCAAACCCCAATACAGCAGCAACATCCACAGCAGGGACGTGATGCTGACTCGGCTCAAGGACAGGTACACCAGAAGCGGAATGTCCGAGGAGACCGAGAGCCACGCCGCCAGCGAATCAGGCACGATCCCAAGTGTCGCTTGATCTATCGCGGCGACAGGCTGCAACACTATCCAGAAGAGCTGTAGAAACGATCCGAAGAGAGTAGCCGCGAATGCAACGGCTGAGATACGAAACAGCCTGCCAAACGGAATCTCGACGCCACCAAGCAGACAGGTCATCTGCACTATCAAGGTGACCAGGCTGATTCGAAAAGCGGTCTGGATTGGTGCTATAGCGTATCCCCAAACACTCATGCGTCGCACGGCCTCGTACTGCACGTCCAGATGGGTGGTGTTGCCGGGGTTGCCGGCCAAGGCTTGGAATACTTCCTTCGTCATTACGAATTCGTTGTTGGCCCATACGAGGAGCGTGCTGAACGTCACCAGCACAGCGAACAGATATGCCGTTCTGATTGAGCGCAGAGGTTGAGCCGCCGATGCTGACACCTTACCAGACTTCTGCTGCACTGCTTCCCCCTTTGTCGTTCAGCCGTGACGATTCACGCCGACTGCGCGGCTGTTGCATCAGCCAAGATGAGTGACGCGAAAGCCGAATCCGCTCCCATTAGTTCATCGGGCGCGCCTGCTTCCGCGATACGGCCCGTTTCGAGCACGTAGACGAAATCCGCCGTCAGCAGGGTTCGTGGCTGGTGCGATACGATCAGAACCGCATGGTCCCCGGCGTGGGTCCTCAGTGTTTTGGAGAAGAGCTGCGAGATCTCGGCATCGACGGCGTTCATCCCCTCGTCGACCAGCAACACATCCGGCGTATCCCAAAGTGCCCGCAGCAAGCCGATTGTCTGCTGCTCTCCCGACGAGATCCGGCGTCCGTCTTCGCCGACGAAAGTGAACACGCCGTTCGGAAACCGGCTCATGAATCGGCTCAGTCCCATCGATTCGATTCGGTCGAGAAGCTGTTGGTGACTCTGCGCACGACGCCCTAGCAGGATGTTGTCGGCGATAGTTCCATTTATGATGCTCACAAACTCGGGCAGTGTGGCGACGTGTCGGCGGTAAGAATAGAGATCGATCTCCTCGGCGGGAGTTTCGTCGACCAGCAGTCTCCCCTCTTGAAGGTCGTATCGCCGATCCAGGATCTTCACCAACGTGCTCTTGCCGACACCGCTGGGACCACAGAGCGCGGTGATCCGTCCTCGAGGAATCTCGAGATTTACGTTAGCCAGCATGGTCTTGTCGTTTTGCCAAGCGAACCCTCCCTCCTGCACGACCAACCCGCTGGACATTCGGAACTTCGTTTGCCCACTCTCTCTTTCGGGTTGTACGAGCAAGAGATCGAGTAGACGCATCGACGCGACCGTTGCCTCTTGAATCTGCAGGTGCGCTTCGAAGATCCTTGCAGCGGCCGGCGCTACCCCCGCAAGGAGTGAGTATGCCGCCATCATTGCGCCGAGAGTCATCGAGTTGCGGACTACCAAGACGGATCCGGTTGTCAATGCGAATACGATGAGTCCGCCGGTAACCAACTCCACGGACGCAGAAACACGAGTCTGAACTATGCCCAAGCGGGCAAGTCCTTCCTGCACGTATTCGTACATGTGTCCGAGAAGTGTGCCGAACACTGAAGCAGAGTTGGCGCCGCGGATCGAATCGATTGCGCCGATGCTGTCGATGTAGGAAGCCTGCACAGCCGCGTACGACTGCTTGACCTTGAACTGCTGATCGCGCACCTGTCGTGCCGCCCAAGTCACGACAAAACACAGTATGGATACGAACCCGAGTGCGACCCAGGCAAACGGCGCAGCAATGTAGAAGAGAATCGCCAGGGAGCCCAGAACTACGACGACATCGATCGCGGTGCTTCCCAGCACGGTCAGTATGGCCGCATGGATTCGGACGCTATCGTTGAGCCGTGCGGTAATGTCTCCGGTGCGGCGTGATTCAAAGAAGCTGCTGGGCAGACGAAACAGATGGCTCAAGGTGTCCTGCGTCATGAACGTGTTGACTCGGCGGCTCAACTCAATCAGGAGCCAACTTCGCAGGTAACCGGTGCCGCTGCGAACCAGTTGGAAGACGAGCAAACCGGCTCCGAGAGCGACGATACTTCCCACGTTTCCCGACGGAATGAACCGATCGATGAGTGCGCGGACGAACAACGCGGTTAGCAGGCCGAGACCGGAATAGACAAAGCCCATGAAGAGAGCTTGAGTGAGCCAGGTTTCTTCGCGGCGGAAGTATTTCAGAACCCAAGCCAGCCAATGAGGTGCAGGAGTGTGATGCAGTCTGTCTGTGGGCTTGAGCAAGAGCACAGCTCGCGACTTCCAGCGTGCACAGAAGCGCTTTTTCGTGGTCCAGTGCAGACCGGAAGCCGGGTCACCAACCAAGACTTTCTTTGCGGTGGCCCGGTATACGACGGCAAAGTGGGGACGCCCATCCTCGAGCACGAGGTGTGCGACACAGGGCAGCGAGGCTGCGATCAGGTCTTCGTAGGAGCCGCGCGCTCCGGAGGCCTCGAAACCCAAAGACTCGGAAGCCCTTTGCAGCGACCACATAGACGTGCCTTCCACACCCGTGTTGGAGAGCTCCCGAACGGTAACGAGGGAGGCATCGCCGCCGTGATATCGCAGAACACTCAGCAGCGAGGCCGCGCCGCAGTCGGTCCGGTCGTACTGGCGGACCGTAGGGTAGCGCTGTCGAAGCAGGCGGCGGACGATACCTTGCAGCATTTCTTCCACTAGCTTGCCGCTGTCTCGATATTGCTATCTGGGTTATCGTCGGTGATCCGAAGGAAGAGATCCTCCAGAGATTCGTTCCGTTTCTTGCCATATGAAGCACGCAGCTCGTCGAGAGTGCCGTCGCCGATCAAGCGACCTTTGTGTATCACCGCAATCCTGTCAGCCAGCTGTTCGGCGATCTCCATTATGTGGGTGCTGAAGAACACGAGCTTGCCTTCGTCACGAGCGCGGACCAGAAGGTCTTTCGTTACTCGGGCGCCGGCGGCGTCCAAGGCCCCTGTCGGCTCGTCGAACACGAGGATCTGCGGATCGTGCACCAGGGCTCCCAGCAGCGCGATCTTCTTCTTCATGCCGAGCGAGTAAGTGCGTATCATCGCGGCGGCATCTGCCCCGAGCTCGAGCTCGGCCAGTGATTCTTCTATCCATCCGAGGCGTGATTCGCCTACCCCGTACAACTCGGCGAGAAAAAGGAGGAATTCTCTTCCAGTGAGGTGATCGTGGAGGGCCGGCTGCTCGGAGAGATACCCCAGCCGTTTCCATTCTGCGTGGATGCCGGGCGATCCCACACTCACACGGTTTATCCGCACGTCACCTTCGGTTGGATTCTTTTGCCCCACGATGGTGTGAATGGTGGTCGTCTTGCCGGCGCCGTTTCGGCCCAGAAAGCAGAAGATCTGCCCCGCCTCGACAGTCAGACTCAGGTTCTGCACGGCTGGTTTGTCACCGTAGGTCTTGGACATGTCGTCGATCTCTATCCGCGGATCATTGTCGCTCATATTTCCATTCCCTGGTACTGTTTCACTGCTGCAGCGGCTATGAGTGCAAAGGCGACAACCGCGCAGGCCAATCCGAAGGTCACGATTCCGGCGTAGGAGGAGCCGTCCATGACGCCCGCCTTCAGAAACAGGTGACCGGTGCCGGTCGTTGTGACTAGTGCCAACGCCCCAAGCAGGTAGCAACCCTTCCCAACGCTCGTAGATCCTGGCAGCGAGCTTCTGTGGCGTTCGAAATCGGGAAAGAGGAACCCAACCGCTGTGGCAAGGCAAGCGAATACCATCCCCGCGCCGACCGCGTAGAGCAGCAAAGTCCAGAACGTTGTGCCCAGCGTGGTTGTCACTGTTGCCGCATAGACGATCAGTGCGTACGTGAAGCTGTGGATCAGGACGTATACGACGTTGACGAAGAGTTTTCGACCCAGCAGCTGAGGTCCCGTGAAGAGCGGCCGCAGCCAAGTCAACTCCTTGCCCTCTCTTCCCAGTGCGTTCACCCCGTTCTGCATCGCAATAATGGCCATCGCGAGCACCGTCACCACCACAGGTATCGTTTCGGCGAACGCCCCACTGATTGTCCCGCGATCGCGAAACGCCATTGCTAGAATCACCGCCAAAATTCCCCACCACAGGAGGCTGACCTGATGAAACAGGTACCGCTTCGGCTCTCGGGAATACGACACCACTATGTCCTTGCGCCAGAATGCGCTAACACCTGACGGTAACCACCGACCTGGCTTTCCGGTAAAGGCAGGAGCGAAGACCCGGCGGGTCGGTGTGGCGAGATCGATCGGGATTTCGCGGTGGGCCGAAAACGACCAGCGGTACATTGCTCGGAGCGCCCACAGAGCCATCACGGCCGAGAGGCCGAGCCATCCAAAAAGAGCAAGCCAGCGACCCTCGCCGGCGGCATGAGCGGCGGCGTATGGAATCATGCCGACAGGGATTGTGACGGCTATCGAGCTGCCGATAATCTCGAATATGCCGATCGCATGCTTGTTAACGATGATGATTCCGAGAAGTACTGCACCGAATGTTCCAATAGCGACGAACACGACAGTATTGACAATCAGGTCTTCGTTTCGGATACCTCGTTCGATTGCGAAACGCAGCAGTTTTCGACCGAAGAAACCGACAACGGTCGCTAAACTGACTGCAAGCAGGCAGATGGTGAACAGATGCACCGGGATCGCGAGCCATATCCGTTGTAAGCGAGCGAGCAGCAGGTGCAGGAAATACGCGTAGAATAGGCCCGTGAATGCCAGTGTTGCCATTGGAATTGCGGCTAGCATTCGGTGCCGGTTCAATGCCGGAGAATGAAAAGGATGAGCCACAAGTGGTTGTTGTGTGCGGTCCTTCAGGAAGGTTTTCGTGAATTGAACGAGAAACATCAGTGCAAGCGCCAGTGCCAGCCAAAAATGGGTCGCGAGCAGCAGCCCGTTCAATCCGGACGTACTCTCTGGCAGGGTTTCCAGGAAACCAATCACCAGATAAGGTGCCAGCATCAACACCAAGATGATTGCGACAGCGAGTCCAATTTTCCCGTGCAGAGTGTGACGCACATTATGGAGTTGTGTTCGGAAGCAGATCAACCTTGCCCAGCGAGCGAGTATCACATCGGCACGAACTGCCTGTTGCCACGATTCACTGCTTGAGGTTTTCGACATTGTCAGTCACGGAGTTCCATTGTGTCTCAGCAAATGAAGTCAGACCCCGGGGCGAGCCTTTCGGGTCATCCCCGGGGCATGAATGCGCCTTACGTTAAGGCGCTGCCACAACTGGCCAAAGCACCTGCCCATATCGTCCCCAGAGTGAGCTTGGAGACAGGGTCCGGGCTCAGAGTGACAGACACTAGGGCGCCGACTGATGCTCCGCAAAGAAACCCGTCCCAGAAGCCCTCACCATTGACTTCTCGCATTTGTGATGCACTCAACGCTGTCACAATACCTCCTATAGCGTGTCGTTGTTGGATGAATTGAACGGTTCATTCGACCGCGAGCGCGATCGCACATGCGCCAATTGCCTTGCTCGCCGTGTAGATGCCGATAATGGGGCCGCCGAAGAAGAACGCTGCGAATGTCAGCCCGGTGCCGATACCGCAGATAGTCGCATCGTCGGGTCCCCCTCCCTCCAATCGAGCCATTTCTTCCTTTTGAAGTACTTCCATCTCACACCTCCTGGTTGATTTGAGCAACAGTCCCGCACCTCCATTCACTGCACCGGCATATCAGCGGCTTACTACTGTGCGTCGCCGGGCATTTCATCTACCGATACTGCGAGGGGTATGATGGCAGCTGAAAGCGTTGGGAGTTGCACCAAATAATCGCGCCGAGTGGTTGATTTATGCGGACTGCTGGTGTGAGCGTGGGCGGGAACCCGGTACGCGTTCAAAACCACGCCGGGCGACGCCGGAAGAAGTCGTCACCGTGCGTATCTTGTGCACACAGTGACCGCCCGCTAAATCCCTTGCCGGTAACAGCCGTAGGTGTCAATCGCAATCGAGAGGAGAGTCGCCGATTCCCAGGATCACGCTTCTTGTTCTCGTAAGCCTTCTGGTTGTCTCCTGTTCTCCCCCCGATCAGGATCGGGACTGGGAATGCATCGCCCCGGCCAACCCCGGCGGCGGATGGGACCTTGCATGCAGGATCACCTCCCGGACCCTGCAGCAGACGGAGTTGTCGCCGGGGCCGGTCCGGGTGACGAACATGCCCGGCGCGGGTGGAGGCGTGGCATACGCTCATGCGGTCACGCAGCGTTCCGGGCATGCCAACGTGTTCCTCTCGGCGAGCCCGGCCACGACGCTGCGCCTGGCGCAGGGTCAGTTCGGCCATTTGACCGTGGACGACGTCCGTTGGATCGGTGCTGTCGGCGCCGAGTACGGCATCATCGCGGTGAGCCCGGATGCACCCTGGAATACGCTGGGCGACCTGATGGAAGATTGGGCGCGCGACCCCTCGTCTCTCGTTGTGGCGGGCGGCAGCGCGGCCGCCGGGCAGGATCACATGAAGGTCATGCTGCTCGCTCGATCCGCAGGGATCGTCCCCGGTCAGGTCCGCTACGTTCCTTTTGACGGTGGAGGCGAGGCGCTCACCGCCCTGCTCGGCGGGTTCGTGTCTGTCTTCCCTGGCGAAGGCTCGGAAGTGGAGGCTCAGCTAGAGGCTGGGAACATCCGGGTACTCGCCGTACTGGCTCCCGAGCGCGTACCGGGACCGTTGGCAGACTCGCCGACGGCAAGAGAGCAGGGCTTCGATGTCGTTTGGGTTACCTGGAGGGGTTTCTATGTGCCGGGAGATATTGCGCCCGCAGAGTACGACAGGTGGGTCAACACCATGATCGAGCTCAACGCATCTCCGGAATGGGAGGAGATGCGCCGTCGCAATCGACTGCGTCGGTTTTCTATCGTGGGGCCCGAGTTCGAGGAGTTCGTGCGAGACCAGGTCCGCGACTTCGAACAGCTCTCCCGCGACATCGGCCTCATCCACGAATAGGCCGGCACGCCGAAGATGGGAAACCTGAACGCACCGCGAGACGGCTCCGCAAACAGCGAGAAATCGAGCGAGCCGCCCAGCAGCACGCTCTCCGACCGGATCGCTGGCGTTGTAGTAATCTCGATGGCGCTGCTGATCGCTCTCGAATCCAGGACCTTCACGGTCGGATTCGTGACGGACCCGCTCGGGCCCAAGGCCTTTCCGCTGGTGGCCGCCGTTCTGCTCTTGGTTGGCGGCGTGGCTCTGGAAATCAAGCCGGGTGTCGTGTCGGGGTGGCCTCCGGCAAAACAACTGCTACGCGCAGCAGTTGCCGCTTTCTGTTTGCTCGCCTACGCTCTGCTGCTGGGTTTTCTCGGTTTCTTCACTACCACCTTGCTCGTTGTTGCCGTCTTCGGTTTGTTGCTCGGCGGGCGTCCCATACCCTCAATCATCAGTGCGGCTGCCGTTTCGGCGCTACTCTATTTGTTGTTCTTCTATCTGTTGGGCATCGCGCTGCCTCTGGGATCGCTGTTCCTGCGGGGCGGTTGAGCGATGGACGCCCTACCACTTCTCCTGGACGGCTTCACCGTTGCGCTGCAACCCGCGAATCTGGGGCTGGCACTCTGTGGCGTACTCATAGGCACCACCGTGGGTATGCTCCCCGGGGTCGGGCCGGTCAACGCGATAGCGATATTGCTGCCGCTCATCTTTGCCGCAGGCCTTCCGCCGGAGTCGGCCCTCATCTTTCTGGCCGGTATCTACTACGGCTCCCAGTACGGCAACTCGATCAGCACGATCCTGTTGAACATACCGGGCACCGCCGCCGCAGTAGTGACTGGAATCGACGGTCACGCCATGACGCGGAAGGGCGAAGCAGCGTCCGCGCTGGCCGTGTCGGCTACCGCCTCATTCGTGGGTGGAACCCTCTCGGCGTTCGGCCTCGTGCTGCTGGCGCCCGCATTGTCGCGTTGGGCGATTCGTTTCGGGCCCGCCGAGTACTTCGCGCTCATGGTGTTCGCGTTTTCGGCGCTGTCGAGTCTCGCCGGGGGCAGTCTGCCCAAGGCCATCGCCGCGACGGGGTTTGGTCTATTCCTGGCGTCAATAGGCTTCGATCCTCAGAGTGCCGTGCCGCGTTTCACCTTCGGTCAGCTGCGATTGCTGGACGGCATGGACTTCGTCGTCGTGACGATCGGACTGTTCGCCATCAGCGAAGTGTTTTTGATGCTCGAGAAGACCGAGGCCGGCAAGGAATCGGTGGAGAAGCTGGGACGCGTGGTGCTGAGGATGAGAGTGCTCGCAGCCACAATCTGGACCATGATCCGGGGTGGTGTTTTGGGCTTCTTCGTGGGCGTGCTGCCGGGAGCGGGTGGAACCGTTGCGAGCTTCGTGGCCTACACGACTGAACAGCGAGTGGCGGACCGTGAGGAGACGTTCGGCACAGGCGATCCAAGGGGTGTGGCCGCTCCTGAGGCCGCCAACAACGCTGCCGCGAATGGCGCCATGATCCCGCTGCTGACGCTCGGGGTGCCCGGAAGCGCAACCACCGCCGTTCTGCTCGGCGCGTTGATGGGCCTCAATATCACGCCCGGCCCGTTGCTCATAGAACGCAATCCCGAAGTGTTCTGGGGACTGGTAGCGTCGATGTACGTGGGCAACGTTTTCCTATTGGTGCTCAACCTGCCGTTGATCGGGGTGTTCGTGAAGATCCTGCAACTGCCGCGCTGGATCTTGATGCCGACGGTAGTGGCCTTGAGCTGCGTTGGCGTCTATGCGGTGAACGCCAGCGCTCTCGACCTCGTGATGATGACTCTTCTGGGAGTCGTCGGTTACGGCATGCGCAAATCGGGCTTCCCTCTGGCACCGGTCATACTCGGCCTCGTACTGGGACCGCTCATGGAGAAGAGCCTGAGGCGCGCGCTCGCACTCAGCGGTGGGGAGTGGTCCATTTTGTTCGACAGCCCGATCGCGATAGTCCTATGGGTGCTCGCGGCCGCCAGCCTGTTCTCGCCGCTGCTGTTGAGGCGGCGCCTGCGCGAGGAAGTCGGGTAGGTAGCGCTCTACCTCCTTTCTCAATCTCCTCGTGTTCGTTGGCGTGCCGAGTCTGCTGCTGGCGAATGAGGTTTTTAGGCGGCCCGCAACTGCACCCGCTCCGCTCATCCACCGATCATCACCGTGGGGCAACCGACGTTGATGATCCCGCCGTGCGCAGTGTTGTCGCCAAGTCTCGCTGCGGGCATTCCGCCGATCCGGACCGTTGCCGACCCTCTGGCAATAGTGTCCGGCGGTCCAGAGCATACGGCCGTGTCACCGAGGCGTGCGGCCGGTATACCGCCGATCCTGACAGAGGGGCATCCGGGCGGCAAAATCGGACCGCCCACATGTGGAGTCGGCCCTGGGCCAACCATCGGGCACGTATGCATGTCGTTGATTCTCGCCGCTGGCGGCATGGGGTCACACTCCTTGCCAGAGTCTCACATCTGAAGATATGCTCTCACCGTCAAGAACATATCGCTCCGTCCCGAGCGAAGCCAGCGATTTGTCGGCAGCGATCTGATTCGACTCGCGGTTCCTAGTGGTGGCAAAAACCGCTGCCGCCTTTGTGCCGACAGCGCAGACTCGGTGCCCCGGCCCTCGGAGCCGCCAGATTACGGCTTTGGTGAGTTCCGAGTGGCAGCGAATTGTCACCGCCCACCAGGCACCACCTTCGATCGACCCCGCTGGCATTCGCTGCTCCAGTTTTGGCGTCAAGCCTAGGCCATTCTGTACCGACACGGAGAAACCGGGCGATGGGCGCCCGTGGCCTTCAGAGCGCCCGTCCCGAGACTCGGGTCATGGCTCGATAATCTCGTGCTCGGTCCCGATTATCTTGTGGGCATCCATCACGCCACCCGCGACACTGTCCAGGTCTGCGTCGCTCAATTCCTCGGCCGTGAACTCGAAGCCCTGTTTCGCGGCGAACTCAATGAGCTTGCTTTGTAGAGCAGGGGCTTCGGCCGCCTTCTTCGAGAATCGAGACAGTGCTTCCCGTGACACCGTCGCTCTCGCTTGGTTGGTGTGTGAGTAACGTCTGTATCACCGTTTGCGCAACGGGTATTCGTTGCGCTGCAAGTAGTCATAGCGAGGGTTTCTCCCAGGCTGATAACAGATGGCCAAAACGGAGTCTTGTCCCTCTTTTCGCGTAGAGTAGTCAGCGAAGTCGAGCGTCTTCATTATGGCTTCGAACACTCGAATAGCTCCGCTGTGGTCGCACAATACGACACGCCTGCCGAGGTTCTCTTGCAACAGCTCGACGAAGTTGTGGGCGATGCGCCAGTCGGACTCCAACAGGGTTTCTCCATCCGGGAAATGGTAGAAACGGTTCTTGAACATGCTCTTGGCTCTTGCCTTCTGGTCTGCTTCTGAGCCTCCCCAGTTCGGCCCGTATATCCGCACCACCTCGGCAATCACATCCTTCTTTCGCCTGTGGGTCAACGCGCCGTACTTCTGTGAGTTCAAGCCGAAAACCGCTTTGAACGAGACATTGGTGTATCCGCTTTCCAGCAGGAAGTATCTAGCGGTCTGCTCGGTGTTTTCCGACTCGCTGCCGTAGACGAAGATGGGTGTCTCCTTGGACCAGGACCACAAGGGATAGCCGGCTTCCTCCAGAGTGTCGACCGCAATTCGAAAGTCTTTCCCCAGTTCACGAGCGGTGTGTATCCCGTCTTCATGTAGATAGTTGCCGGCACTGCCTGATATGCGCCGGTTGTTGCGCCAATGGTCGCGGGACCCGGAGCCGACGAACTCGGGGTTGTCGCCACCTGATTCATGTACCGATCGGCCATGACGAATGAGTATGACCTGAGTCTGGTTGAGGGGAACGTATGCTTGCGGGAACACGGGCATGGCCTTCCCGTTCGGAAGCCATACGATACCCTCTCTCAGTATCAAGCCGCTGCCGTCGTTGAGTAGTCGACCCGTCGTCCGCCGTCCGTTCCCCTTGCTGTTGGCCATGTCGTCGGCCAACACGAGCTTGTTGCGATAGCGAGTGCGGTTGGAGCCGATGGGCGGTATGTCCCGGGAGCACAGCAAGTCACTGAAACGAAACAGACTGAACTTCTGCCGCATCGCGCGCATGAAGCTGTCGTTGTTGAGCAGGCCATTCCACGCCAGGTAGAACAGATGAGGGTTTCCGCGCGGGATAATGTCCTGGATGAACTCGTATTTGCGCTTGATGTAGGTCTGCGGTGTGTTCTCGATTCCCAGACTCTGGATGAAGAAATAGATGTCCTTACCCAGGTGCTTGAGGCTCTCCACGAAATCCGGTGTGACATCGTCCGGGTATATGTCCAGCTCGTCACCATAGATGAAATGCAGGAATTTGAGATCGTCGGTAACGCTACTGATGGTGTAGCAGTTGTGGAATTCGGCGTGCTCCCGCTCCACCATTTCCGCTTTCACGTAGGTTCGCTTTATGCACTCTTCCACCAAAGGGTGCTCAACAGGAGTCTCAGACTTCTGCGGCTCTATTCCTTCAGCGACAGCAAGGGTCGCATCTGCCTCTGGCGTCGTTGTGTTCGCGCGTCTCCGTCCAACTTCGTGTTTCGTAGATGAGTTTGTCACCAAAAACCTCCGTAACAGGTACGACAGTACTAACTTATACTCTTATATCGCGGTTCGTTCCATGAAGAACCGTTGCACACACTATTGGTGTGAGTTCGAGGAGCCTATGCGTGGTGCAGACTTGTGTTCAGAGAGTCACGCGCGCCCTATTGTTGGAGCGGTCTGTGTCGATCAGGACCACGTCGGGATCGACCACTACCTCCGCTGCGCGTTCTGTCGTGGTAACCTCCACGCTCTGCGCTCGTTCCCTTCCTTCTAGAACCACGCGCTCCGAGCCGACCTGGACCGTCACCGGCATCCAGGCATCGCCGCTGCGCGTCACGACGGCGGTCGTCATCCACCCGCCGGCAGCGCGCTCCTGGCGGACGTCGGTAACCGCGTAATCGAGCGTGGCGGTAGTGTGAAACCACTGGTGGAAAAACCATGAGAGGTCCATGCCGGATGCATCTTCGACTGCCTGACGAAGATCATCTTCGACCACGTGCTGAAAGGCTTTGCGCTCGCAGTACAATCTCATGGCCTGTCGAAACACTTCGGTGCCCACGTACTCCCGCAGCATGCGAAAAACGACGGATGGCTTGGTATATGCCAGAAAGCCGTACACGCTGAAGCCGGGCATGTCCTCGCTCACCGTAGCGACCGGAACCGGAATGCCCTGTGCTTCGATCGCTCCGACTCGCTCCACGGTGCGCGGCCAGGGATCGTAGTCACCCACTTCTTCAACGAACCAACTGTCCAGGAACGAAGCCATTCCTTCGTCCAGGTACGCGTCCTTCCATTCATTGCTGCCAAGGATGCCCATGACCCATTGGTGGGCGAATTCGTGGGCGATCAGTCCCTGTCCCGGGCCGCCGTCCATGACCATCATGGGGAACTCGGTGCCACCACCCTCGAGTCGGTGCAGGTTGGTGATCTGCGGATACGGATAGACGCCGAAGACACTTTCGAGCCAATCGAGAGCGCGGATCGAGCGGTTGACCACCACGCCGAGGTCCCAATCCATATCGCCGGGCCGATAGAGCACATGCACCCCTATGTCGCGGTGCAGGCCCGCCTCGTAGCGGTAGTCGGGGCTGGTGCTCCAGGCGAAATGGTGAACGTCCTCGCCGTAGAAGCGCACGCGTTTGCGACCCGTCGCCGGCTCGTCGCTCAGCAATCCCGGGGAGTTGGGGCTCAGCCGATTCTCGTACCAGTCGGATTGGTGGCGAACCGTCGTTTCGGGGCTGGTGGAGCTGGGTACCCAGCCGGGATCTCCGTCGATCACCGCACCGGTGGCGCCCACGACCTGGTCGGAGGCGAGGTCCAGCGTCACGTCGAATACCCCGTACTCGCCGTAGAACTCGCCTTGGGGGTACAGTGGATGCCCCTGCCATCCTTCGTGGTCGTACACTGACACGCGGGGATACCATTGCGCGAAGTCGTAGCTGCGGCCGCGGCGACACTGGCGCCTGCACGTCGTGGAAGGTCGCGCCTCCCAATCGAAGACGAACACCGTCGAATCGCCCGAGGCGAGCGGCTCGGTTAGGGCAAAGCGAACTACAGTAGAGTCCGGCGCGAACGGGTACTCCGGCGTGAGCACAGACCCATTCATGCGCATCGTGCCGATTCGCTCGTAGGCGTAGTCCGGTTCACGAAGCGACTGAAAATCGAGCCTGGAGCGCTCTTCCACCTGAGCCCAACGGCTGTTGGGTCGAAATGCGTTCAGATAGAGGTGAAAGAAGACCTCGTCGAGATTGTCGCCCGAATTGTTGTGGTACACCAGGGTGGCGGCGCCGTCGAGATGCTCCGCTTCCTCGTCGAGGTAAGCCTCGATGGTGTAATGGACTTCCTGCTGCCAGTACCCTACACGGGCAGAACTACCGGAGTCTGGATTCGCAACGAGCAGATGTGTCGGGGCTGTCAGCAGCAGTATCGCGCCTATCACTTTGGTTCGCTCCGTCTGTACGAGGGCCTGGTCGTGCAACGTAATCGGGGCTGGATTTTCTATCCAGCCCGGGAGTCGGGAAACGGTGTGGTTGTTATCACACCGCTGTCCCGTCTTTATGACACCTTACTTCGAGCGTGGGTTGCGCTGCGATAGCAATTGCCTGCCCAGCTATTGCCGCAGCCCCACTTTCCGCACATCTCGAAGGCATTTTCCCTCAATTTATCTTCTTACCAGGTCGTGACTTACGGTCAGGTTACCTTGGCGCTTTCCCGCTCGCAGCGCTCCAGAAGCTTCTGAAGGGTGCGATAGTTCTGGATTGCCTCTTGGATGAGGTCGACCTTCTCCGGGCGCACGATCTTGTGACGAAGCTTTCCCCTCTCCCGCCAGGTCCACTCATGATACGGTCCGTGCCGAGCTTCGGGATCGGTGGCTCACCGGCAGTTCGGCTTCCCGCAGGTGTTGGTTCGTTGCGACAGGGTCCCTGAACAGACGAAGCCGATGCGGGCGATCTCCACCGCCGCACCCGTCCGCCCCCGAGGGGTTCCGGGAGCGAGGAGCAGGCGGCAAGTCTCGGCGACGGCGCCGTGGGCCGGGCCCTGGACCGTCTCTTCGATGCGGACCGGGGAAGTCTGCTTACCAATCATACTGTCGACGCTCGTGGCAACGTCCTCTTGGACGTACTCGACCGTGTCTTCAACATCAAAGACGCCGCAATGTGGCAGTCTATGCGGAGATTTCTTCGACCTGGCAGCATTTCTCGGTCCTTTCTCAATGATGCCTTGTTGGCGGCACCACAGCAGAAGGAAGTGCGAAGGCTGTTGCGGCGAACCACGACTACGGAAAGAGGCCTCGCTGCTGGTAGGCATTCGCGATCTTTTCGATAGCGCAGATATATGCCGCCGTTCGCATATCGCCGACCTTCTGGAATCTGCGCCGAATCTCCAGAATGTCCTGGAATGCTGTCACCATCGTTTCTTCCAGGCCCGAGTTGACCAGGTCTTCTTCTCCTGTGCCTTCGGTGAGCTTTCCCCGAATTCCTGGATCGAAATCGTGATCGACGAGGTCCTCCACAGCACCTACGAGTCTGGAGCGCCTTAAATGATCCAACCGTTTTTCGAGTCGGCCGTAACGTAAGTGAGAGAGGTTCTTGGCCCACTCAAAATAGGAAACAGTAACACCGCCTGCGTTCATGAAGATGTCGGACAGCACCATAACACCCTTTTTGTGAAGGAAATGCTCCGCCATTGGTGTCGTCGGGCCATTGGCAGCTTCCGCTACAACGCGACAGCGAACCTTCTGCACGTTGTCCATGGTGATTTGATTCTCCAATGCTGCCGGAACCAGCACATCGCATTCGACCTCGAGACAGTCACCGGGCTTCGGCAGGGTCTCGGTGTCAGCAAAACCTCGAATCGACCCCGTCCTCTGCTGGTGACGCTTGAGCGCCTCCACATCTATCCCGTTCGGTTGATACGCCGTACAGTCCCATTCACCGACAGCGATGACTTTTGCTCCGTCCTCGCTCTCTAGGATTCTCGCCACGTGGTAACCGACATTGCCGAATCCTTGAATCGACACCCGCTTCCCCTCGAGACTGCCGGCGAGTTTGCATTTCTTCAGTTCTGTTGGATGGCGGAACAACTCGCGGAGCACGTATACCACACCGCGCCCCGTCGCGGCCGAACGGCCACGGATGCCCCCCAGCGATACCGGCTTTCCAGTGACACACGCTAGGTTGTCCAACTCGTGTGGGTGCAGGGCATCGTAAGTGTCTGCTATCCAGGCCATCTCGCGTTCCCCAGTTCCATAGTCGGGCGCGGGGACGTTGATACCGGGCCCGATGAAGTTCTTGCGGTTCAACTCTGCTGTGAAGCGGCGAGTGATCTTCTCGATCTGTTCAAATGACAGTTCACGGGCATTGCACTGGACACCACCTTTTGAGCCGCCAAATGGTACGTCGACGATGGCGCACTTGTACGTCATGAGCGTCGCGAGAGCGATAATCTCGTCCTGGTTGACCATCTGACTGTACCGCAGCCCACCCTTGAGCGGCTTGCAATGATGGCTATGTTCGGCCCTCCAGGCATGGTATACCACGTATTTCTTACCGGACTTCACGGGGAACTGCATGTAGTAGACGTTGTTACACACTTTTATCTGCTTCAGCAGCCCTTCCGGATACTTGAGATGTTTGGCGGCATTGTCGAATTGAAGGTCAACGATATGGTTCAGATTTAGATCTTCCACCACACTGCGTGTGGACCGCTTTCGGGGTTTCTGGGCCATTGAATGTTCTCCTTCTCGGTGCGGTATGCCGGCTGAAAGGACGTGAGGTGGATGCCCTCATGGTCACCGGCCCGTCGATAGATAATTACCACGAGGTGTGAAAGAGCCACAATAGCATCATAGCTGCCCGTTCTGTACGCGTCGATCGTACACTGCACCGGGATTTCGCCAGCAGTGTGACGCGCGATGGAAATGTGCGATTTGAAGCGACTCCATTTCTGCACGTGGCCGGACATCGGATCGGACTAGGCATCAGAGTCGTCATGGAACGACCTGCTCGGATGCCTGAGCGACGAATCCCTGGGGATCTGGGTACAAAAGTGCTGGGCCGAGGTCGTGCTTCCTGTACTGTGTCCAGTGCCGCCCTCATGTACCCGTCGCTTCGAGGTGGATGTGGCTGTTGGGGGAAACAGCGACCTTCAGGATCCTTCACGACAGCGCTCATTCGCTCCTTAGAGCCTCCACCGGATCCAAGAGTGAGGCCCGGTGTGCGGGATAGACACCGAAGAACACTCCCACCATCAGCGAGAACCCGAACGACAGACCCACGGATGAGGGCTCCACCTGAATGGCCCAGTCGGTGGCTGCCGCAAGCACGGCAGCCGTCCCGAGTCCCAGAGCGATCCCTGCCACACCTCCTCCGTAGGCGCTAACATAAGAGACTCACGGCTGGAGTATTTGCGGTGAGAATGTTGGCCTGCTGCATCGTGCGGCGGCGTGGACTGTTGAAGAGGTGGCGTCTGAGGTTGCGCGCGTTGTCGCACCAGGCCTCGATGGATGCTCCGGCAGTGACGGCGAACCTCATCCCGTCAAGCAACGCTTTCTGAATGCGCCACAGTGATGGTGGGGGCGTTTCCCAATCGAAATCCCCAGGGAGAATAAGCGAGGAATTCGTTTGTGAGATCTTGCAAGAGCAGTGCTGCGAGGAGTTTGGAGTGGAGAAAGCAACGTGCGAGTGGCGTATCCCTCGCAGGCAGGTCGCCGAGACACAGAAGGCTCTTCATCCGTTTGAATGCGAGTTCTATCTGCCAGCGGAAGCGATAGATGTCCAACACATCCTTGGCGTCGACGACGCCACCAGGCGCGCGGTCGCGGCTGGTATCTTGTCCTTGGCAGAAGCTTTGACGCGTACAGCGAAATCGCGTGCATCGGCATCAGGCAATCCTCGCAGTGCCTGAAGAAGCTCAAATGGCTCACCATTTGGCTGCTCCAACGGACCGTTCTGCCAGTTGAGGCGGATTAGATAATCGGCACCAGACCTGACCGTGGTATACATCCCGCGGCGGGGAGCATATCCCCGGTCGCCAACCACGACGTCACCTGCCTCAAGCGGGAATCTCGTCAACGTTTCGCCACCGTATCGGTCGGTCAACTCAACATGATCTATCGACAGCGTAGCGAGGTCGTATCCCATGTGAACTCGCCAGTCGGTGCTCTTGCTCCCTGCTCTGCTGATTGCTGCAGTGTCCACCAGCCTCAGTGGAAGCTTGCGACGATCTTGGAGAGGTGGAGGTGCTCTTTCTGCTAACTCAACTCCAAGTAACATGCCGAGCCAATCAGCGGCACCACGGAGCCGCTTTTACAGCGCCACATCCGACAGCGATGCGACATTCACAACCTCGGCCCAGGCTGCCGTTTGCCTCAATGTGAGTCCGCAGAATCCGTACACGAAGGCGAGACGAAGTAGCGACGACGCGCTACCTACCCGCCTCTTCGGCCGCGACGCCCCAGTTTGCCTGGCAGTGCGCTCCAACTCATCCTCGGGAGGGAGAAACGACAAGAGATAAGGCCACTGATACTCCAACATGACTTTGGATTCCATGACCCTATGATTAACACGACCGCCCCCGTACGTCGATAGTTTAAGTTAGCGCCTATGCACGCGCGCGCTGTGGTTTTCGAACTTCTCCCGGCAGCTTGTTCCATTGCTCGTGAGTGAGGATCTTCTTCAAGGCGTCGATGCTGCGTTGCACATTCTCATTCGCTGCCTGCATCGAGGGCCTTATCAAGCTCATCAGAGCCCGTGGATCGCCGCCTATGTCCTGCCCCTCCAGTTCGGTGCGGAGGTGGTTGGCGAGCTGAGTATGCAAAGCGACGAGAGAATCTCGGACAACAGTGACAGCAGCGACCTGATCCGGCGTCAAACGGAGTCCCAACGAGTCAGCCAAGTCGAGTACCGCTGAAGGCGGATCGGCCAGCAGCGATAAGAAGCGCTCCAGAAACTCCTCGGGCGTTCCCATTTCTCCGAGCATTCCACGCATGCCGCCCATTCCACCCATGCCGCCGGGCCTGCCACCGTCTGGTGGCATTCCTCCCATTCCGCCCATCCCACCCATACGTCCGCCGCCACCGCGCATCATATCGAGTGCCCTCTGACCGCGATCAGGACCAATCGTCATGCGCATCTGAATCCCGATTTGAAATGGCTGGCGCATGGCCATACCGGTCGCGTTCGTCGCCCCGAACCGTTCGTTAACCGCGTACTCGAAGCTGTTTGTGGCTGGATTGAATCCGGTCACATAAAGAAGCGTTTGGTCCGGTTTGGCCCGGAGGCCCCAGCCATGCGCACCCTCGGTGCCGTGCAGGAGTTCATCTACACCGCGGAGCATGTTTTCGGTGGTCACGGAGATTGAAAGTCTCCGGTTCAAACCGAAGATGTTGGGCCGGATGTTGAGCTGGAGTTCCAGTGAACCCTCCCATGGGCCGAAGCAGTTGTTTCGTTCGGCGATCTGACCGAATTGGTTTTCCAGGCAATTGCGCGCACCAGCCGATGTCATAGTGAGAAGTTGTTCCATACTGTTCGCGAGAGTCGGCGACGGCACAGTTTCTGGATCGAAAACGAACGCACGGTCGTTGCGAATACCGTCTCCATTGATGTCACCGCCGACCATTGGAGTGTACGGTGCTCCGGATGTCAGACGTCCGATCGCGGTCAACTCGACGGAAGTCCCGAACGGATAGTTGACGGTTGCCAGGAACGAGTGCCGGCGCTCGTAGCTGCTACGGCCCCAATCGAGGATGTTGGGATTACCGGCGGTATTGGTCCCACCCAGTCCCCCCCGCGTTCCTCCACCGCCCATCATCATGCCGCCCCTGCCGCCGAAGAGCGCTAGGGAAGATTGATCCAGAACATGCGACCACACGTAGGAAGTCTGAAGAATGATCCCTGAACGTGTGATGCCGCTCAGCGAAGCCTGAAGCTGTTTGGTGTCGGACTCGAGGTCTGAACCGATCTCCAGCACTTGCGCGAAAGCAGGATCGATGCGCGAGTCGGTGTAGTTCAGCGCACCCGTTTCCGGCACGATCTGACCAGGGTTTACAAAGATCGTTCGTCCGTCCTCGGTCGGGAGGGTGTAAGTGTTGCTCGCGTCGAAGTTCAGATCCCGGAAACCGTATTGGCTCACACCCCGTGCGTAGCTGGCATTTACAGAAAGACTCAGCAGCGGCGTTAGGTTACGCTGGAACCCGAGCGAGGCCCGCCACGTCTTGGGCGCGGCGAAATCTTCGGAAAAAACGGTCGCGCTGGGCGCCCCCGTTTCGAGTGCCGTGCTGGCTCCGAAACAGGTGGCAGGTATGGCAGAGGCGTTGGCGCTGAAGTCGTACCAGTCTGGCGTCGGCACCGCGGTTCCCACACAGTAGAGTTCTGCTTCCGACGTTGAAAGACCAGTAGCAGTATGCGCTTGGGAAACCAGCGACCCCGGTATCTGGCTGCGGAATCTCCCAATTCCACCTCTGACGATCAGATCGGGAGCGGCCATAAAGCTTTGACCACCGATGGTCCAACTGAAACCTGCCCTAGGGCTCAAGTCCCACTCCGAGGGTAGCCGATCAGTGCGCACGCCGAGTGACGTTTCGAGCGTCGGGTTGTACTCCGGCGGGTTGCTGAAAGACGAACCCTCCAACCTCAAGCCATAACTGAGCTGCAATCCACGAGATGGGCGCCACACGTCACCCGCGTAGAAGGCAATGTCCGCGGCGTTGCTGACCCGCTCATCGGAAACCACAGTGCGTCGGAACGAAGCGGGAACACCGGCTTCCAGGTCGGTCAAAGAGTTGTAGGAGTAGGTGCCGAGTCTGTTTCGGCCCATGTCGTTGGACGACTGCTGCCGCATGTAAGAGCCGCCAAACTTGAAGCGGTGATCGGCTCTTCCGGGCATCCACGAGAGTTCATCGGCAAACTGAAACGACTTGCTAGTGGAATTCGTCGGCATGCCGGTGTTGCCACCGAAGGATACGTTTCTCACGCCGATCGAGCCATCTTCCAGCAAAGAGACGATCTGGACCTGCCCACTGGGTGTTAAGAGATAAGGGTCGCTTGTTCTGTCGGACTCGGAGTAAGAAAACCGCATCTCGTTTATCAATTGCACACCCAGACGGGAAGAAAGGCTCGCCAAAAATCCTCCCCCACCATTCTCGTTTGTTCCACCGGTCTCAGGCAAAGCGGTAGGCGAAACGCGCGTCGGTTCTTGATTCGAGCCTCGCCAGTCCCCCCGCATCGTGAGTGTGTGGTTGCTGGACACGAGGTAATCGAGCCGCAGCATTGCCGAGAGATTGTCGCTGGATCGATTCTCGTCACTACGTGCGAAGTCGGGGCCGGCTCCAATTGCGTCTACGACACCGATGAAGCGATCTACCGAATCCTGAGCTATTCCGAGGCGCTCGAGATCGATCGCGGTCGCGGACGTCAGCGTGGGGGAAGGATCATCCCGCAGCCTCGCCGAGCCGGACAGATATGCGAACAGCCTGTTTGGAATCAGCGGTCCGCCCACTCCGGCACTGACTTGATGTTGTGTGAATGCCGATGTGAAATCTGACGCCTGTCCCGTTTCAAACGCGAGCGCGTCATCGCGGAGGTTGTAGCGCACTGAGCCTTGCACGTTGTTGCTGCCGCTCCGTGTTGTCGAGGCCACCATCCCACCACTGAACCCGCCGCGGGAGACGTCATACGTGCTGGAGATGACGCGCGTATTGCGGACTCCCTCCTGCGGAACCTCGCCCGATCCGATCATCATTCCGTCGAGCGTGATGGCATTTGCGTCTGGGCGTTGACCGGCAACGGAGAAAGCAAAGTCGGTGGTGTCCGTCGCGTCGATGAGAACCACACCGGGAACCAGGGTCGCCAGGACGTTGAGGTCCGTGGCGTCGATCGGAAGATTGGCGATCCGATTGGGTGTGAGGTTCTGTTCCACCGCTCCGGGTTGGCGTCGCTCGCGTACTCTCACGGGCTGAATCGCCCCCTCGACCACGATCTCATCCATCACGTAAGCCTGTTGGGCCATGTGTATGTCCCAGACGATGCGGTCTTCATCGCCGAATCGTGCCAGCGTCGCCTGGATCGGCGACATCCCAATCAAACGCGCAGTCATCCGATATTGCCCGCCACCGTCGGGAAACAAGATCGTGTAGCGGCCGCGATCGTCTGTGTAAGTGGATCTCGTTATCTCGGTCTCTAGAGACATAGCCTCGATGACGACGTTGGCTAGCGGATTGCCGGTAGCCTCCACTACGACACCGGTGATGATGTCCGTCGTGACGCCGACTTGCGCGTGTGCGGCGTCCGGCAACATCATCAATGCCGACAGGCTCAACCAAAGGATGCCCCGCATGGTTCCGAACATTCTCACAATCAGCTCTGCTCCTCAGCCGGATCGTAAACGTAGTGGAACGTCAGCGTCTGTCCTCTACCCATCTCCATGTCGACGCTTTTCTCAACGTGTAGCCGGTTGGTCGACTGCGACAGCGTATACTTCTCCAGAATCTTGCCACCGTTTTGAACCTTGCGTTCGATTTGCAGCTGTCTTTCGTGCCAGCGCGCCCTGATTTCGACCTCGGTGTCGTTGTCGAGGTCTTGCCTCACCTTTTCCCAGTTCGTGTGAACCGTAAGGCTGGGTCGGAAAGCCTCACGTATGTTGATTGTCGAATCCTGATGGCTTACATCGATCCGCCCCGGTACTTCTGCCGCCATTCGAATTGTTTGCTGCATGCGTCGCAGATCCGCCTCGCTCGGTGCTCCACCACCCATACCACGTTTACCACCCATACCTCCGGGAGGCCTTCCACCACCCATGCCACCGGTTGGTCGGCCACCTCCCATCCCGCCTGGCCGTCCGCCCATTCCCCCTTCAGGCATTCCGCCGTCCGGCATCATCTCTTGAGGGTCATCGCTCAAATCAGTGTTCAATATCCAGGAACCCGACAAGTCCAAGTTCTCCGGAGCCAACGTGGTGCCCGTTCCTGATGCACACGCGATCACGAACCCGGAAAAAAGACACACGCCTAAAGCGGAAACATTGGAATACCTCATTATTGCACCCTCTTTCTTGTCACAACTTTATCCACCACTCGAATGGCTTGACTCGACTCCGCGGGCATTACTCCGTTAGTTCAGTACGCTTACACGGCATCCCACGCTGATCCCGAAGGCCACAGAACTCAGCCGCTCTCTTCTTCCCTGGCCACCTCGAAGTACACGCTGTCGCTGTTAAAGGCGCTGAAGACGCCCAGTCCACCTACGATGTTGGTTGGCGGCTCGTTCAGGTCACGGGAGTCCTGGGTGCGATTCTCGTAGAGTTGGGCGTACTCATCATTGACTCGGTAGATACGTGCCACATGTGGACCCAGGTACTGAAGCGATCTCATGTCGATGAAGTAGTAGTCGTCTGTAGTCGGCTCAGTTATGAACCGAAAACGCCCCCTGAATCCGTCGAAGATGTCAGGCATGATCGTCTCGACACTCGCGCTGTCACCCAGAAACTCGATGACGACGAAATGGAGAAGTTCGTTCGTGTTCTCCCAGGTGGCCGCGAGCTGCGAGTCTTCGCGGTTGAAACCGCCGCCGAACACTCCGGTTTCAAAGTCCGGGACCCAGAGAGTGCTCTCGTCGATCGCGACGCCTGACGGTGCTTCCGGAACGACGGTCTCACCTGTTGCGACCGAGCCGTGGCAAGAGATCTCGATCCCTATTGTGTCTCCTGCCTCGATGAGAAGGTCATCACCCGGGTATGAGTAGTAGCCCGAATCTCCGGTGGGAACGAGAGTGTACGAGAGTCCATTCTTGTACAGCACTACCGAGGCGTCATTGATCGGCGGCGCATCAACGGTGTCGGACAGGGGTACAGTTTCAATTAGACGAATGTCGTCGACGGGTTCGCCCGCGAAGAGAAACGCCTCCACTACTACCAGATCAGCTTCCTCGGGCTCGGTGGACGTGCTCTCGCAGCCGGCGACAATAGCCGCGGCAAGGATCACGGCGAGGATCGCAAAGAGGTATGGTCTAATCATGGTTCTTACTCGCTCCCGTCAAAACTCAAACCGTAATGAGATCGCTGGAGTGATTCCCAGAAAGTTCATGTCGCTTATCAGTATGGGTGTTTCGGACAGATCGAATTGCCGGTACCAGACATTCGTTCGATCGTACAGATTGAACACCGAGAGCCCGATGTCGCCGGTCCATTTGCCGAGGTCAAATCTGTAGTGAGCGGCAACGTCTGCACGGTGATACGCAGGTAGCCGTAGTCCATTCTTGTCACCCACGTGGATGTAGCTCTGTTCGGTACCGTCCAGCAGCGTGATCGTATACTCGGACTCCGGCGCTGTGTACGGTCTCCCTGTCGCTGCAACCCAGGTTCCCGAGAAGTTCAAGCGCCCAAGTGATACGTTGTTTACGATCTTGAACTCATGGGTTTGGTCGTGCAGGGCTGGGAAAGGCTCAGCGTCGTTGAGGTCGGGGAATGTGTGTTCCACGCGTGAGAGAGTGTAACTGGCCCAACCGGTGTAAGTCCCGTACTTCTTTTGTGCCAGGAACTCGATTCCCTCCGCTACTCCTGTACCGTCAAAGAAGAGGTTGAGCGGGTCGGGGTCGCCCATGCGTTGGTACCGCATAGAGAACTCGGAAAGCCCATCGAGGTCTTTTCGGTAAACCTCCACGTCGAACAGATAGTCATCCAATTCCAGGCTGGCGCCGAGCACATAATGTTGCGCGCTGGTGACGTCCACCAGGTCGCCGTCGGCCAGCAGCCAGAAATCACGAGAGCCCTCGGTTACGTTTTCGTTGACCACCCGGTTCACGAATTGGTGGTACTGCCCGTAGGCGCCCTTGACCGTGAGACCTAAGGGAAGGCTCAGGGCCGCTGAAGCACGCGGCTCGAGGTAGGTCTCTCCGGTCAAATCGTAATGCGCGAAACGGCCTCCGAGTGTCAGCTCTAGTGAGGGAAAGACGTTCCACTTGTCTTGGAGGTAACCCGCAGCCCGAATTGCCTCCTGCTGCTGATTCAGCACGGTGACCGAGTCGTCGCGAGTGTACAGGTAGTCCACGGTTGACTGCGTGAACCACCCTCCGAAGCCTATCTTGTGAGATGCCAGCGCCTGCCATTCGTTATCCAGGCGGAAGGTCAAGTCGGTGACACGATTGTCCTCCGCGGAACCGAAGCTCCGGGTATTGAGTAGAGTGTCCGCATCGGCGTCGATCGTCTCCATAGCCGTGTTCCGCGTGTAGTCGCTGAAGTACTCCGAGTACGCAACGAGGGCATCCGAATAGAAGCGTGGGTGCCACTGTCGTGCCCACTTGCCGCTCACTCCCTTGTTTCCCCAATCGGTCAAGTCGGTGATGTCGTTCGTTATCCCCCGGCTGAATTCGGTGTTCTGAGTAGAGAGTGTGCGGGTTTCCAGTTGTGAGTTGTCGAGGTAATCCTGACCGTTGTAAAGACTGATCGACAGTATGTCACGCGTGGATGGGTGGTATGTGATCTTCCCGTTCAAATCGTAGAAATAGAAGTCGGGTTGGTGTGTGCTGTAGCTTGCATTCCCAAACATGCCGCCCATTCCGCGTGGGCCACCCATCCCTCCGGGGCCAGGGGCTTGTGCGACAGTCGTGTCTTCTCTGAACATGTCGAAGATGCTCGAATAGAGTCCGGTCCGCATGACGTCCGTGTAAGACCGGCGCGCAGACAGCAGGATTGATCCTTTGCCGAAGAGCGGTACCTGCGCGGATGCGTTGGCACTCAGAAGGCTCGCTCCGAGTGAGAGGTGCGGTTCATTCGGATCTCCCGTTTTCCCTGTCATATCCACAACGCTCGACACACGACCGCCGTACAGGGCAGGGTATCCGCTCTTGTATACCTGAACGTCCTTGATGGCCTCGGAGCTGAAGGCGCTGAAGAAGCCGAAGAAGTGGTCAACATGGTACACGGTCATGCCGTCGAGCAGCACGAGGTTCTGATCTGGCGTGCCGCCGCGAACATAGAGCCCCGAAGAACTCTCGTTCGTGCCACTTATCCCGGGAAGTAGCTGCAGCGATCGAAAGACGTCAGCTTCCCCGACGCTTGGCAGTATCGCCATCACCTCGGGAGATGCCGTGACCCTGCTGATCCCCCTAACGGTACTGATCATCTGAGATTCTTCGGCTACCACCGTGATGCCTGCCAGCTCGAAGACCACAGGAGCCATGTTCACCGTCAACAGCCCCGGCGAAGCGTCTGCTGCAACTGGAAACTCTGTTGCCCGATAGCCGAGGAACACCACACGGATTGTGAACGAATCCGCGGGTGCGCCAATCAACGCGAAAAAGCCATCGCGGTTGGTGCTCGAGCTAATGTTGGTGCCCGGAATCACAACGGATGCAAACGGAAGCGTTTCGCCATTGGTCGAGTCGCGAACGACTCCCTGAATGGTTCGCGTCCGGTGTTCCTGTGACGAGAGTGGCGTTGCGAGACACACAAGTCCTGCGGCCGCAGCCAAAATGACAGTTTTCATACCATCGGTCCCTTCACTCCAGAGATCTTCGAGACACTTTTTCACCGCATGCGGCGACCGTTACCATTTTAGGCAGTCCGTGCGGCATCGCTGAAATCCGGCAGCTACCCCTCATCTTCACGCCATATGTCCCCGGCGTTTCGTTCACCTCAATAGCCACCGCATTCCAGCGACACCTCACGAGCGGCTCACAACAGTATGACAGGTTGGTGCGTAGTTTTGTTTGGAGGCGCCCGGGATCATTCCGGGTGGTTAGTGTGTAGGTAGCGCTTCGTGGAATCCGAACGCCGAGTGACGGCTGACGTGGCCTCCCGCGCGGGGAGAGTCTAAATTGGGAAAATCAACTAACGTTTTCGAGTGGATGGATGTCTTCTAATCAGCAACCGCAAACAATCGGCCGCTTTATAGCCAGCGATTGTCAGCAGCCGCGGCAGGTGCCCGGATCGGTAGGGTGAGGTGGCAGAGGAAGTCGTCGATATAGGTGATGCCTCGCTGGCGGCACGGGCCCGCCGCGGCGAATCCGCGGCGTTCGAGGCCCTGGTGCGTAGGCATTACAGGGCGGCGTACTCGGTGGCGGTGGGAGTTGTTGGGAACGGGATGGACGCAGAGGACATCTGTCAGGACGCGTTTGTGAAGGCGCTAGAGAAACTCGAAGATTGCAGGCAGCCCGAGAAGTTCGTCGCGTGGCTGCTTCAGATCGTGCGGAACCGCGCGCGGAATTTCTTGGATTACCGCCGTGTGCGCACAGCGCAACCGATCGAGAAAGTGAGTGTCGCGAGTACCCTCAGTTCCGACCGCGACGCCGAACGATCGGAACTACGCGGGGCTCTGGAAGAAGCACTCAGTGAGTTGAGCGAGGTGCAGCGCGAAGTGGTATTGTTACACGAGCTCGAGGGGTGGAAACACAGGGAAATAGGGGAGACTCTTGGCCTTTCAGAAGGCGCGGCGCGACAGCACCTGTTCGCCGCGCGTCGAAGACTGCGCGAGTTGCTTGGCCGCGATGCCGTGAGGGAGTACTCAAATGGATGACGATCGTATCGATTTCTCCGCGCTCGATCCGACGCGAGATCGCGACCGGTTCGATCGGCTCGTTGGATCCATTATGGAGCAAACGGCCGACGAACTGGCGAATCGCAGGGCATCGAGTAGTCCGCTGATGCAATTGGTGAACTGGAAACGGCCGTTGTTGGCGGCGGCCGCGGTGATTGCCATGGTTTCCGCCGGCGTATTGTGGCAGGTGAAGAGCACCGAGGTTGAGGAGGATACGACTGGAATTGCCGAGGCGATAGGAGTGCCAAGCCTCTTGGCCCAGGGGATCCGCAATAACGACATGCCCACTACTGCCGAGTTGTTTGAAGCTTTTCAGGAGATACGATGAGTAGTGGTACCGATTCCGCGTTGCGCCTGAGGATTCAGGGCGCAGTTCTGATCATTGTCATCTTTGTGGTGGGGGTGTTAGCAGGCGGCGCAGGCGAGCGGATCCGTGCGTCATGCGAGAGGCCGATGGGGTCGTTTAGACAATCGGGCGAACTGCCTAGACCGTTCGGACGTCTCGGACTGACCGAGGAGCAGCAGACCGAGATTTTCGAAATCTTCGAGATCTTTGGACCGCGCGCCGATTCGATACTTCATGAGCTGATGCCTCGCCTTCGGGCGATCAGCGACTCGATCCACGACCAGGTTGACGAAATCCTCACTCCCGAGCAGCGCGAGATGTTGGACGAGGCTTTCGAACGCCGCGGTGAGTTCCCCCGCGGAATGGGCGGGCCCTGGCGCAGGCCTTTTGTGACTGACTCAATGCCTGGTTCAGGGATGGGGCCATTTCCGCCGGATTCTCCTCCAGGCTATCGATCGAGACCGCGCCGGCCTGGAGGCTAGCCGGTTGAAGACCAGATAGTGGCTCGCGACCTCACAGGAGTCCGCGCTCAGTACACCGCGATCGCATTGCTTGCGTTCAGTAGAACGATGGACCAGGGGGTTGGGACTCAGATAGCCGTGTGACACCGCCCGGTGTCATACTGACGTGCCCTTCGGCGCCTTTATAGCTGAAGCGATGATTGGTCCAAACCATCCGCTGATGAACTTCCCCGTCACCTCAGTCGCTCGGCCGACACCGCAAAACCACACACTTAACAAACCCAACAGGGAAGCTGTCACCTATGCAGTAGTCCGGCTGAATGCCCTCCTAGAATGCAGGAGTAATCAGTGTGCAGGTACAGCGAGAGTTGGTAATGACGATGGCGGCGACTGTGATTCTTGCGGTTGCCGTCGGCTGCGATGATTCCGGCCTGTATCCGGCAACTTTCCCAAATTTCGTGGACACGGTGACCATCTATGCCCTAACGGGCACGCCCATAACCACACCCAGTGCGTTCGATATCGCATATGGGATTACGGCGCGCACGGACCAAGGGGAGGCGTTCGATTTCGCGTTTGAGATTGACTCTCTTGGGGTTGCGCTATTCTATCCTACCGGCGCCCTAGGGTTCACTGCCGAGGCGGGCCTCCAGATGAGCGACGAGACGTTCGACGAGCTAAATACCCCTCCCGACGATGGTTACGTGATCGACTCGATCCTGACCGTATCCAGAGGGGACCTCTTTGTCGGACGCTCCCGTAACACAACCGGACTTGATGGGTGTTACTACTATGGGGAACTCCCGCGCTATGGGAAGTTTCTAGTGCTGGATCTGGACTTCGAAAACCGCACGGTAACCCTACAGGCGCTTGTGAATGTGAACTGTGGGTATCGTAAACTGGAGGAGGGTTATCCGACCTCCTGAGGTCGGTCAAGTTTGGTCTCTTACCTCCAGCACTGATCTCCTCGAGTAGAATCTCCGCGGGCGAAAGTTACGCCCACTCCCGAGGCCGCTTGATATGTCATCCGCCGGCTGTTCGATTCAACAATTCCGTGGCGAGACATGTCAAAGAGATATGACGGTTATCATGACCGACGAGTCGAGCAGTGAACATGATAGGACCCGCCAGACGTCCCTACGCAAGGGCGGCCCTGGCCTCCATACCTGTAGCGGGCGAAGCTGCCGGGTTCAACTTCCAGCCGCCCGGTACAATCGAGTGGACGTCAGATTGGTTGCCAGCCCCGCTGCAGCGCGGTGCGCAGCGGAATCATGGCCACGTCGTCCTGGTCGGCTCCCGAGAGGTCCGTGCCGCGAGGGCGGAGCACGCC
>CAZOJI010000044.1:0-37232 GCA_964580055.1 uncultured Gemmatimonadaceae bacterium | reverse complement strand
TGAGAATGGAAAGAGCCTCGTCACACTCGATGGACACGGATCTGTCGCCGACATGCCGGACTACGCTCTCCATTCTGCTACAGAACTGTCGCAAGGGGGTCGCGTCGGCCGGAGCCCACGGCGGACTACCAAGGGTTTCTCTCCAGTAGTCCTTGGCGACACCGGCAATACCCAGATATTGATCAAAGGGGATCGATCGCCCAACGGTTCCCGCAAAGAAGAGCACACAGACAGCAAGGGCGAGCAAGAACTCAGGAGTGACCACCACTGTATTCCTAGTCCTCCTCCTCATGTAGTCGACGAGAGACTTCCAGTTCAAGACGGTGTGCCAAACCACTGCAGTGAGGAACAGCAGCATGAATGTCGAGTGGATTGCATCGTAGTCACGCTTCGACAAGCCGAGCAGCTTCCAACCGTTCCAGTATGCCACCCTGCTCTGCGGCGCGAGAAACATTACGATGCCGGTTGCGGCCATTACGCAAAATGACAACAACGCTATCAACGATATGATCCTTCTGATTCTCATTGTCTCTTATTCTCTTTTGTACGAGGCTCGCCGGCAAACAACGACTTTCATGATAGTCGGTGGTGAGCGTGCCGCGAAAGCGAGAAAACTCAGTAGGTATCGAAGACCCTCTGGAGTTCCATCATGCCAGCATTGCTCACCGATGCCAGCATCAACAGAATCCTCGCTTTGTGAGCAGGGAGATCGCGCGCCACCACGGCGCCGAACTGTGCTGCGGGATTACCGATGATGCGGCCGGCCGGTACTCGTGAAGCAAGGACAACCGGGATACCCGCCTCGACCGCCGCAATGACTCCGCGCCGCGCCCCTGCGCTCATGCGCCCACCTGCGAAAGTAGCCAGGACAATGCCATCCGGAGAGCGAACGACAGCATCTTCAATCACCGCCGCCTCGAGACCGGTGTAGTCTGTCACGATCTCAACGCGAGGGAGCGAATCGAGTCCGCTCACATCGAACTCGGTTTGGGATGTGTGAGGATGCGCGGTGCGTCTGTAGAATAGCACGGTGTCAGGATCGACCACACCGAGGTATCCGAACTCCGGTGACCGAAACGTATTAACGCGGCGATTGTGGGTCTTCCAAACATCACGTGCTGCGCCTATGTCTTCATTGAGAACCACCAGCACTCCCTCGCCGTGTGCGTCACCATTCACCGCGACACGGACGGCGTTCAACAAGTTGGCGGGACCGTCGGCCGATATCTCGTTCGCCGCCCGCATCGAGCCAACCAGGACTACCGGACGCGAATGCTTCACAGTGAGATTCAAGAAGAAAGCCGTCTCCTCCATGGTATCTGTACCGTGGGTTACGACCACGCCCGCGAGACCGGGATCGGCGTCAAACGCGAGGTTGATCCTAGTCGCGAGACGAAGCCAATGCGACGGCGTCATCTGGGAAGAACCGATGCGGCTGAATTCCTCGACCTCGATCTCCGCGTGCTCGAGCAGCTCCGGTACCGCCCCGACGAGACCGGTGCCGGATTCCATCGGCGCGTCCACGCGGCTGGCGATCGTGCCGCCGGTGGTGAGGACGAGAACGCGGGGGAGGTCGCAGGGTTGGGCCTGCGCCGGCTGCGCTGCGTGGGGCAACGCTAATGCAAATATCAGGGAAGTGATACGTCTCAGGTTCGACACCATACTGGCTCGCGGGATTCTGGGGTGGAGGAGAAGTGTCAATATCCAACAAGGAATGTCCAGGTGCAACTATGAATGTCCGATGTTCAACGACGAACGTCCAAAGTCCGAATTCAACGATGAACGTCGAAGGTCCAAGTGATCGCGCAGGGTATGTTATTCATCGCTTCGCATCGGAGTAGATGTTCCGTCCAGTTCCTCCATCCCTTCTGTTCTTTCGAGCTGTTTCGATGCATTTGAAATAGATTGCGATCAGTTCATCGCATTCGGCCGCTGTCGATTCCAGCTTACCCGCAGCATTCAGGTTCATTACACCCTACTATATCACTCGGAAATGTCTTCGTGATCGTCCCTGCCGAGACGGCGAAGTCGAGCAAGCCGTCGGCGAGATCGTAGGGCCTGTGAGCCATTTCATCAGTCTACACCCGTCTGCCCGATTTTCGACAACCGATTTCACACACCGATACCTACGATAATGCGACTAGAGACCACAAAACCAACAGTGAGTATCTGTTGTTTAGGCCTCACGCACTTGGACATTGGACATTCCCTGCTGGCCATTGGCCATTCAGTTCTCCCTATAATCAACCCCTCTATCCGGATAAGCCGGTGGCTCCGGCACCGGCCGCGGATCCTCGGCGATTCGGTCCTGCAAGAACTGTATGGCGGTGTCGAGTTGCGCGTCTTCGCCGTTGAAGGTCGCGTGCGGCAGATTGTCCACCTCGATGTCTGGCACAACACCGATCTGCTCGATCAGCCACTCGCCCTCCGGCCCATAGACTCCCATCGATGGTGCGCGGGCCAAGCCGCCGTCGGTGAGACGGTTCGATGAACCCAGCCAGATCTCACCGCCCCACGTGCGCATCCCGATTACCGTTCCCAGACCGAGCCGTCTAAAGCCGTCGGCGAACGCTTCGCCGTCCGAATAGGTGTTCTGATCCACCAGGACCACCATGTGACCGCGGAAAGCGTACTGCATGTTCCACGTCGGCTGACCGACATTCTGCTTCCAGTACATCCACGCCTTACGCATGAGCTTCTCGAGTATGAAGCTGTCGATGTTGCCACCGTAATTGTTGCGAACATCTATGATGAGACCCTGACGGTTGAACACCGGATAGAACTGTCTGTACCACTCGGTTATGTTGCTGCCGCCCATCGCGCGCAGATGAACGTACCCGATGGCGTTGTTGCTACGCTCTTCTACCATCCGTCGCCGCGAGTACTCCCAATCGCTGTACCTCAGGTTCGATTCGTTGTTGGTCGGGACTACGATGACATCGCGTGACTCGCCTGCCCGAATCGACCCGCCACCGCCGGAGCGGACCGTCAGCAAAACCTGTCGCCCCTGCTGATTCCTCAGGAGAGCACCGATGTCGGGAACATCCAGTGTGCCGACCCCGTTCACCGCCTCTATCACGTCGCCCGCATGGATTTCGAGCGCCGGATCGGCAAGCGGAGCCATCTCGTCCGGATAATCCGGATCGGACTGATAGACGTAGTCGATGCGGTAACCGCCCCGGTCGGGATCGCGAAACACGCGTGCACCGAGGGTGGCAATGTCTACATCCTCCTGGCCTCGGCGCAAATCGCCCCCGCGAACACTGGTGTGCAGCGCAGACAACTCGCCGATTACCCGACCGATCAGATCTGAGAGCTCGTCGCGTGTAGTTACTCGATCTACGAGGGGCAGATACTTCTGGAGCGTTCCCTCCCAATCGACACCGTGCATGTCGGGATCGTAGAAGTAGTCTCGTTCGAGGCGCCAGGCATCGACGAATATCTGTCGCCAGTCGTCGCGGACATCGATCGAGTAAGTCCACCCATCGAGGTCGATCTGGTGGTCGCCGGGGTCAGTTACTCTCGAGGGACGTGCATCTACTACATAGAGGTCGTCGCCCTTTCTAAGGAGAAGCTTCTTTCCGTCGAGCGACATCTCGTAGAAACCGATATCCTCCACCACAGTCTCCGCCTCGACGTCCTCGTTATCGATTTCCACGGCCATCAAATGTGTGTCCGCACCGCGACCGGACTCTCTGGCCCTGAAGAAGAGCGCTCCGTCGTTGACGTTCAAAGAGCTGTAGTTGCCGGAAGGGATCGGAACCTGCCTGACGCGACGCTCGAGGCCCTCGAGTTCGATCTGTAACGGTGCGACTTCGTTGTCGTCCTGAGAAGCGTTGTCGCTATTTCGACCGTTGCCGTTACTGCCGTTTTCAGCGGTGTGCAGTTCGTCATCCGGCTTGAAGGGAGAACGCAATCCCTGTCGCAGCGCCACATGAAAGATCTCGATTTCCTTGTCGAAGTACGGTTCCGGCTGGCGCGTACCCCACGGGCTACCGACTAGCGACACGAGGTTGCGGTCGGACAGGAAGTAGATGAACTCGCCATCGGGATCCCACGCAGCGTCTGAGCTGTTCACTCTGTCGCTGGTGAGTTGAGTGGTAGAACCGTCGTCTACGTTATAGAGCTTGATCTGCCTGAACGAGTTGAGGGCAGTCATCGTGTACGCCAGCCAGCGACTGTCGGGAGACCATGCCATGTCACCGATTCCCTCCCGGTTCTCTGAAATCTTCCGCTGGTCTCCCGTCTCCGTGTTCAGCACCCAGAGATCGGCGTGATGGTCGTCGTAGGCGATCCACTTCCCGTCAGGGGAAGGAGTTCCCTGGTATCGCAGCACCATGCCGTTACTGGTGATACGCTCGTCCGTTCCCACACCGTTTGCCGGAATCTTGGTGAACTCGAGTTCACCGGTTTCGTCGGAGAGGCCCACCAAGGTCTCACCGTCAGGCATGAAGACGACATCACGGAAACGGACGCTGTCCTTTCGCGTAGCCCGCACTAGCCGGCCCGCGCCCACCGGGGCCACGAACACCCTGCCGCGCGAGGTCAGCACCACGCTCTCCCCCTCGGGATGTATATGCGCCGAGGTGAGATACTCCATCGGATCCGTGACCCATTTCTCACGAAGCTGATCGAAATCGGATGCGAGCGTTATCGGCACGACGTTGGTTTCGTCAGCCGCGACATCGTAGATCCAGAGGTCGGCCGCGAGGTGGTAAACGATCCTCCCCATCGAGAGTGACGGATCTTTCACGTCCCAGCCGCTGTGCCGAGTGTGCTGCCGGACATCGCCGCCCGTTTCGTTCATTGACCAGATGTTCATGGTGCCGTCGCGGTCTGTAACGAAATAGATGCGACCGTCCCACCACATCGGCGAGTGGCTCTCGCCTTCGTAGTCTCCGGTTAGCTCGATGGCCTCTTCTGCACCGTCAGCGAACTTCCATACATCCCGCGCCGTACCACCCACATATCGCTTGGTAACGTTGTTGTGGAATGCAGGGCGGACGAAGAACAGCGTCGTGCCACTGCCATCGTAGGTTGCCTCAGTAGCCTGGACCAGCGGTACGACGGAGCGGGTATTGTTCGTCAAGTCGAGGACAACCAGGCCGGGCAGCGGGCGCGCCGAGTAGCGGCGAGTCGTGTATACGAGTTTCCCGTCCGGCATCCAAGCCGTCGCTATCGATGCGTCGCCTTCATAGGTGCGACGCACGGGGAGGCCGCCGGAGAGAGGCATGGTATACAGCTCTGCCGGCCCCTCATACCGCGCGGTGAACGCCAGCGTCTGACCATCCGGAGAGATCACTGGATCTGTCTCCTCGGAGTGATGAGTGGTCAGTCGTCTTGCGACTCCGCCGGCAGCGGACACCCTCCACAGGTCTCCCTCGGCGGCGAACACAATGGTGTCACCGTGAAGAGCCGGATAGCGGTAGAAACCCAGAGTCCCGTTCGCCTGGGCGCTGACAGGCTGAACCGCGACTGCCAGAGCCATCGATGTGCACAACAGAACAAGAGTGGTGATACGGTCGAGATAGCGCATGATGTTGTCCCTCGGCGGCTGTTGATGCTGGACGCAATGACCCGGTGATGATACCGGCATAATTGAGGGGAGGGAAGATTGGAGGTTTGGGCTCCATGCCCGCGGGAAGGCAATGCCGGGGTGAGGCTCGGCATCAAGCGACAGGGCGCAGTCGGAAACGCAACCTCAATGCCGTGTCACAGCCTTCCCGAATTGTCCAGCTACCCTCGAAGCAGATACCCGGAGAGAATGTGCTCGAACTAATCGTCCAAGAAGGGCGACTTCTTCTTGGACCTCCGTGATGTCCCGGACTGGCGCTGTCCTTCATCGAGCAAACGCTGCAGCTCATCTTGGCTCAGTTCAAAAGGGTCTTTCTGGTAGCCGGGTGCCCGGGAGTCAACCGGGTCGGCCGGGCTACCCCCAACTGGCTCGAAGCGCCACACTGAATCAGACATGTCCTTCACGTCCCATGCCTCTCCGTCGCGATCAATGAGTCTGCGGTATCCCATGATTTGCTCCTTCGTAGCAGGTACGCGACACGAGAGCCGGTGCTGATTTGCTTCCCTCGTATTCCCTATCGCGTTGGTACATTGGCCAGATTGCAACCTAAAATGCTGTGGGGGAAACCGAAAACCGAGTTTCTCTCTCCTCTCGCCATCACTTCGCCATCCCCTTACATTGCCGCCAAACTTCACAGGAGCATCCGCTGTGTTCAGCATCATTCGCATTCAGGTCGGCAGATTCGCATCTCGCGCATTCACATTTTTCGCCGCTCTAGCCGTTGCGTCGCCACTCGGCGCCCAGCAACTCGATCCCGAGCACCTGAGTCAACTCCGTTACCGCTTCATCGGCCCTGACGGCAACAGGGCAATAGCGGTGGCAGGTGTGCCCGGAGATCCCAAAATCAGCTACATCGGCGCGGCTTCAGGAGGATTGTGGAAGACAACCGACGGCGGCACCACGTGGGCACCCATCTTCGACGATCAGCCCGTCTCCTCCATCGGGTCGATCGCCATTGCTCCCTCCGATCCGAACGTGATCTGGGTAGGCACGGGAGAGACGTTCGTCATTCGCCCGGCCCATTCCGTGGGCGACGGCGTATACAGGTCAACCGATGCGGGAAAGACTTGGACGAACGTTGGCTTGGGCTCGACCGGCAGGATCGGCCGCATGGTGGTCGACCCGCGCAATCCGGACATCGCGCTGGCATGCGCACTCGGCCACACCCACGGTCCCCAGCAGGAACGCGGGGTGTTTCGCACGGTCGACGGAGGGCAGACCTGGGAGCACGTGTTGTTCGTCAACGAGAACACGGGCTGCAGTGATCTCGCGATGGATCCTACCAATCCGCGGGTCCTTTATGCGACCACCTGGGAGGTTTACATCAACACCTGGGGACTGAACAGTGGCGGTATGGGCTCCGGCGTGTACAAGTCCACCGATGGTGGCTCGACTTGGACAAGGTTAAGCAACGGCCTGCCGGATCATCCGATCGGCAAGACCGCGGTCGCCGTCGCAAAGAGTGACCCCGACCGTGTCTACGTGCTGGTGGAGGACTCTTCGCCGGGCCTGTACAGATCTGACGATGCGGGACGCACCTGGGAGCTGGTGAATCAGAATCACACCATGGCCGAGCGAGCGCCCTACTACACCCGCATCGCGGTGGCGCCTGACAACGAGGACCACATCTACTTCATATGCGTCCGCTTCAGTATGTCGATCGACGGCGGACACTCTCTGATGGAAAACCCGCCACTGGGAGGGTTCGACAACCACGATATGTGGATCGACCCGCTGAACCCCGACCGCTACATGGTGGCCCACGACGGCGGCGCGGCAATCACATTGAACCGCGGCGAAACGGTGCAGCAGGTAGTGCCGCCGATCGCACAGATGTACCACGTGGCCGTCGACAATCAGATCCCCTACAACGTCTATGGAAACCGGCAGGACGGTTACTCTTACCGCGGGCCGAGCAACTCGCGCAGCAACGGCATTCCGCTGGGATTGTGGATGTCGGTGGGAGGATGCGAGAGCGGGTTTGCCACGCCCGATCCGGAAGACAACAATATCGTTTGGTCCGGGTGTTACGACGGGGGACTCGAACGCTGGGACCTGCGCAACAAGCAGGTAAGGAATGTCCGCCGCTGGCCTGAGGCCGCCTACGGTTGGCCGCCCGCCGAGCTGAAATACCGGTGGCACTGGAACTTCGCCTTCGATATCTCGCCACACGACCACAACAAGGTTTACGTCGGAAGCCAATATGTCTCCGTCACCACCGACGGCGGTCACAGTTGGACCGACATCAGTCCCGATCTCACGCTAAACCTCAAGGACCACCAGCAGAGTTCGGGCGGTGTGGCTACCGACAACCTCATGACTTACGACGGCTCGGTGATCTTTTCGATAAACGAGTCGCCTGTCGAGGAAGGAGTCATTTGGGTTGGCACCAACGATGGTCAGGTACAGATAACTCGCGACGGCGGTGAGAGTTGGACCAACGTCACGCAAAACATCCGCGACCTTCCGCCCTGGGGCACAATCGCCAACATCGCGGCTTCCCGGTTCGACGCAGGCACAGCCTATCTCACGGTGGACATGCACCAGATGGGCGACTTCGACCCGTATGTGTACAAGGCGACCGAATACGGCGACCGATTCGAGAGAATCGACTCCGGCATCCCGAGGTCGATGCTCAGTTTCGCGCACGAGGTACACGAGGATCCGGTCCGCCCCGGAATGCTGTATTTGGGCGTCGACAATGCAGTCTTTGTGACACTGGACGACGGAGAGAACTGGATGCAGCTACAATCCGGGTTGCCGCCGGCACCGGCTTATGGAGTGGTGGTGCAAGATCATTTCCACGATCTCGTGGTCGGCACGTACGGTCGCGGCTTCTACATTCTCGACGACATTACGCCTCTGAGGAACATGACATCGGAGGTTTTGGCAGCGGACGTCCATCTCTTCCCTCCGAGGGAAGCATATAGGTTCCAGCCGATTTCCGTTGTCAGGAGCGAGTCGAACGGATTGAATGCGGGCAGCAATCCACCCTATGGCGCCAGCATCAACTACTGGATCGGCGACGCCATCGACGACGGGGGCAAGATCGAGATAATCGATGGCGACGGCTCGTTGATTCGAACTCTGGACGCGCCCAAGGCCCCAGGCATAAACCGGGTGTGGTGGAACCTACGCTATGAGGACATTCGGCAAGCCAGACTGCGCTCCAAGCCACCTGGTAAGGACCACGTCGAGTTCAACGAAGAAGGCTGGCGCATACTCTATTCGTGGGATCTCGACCTGAACGGCGGCCAGAGAGGCCCGCTCGTAGTGCCCGGCACGTACACTGTGCGGCTCACGATCGGTGACAGTGAGTTCACTCGACCGCTGACCGTTTTGAAGGATCCGCACTCCACCGGCACGCTGGCGGATATCCGCGCTCAGGTGGCCATGTCGTTGGAGATGCGGGACGAACTGAACGACATCGTCGACATGATCAACGATATCGAGTGGCTGAGATATCAGCTCGACGGCCTGCAGCGGCGCTACGGAAACGACACGAGCGCGGCGGCTCTGGCTGCAGCGGCAGACGCACTCGAGCAAAGAGCAATAGACGTCGAAGGCCGTCTCTACGACATCAACTTGACCGGCGCCCGCGAAGACGCGTTCCGCGCACCGATGAAGCTGTTCGGAAGAATGAGCGCACTCGCGAGCGACGTTGGTGCCAACGGATCGGACTTTTCGCCCACCACCCAGCAGGTCGAAGTGCACTCGATACTGCGTGAACGACTCGAGGAAGCCAGACAGCTGTTCCGCGTGCTGATGAGGACCCACGCTCCGGCGTTTCGAGAGATGCTGAGTGAGCTGGGGTTGCCGGATATCATCTCGTTGCGGGCGCCGGAAGGGAGGGAGTAGGCGGGGTGGCGAACATTCAATGTTCAACAGGGAACAGCCAACGTCCAAGTGGGCTCCACTTGATCATTGGACATTCCGTGTTGGACATTGAGTGTTGGGAATTGATTCACATATCCAAGGACATGCTGGAAACCCGCCTTATACCTCTAGCGGACCACCGCTCGAAATCATAACTTAGCAATAACCCTCCCACTCGAGCGTGCGCTATGGTTTCAAAACACTGTAACGCCTGCGGTGCAGATGCACATCCGAAGCTGCGTCATCCTTCGAGCTTCAAGATCGAGTCGTCCATCTGGGCAGTAGCTATCGTGGTTGGGCTATTTGCCGGCACGTTGTCGGCGGCCAAATCCGACTCGGGGCCGAAGCTGAGCCACGTGTTGCAATCGGTGACATTGTCGGTGACGCAGCCAGCCGATCACCCCGCGAACGTCCAGCCGACGGAATCGCGAGCGTCTCAGAGTGTCGGAGTTTTGTTCACGGCGTGGATCACGCGGTCCACCCTCGACTTCCTCAAGAGCGCGTGGTGGGTATTGCCGATACCGATCCTGTTCTCCCTGTGGCGTCAATTCAGAGGGTACGAGGTGTGCGGGCAATGCGGATCGCGGGAGTTGGTTCCGGTCGAGGTGCATCACGGCGAAGAGCCGCCGTTGTGGTAGGACGGAGGACCATCCAAGCTGCCGCATACATGATGCAGTCTATCCGCGGCGCCTGGGAGCTGTTTTTCGGCATGACGGTGGGAATCGGCGGCGTCTACACAATGCGCTTCTAGTGGTGGCGGGTGAACGCGTGGAGCGAGATTGCTGCCTGGATATCCACTGCGGTGGTGTATGTCGGGCTGTAGTTGTACGATCCCTCAATCCTGTTTGGATGGCACCTGATTCTCACGGCGGGCGTATCCACCGCCTGTTGGGTGCTCGTGACGATCCTCACGCCACCGACCGCCGAGGACAAGTTGGTCACATTCTTCGAGCGCGTGAGGCCGGGAACACCCTGGTGGAAACCGATAGCAGAACGGTGTGACGTTTCGGTCGAGCACACAGGATGGTCAGACATCACTGGATGGGTGGCCGGTTTCGTCCTTTGGCGTAGCCCTATATTCGAGAGTCGTCCCAACCAGGAAGGCACTCAGCCATCGCTGCTTTGATACGCAATACAGCTTCCCACCTAGCCCGAAGAGGTGTCCAAATGAAAAAGCTCAACGTCCTACTCGGTTCGCTCGCAGTCATAGTCGCTCTCTTGGCAGGAGGGATCGTGCAGCAACCCGTGGCAGCAGCCGAAGAAGCGCAGCAAGAAGCACCCAACCTCGCCATCGTGTGGACGAGTGGGGACAGGGAGGTGGCCATCAAGATGGTTTTCATGTACGCGCTGAACGCCAAGCTCAGGGAGTGGGCCGGCGAGGTCGAACTGATCGTTTGGGGACCTTCCGCCAAACTACTGTCGCACGACGTAGAGCTGCAGGAACAAGTCGCCGCGATGCAGGAGGCCGGCGTCGTAGTCAAGGCCTGCAAAGCTTGCTCTGATAGTTACGGAGTCTCCGAGGAGCTGCAAGCACTCGGTGTCAACGTGAAGTACATGGGCGTAGAGCTCACTGAGTTCATCGCCAGTCCGGAATGGCATACCATTACCTTCTGATTCATGCGCGGTGAGATTCCCTACGCAAATCGTCTGGAACCCAATGTGCCGTGGACTACTCGCCACGACCCATTGCGATTGCGGACCCGCGGCTGTCGAGTGTAGAGACGGCCGCAGGCGCATTCGACGCCGCAGGAATCATATTCGATTCTTGCTGTCCAAGGCGCTATGGCGGCAAACCTCGATCGGAACCGGCTTCGAGTTGCCGCTCTGCCACGAAGATGCGCTCCAGGACAAGGAGTTACCCAGCGTGCTGATATGGCCCGTGGTTCCCAGAGCAGTACGCATCTCATCGACGAGGTCCACGTAACTGTCCCGAGAGATCTCTCCTCCAACCGACCGGGTCACCTCGAGCTTTTGCGGCCAGTTGAAGACCCCGACCTTGGACCCGCCTTTTTCCGTCAGAACCGCGTCCGATCTCAGCTCTACATCTCTCGCTGCCTCTCTCAATCGTTCGGGTGCAATCCCGACCTCCGCGGCTGCCTGTTCCAAACCACCCATTGAGAGCGCGATGTTCTCGCTCGATTCCCTGGCGTCCAAATCGGCAGCGAGCCCGCACCTTTTCGTCGCTGAGCTTGGCGCTGCCCTTGGCCGCCTCGGCGAAATCTTCCACTAGGCCGATAGGCGTCCTATGGCGATGGTCAGCATTCTGGCGTGTAGGGGGTCACCGAGATCCCGGAAGGGTCCAGAGCTGATCAGGAGCTTCACGCCACTGGTTGTCGCTCGGTGACGCTGTCCACGCAAACAGCCGTTGTGACCAAGCCTCCAAGTATCCGGTGGCATTACGCACTTCGATATTGGACATTCCTTGATGGCTATTCAGACTTCCACACCTCACAGGAGATCCCGCATGGCATCAGATGAACCCAAGGATAGACCGACCGTAAGGTGTCAGAAGAACGGCCCCTATGTCGTGAAGGACCTGAAGGATTTTTCGAAGTGGGACGGTGAGCGCCTGCAGACATACCCGACGATGTCGCTGTGTCGCTGCGGCGGATCGAAGGGAATGCCCTACTGCGACGGTACTCACGCCGAGAACGGCTTCGACTCCGCCAAGACGACCGACGGGAAGTGGGACTTCCGTGAGAACTACGTGGGCAAGAAGATCACGATCCACGACAACCGCGGCATCTGTGCCCACAGCGGCTTCTGCACCGACGGGCTCCCTGCAGTGTGGAAGATGGGGGAGGAACCATGGATCGACCCCGACGGCGCCTCCGTCGAGGAGATCATCGAGACCATCGAGAAGTGTCCATCCGGGGCATTGAGCTACTCGATTGACGATGTCGAGCACAGAGATCAAAATCGCTCGCCGGCGATACAACTCGCCAAGGACGGACCTTATCGGGTTGTCGGCGGCATCGACCTACCCAACGAACCGCGAGGCGAGGAGGCGTCACTGGAGCACTACACCCTATGCCGGTGCGGCGGCTCCAAAAACAAACCGTTTTGCGACGGGACCCACTGGCATATCGGGTTCCACGATGAGGTGGCCGGCCAGGAGGTGGCTGAGCGCGAGACAAGCGCCGCAGCGCCGAGCGAGCCGGCGGCAGACGGTGGATGGGTCCGTGTCTCCGGCCCGGACGAGATGAGCGACGGTCAGGTGCTTTCCGTCAAAGTAGACGGAAAGCCTGTAGTGGTGACCCGTCACGACGGCGGGTACGGAGCGCTGGACGCCAGGTGTCCTCACCAGGGCGGCCCCTTGGACGAGGGATCCATAGAAGGGGAGCTGCTCCGCTGCCCCTGGCACGGTTGGGGCTTCGACCCGCTGACCGGTGAAGCTGTCGAAGGAGGTGGTCACGACGTAACTCCCTACCCGATCGAGGTCCGCGAAGACGGCGTCTACGTGCGCGCGAAAACCGAAGGCGAGTTTGTCACGACCGTAAGCGACGTGATGATCGAGACGATGGTGAACTGGGGCGTGAACCAGGTCTTCGGCATCGTAGGGCACTCCAACCTCGGCGTCGCAGATGCAATACGGAAGCAAGAGGCCAAGGGCAACCTCGAGTACATAGGTGTTCGTCACGAGGGGGCCGCCTCTTTCGCGTGCTCGGCGTACGCCAAGCTGAGCGGGAAGCCGGCGGCATGCCTGACGATAGCCGGGCCAGGCGCCACAAATCTGCTGACCGGTCTTTGGGATGCTAGAATGGACCGCGCCCCGGTACTGGCACTTACGGGGCAAGTGAATACCCAGGTTCTGGGGCCCGGTGCGTTTCAGGAGATCGACCTGGCGGCAGCATTTAACTCGGTGGCAACATGGAGCCAGACGGTCCTATCAACCAGCAACCATACCGAACTCATGAACCTCGCCCTGAAACACGCGATCGTGAAGCGTGACGTGGCGCACCTCATCTTCCCCGACGAAGTGCAGAGAATGAAAGCCGAAGCCAGCCGGGAAGCCTCGGCGCCAGAGGGTAGGTTAGCACACACGGCGATCGCGCCTCCTGAGGTATCGCTGGACAAGGCTGTCTCACGCATCACCGCGGCTACCAGGCCGACCATCATAGCGGGTTTTGGAGCAAAGAGCGGAATGGACCGTGTCATCAAACTCGCCGAGCGTCTCCGGGCACCCGTCATAACGACGTTCAAGGCCAAGGGTCAGATCTCAGACCGACACGCCCACGGTGCCGGTGTGTTGGGACGGAGCGGCACACCCGTTGCCGCCCACTTCATGAACCAGGCCGACTTGCTAGTCGTGTTCGGCGCTTCATTCTCGGATCACACGGGCATCTCTCCGCTGAAAGCCACGATCCAAGTCGACTCGGACCGCCTGGCGTTGGGCAAATCTCATCCGGTCGACGTACCCGTGTGGGGCGACATTGGCGTCACCATAAACCAACTCCTAGAACGACTGCCCGACGGAATCGAAGCCACCGATCAGATACCGGAATTGGCAGATCGTTGGGAGAGCTGGCGCGCAGAAAAGGAGAGAAGAGCGACGGAGGACCGCGGCGAGGGCGTGAACTCGGCCGCGGTATTCGCAGCACTTACTCGACAGGCGCCGCACAACGCGGTGATCGCCGTGGACGTGGGGAACAACACCTATTCGTTCGGCCGCTACTTCGAGTGCAGCAATCAAACAGTCCTGATGTCGGGTTACCTCGGGTCGATCGGATTCGGTTTTCCGGCCGCAATGGGAGCCTGGGCGGCGGAACCGGACCTACCTGTCATAGCGGTCACCGGCGATGGCGGATTCGGACAATACCTCGCCGAATTCACGACTGCCGTGAAGTACGGCATGAACATCACCACGATCCTGCTGAACAACGGTGAGTACGGAAAGATCTCCAACGAGCAGAAGGACATCGAGATGCCGGTGTGGCAGACAGGCCTCCACAACCCGAACTTCGCCGAATACGCCAGGAACTGTGGCGGCTACGGGGTGCGCGTGACACGAATCGACGAACTCGACGATGCAATGGCACGGGCGATCGCGCACAGTGGTCCGGCAGTCGTGGAGATCATGGCAGACGGGGAGCTGACGTAGGGCGGAAGGGCGGAGCCTCGGCAAGGCAGTGGTGGACACCAAGCGCCCGAGGCCCGCCACACTCTATCCCCACCAACCATTCGATGTTTGACGCTCGACGTTCGATGTTGAATGTTCCAACTTGTACCCACTGTCCGATCTCGCGCAGAACTATCCCACATCCGGACATGTCGTTCTTTGGGTTGAGGTAAATACTGACGCTGAAATCGCGAGGAATCGTATGCCTAGGCAGTGGCTGCTCCGGGCACGCGCCTTGCCACAATATGGCGTTTTGCGGGTTCGACCAGACGGCGGGCGAGACTTCAAGGATTGATGCCGACTTTGTTTTCCGATCTACGGTTTGCGTTTCGAAGATTGAGGCGTGACCCCGGGGTATCGCTGGTGACGATCCTGACGCTGGGCGTCGGAATCGGAGCAACCACGGTCATATTCAGTGTCTTCAACGCTACCGTTCTGCGCGACTTGCCCTATGCCGAAGCCGAGAGCCTGGTGAAGCTGAGCGAGGTCTCACCTGGAGGCAACGTTCTTTCATTGTCCGAGCCCAACTTCCTCGAAGTCCGCAAACGCAGCAGCACCTTCAGTCTGCTGGCGGCAGTCGAATCCCGCACCAGTACGCTCGGCGACGATACCGAGCCTTTGAGGATCAATGGCGTAGCCGCGACCGAGGGCTTGTTTCGGATGCTCCGCGTCAAGCCGGAACTGGGGCGTGCGTTTCTGCCCGGCGAATTCCAGAGAGGCGACCGGCCTCAGTGCCTCATCATCGCCCACGGGCTATGGAAGAGTCGTTTCGGCTCGGATCCAAACATACTGGGCCGTTCGGTGAACCTGGACGGCACAACGGTAACCGTCGTCGGGGTGATGCCCAAAGGATTTGACTTTCCTCATCTAGCTGACTTCTGGACGCCCCTTGAACCGGACCCGAATGCGCCCCGATCCAAGCACGTGCTGGAGGTATTCGGAAGATTGGCTCCGGGCCTGTCTATCGAACATGCTCAGGCAGATCTGAACGGCGTCGCCGCACGTTTGAGTGACGCGTTTCCTCAATACAGCAACGATTGGGGACTCACGATTCAATCAATGCGCGACTGGCGGATCGACCCGGAGGCCACCAGAATCGCGACCGTGCTTCTTGGTGCCGTGGTCCTGCTGCTGTTGCTGGCTTGCGCAAGTGTGTCGAACCTAATGCTCGCGCGAACCACGGCTCGGCGTCGAGAAATGGCACTGCGGGCCACTCTGGGCGCCCTACGCCACAAGTTACTCGGCCAGTTGATGGTTGAAAGCTTGCTTCTGGCTTTCCTGAGCGCATGCGCCGGCCTGCTGTTCGCCGCGTGGGTATTGCCGGTCATCCAGGCACTCGAGACCGAATCGTTGCCACGGCTCAACGAAGTCACATTCGACCATACCGTCGTTTTGTTTACGGCACTGATCACCGTGGTTACCGGCATCGTTACCGGAGCGGCACGGGGAGTCCAGGCGCCAATGGAAGATGCAGAGAGAGCCCTGCGCGAGGGAGAGAGGATCGTGACCGGCGGCAGTCGAACGTTGCGAGATATCCTGGTCACATGTCAGTTCGCTCTGGCCGTGGTCCTGCTGGTGGTAGCCGGTCTCTTGACGAACAGCCTCCTGCGACGGCTGGAAGTGGACCCCGGGTTCGAAGCGGGAAAGATCTTTGCGGTCGAAGTCTCTCTTCAGCAAGGGAGTCGAAAGCTGCTCTCCCCGGGGGTAACGGCATTCTACGCGGAGGCCCTGGACCGCATCGCGGCGATTCCCGGTGTAGAGGCCGTGGGAGCAACGGCGGTGAGCCCTCTGAGCAGTACGAGGCCAAGTAGCTTGGTGGGAATCGAGGGAGAGACCGTAGACCAAAACGCCATGCTCCCGATCCAATGGCGTGCCGTAACGCCGGGTTTCTTCGAGGCAATGGGCAGCCGACTGGTCAGCGGACGGTTCTTCGATGGACGCGAGGCTTCTCTAGAGCCCCGGGCGTTCAACGCTCAAAAGCAGGAACCACCCTTCAACGTCGTGATAACCGAGCCGCTAGCGAATCGATTCTGGCCGAGCGGCGGGGCCATGGGGAAACGACTGGTCTTCTCAGAACCGGGAGGACCGACCGCGACGGTTGTGGGCGTAGTATCGGACGTCAAAGACGTCTTATTCCCGGCAGACCCCCGCCCGACGGTGTTCGTGCCACACAACGTAGCTCCGATGCCGAACATGACCGTTCTCGTCAAGGTCAGCGGAGAGCCACAAGGCATGGCTCACGCCGTTCGCGACGCAATCGGCGCGGTCGAGGAGAGCGTTTCGGTGCCGCAGATGCTCACTTTGAAAGATGTGATCGAATCAACCGCGCTGTCCGGCCCGAGAGTGAACGCGTTGATTGCGGGCCTGTTTGCGGCCGCGGCCTTGGGTCTCGCTGCGCTGGGCATCTATGGCGTCACTGCTTTTTCCGTGGTCAACCGCAAACGCGAGATCGGAGTGCGCATGGCCTTGGGTGCCACGCCGAGTAGAATCGTCGGCATCACTCTCAGCACGGGCACGAAATTGATCGCCATCGGCACTGCAATCGGGCTGATCGGTGCATTGGGGCTGTCGAGATTCCTGGACAGCTTGCTTTACGAGATAACCCCAAACGATCCCTTGACCTATGCTGCAGTGACCCTATTACTCGTAGTAGTAGCGACGCTCGCCGGCTACCTCCCCGCAAGGCGAGCGACAAAGATCGATCCAAGGACGGCGTTCGTCTCCGACTGAGCTGAGGAGGTGAGGGAATAACTGGCATAGGCCGGGCGTAGGTTCGTGGTGAGTAGGGAGTGGTTAGTGGTAAGTTGGGAGTTGGATGTTGGACATTGGATGTTGGATCGTGTGCGTTGGACATTGCCAATCGATTTGAAATACCAATCACGTACACTCTATGCGTGCAGGGAGCAACAATGAGCCTCACCAAGCAGGGCACAGACTATGAATCCTTTTCCTACCTCGAAGCGGGCCGTGATTACGAGGCGTTCGAGCTGACAGACGAGCTGCATCGGGTCGAGCAACACCTAGTTCCTCTTTCTGCGGAGGAGCAGATACGAGTCGAGAAGATCGTTGCCGATAACCTCATGGTGTCCATGCACGACCACCTAGGCGTTTTCCCCGCCGATATCCGCGAGTCACCCCAATACACCCACCATGGGCGCATGGCCACGGCGTTCAAGGGGTTGGCTGCCAGCTATTGGGATGCCGTCTTCGACAACTTGATGGACGGCATCATCAACATCGAGTCTAAGACCGGCTGGAAGTGGACGGAGGTGCTCCACGATTTGGGTATGCGCCTTTGCGACTTGGCTCACCAGGACTTCGTGGTGGTCTGCACGAGCGTAGATCAGATTCAGCAGGCGCATGACGAAGGCAAGGTCGCGCTGATCGCCGTGATCGAAGGCGCCGCAATGATCGAGAACGAGATCGACCGCATCGACATTCTCTACGGTTTTGGGGTGCGTTCGCTTGGCGTAACCTACAGCGAGTCGAACGCTCTTGGCTCCGGGCTCAAGGAACCGGGCGACGGTGGTCTCACTACACTGGGGCGACGCGCGGTAGCGCGGATGAACCAGCTCGGCATGTTGATCGACTGCTCCCACTGCGGCGATCAGACGACGCTGGACGTAATCGAATACAGCGACGCCCCAATCATCCTCAGTCACATCGGAGCGCGGGCGCTGTGGGAATCGAACAGGTTAGCCCCCGATTCGGTGCTCGAGGCTTGCGCCAAGAAGGGCGGTGTGATTGGAATCGAGGCCGCACCACACACCACCATAACCGCAAACAACACCTCGCATTCCATCGAATCGGTGATGGAACATTTCGAATACGTCAAGGATCTCGTCGGCATCGATCACGTCGGATTCGGGCTGGACACCCTCTACGGCGATCATGTCGGGCTGCATGACACCTACGCCGCGGCACTGTCGATCAAAGAATCTCATGAATCTCCCGGCGCGTCCAAGAATCCGCCGCACGAAAAGGTCGAGTACGTCAAGGGCGTCGAGAACCCGACTGAGAGTTCGTACAACGTGGTGCGCTGGCTGGTGAAGCACGGATACTCCGACGAGGACATCGCAAAGGCGATTGGGGGGAATGCGGTCAGGCTGTTGCGGGAGGTCTGGGCTTGAGGCTGTGACGCTCAATCTGAAGTGCGGTCGAGGGAGCTAAGATGAGTTCGGAGCACACTGGGCAGCGGGCTGCGGGTTTTCTCTCCCTCATGCCCGAACGGTCTGCCGCGACCAGTTACTGCACCACTGCCGCCATAGCGCTCCGGCTCACCTCGAGTTGAAGCTCGCCACGGTACAGCAGGGCGGCGTCGGACCAAAGGAGAGCCCCCGCCCAGAGGTGTGCAGGGGCTCCTATCCGTTCAGATTGCCGCCTCGGCGATCAACCCCCGTTTTGATTCTGGTGCTGATTCCGGGGCCGCGCCTTGAGCACCGGCGGCATTTTGACCCGTCCGTTCCCAGTCGCGATCACGTTGGCGAACGTAGCCTCCGCATCGAACAGCAGCCCGACATCCTGCGGCTCAGTCGCATTTGAGTCTGCTTCCTCTACCACCAGGTCGATGTCAGCCTTTATTCCGGTGTTGTGGGCCGAAGGGATCTCGACCGGGTACACTATCTCAGTGCTGGAATCGTCGGAATTGTAGTCGTCGGCGGCATTAAAGGCCAGGAAGGTCGACCGACCCACCGTTATGTTGTCGTAAAAGGTCACTGTGGCATCCGACACGAAGAGCCGAACCTTGTGGTATTCGCCGACCGGAACAGTGCCTTCAGCCAACTCTATGGCTTCTTCATCCTCACTGGGCAGGTTCAGAAGATCGAGGTCATAGGATTCTTCGAGCTCCAACGTCTCCCACATATCCTCGCACTGGCCGTCGCCGTTTTGCTCCCCTGCCTCCTCACAATATGGGAGGATTTGAATCCCCGTAATGGTAACGTCCAGCGACCTTACGTTCTCCCTCGACACGCGTCCGGCGGACCCCCCAGGGGCAGCCACCAGGTCGGCCGAAGTCACATTGAACAGCGCTTGGGCTGTGGCCTCCTGGAGCGTTACCTGCACTTCGCCCATACCGTCTTCTATTCCGACCGTCTCCCCGCAGGCAGCCAAGAGCATCAAAGCGGATGCCCCGGCGAGTAGTTTCGAGTAACTGGCACCGTGTTTCTTCATCGTCCCTCCAAATTGAAGCTCATCAACAAGTAGCTTGCGAACCGTTCTCAATGTCAAAGACACTCTGAGGGCTGCGAAGGTAACGCGGCTGCCCGGTCGTCCTCCTATTGGATGAGAGACGTCCAGCAGATACCTTAGTCCGAATTCAAAGATCCACCGGGCTCAAATACTCTTTCGAGAACATGACGCGTTACTTCACAGCATTTGCGATTGTCTCTTGGTTGGCATGACTGCTCCATCCGACGGCGAACTGGTCAGGAAAGTCCTAGCCGGCGAGGTGGAGAGCTACCGGCACCTGGTGGAACGGTACCGCCCCGAGTTTGCCAGGTACGCGGTCGCAATGTTGGACGGCAACCGGGACGATGCGGCGGATGCCCTGCAGGAGGCGTTCATCAGAGCTTACAATTCGCTCCCCTCCTGTCGCGCCCCCGACCGGTTCAAGGCGTGGCTGTTTCGGATCGTGTCGAACGAGTGCCACAATGCTCGCAAACGGCGCCGCGGGCACTTGTCCCTTGACCGAGCGGTCGATCACGGGGCTGAGCCAGCGGCGAGGGACGACACAGAGCGCTCGGAGATCGGCGAAGTGCTGAACACAGCGTTGGAGATGTTAACAGGAGAACAACGAGAGGCATTCGTTCTCAAGCATGTTGACGGCCGCTCGTATTCCGAGATGGCCGACCTGCTCGGCGTTGGTGAGGATGCTCTCAAGATGAGAGTCTATAGGGCACGCGACGACCTGAAGAGAAAACTCGAGGAGTTGCTGTGAAACAGGATAGGAACGCATTTGGCTCCGAGACACAAAGATATCTCGACGGGGAAATCCCGGCAGATGCCGTTGAAGCTTCTGCCCGGACCGAAGCCGATCGACTCCTGAACGCCGTAACACGCTTCTCCGACGAGTTCGACCTCCCGGGACAGGAGGTCGACAGGGCAGTAATGGCCGCGATCCGGGAGCGAGGGAATGTTGAGCGGGAGTCCTTCTGGAGCTGGCTCTTGAAACCGCACACCTTTCAGATGCGGCCCGCGCTCGCGGTGGCGGCCATGGTGGTTTTGGTTCTGGCAGGTGTTTTCGGAGGTTCGTTGACACGGGGGACGAGTTCAGCAACCGACCGGCAGACGACATCCACCACCGTGCTGGTGCGGTTCGAGCTAGTGGCCCCCCGCGCGGAGCAGGTCTCGCTTGCCGGATCGTTCAACGAATGGCAGCCGGACGGGATCCAACTCACCAGGAACCCGGATACCGGAGTTTGGACCGGCACCGTGCCACTGGTGCCGGGGGAACACCAATACATGTTCGTGATCGACGGGATCGAGTGGATTCCCGATCCCGACGCCCATGCTCAGGTCGATGACGGCTTCGGACAGGCGAACAGTGTGATCGTGGTAGGCCCGAGAGGGGTGATACGCTCATGATGCAAACGACGAGAGCGGCTTTGCTGACCGGGCTTGCACTGGCAGTCTCCCAGGGCTTGGTGGCACAGCAGCACCGAGTACGGGAAATGCTGGTTGCTCGAGGGGCACCCACCGAGTTTGCCGACAGGGCGGCAACTATAGTTGTCGAGGCGGAAGCTAGCCAATTGCCCACAGAGCCTCTCGTATCAAAGGCGCTCGAGGGCTGGGCCAAGCGGGCGAGCGTGCCCGCCGGCAGAGTGATAATGGTCATGACCCAGCTCCAAGGCCGATTGCGAGTGGGTAGGGAGCTGACGATGGGAGCCGGCCTGAATCCGCCGCCCCATGATGTGGTAGCAGCCGCTGCCGAGGCGCTGGGCCGCGGGATCAACCGTGAAGAGATAATGGAGATCATCGATGCGGCGCCCGAGCCCGGCGCTGCAGCTACCGGACTGACCGTCGCCTCCGCACTACGCGCCCAGGGCCTGGAGCGCGCTGCAGCCGTGCAAGCGGTCGGCGACGCTTATAGGGGAGGCCGTCCGCCCGAGGAAGTGCTCGAGTTCCCCTCGGTGGTCTCAGGCCTCCGCGCTCAGGGTGAGCCCATGTCGGGCATTGCTCGGCGCATTCTCGAGGGAGGCGGGCTCCCTGTGCCAGCGGGACAGGGTAAAGGCATTGGCGGGCCGGGTGGTCGACCACCCGGAGTACCCGGTGCTAAACCGGAGGCCGCCGGCAACAAGAACAAAAAGAGGGGACGATCGGGAATCTGACATACCGTGTCCTTGCCTTGGGCACGGCCGCGTTGTTGAGCTGGGCGCCGTTGCGCGGGCAGGAAGCCTCGGTGCTGGTAGGAGGAGTGCGCGCACGATACGCCGATTCGGTATCCGGAACCGCTGGCCTCACCACGCTCCGTTTGTCAGGAGCCACAAGTAATGTGGCCGCTAGTTTGTCCGGCAGTGTCTCCAAGTTCACCGAGGGTCAGTGGGTGACGCAGCTCTCCGGTTTTGGCGCGGCCGTCACTCCCCTTGCTCGCGGCGTGAGTGTGGGCGTGATGGCATCGGGCGACGGGAACCGGGTGCAGGGGGGGACGTGGAACGGTGAGGCTTCCGGAGGACTTCTCAGCGTTCTGAGTCAGGGCCGGTCCATGGTGACGGTTGGATTGTCGATGGGTAGGGTCAGAACGATATACGACTCAACTATCGACACAAGACAGCTCAGTGCGCGTTTCCAACAGCGGCTGAGCACGGGAACCTCGATATCGGCCGGTTTTGTCTCCGTTCTCACCGACTCGATCCGACATACAAACGCCACGGTCGAGTTGAGCTACTCAGATACGAGATTGCGGGCTTCGGCTGCCGCCGGGGTAAGAGCCGGCGACCTCGAGGACGATCCCTGGGGCCAAGGGCATGTCGAGTTCTTCGCCCTCCCGCGCCTGACGCTCGAGCTGACTCTGGGCCGATACCCGCAGAACCTGGTGGGTTTCACAGACGGGCTCTACTTAGCCGCCGGCGCACGGATCAGCATCGCTGGGAATCCTCACCGCTCCAGAGTGCCGAAGCGGCCCGTGGAGATAGTGCCGGTGGGCGAAGAAAGAATACGGCTCACCATCAGGTATTCGGGTGACGCACAAAGCCTGGAGATAGTCGGCGACTGGAACGGATGGCTGCCGCTTCCACTCGAAAGGGAAGCCGGAAACCGATGGTCGGTGGATTTAAATCTGGAACCCGGTATCTACACGTACTCCATAGTTGTGGACGGCTCGGAGTGGACCGTGCCCGACGGAGTGCCCGGTGAACCGGACGACTTCGGCGGAGTGGTGGCGACGCTGGTGGTCAGGCGGTAGAACGGTAGGTCGGTAGGGCGGTAGGCGGTAGGAGTGTGGCCTCGGAATCTCGAGATACGCCGTCACTGCAGTTCGGCCATACGGCCAACGCGCGGCGGCCATTCGCTGCGTGACTCGATGGTGTACTGCGTGTGCGGGTGGAAACCGATTGCTCGCAATCCCTGCACTTACCTGCATGCAACAGGTCCAGCCAGACTCAACCTACCCGCGCCTGCAACAGAAAGTCGGCCATCTCCGCGAATCCGTCGCCGCGGTCCGCGTTTGTCACATATGCCGGCGGATTGGTGAGGTGCGATAGCGCTTGGCGTACATTGCTCACGCCCACACTCACGGGGAAAAAATCAAATGCGGGCGCGTCGTTCCCACTGTCACCGATGAACAGCCAACGTTCAGGTGCTTCCTCAACGTCCAATCCCACCGCGTCCCGCACCGCGCGCACGATCCCCTTCGCTTTGTCCCACTCACCTGGAATCGCATGCGCGTGCACACTGGACGCATTCGCGTTAGCCCCTTCAGCCTCGATGGCGCGCAGCAGCGCGTCGACATCTTCCTGAGACAGCCTGACAGTCTCGCCGACGTCGAAGGCCAGGTCGCAGCGGCGGGCCCAGGCGTCCGGCGAAAGCTTTATGTGCGGCAGCTCGGCCGCCACACGTCTGCCCACGCGCTCGAACAGCGCGTCGTAGGAACTGCGCAGCTCGGGCGGGTCGAAGTAGTTCTCTCGAACAATGTCGCCTTCACGCCATATCCAGCCCGCGCCGTTCTCGCCGACACCCGCGGTGAGGGGCCAGTGCCGCACGATCACGTCGATCCAGCCGATGGGGCGGCCGGTGCACGCAATGAGGTGCAGACCGCTATCGGCGAGTTGATGCATTGCCCGGAACGCGGAGAGTTCCAATCGACCGCCGCGTGTGACGGTGTCGTCGATGTCGAATGCGACGCCGAGCAGGTCGCGGGCCGTTGCAAGCGGCATGTCACCTAGCGGGCGCAAAAGGTCTCCGTTGCCGACATCTTAGATGATTTATCGCTAGTACCGCCTTCTGAGCGCCGTTCCCGGATGGCATTCCGAATCAGAATCTCCAGTTCCCTCCACATCTCGTTGCCGTCGCGCAATCTCGCCTGGACGGCGTTTCGGAATTCTTTCCCAGGGGCTCCTTCCACTCCCAGCACCTCGAGGGGAACGAAACCACCGTCGGTACCGTCGTTGTTCACCCGGAGCGACGCCACGTCGAGACCGTCGGACAGAACCACACGGCCCACATCCGATGTCTCGTTCAACGAGCACGATTTCATGGTGCGCAAAGATGTGGAGGCCAAGGACAACGCGCCAGTGGGGAAGCGGTGCCGTTGAAAGTCTAGGTGAAGCAATCGCAGATCTGCGGTAGAGGATGCCTGGAGAGTGCGCGGGACTTTTTGGAGAACGAGTGCTGAGGAGGAGCGGTTGGCAAGGTATACGAACATGCCCTGAGGAGCGAGGGGCCACAAAGAAGCCCACGCCAGGGACGCGCGCCCAGGTCGCAAAGAGTCGAACTCGGGCGCCGAAATCATGACTTGACAGTGCTGGCTTTTCCCTGTTAATTATTCAATTAATTGGATACTGAATACCGACTATAAAGAGAAGGTCAACTGGCTAACAAAGGTTACCGACGGAGGCCACATTGACAGTTAAATCGCGCTCGGCGTGTTGCAGTTGTTGTCCGTCCACAAACAAGGCCGCGGGTGGCTGTGTGCGATTCGTGTACTAGGTAGCATCGCATCCAGCGCAGACACCACCGCCCGTGGCAATTGCCAGCGGGCTTTTTTGTTGGTCGTAACCCATTATCGATGGCGTTCCGACCGGAAGGAGTAAACCAGAGATGGGGCGCATACTCAGCGACATCACGGAAGCCGTGGGTCATACCCCGTTGATCGAGCTGCGACGGCTCTCGCCGCCGGGTGGAGGCAGGGTGCTCGGCAAGGCGGAGTTTTGCAACCCGTTGTCGAGCGTCAAAGACCGGATAGGCGTCAACATGGTCGAGTCAGCCGAGAAAGAGGGCCTGATCGAGCCGGGAAAGACTGTGCTCGTGGAACCCACGAGCGGCAACACCGGCATCGCGTTGGCGTTCGTTGCCGCTGCCAAGGGGTACCGGCTGGTATTGACAATGCCCGACACCATGTCTGTAGAGCGCCGCAATCTGCTGCGGGCACTGGGAGCCGAGGTAGTGCTAACACCGGGGGAGAAGGGCATGTCCGGCGCCATCGCCGAGGCTGAGAGAATCGCGGAAACCACAGAGTCGGCGGTCATCCTGCAGCAGTTCGAAAACCCGGCCAACCCTGATATCCACCGCCTCACCACGGCCGAAGAGATCTGGGAGGACACTGATGGGGATGTGGACATCATTGTGGCCGGAGTCGGGACCGGAGGCACCATAACCGGTGTGGCTGAGGTAATCAAAGAACGCAAGCCGGGTTTCAAAGCGATCGCCGTGGAACCGGTGGACTCACCGATACTCTCCGGAGGTGAACCCGGTCCTCACAAGATCCAGGGCATTGGTGCCGGTTTCGTGCCTCGTATCCTCAACACCGAGGTCTTGGACGAGGTGATTCGCGTTAGCAACGAGGATGCTTTCGAGTCGGCGCGGCAGCTAGCCCGCACCGAGGGAATCCTGGTCGGAATATCGGCCGGCGCCAACGTATGCGCGGCACTTCAGGTAGCACGCCGTGCCGAGAACGCCGGCAAGTTGATTGTCACGATTCTCTGCGATACAGGGGAACGCTATTTGTCGACCCCACTATTCCAATTCGAGAACTCAGCGGAACAGAGCTGAGCGGCTGGAGGAGACCATGACCGCCGTTCAACACACGTATAGAGAGCAAGACACAGCGGACCGCCGACGCGGACCCTCCTACGATCCCGTACCTCCACGGTACGGCCAGGCTGAGCCCGTTGAGCCGTCTCGGGGAAGCCGGTGGAGATTCAGAAACCTCGGCGAGGATGTTCGCACCGTTTTCCGTTGCGACCCGGCAGCCAGGAGTATTCCCGAGGTGCTGGTCTGCTACCCCGGGCTGCACGCGGTGTGGATGCATCGAGTCGCGCACGGGTTGTGGAAGCTGAAGCTCATGTTTTTGGCGCGGTTTCTGAGCCATGTGAGCCGATGGCTGACCGGTATCGAGATCCATCCGGGAGCACAGATCGGCAGGCGCTTCTTCATCGATCACGGTATGGGTGTGGTGATCGGCGAGACAACCGAGATCGGCGACGACGTCATGCTCTACCAGGGGGTTACCCTCGGCGGCACCAGCCTCGAGAAAAAGAAACGCCATCCAACGCTCGGAAACGGGATCATTGTCGGCGGTGGTGCCAAGGTGCTCGGAGCCCTGCTGGTTGGGGACGGCGCCAGGATAGGGGCCGGCGCAGTCGTCGTTAAGGATGTCCCGGCGGCGGCAACCGTGGTCGGTGTGGCGGGGCGCGTGCTCGATCCCGACAAGAAGGGGAGCTTGGCCATGAAAGGGGACGTCGATGACAGCCAGGGAGATCATCAGGTGAGCGTCAGTGCGAGTAAGGGAGACAACCAGGTAAGCGTTCTGGAGGTGTTGATCAACAGGGTGGAGGAGCTGGAGAGCCGATTGATCGATGGAGAGCGAGGTTAGTAAGGGGCTAGACCTCGAAGACCATCTGATTCAACCGGTGCGCACCGTTCCGGCGAGACGACCCCGCCCCCCGGAGGACTCCACTTCCCATCTGCATACTGCTATATGGTGAAGTCGAATCATCCAGTCCGGCCACTGCGAGCATGACGCATCCCTCCGGGCCACCGCCGTTGCGCACCAGTTCTTCTCCAAGCCACTGTCGCCGAGCGCCTTTCGAGAGGCTCTGGTCCGAGTGTGCTCGCGAGCACTTGGCCCGATGAGTATGAGCAGCTGCTGGAGACCACCAACGCCGAGTCGCTTCCCCTGCACAAAGTCGAGCAGCGAAACCAAGACTCTCGGCATCGCAGGTACAGTACACATCGCGAACGCGTTGGTTCACGGGATAGAGGACCCGTGCGCGGGCGAAGACGATCCACCGACCGCAATCGATAGCGAATTCGTCAAAGGGCTGAATCTGTGCAACCAGTTCAAGACCTGGCAGGACGCGCTGAGAGACGGCAGTGACGACTGAGGGGCGGCTACGCAAGACACCGCCGATCCACTTGACAGATCCCGAAACCAAGGCTTGATTCACCGTCTAATGAAACCGATTCTCGCGCGCACGCACCGACATCACCATCACCATTCGCATGGCGAGTGGCCGGCTGGAGGTGCGTGGCGACGTTGATTCATAGATTTCTCACGAATTGAAACGACACGCTCTGCGCCGGCCCTTCAGGCCGGCGTTTTTTGTTTTGTTTGTGTGGAGTCGGCTCGACTTCGCTGCGAATGACTCAGGCTGAACTCTAGATTGGGTAATTGAAAATGGATGACGACGGATCGAAGCAAACAACAATTAGACTGGGGTTGCCCAAGGGGCACATGGAGTCGGCGGTGCTGAAGCTCCTGGGCGACGCGGGCATCTCGGTAACGCCAACCGCGCGCGGGTACCGGCCCACGGTCTCGCTCGAGAATACCGAAGCCAAGATGTTGAAGCCCCAAAACATCGTCGAAATGCTGGCACTGGGCAGCCGGGATCTCGGTTTCGCGGGAGCGGACTGGGTCGAAGAGATGAACGCGGGGGTGGTCGAGTTGCTGGATACCGAACTCGACAGGGTCAAGGTAGTCGCCGCAGCCCCGGAGAGTCTCCTCGTCGGCGGCGAACTCCCCTCGCGACGCTTGACGGTCGCGTCGGAGTACGAGAGAATCGCGTGCCGCTGGATCGAGCGCCGCGAGCTCGACGCGGAATTCGTGAGATCTTACGGTGCGACCGAAGTGTTTCCACCAGAGGATGCGGACGTGATCGTCGACAACACAGCTACAGGAAACACTCTCCAGGCCAACGGACTGCTGGTTATCGACACACTTGCGCGCTCTTCGACTAGGTTATATGCCAGCCCCGAGGCTCTGGACAGCGGCGAAAAGAAAAAACGGATCGAGGGGCTCGTTATGTTGCTGAAGAGTGTGCTGGAAGCTCGCCGCAGGGTCATGGTTGAAGTGAACGCGCCGGGCGATAAACTGGAAGAGGTGGTGGCGCTTCTGCCCTGCATGCGCGAAGCTACAGTGTCGCCGTTGTTCGGCAGTAGCGGTTATGCGGTAAAGGCCGCGGTACCCAAGGAACAGCTTCCCGCGGTAATCCCGGCGGTGAAGGCCGCTGGTGGTTCAGACGTCATAGTCACAGCCCTAGCCCAGATCGTGCCATGAGCAAATCAAACTCATATCCGCAGACCCGAGTTCCCAAAACACCATACCGCAGGCCGACTCCCACTCGGAGAAACATGCTGCGGCTGGACGGCAACGAAGGCGACCGGCCGCCGGGACTGCTGCTTCGAGCGCTGGGTGCCCAGGACGCTCGGCTGCTGCGCGAATACCCGGATCTCTCCGAACTCGAACGAGTGATCGCCGCGTTGCACGGCCTCGAACCCGACCACGTGGTCGTTACCGCCGGCGCTGATGATGCGATCGACAGGGTGTGCCGGGCCTACCTCGAGCCGGGACGTGAGTTGCTGGTTGCGGTGCCAACGTTCGAGATGATCCATCGTTTCGCGGCGACGGCCGGCGGTACAGTCGTCACTGTACCGTGGCGAGACTCGTTCCCGACCGCCGAGATGATCGCCGCTATCGGACCCAACACTGCGCTGGTAACGATCGTCTCCCCCAACAACCCGACCGGCCTGGTCGCTACGGCGACGGACCTCGAGCAGATAGCCGAGGCTGCGGAGTCGGCTTACGTGTTGCTCGACCACGCCTACGCCGACTACGCAACCGAAGATCTCACTCCGGCCGCCCTCGAATACGAAAACGTGATGGTGGTTCATACGTTCTCCAAGGCGTGGGGACTGGCCGGGTGCCGGGTGGGCTATTTGCTGGCCAGGCCCGAAGTGGCAAACGTGGTGAGGAACGCGGGCAATCCTTACCCCGTCTCAGCGTTGTCCATAGCGGTGGTGGCCGAGCGGCTGCGGACCGGTGAAGGATCGGTCATGAGGCATGTGGGGAGCATCCGCGACGAGCTCGCCAGGCTCAGGATCCATCTCGAGGAGCTTGGGGTTTCATCCCCACCCTCCGAGGGTAACTTCGTGTTCGCGGAACTGGGAGATCGCGCCCAGTTCGTCTACGACGGACTGGCGTGGTGCGGAGTGCAGGTGCGGTACTTCCCGCACAGAGAGGAGACCAAGAACGGCCTCAGGATCAGCCTTCCCGGCAACGAGCAGGATTTTATTAGGCTCACTCAGGCGCTGGACAAATGTCTCGCGCCGGAGGCGTTGCTTTTCGACATGGACGGCGTGCTCGCCAACGTCAATGGATCCTACCGCCGCTGCACTCTAGAGACGGCCCGGTCTTTCGGGCTCGACTTGGAGAAGCAGGATTTGGAACGCGCGGTGATGGCGGGTGATGCAAACAACGACTGGGTTCTGACGCAACGGCTCCTCGGCGAGAACGGAATCGAGGTGTCGTTCGACGACATCTACGAGCGCTACCAGGAGTTCTACCTCGGAACTGAGGATTCACCCGGGTTCCGGGAGAGCGAGACACTCCTGGTCGAGCGCCCCGTACTCCAAGAGCTGGCCGACCGCCTGCCTTTGGGCATAGTCACCGGCCGTCCCAGAGAAGAGGCGCGTTGGTTCCTGGAACGTGCGGGAATCGACGATCTCTTCGCGACTACTGTCTGCCTCGAGGACGGCCCCAACAAGCCGGACCCCAAGCCGGTACGGCTCGCCCTCGAACGACTGGGCGTGGAGCGCGCCTGGATGATCGGTGACACGCCGGACGACATCCGCGCCGCCGAGGGGGCCGGCGTGATGCCCATCGGCATTCCGCCCTCGGGCTCGGACGCCGCGGCAATCTCAACGGCCCTCATGAACGCCGGAGCCGTCACGGTCATCGACGATGTCTCTGTTATGAAGGGGATGCTCACATGACGAACCGACGGGCCCAAGTCGAGCGTAACACGCGCGAGACCTCGATATCTGCCAGTCTCGACCTCGACGGCTCGGGCGAAGCAGAGATCTCTACAGGGATCGGTTTTCTCGACCACCTCCTTTCCGCCCTCGCAAAGCACTCGCGCATCGACCTGTCACTATCCTGCTCCGGAGATCTCGACGTCGACGATCACCACACCGCCGAAGACTGCGGTTTGGCCGTCGGTCAAGCTCTGGACCAGGCGCTCGCCGGCCGTGCGGGAATCCGCCGCTTTGGATCCGCCCACGCCCCCCTCGACGAAGCCCTCGCCCGAGCGGTGATCGACATATCCGGCCGTCCCTTCGCCGATGTGAATCTAGGTTTGCGCCGCGAGAGCCTGGGAGACCTGTCGTGCGAAAACGTCGCTCACGTGCTGGCGTCGCTGGCGGTCGCCGCAAAGATCACTCTCCACGTCGACATACTCAAAGGCGAGAACGATCACCACAAAGCCGAGGCGGCTTTCAAGGCAGCCGCCCTGGCGCTTAGAGAAGCGGTCACTATCTCCGGAAGCGGCGACGTGCCGTCCACCAAGGGAGTGATCGCGGGAGGCGAGCTTTGACTCGAGGTCGTTCGTGAACCGCGTCGCTATCGTCAACTCCGGCGTAGCGAATCTCGCCTCGATCAAGAGCGCCTTCGACGGCCTGGGCTCGAACGCGATAGTCACGACCGACCCTGCGGTCGTTTCAGATGCGAGTCACGTGGTTCTGCCGGGTGTCGGCTCGTTCGGCGCCGGAATGGCCGCGTTGAAGGAATACGGGTTGGATAAAGCCGTGCGCCAGGCGTGCGAGACCGGCAAACCGCTCCTGGCAGTATGCCTCGGCATGCAGATGCTCGCCGAGGCCAGCGAGGAGAGTCCCGGCGTGGACGGGATTGGTGTAATACCGGGACGGTTCGAGGCACTGCCGAACAGTGTCCGAGTGCCGCATCTGGGGTGGAACTACGTCGAAGCACCCCCCGAGGGTTGTCTCCTGAACGGCGGATACGCCGCGTTCGCCAATTCCTATTGTCTGCCCCGTGCGCCGAGCGGATGGGAGGCGGCATGGACGAAGCACGGGCGCAGGTTCGCTTCGGCTTTGGTGCACGGCCGAACGCTGGCGTGTCAGTTCCATCCCGAGCTTTCGGGGAGATGGGGCCTCGACCTCATCGACCGCTGGCTCAGGGATGCTATGAGAACCAAGGGGGTGACAGAGGCGGCAGCGCGAGGCGCAAGAGATGCAGCAGACACATTGGAAGCGGCAGACGCGCGACCTGCATCCGGCTTCTTCCCGAGCGAAGTGACGCGGCGGATAATCCCCTGCCTCGACGTAAGGGACGGGCGCGTCGTCAAGGGCATCAAGTTCCAGCAGATCCGCGATGCCGGCGACCCGGCGATCCAGGCCGCCCTGTACGAGGAACAGGGTGCGGACGAGATAGTCGTGCTCGACATCGCGGCCACCCCCGAGGCCAAGGAGACTCAACTCGAGACGGTGCGGGCGGTGCGGACCGAGCTGCACATACCGCTCACAGTGGGAGGAGGGGTACGTCAGGTCGACGATGCCCGCCGCCTGCTGGCTGCCGGAGCCGACAAGGTGAGCGTCAACTCGGCGGCGGTGAGAGATCCCTCGCTGCTCACGAGCATGGCGAGTGAGTTCGGCTCCCAGTGCACGGTCCTCGCTATCGATGCCAGAAGAAAGAGCGGGGACGGCTGGGAAGTGCTGGTGAGCGGGGGACGTGAGCCGACGGGGATCGATGCCGTGCAGTGGGCCGGCGAGGGCGTGAGCCGCGGTGCGGGGGAGATACTGCTCACGAGCTGGGATCAGGACGGCACGCGTGCCGGTTGCGACCTCGCGTTGCTCGATTCGGTCAGCAAAGCGGTTTCGGTTCCGGTAATCGCATCGGGCGGCATCGGTACGCGCGATCACGTCGTGCAGGCGTTGCAAGCCGGCGCCGACGCCGTGCTCGCGGCCTCGGTGTTCCACGATGGTGACGACACCGTGTCCGGCATAAAACAACACTTGAGGGCCAACGGATTGGCGGTGCGCCTGTGATTGTACCAAGCATTGACATACAGAACGGCCGGGCGGTCCAGCTCCGCCACGGCCGCGAGTACGTGCTCGACGGCGGTCATCCCATGGAACGGCTCGAACAGTTCGCCGTGGCCGGCGAGGTTGCGGTGATCGATCTCGATGCGGCGCTCGGCAAGGGCTCCAACGCCGATCTCATCCGCGAGATGGTGAAGACGGCGGATTGCAGGGTGGGCGGCGGAATTCGCGATCTCGACACGGCAAGAGATTGGCTCGACGCGGGAGCGGCCTCAATAATCGTGGGAACCGCGGCATCGGTAGAGTTCTGCTCCAGTCTCCCTAAAGAGCGCGTGGTAGCCGCCGTGGATGCCGAGCGAGGCTCCGTCGTCGTGGACGGCTGGCAGATGCGAACCAGGCACAATGCTGTCGACCGCATATCCGAGCTGGCACTGACGGTGAAAGGCTTCCTTCTCACGCAAGTGGAAAGGGAGGGCGACATGGGCGGCTTCGATTTCCAGCTCGTGGAGCACGCCGTGGCCGCTGCCGGTGACGCTCGCGTCACAGCCGCGGGAGGCATCACGACCGCGGATCATATCGCAGATCTCGACCGAATGGGCGCCGACGCTCAGGTGGGCATGGCTCTCTACACCGAGAAGATCTCGCTCGGCGAGGCGTTGGGTGCTCCTCTGGAGCGCGGCATCGACGACAGGCTCTGGCCCACGGTCGTCTGCGACGAGAACGGAATCACACTGGGACTAGTCTGGAGCACGCGTGAGTCCCTGGCCGCGGCGGTCGAGCAGCGCCGCGGCATCTACTGGTCGCGGTCGCGCAACGAACTATGGATAAAGGGAGCGACATCGGGGTCGACCCAGGAACTGTTGAGGGTCGATCTCGACTGCGATCGGGATGCGCTAAGGTTCACTGTCAAGCAACACGGCATGGGGTTTTGCCATACTGGAGAGCGCGCCTGCTGGCCGACACCGTTCGATCTGCCGTCGCTGCAACGGGTGATACAGCAGCGCCGTGCGGCCGCGGACCCGAAGTCGGGAACGGCTCGGCTCTTCGAGGACGCAGATCTACTCGGGAAGAAATTGATCGAGGAGGCCGGCGAGCTAGCCGCCGCGCAAACGGCCGAGGAAGCCCGCCATGAAGCCGCCGACTTGCTCTACTTCGCGCTGGTGGCAGCCGAGCGATCCGGCGTCTCGCTGCAGTCGATCGTCGAGGAGCTTGCTCTCCGGAACCGGCGGGTTTCTCGGAGGCCGATGCAGGCCAAACCCAAGGGGCAATGGATCTGATGCTGCTGCCCAAGCGTGCTCCCGAAGATCTCGTCCGGCGGCAGCAGGCGGGTTTGCCCGCCGAAGTGCAGGCTGCGGCCGCGGAGATCGTGAGCCGCTTCCGCGACGGCGGAGAGGAGGTGCTGCGGGAATACGCCCTGCGCTTCAACGAGCGATCCGCTGACGAGCCGCTGTATCTCGCGGGCTCGGAGATGAAAAAGGAGCTGGATGCTCTGGACAAGGAGGCTCGAGAACGTCTCGAGCGCATTGCCGATAGAATCAGGGTGTTTGCAGAGGCGCAGCGCCATACACTCAGGCCGCTCGAGGTAGACGTAGCGGGAGGCTCGGCGGGCCACACAGTGGAGCCGATCGAGCGCGCCGGCTGTTACGCTCCCGGCGGACGCTACCCTTTGCCGTCATCGGTACTCATGACCGCCGTCACCGCGAGGGTCGCCGGAGTAGAGAGTGTGTGGGTGGCGAGCCCCAGACCCGCTCCAATCACCGTTGCGGCAGCGGCGCTGGCCGGGGCCGACGGTCTGCTGGCTGTCGGCGGGGCGCAGTCCATAGCAGCCCTGGCCTACGGAGTCGGTCCGGTTCCCCCGAGTGACATCGTGGTCGGGCCCGGCAACGAGTACGTGACGGCCGCAAAGCAGGTCGTGTCCGCTCACGTCGCGATAGACATGCTCGCCGGACCGTCGGAACTGGTCGTTGTGGGAGACGCTGCCGCAAACCCGTCGTTGATCGCTGCCGATCTCCTGGCGCAGGCGGAACACGACGTGCGCGCACTCCCCATTCTCGTGTCTGTAGACGCGGCCCTAATAGACGCGGTGGAACGGGAACTCGAGCGGCAGGCGCGCGACCTGCCCACGGCCGATGTGGCGATCCAGGCCCTGAGCAATGGCGGCGCTATATACTGCGGCGACCGGGCGGAGGCGGTACGCGTGTGCAACGACCTAGCGCCGGAGCATCTACAGCTTTCGGTGGCACATCCCGACTCGCTGCTGCCACAACTCAAACACTACGGAGCCGTCTTCGTCGGGGAGCGCGCAGCCGAGGTGTTTGGGGACTACGGAGCGGGCCCGAACCACGTACTGCCAACCGGGCGGACAGCGAGGGCCAAGGGCGGTCTGTCCGTCCTCGACTTCCTCAGAATCCGCACCTGGATCCGCAGCGGCGATAACGCTTCGGCAACCGAGTTGATCGAGGATTCGGCGTGGCTCGCACGGCGGGAGGGACTGGAGGCACACGCGAGGGCGGCGGAGGCGAGGGGGGAGATCGAGGGCTGATTATCTGTCGGGTACGAGTCGGCGCGCCTGTAAATTAACCGCTGGGATTCGGCAAATTTAGTCATTGAATTTGCCACCATGTCCGAGAGATCAAGCAAATCCAAGGTACGGGAGCCGATCCAGGTGTACCTGACAGCCGAGGAGCGCACTGAGTTGGATCGGCTGGCCGAATATGAGCTTCATTCGGCATTGAACTCCGGGGCGCGCGCACCCTGCCGACCACGGAGTCCATCACCGCTCGCGTCGCGATGGTGGTACGCCGAGACCGTAGAGCTGAGGTCTTGTCCGACATGGGTGACAGTTACCAGTCGCGAGTATCTCGCCTGGGCCTGCGAGCCGCCAGGCGGCACCTGTATCGGGAAGTATTGAGCCTGTTACTGTGGCGGCTCGAGTGGTGGCGCAGCGCGCCCTCAGCCGGGCTTCAGGACGTGGGGCTTCACAAGCTCGACCGTCCGCCGCGCTCCATCCCGTGCCTGCTCCCCGTCCTCACGCGAGTAAAATCCGGATGGTGTCAGATCCTCGGCGCCGTAGAACGCCAGCTCTCGGTCTCGGCGGAGGTTACGGGAGACTTTGGTTAGAGTGTCGAGCTCCGTCTCTAAGGACTGCGGCAGCCGTGCGCGCTCGGCGAGCAATACGTCCGACACATCGTGGACTCGGGGGGGATCGATGCCGCAGGCTCGCAGCAAGGCTTTCAGGGTCAACTCCACGATCTCCTGCGACTCACGCACGACGTCGGCCCAGCTCTCGCCTTCAAAGAGCACATCCAAGGCTCGGAGGCGGACCTCCGCGCGGCGTACATAGTCACTCGCAAGATCGACATTGCGCATCTCAGGCGGCCTCCACCCAGTAGGGTTGTCCGTGGACACGGCGTCGGACGATCTGACCGGAAGCGATCTGCCGGCGTATTCCAACCAGCAGTCGAGATACCACCAGGTCTTGCTCGAACAGCACTACCCCTTCCAACGCCACTTCAGGCCAGATGCCGCTCGTGCGTACACCGGGTCGGGGTAGATGCACGAAATGGGGCTCCAAGGGATGGCCGTTCCAACTAATTGGCGATTCGTCCCACTCGTGATACAGCCACCGACCTATCGGGACCTCGTCATCGACAACAATGAGCAAGTCTACGTCCGAATTCTGAGCCAGTTCCTGTCGGGCCCACGAACCAAACGCCACGACGCCGATCAGAGCATCCCCAAGAAGGCCCGCCGCTCTTGCAGTTGCATCCCCGCCCGATGCAGCCAGGCTCTTTGCAGGCAAGGCGAGTTTACGGGCGCAATACTCGTTGAGCGAGACATCCGCCTCCTGGGCTGCTTGTCGAAGCGCTGCGTGAAGCCCGGGTTCCATCCTGAGAAGGAACCGTCCTGATGCAGTCCCCGCGGCAGGCAGCAAGCGTCTAGTATCATGCATGGCTACGACATGATATCATCAGCGGGTTTTTCAAGTCAACACCCCGATCGCGTATACCGTGGAGACGTTTGAGCTGATAGGAGGGTGACGCTAGTGGAGGTTTGGGCCTTCTACCCTTCTGGGAGTGGGAGGCTGGGCGGAGGGCGGAGTGCTGGACCTCGAGCGGCAGTTGCCCGTGACGCCGGTCGCCGAGCGTTGTGAGGACCCCTCGGACACGCCTTGCATCTCTTCATTCCCGGACGCCAACCACCATTGCGGCCTTACACGAGCAGATGGTGAAGCCGAGGAAGTCGAACGTCTTGGTTCTGAGCGACCCGTTCTGCCCGAACTGCAAGGCGTCCTACAACGGTGGATCGATCACGAGACCAACGACGCCAGAATGGTGGTTGCGGTGGCTGGGTCGAGGCTGCGCCTGATGCGCGGGCTCCGCACACGTAGCCCGGGGACACCCGGTTAACTTGTGTGCACCTCAAGAGTGTGGTGGCGGACGGATCTTCGATGACAAGAGATACAGCTCCTTCGGGCAAGGTTCAATACTTTATAATCTTCGTGTTGACGCTGGTGCATTTCTCCGGCGACTTCTACTCTTCGTTCTTCACGCCGCTGTTGCCCGCTTTCGTCGACAAACTCAGCCTGAGCCTCGCCCAGGTCGGTTTCATCACCGGGTCGGTCAGGTTCCTGTCGTTCATCGTTCAGCCGGTTTCAGGATATTTCGCCGACCGGTACGAGACGCGCCGATTCGTCTTGACCGGGCTTTTCCTCGCCTTCTTCTTCATCCCCTTTTCAGGGCTTGCACCGAATTTCTGGAGCTTACTGGCGGTGCTCTGTCTTGGCTCCATCGGCTCGTCGATGTACCACCCTTCCACGACAGGCATGGTGCCTCTGTATGCCGGTAAGCGCACCGGGTTCTGCCTGTCGATCTTCAACACCGGCGGAACATTCGCGTTTGCATTGGGACCGGTTTTTATCACCTGGTATGTGGCCCGGTTCGGGCTCGAAGCGATGCCCTTTACCGCGGTCCTGGGAGCATTCGCCTTCCTGTTCTGTTTGAAGTACTTGCCCATGCCGGTCAGCGAGAACCTGTCGCACCTCGGTTTCCTGGGGTCAATGAGGGAAACTCTGGGGAAGGTCTACAAACCCATGCTCTTGATTTGGCTCGTCATGGTCCTCAGGTCGGTCACCGGTCAGACATTCATTACGTTCATGCCGATCTATCTGGCCGA
>CAZOJI010000043.1:0-38077 GCA_964580055.1 uncultured Gemmatimonadaceae bacterium | reverse complement strand
CTCAACCCTGGGGCATCGACCTCAAGCCAAGCCGAAAAGATCCAGAACCGGTCTGTAGCATGAAACCGATTTATGCGACAACTATCTTGACACCCGCCGGTATGGTGTCTTTGATGCCCCAGTGAGCACCGGCAGTGATGAGACTCGTCTCGCAAAACACTAACGGGCTCCCGCCCCCAGTCGATACCTTTTGGAGCTTCCCGTCAGCAAAGAAGGCAAGCCAGTCGCCGTCAGGAGAAAAGAATGGGTTACCCGCACCCGACGTGTTCGGTACAGCGGAAGCCTCATGCTCGTTCAGATTCCTCAGGTATAGCCGGTTACCGCTCGAGTCCTGGGCAACGTACGCGATTCGATTTCCGTCTGGAGAGACGGCGAAGGGACGTTGCCACAGTGACAGGTCGAACTGAGAGCTGGGAGGAAGCCGTTCGATCCAGCGGCTGGGCTCGGCATGCTCTTCCTGCCGAGCAAGACTCCTCACTGAAACAAACACAAGCATGACAGCCAACAATACGGAGGCAATCGCAAAGACCTTGGTCGGCCGTGTCCAAGTCTTGGAATCGTTTACGGAAACTCTCGACGGAAGCGAAGCGGTGAACATCTTGTCACTGAGAGCAGCAGCAAACGCCGAAGCCTCGCCGAACCGATCGGCCGGTAACTTGGCCAGCGCCTTGTGCACCACCGCAGCTACGTGCGGCGGAACGGTATTTCTCAGCTCAGTGACGGGACGCGGACTGTCCGTCACTACTTTGGCAATCACTGCCTGAACCGTAGAACCTGTGTGCGGAGGATCCCCGGCAAGCATCTCATACAACACGCACGCTAGCGAGTAGACATCGCTCCGCCCATCGACCTCACGATCTCCCGTTGCCTGCTCGGGGCTCATGTACTGCGGCGTACCGAGTGACAGGCCGGTCTCGGTAAGCCGAGTACCTCCTGCAGCACTTACGGCTAGGGAGATCCCGAAGTCAGCAACGACCGGCTGACCGTCGTGGAGTAGAATGTTCTCAGGCTTGATGTCGCGGTGAATGACGTTCTGCCGGTGTGCGTAGTCGAGAGCGCTGGCAACCGACTTGGTGATCTCCAGTGACTCTTCGATGGAGAGCTGCTTCTCACGATTGAGTTTTTCCCTTAGGGACTCACCCTCCACATAGGGCATCGCGTAGTAGAGGAACTCACCCGGACTACCACTGTCCGCCTGTCCGACTGCCCGCCTTGCCAGAGTCGAGCAGCGGAAGGATGTGCGGATGACTTAGGTTTGCGGTAACCTTTATCTCATTTAGAAACCGCTCAGTCCCGAGCACCGCCGCCAACTTCGGCCGCAGCACCTTGACCGCGACCTTACGGTCGTGCTTCAAATCGTGGGCAAGGTAGACCGTCGCCATGCCGCCGGCGCCGAGTTCGCGCTCGATGGTGTAGCGATCAGCGAGAGCGGCGGTGAGGCTGGAGAGGGGATCAGTCATTCACATAGACCGATAGCATCACGTGCTTTCGATCAATGCCGCAGCCCATGCAACCGTCTCTTCCGCACGTCCGAGCACCCAGTCGTAATCAATGGTGGCAGACTCCTGGAGAGGGTCGTCATATCGCCACGCGGCTGCAAATGGCGTCAATAACACGAGGTCTTCCGATTTAGGCGGGGCCTGTATTCCGTTGGCACCTAATAGCTCGACCAGTAGTAGGATGTCATGAGTGAACGGGTATTGGATTTCCCGGTGAGCTAGTACCGCCTTAATGGCCTTCTCTACGGCCTGCTGAGCGTGAAAGCCAACGCTCCATGGTGGTGACCCAGAATCAGCCGCTAGTGTCGCCGAAACGTGGCTATCGCCCTTTGCTCTCTCGAGAAGTTTCAGTCCGTGCTCACGCGACGCGCTCATGGACCCGGCCCTCGTTGTCCGCGTGGTGGTATATCGTATTCGGTGCGTGGCGCCACTGTTCGAATTCAGCTTTGCTCAACACTAGGATGTCGACCGGGACCATGAACGCCCTGAGAACGTCATGAACGGCAATACGCAGTCGAGCCACTTCCCTCGTCCGATCAACCACGACCGGTTCCACCACCAAAAAGTCAACGTCACTTGCGGGTTCTGCGGCGTCCTTTGCATAGGACCCGAACAGAATGACCTTTGACCCATCCGGCGCTTCGTCCAGCAACACACGAATTGCAGTTTGAATGCTCTCTTGGTCCACTGTCATCGTCGGTCGTTTCTGAAACGGTTGTGCGACGCAAAACCATCCAACGTCCAACAAGATACGAGCCCGTTGCCACCGACGCGAGAGTAGCCGAGGGATTCATAGTGCCAAAGACGCAGATTGGCCGGACCGACTGACTCGTTGCAGCCTTCTGCGTTACCTCATTGACTCTTGGAACGGCGGGTAGTCGCGTTGTTGCCGGCTACCGTTCGACCTCAACTTCCATGACCCAGATGTCACTCTCGTGCTCGGGCACTGTCAGGTAGAGGTGGTCACGACCGACCGAAAAAAGGAGACCGCCCTCGATATCGGCATCATCATACACGACAACAAGACTCGGCTCATCGCAGATCCATCAACGCCGGCCAGTTCTGAACGAGCGCGATGTTCTGACTTTGTACCTGAGTTCTGATGAAGAATGTCGAACCGTCGGGCGTAGCACCAAACCCGATACCGGTGTCGAGAAAGTGCACTGTAAGGCCCAGCGGATGCCTGAAGAGAACTCGGGGGGCAGACGGAGCACGACCTGCAAAAACGCTCGTGACGTCTGCCACGTACACAGCCCCGTCCGGTGACAAGAAATAGATCTCACGTCCGTTATCATTCCACTTCGGCCAACGACCGCCCGTGCGCGAAATCCGTACCGCAGCTCCATGCGACGCGAAGCGGCGCACGTACACTTCCGGCGTCCCGGTTTCAGCACTGCTGAAGGCAACCCAGCGGCTATCTGGAGAAAGAGAGCCGTCCCTTACATCGCCATCTCTAGCCACGAGCAGCGACAGAGATTCTTCAGCTAGTGAATAACTCCAGATCTGAATGTATGGCAGCGAGTCTGGTATCCAATTGAGCGAATTCTCGAGCAGCAGGTGTTGTCCGTCTGCAGACCAATCCGTGATGAAAAGGCACTCACCCCCGATGAGTTCAGAGACTGTGTCCGTTGATAAGTTGAACACATTGGTCTTGCATCCCTCTTGCGGTCGCCAATACAGAAATGCTACCAGCGAGTCGCCCGGCCCTGGGATGGGTGAGAGAGCAGTCCCCGTGTAGAGCTTCTCCGGAATACCGGTCGATCGATCGAACTTCCAAATATCCTGGTCGCCCCCGAGGAACAACCAAGGATGCTCTTTGGCGGCTGCGAACGTCCAGCGGTCTTCTATGTTGTTTACCTGAATCTCAGTGGGCGTACCGTCACGATCGAGCGCTGTTGGCGGACGGTTGCCCTGCCACGGCGTGTAGACCAGAAGACCGTTGTTGGAGACCGAGTATGAATGTATTCCCGCGAAGGACCACACATCTCGCTGTACCACTACAGGGTCACTCCTAATGGAGTAATCGTTCATGTCGAACCTGGCAGCCCGTAGCAACGACACTCCGCCCCCTGCACCATCCTGTTCGTACCCTCCAAACACCAAATAGTCCGGTCGAGCGAACTGCACCCATTGATTCTCACTCTCACCATTAGGCATGGCATCCCAAGATCTCACGATCTGTGTCTCGGCGGTCTGGACGTCTCCGAGCTCGAGAGTCCGACCTTCAGGCCGAGTGAATAGAAATCTTTTACCGTCAGGGAGAAACGTCGGGCGAGCCGCATATGCATCATTGGTGTCAGCGATGAAGAGCTCGCAACCTCCACTACTGGCATGCGTTAGCCAGAGTCCTCCCTTCGCTGCGAACACGATATCGTCCGAAGGGCTCCATGCACCACCCCTGAATGCAGTGACGTCGCAGAGCGGGCTCCTGGATCCACTGCCAGCCACGTTCAGAGTCCAGATGCTGCCTTCAGAGAAGTACCCCAGTGACGTGCCATCGGGAGACCAGAACGGCCACCCCGGTCCGTCAACCGCTGCGAGTGGCGAAACCTCTGTAGTATTGAGCGGGCGCAGCCAAAGCTGCCGATCTCCCTCTTCAGAAACAGTCGTAAACGCAAGCCTTGTTCCGTCCGGTGAAATCGCAAAGGAGACTTGCGACAGAAACCTGTGGCCCGGGGGTGGAGCGATGGAAGTCACAACGAGTGGCTGCGGCTGAGTCTCGTGTGACAACAACTGTAACCCCACCAACATTGCAAGCACCGCAGCCACGAACCATGGCAGGTACTGTAGATACCGATTACGCTCAGTGCGGCCGACGGCAAGACTCGGAATGACTCTCGTGGCCTTTGCGCCGAGGGCTTCTGCGAATTGACCCGCCGATTCAAAGCGATCGGCGGGAACCTTCTCGAGCGCCCGATGCAACGCAAGCACCACGTGATTCGGGACTGTGCGCCGCCGCTCGGTGATTGGTCGAGGGTCCACGCTCACCGTTGCGGCAATGACTGCTTGCACCGTCGAGCCAGTGTGCGGAGGATCGCCGGCGAGCATCTCGTACAAAACACAGCCCAGAGCGTAAATGTCGCTCTTCCCGTCTATCTCTCGATCGCCCGTCGCCTGTTCGGGACTCATGTACTGTGGCGTGCCAAGTGAGAGACCGGTTTCGGTCAGGCGCACACCACCTGCTGCCGAAACAGCCAACGCGATACCGAAGTCTGCAACAACCGGCTCAGCGTCGTGCAGGAGGATGTTCTCCGGTTTTATGTCGCGGTGAATGACGTTGTGACGGTGGGCATAGTCCAACGCGCTCGCGACGCACTTGGTGATGTCGATGGACTCTTCAATGGAAAACTGTTTCTCGCGGTTCAGCTTTTCGCGGAGTGACTCGCCCTCGACATAGGGCATCACGTAATAGAGGAACGACTCAGCTTCACCTGAATCATGCAGCGACAAGATGTGTGGGTGCTGCAGATTGGCTGTGACCTTTATCTCGTGCAGAAAACGCTCAGCACCGAGTATTGCGGCCAGTTCGGGGCGCAGAACCTTCACCGCCACCTTACGGTCGTGCTTCACGTCGTGCGCGAGGTAGACCGTAGCCATACCGCCAGCACCGAGTTCCCGCTCAATGGTGTAGCGGTCGGACAACGCGGCTTTCAAACGATCAAAGATGTTGGTCATAAACGGCTAAGATGCAGTCTAAGACGAGAAAACGCGAGAGTGGACGCCTCAGTCAGTGATCGCTGCGTAAACCGCTTCTACAAACTCCTGGCCAGGTGTGCCACCTACACGGCTTTGTGCGAAGAGAAGGATGATGAGACGCTCGTTGGGATCAATGAGGGAAAAGAGCCCGCGGAATCCCGTGTGTCCGAAGGATCCGTTCGCGGACACAGCCCAACCCAGTCCATACCCGATATCGAGGCCCATATCTCTCCTGTCGCGTTTGTATTGCCACGACGCGGTGACTCCGAGACGGGCGAGATCATCGGGGCCGATGTATAGGAACGGGCATTCCACCTGTACGGAAGTTGCTTCCTTTACCCATTCCGGAGACAGAATCGACTGTCCGTTGATTGATCCACTATCCAGAAACAGTTGCGCAAACTTCGCATAGTCCCAGGCAGTTGTTACCAACCCACCAGTACCTCGAGCGAATGGCGGAGTCTCGGGGGGTATGATCTCCCAAGCACCATCCACCATCTGGTAACTCAGAGATACCCGCGACGAATCGACTCCAAAGAGCTCGTGCGATGTATCGGTCATTCCTAAAGGCTGATACAACCTTTCACTCAGAAAGAAATCCAACTTCTTGCCGGAAACCTGATCCAAGAGTCCACCCAAGACCGTGTAGGCCCAGTTGGTATACTGACAGCGTGTGCATGGTTCAACCTCCGGCCCTTCGCGACCGATCTTGATCGCTTCTACGATCATGCTCGGAGCGTCGGGAAACTCGTCGGATGCCATCGTAATATCACCGACGTAGTTGGTGTACGTGTAGGCGAACCCTGCCGTGTGCCGCAGTAAATCCTGTACCGTAATGTTCGCGGAAAGGCCATCAGCAAATCCCGGCAAATACTCCGAGACCGGGGAAGAGATATCGAGGAGACCATCCTGGACCAGTAACAAGATCCCGGTAGCCACGAAGGTCTTGGTGGTCGACGCCATCCGGAGCAGTGAACTCTTCTCCATCGGGAGTCTCTGATCGAGATCCCTGAAGCCCATGGCTTCGTGAGCAACCACCTTTCCGTCTCGTGCCACCAGAACCTGGACGCCGGTGAGCCGACCTTCATCCACCGCCCGGCGTATCGTGTCGATCGCTGCAGCGAGAGCGCTGGACGAGAAACCTGCCTCCTCGGGGGATGCGAGGACGAGGTTTGTCGCAGTCTCCACACCACTGCGCTCGGGATGCTCTGGTGTCTCTGAATGACAACCGAGCAGAATAACAAGAGGCAAAACCAGCACCAGAAGCCTACTCCCATTCACAGATAACTCCTCGATGAAAGGTGACTTCACACTCACTCTCATAGCGCCACCTGCCGTGGTAGGTGTGATCGCGTCGCCACGCTGGTCATGCCAGGTCGCGACTAGACCATTCGGACGAGTGCGTACACGTCCCGAGTTCCCTGAACGATGCTTGGAAGTCGCACCCCTTCTGAAGAAACAACATTCATCATGCGGAGTGTTAGGGTGTCTCCGACAACGGAGAATTCGTACTCCGCCCTACCACCAATGTAGGAGGGCACGAGCGCGAAGACCGGCCTGGTAATGAGGTTCGGGCCACTGATTTCGTAGGTCCCAGCGTTCACGACAATCGACGCTAAACGGGCTGCAGCCTCATCTTTCGTAGGATTCCAAACCTCATTGTACGGCGGGACCTCTGATTCCCCGCTAGAAAACGCGATGCAGTAATAACCATCGGCGAACAGCAGGACGTTTTCATGCGTCGCAATGGTCGTCGATTCGCCATCGGCGGTAACTGTCTGGAGCTGAGAGAAATGCCACGCACCGTCGATTGGAGAGATGGATGGGGCAGGAGTTGAGTTGCAGGCCGAAGTCATCAACAATGCGACTAGAAACAGGTGAAGTCTGGAATACATGCCTCCCTCCGAATTCAGATGGAACAGCAGAAGGCAAACCCTCTCGAACACCCCTTAACCTGAAGCGGTGATGGGTAACCTTGTCATACGTACGACGATATTGTCGCGCATCTGGTGCTGCTGTCCGTGCAGGATTCAAGGACCGGTAACGGAAATCGTTCGGGTCCCTCGCCAGTCGTTGCATCGGGAGCACTGATGTCTCTTTCAGGAAATCGGCGTCGTTCTCACCATTGATCATCAACAAGGGGCTTGGGCTGATGCGGCCAATGTGGTTGGTTGGACAGCGCTGCGGCAAGGCGACCTGCGACATTTTCGGTCAGTTTGGGCGACCCCGGTTAGTCCGAGGGCCTAAAGTACACCACAGCCACCCTCTAGCCAGAACGATGCGCAGAGATTCTACCGGTAGTCCGAAGCCCACGAAACAAAATGATGAAGAGCGAGACGAAACGTGATGCGCGTGTTACGTCTATTTGACGTCTGTACACGTCAACGAAAAATGTCATTGGAGAGTGTCCAGAAACGGACGAGCGTTTGGCTGCTATCGTCTAACTCTTTAAACAACTGAGAGTTAGCAAACAGGCCCGGCAGGACTCGAACCTGCAACCCCCGGTTTTGGAGACCGGTGCTCTGCCAATTGAGCTACGAGCCTATGGGGGCGGTAGGGCGGTACGGCGGTAGGGCGGTAGGTTGCTCCCAGAATCAAACGCCCTTCGTAGCCGCCGCGACTGCCTCATCACCCCAGGGTGGCTGAAGGGAATCGAACCCTCAGCCTCCGGAGCCACAGTCCGGCGCTCTAACCTATTGAGCTACAGCCACCACGACCCCGTAATGCCTTAGAGCAAAATAACATAGCCGCAGCAGGCATGCGGGTCAACTTGTAGCTCCTCCACGTCTCAATTCCAATCTTACTTCCTTCTCTATCTATACGAGTTCCACGGTTCGGATCTGCCGCTATTCCGAACCCATGACATCTCCCTCACAGCTCGAATGCAACCATTCAGCCGCTCTTGGCATCTTAGTCTGTACCACTCCTGAATTCAGCGTCAATCCAGTTGGTGTGCGAGGCGACTTCATCGCCTTCAACGACAACTCGTGGGGCGACGATTCGTGGGGTCCGGTCTGGAAGGCGGCGGCAAGCGTCGATTCCGTCGGTTGGACCGCCGAGTTGAGGATTCCGTTTTCTCAGCCGCGGTTCCCGAACGTTTCCGAACAGGCCTGGGGCATCAACTTCAGCCGCATGATCTACCGCAATGACGAGCTGGTACGTTGGAGCTGGGCACCGGACACCGAAGAAAGCGAGCGATCCGACGGCGTTTGCAAAAACCGCGCCGGTTCAACTTGACTATTGGACATTCCCTTGGACGTTCCGTTTTGGACATTGGATATTGGACATTCGATGTCTTGTCCGGCCGTGATTACATTCCTCCATGCGCAAAATCGACACCTACCTTTTCGACCTAGACGGAACGCTCTTGGATTCGCTCGAGTTGATTCTGAGATCGTACCGCCACACGCTCACGGTTCATCGCGGTTTCGCTCCTGACGACGCCGTTTGGATAGAGGGTATCGGCACTCCTCTGCGGGTCCAGCTCGCGCCGTTTGCGGCTGACCAAGAAGACCTCGAGCGTTTGGTCGCCACATACAGAGACTACAACTTCGCCCACCACGACGCTCTGATTAGTCCATTCGACGGCATCCATGCATCCCTCACCGCGCTCGCCGGCAACGGCACTGCGTTGGGCATCGTCACCAGCAAGGGTCGCAAGGGTGCGATACGAGGCCTGCGTCACTGTGGACTCGACCAGTTCTTCGATACCATAGTGGCCGCGGACGACGTGGATCGGCACAAACCGGACCCCACACCGGTCTTGAGAGCGCTCGAACTCTTGAATCGTGACGCCGACAGTGCCGTCTTCATTGGTGATTCCCCGTTCGACATGGCGGCGGGACGAGATGCCGGCGTGCTGACTGCTGCGGCTCTGTGGGGACCATTCGCGCCGGCCGTACTCGAACCTTACTCACCGGACTTCTGGCTCCGTGCGCCCGCCGATATCGCGAGACTCAACGGATCCGGCCCGGCAAGCTCCTGACCAACTAGCTGGTGTAGCAGGCCCACGAGGTCGCTCTGCCAATACGGCGCACCTCGAAACGAAGCGTTGTTCGCCGTCGTATTGATTGTTGCGACGACTGGAACGTTTTGGCGCTGCAGCGATTTTCCGGGCTAGAGCCTCCAATCGAACCGACGAGGAAAAAGGCGAGACTCTCGGTGTTTCAACGCTTTCGCCGCCTGGAGTATCTAACCGGTTGATTACAATCGGAATCTCGTCAGGAGATAGGTCAATGAGTCAAAGCAATGAACCGATCCACTCATCCGTGGCCACGCTTGTCACCGTGGCAGCCGCAATGGCGATCTCCGCAGCGGCGGCAGACTCTGCGGTGGCTCAGCGGTTCGACCTTTCCGGTCGCCATGTGGCCATCTACAACCTCGTGGGACAGGTCAATGTGCAGCCGGGCAGGGGATCCGCTGTGACTGTTGACGTGAGTGTCGGCGGACGCGATGGCAGCGAGCTGTTCATAGAAACCGGCGACATCGGCCGCGTGGAAACGCTCCGTGTGATCTACCCCGACGACAGGATCACGTATACCGCAGGTAGGGGAAGTTTCCGCACAGAACTCCGGGTCCGCACCGACGGCACCTTCAGCGACGGCGATTGGCGCGGCCGCTTCCGTGGCGATGAAGTCACAATTACCAGCCGCGGGGGCGGTCTCGAGGCATACGCGGACCTGACGATATCGGTGCCCGAGGGACAGGCGTTGTCGGTCTACCTGGCAGTGGGTGAGGCAATTATCGAGAACGTCAACGGAGACATCCGGATGGACACGCATTCGGCACCGGTGTACGCGTCTGGCACCAGGGGAAGCCTGGTGGTGGACGTCGGCTCTGGAGAGGTCGAGGTGCGCGATGCCGAGGGTGAAATCGACGTAGACACGGGCTCGGGCTCGGTCGAAGCCGCCGACATCTCGGGAAGACTCCTCCACATCGATACGGGTTCGGGTTCCGTGTCAGCCATGGGCGCTGCCGTTGATGCTCTCCACATCGACACGGGCTCAGGCGGGATCATAGCCGAGCGGGTCTCCGCCCGCGATATCCTGCTGGACACCGGCAGCGGATCGGTTGAGCTGGAACTCTCCAATGACGCCGACAACATCGAGATAGACACCGGCTCAGGTGGTATCCGGGTGACGGTGCCCGAATCGTTCGGCGCTCGCGTGGATATCGACACTGGCAGCGGCGGCATCGAGTTGGACATGCCAATCACCATGCGCCGGTGGCAGCGCGATCACGTTCAGGGGACGATCGGGAACGGGAACGGACGGCTGCACATTGACACCGGCTCCGGGAGCGTGAGGATCCTCTCAGGTCGTTGATTCCGACACTCCGAGCCTGATTCTTTCCGCCCGGGTAGCACCCAGCCGCCCGGGCGGATTGGCGTTGGGGAGAACAGGTCCGAGCAGCTAGAAAATGGACCGTCGCTCTCGGGAAATATCGCCTGATATGCACTTATGACACGACAATCGTCACACCTCTTTGTAACTTCATTATATCTGACCCCAACGGAGGCAAAGTGACGTTCGTACCATTCGAGCTCGAACGCTGGCAGAGTGAGTGGGAACACTACGTTGACCACAACCTGTCCGAGAGCGGTGTTCACCCACTCAAAGCGAGCGAACTGCTCGACTTGGCAGGTGCACCACCGGACGCATTGCAGGATATAGGACTAGGCTACTCCCAAGCAGACGGCACTTTGGAGCTACGCAGCGCAATCGCCGCGCTCTACCCGGGTGCAAGCATCGATAACGTGATAGTGACCGTGGGAAGCAGCGAGGCCAATTTCATTTCGAGCTGGACGATCATCGAGCCCGGCGACCGCGTCGCTACCCTGGTGCCGATGTATCGCCAGACTTGGGGACTTGCCCAGAGTTTCGGAGCGGAAGTCGCTGAGTTCCCTCTCAAACGCGAACTGGAATGGGAACCAGATCCTGAAGACGTCAAGGCCGCCATAACGCCGCAAACGAAGCTCGTCGTGGTCACAAACCCCAACAACCCCACTGGCCACGTGCTATCGGATGCGGCGCGCGAACTCATCATAGAGCTGACGAGCGCGGCGGGTGCGTGGCTCCTCGCCGACGAGGTGTACCAGGGCGCCGAGCGGGAGGGCAAGATCACCAGGTCATTCTGGGGAAGTTACGAGCGTGTGATCGTGGCGAACGGGCTCTCCAAGGCTTACGGTCTTCCCGGCCTGCGCATCGGCTGGCTCGTATGTCCACCGGAATTCAGGCAGGAAGTCTACGCTCGGCACGACTACACGGTAATATGCCCAACGCCATTGAGCGATTATCTGGCGCGGTGTGCAATTGGTGCCCGGCACGAGGTGCTGGCGCGCACCCGCCGGATCCTGAACGAAAACTACCCGATCCTCACCGGCTGGCTCTCGAGTTTCGGCGACGGCTTCGATTGGAAAGACCCTGACTGTGGTGCGATCTGTTTTGCCGAATACAAGAACGACATCGACGCCATGGAACTCGCCAAGCGCGTTCGCCTCGCCCACAGCGTGTTGATCCAGCCCGGCGACCATTTCGGGTTCGAGCGCCACCTGCGCTTCGGTTTCGGTAACAAGCCAGCCACGTTCAAGGCAGCGTTGGAGGCAATGGAGCCGACTATGAGAGAATGCCTGATGGGTTGAACTCTGAATGGGTCTTCTTCTACTGCTGGTTGGCCTGCTTACCGCTGCGTCGGGCGGAGCAAAGCTTCGGGGACGCGCTAGATCGGCCGTTGGCTATTCGCCTGTCGCTGTGGTAGAGACCGTGGTTGGATCTGCCGTTTTCCTGAGTTCCGGGCTTGGGCTGGCACGTTTCCGACCGGCGGCATGGACCGTGGTAGCGTTTGCCATGCTTCTGACTCTCGTTTCTACATGGCATCAAGCGCGCAGGGTGTCCGAAGCCGTCAACAGACGCAGGCTGTCAGAGGAGTGGCGGCTTCGGGTGCATATGATGAAGGAGGAGGGGGAGAAGTAAGAAGATCCAACAGGGAATGTCCAATGGCCAAGTACTTCTGCATTGGACATTCCCTGTTGGCCATTGGACATTCTACAGCTTCTCCTTCAACCACTCCGTGAAAAACTCATACTGGTTCAACCGTGTTGCCATGCCTTGAAATCCGTGTCTCTGGCCGGGATAGATGCGCATATCGAAGTGTTTACCGGCCTGCTCCAGTTCGTAGACAAGCTGGACGGTGTTCTGGAAATGCACGTTGTCGTCGCGAGTACCGTGCACCACCAATAGGTCGCCCACCAGCTTATCAACGTGAGACAGAGGGGCCCCGTTCGTGTAGCCGCGTGGGTTCTCCTGCGGCGTCCGCATGTAGCGCTCGGTGTAGATGGTGTCGTACAGACGCCAGTCAGTGACCGGCGCCCCCGAGATTGCCGCCTTGAACGCCCCCTCTCCCAAAAACATCGACATGAGCGCCATGTACCCACCGTAGCTCCAACCCCAAATACCAATCCTGTCAGCGTCGATGAACGGCTGCGCTCCGAACGAGCGTGCGGCCGCAATCTGGTCCGCGGTCTCGAGCTCGCCCAGGCGCTGATACGTTTGCTTCTTGAAGTCCCTCCCTCTCGCTCCGGTACCGCGATTGTCTACGCTCGCCACGAGGTAGCCCTCGCTGGCAAGCAACTGATGCCACAGGTACCTGGTACCGCCCCAGGAGTCTCGCACGGTCTGCGATCCCGGACCGCCATACACGTACATCAACAGTGGATATTGCCTACCCGGGTTGAAGTCCCTCGGGCGGATTATGTACGCGTTGAGCGGTGCGCCGTCCGCGGCCGGGACGGTTATGAACTCCGGCACCGGAAGGTTGAGAGCCTGCACCCGTTCCACCAGGCGTCTGTTGTCGGCCAGAGTCCTGATGGTCTCTCCGTCCGCTGCATGGATAGTCTGAGTCGGCGGGACCCCGGCGGTGGAGTAGGTGTCGACGTAGAGCGAGAAATCGCCATTGAACAGGATGTCGTGCGAGCCACTGCGAGTGGACACGCGCCGGAAACCCTCGCCATCCAGCCCAACACAGTATAGCGGGCGACGAGCAGCACCTTCGCCGGCCCCGGTGTAGTAGAGCAAACCGTTTTCTTCGTCCACACCGTGCACCGCGAGAACATCCCACTCACCGGGCGTGACCCGATTCACCAGCGCGCCGTCGCGGTCGTACAAATACACCTGGTTGTAGCCGCTCCGTTCACTCTCGAAGAGAAACTGCCGGCCGCCGTGGATCCAACGCGGTGAATTGTTGGCTACCCAGGCTTCGTCGGTCTCGGTCATGATTACACGGGACGTGCCGGTGTTTGCATCAGCGAGGAGAAGATCGAGCTGGTTTTGGTGCCGGTTGAGACGAGTCAGCCAGATCTCATCGGACGAGTTTGCAAAATCCATGCGCGGGATGTACGTGTCGCTATCCTCTCCCAGGTCGAGCCACGTAACGTCCCCTCCAGACACATCAACTACGCCTATGCGTACTTGCGAGTTCTGTTCACCTGCCTTGGGATAGCGAACCGGCAGCAGCTCCGGATATAGCGAAAGGGCATCGATCATGTAGAACGGCCTGATCGCCGACTGGTCGAATCTCCAGAAGGCTATCCGCCTCCCGTCGGGGCTGAACCGGAACCCGTCGCGCAGCCCCAATTCCTCCTCGTACACCCAGTCCGTCGCGCCGTTGATTATGTTTTCGTCGCCATCGAACGTGATTTGTCTCTCTCGCTCTGACCTGTAATCGCTCACGAACAGGTTGTTGTTCCGCACGAACCCAACGAGTCGACCGTCCGCAGAGAATTTCGCGAACTGCTGAAGCCCTGGGCGCCTGCTGACCGGATGAAGCCGCCTACGAGAGAAATCCCAAACGTAGTACTCACCCTTTGTGTTCTGACGCCATACCTGCACGGAGTTCGTGAAGATCAGGAGTTTGGACCTGTCCGCGGAGAACTCGTATGATTCGATGACTAACGGCTCGCGCGAGTCCGGAGGAACGAGATCGCTGCCGCGCAGAAGCAGCTCACGCTCGCCCGAGCGCACATTCACCCTATACAGATCGACCGCGCCCTCGGAGTTGCGCTCCGTGGTGGTAAAGTAGTCTCTGTCTGTCGACCACTTCACGGTCACCAGCTGACTCGCGAAATCGAATGTGCCAAAAATGCTCTGCACCGAGAGTCTCGGTACCTGAGCATGCAACGGGAGCGATACGATAAAGACTACCAGGGTAACTAGAATTGAGGTTCGGTTCTTCATATTGGATTCTGGCAAGAGTTCAAGGAATGATGTGAATTCTAATTCTCTGGCTCGCGAAGCGCGGCTACCAGTGCATCCTGCGAGCCGACTCCCGGCTCGTTGCGCCGTACATACGACTCGTCCGCGCACAGTTCCCACGCGAGAGGATCGTTTAATTGTGTTTCGAGCAGTTCGTCGAGTTTGCGCTGACAATCAGGGTCAAGAACGGGAGCTACTACTTCCACTCTGCGACGCAGGTTCCTCGTGCGGAGGTCCGCCGACCCAATGAAATACTCGTCCTCACCGGCATTGCCGAAGTGATAGACGCGGGAATGCTCGAGGAAACGTCCCAAGACACACACTACACGAATGTTCTCCGATAGGCCCTGCACCCTCGGTCTCAATGAGCAGATACCACGCACGATCAGGTCAATCTCTACCCCCGCCTGAGAAGCTTCGTAGAGAGCAGCGAGAATCTCCGGATCGCCCAATCCGTTCACCTTCAACCTTATCCTACCGCCTCGGCCGGCGAGTGCATGATCCGCCTCACGCTTGATGAGCGCAACAAAGCGATCGAACATCGTTACGGGAGCGACGAGGAGACGGCGGTATTCCGGATGTATCGAATTGCCCGAGACGACATTGAACAAGTCATTTACGTCGGCACCGAAGTCCGGGTGTTTGGAGAAAAACCCCAGGTCGGTGTAGGCTCTTGCGGTCTCTGCATTCAGATTTCCCGTACCTATGTACACGTAACGCTGAACCCTCTCGCCTTCCTTGCGTATCACCAAAGCAGCCTTGGCGTGAGTCTTGAGCCCGAAGAGTCCATACATGACGTGGATACTTGCGTTTTCGAGTTCCTTGGCCCACTCGGCATTACGTTCTTCCTCGAACCGCGCCTTCAGCTCCACCAGGACCGTAACCTGTTTACCTCGTGCCGCGGCTCTCGCCAAGGCACTGACAACTTGAGAGTGCTCGTTAGTGCGATACAGTGCAACCTTGATAGCGAGCACGTTCGGATCCGCCGCAGCCTCAACGAAAAAGCGCTCGACCGTCGATTCAAAGGAATCGTACGGGAAATGCACGAGGATATCGCCTTCCGATATGGCGTCGACCATTGGGACTGCTGCGTCTACCGGCTCGGCTGCCTTGAACGGCTCATAGTGCAACGCCGGTCGATCCAGGTTGGCGATTTCATTCAGCCCACCGAGATCGAGAACGCCCTCCACGTCGAAGAGGTCAGACTGTCGCAGGGTACTCACCTGTTCCGGATTCTCGAACCTAAACTCCTGTACCAGCAGCTCACGCATCGCTTGCGACATAGTCGATTCGATCTCGAGTCTGACGACCGGCCCGTAGGGACGTTTCTCCACCTCCTCGACGATGGCCTGCAACAGATCTTGTGAACTCCACTCGTCTACTCGAACTTCGCCGCTTCGGGTCACCCTGAACCAGTGCGAGACTATCACGTCCAAGCCCGGGAACAGCCTGCTGACATTCTCGGTAATGACCTCAATGCCAGGCACAAACGACTCTTCTCCGTCCAGCTTCAGGAACCTCGGCAAAGTATCGGGCACAGGAACCGCGGCAAAATGTTCAACACCGGTATCGGGATTCCGCACCATTGCCGCAATTGCGCTGGTGAAGTTGGGAATGTGAGGGAAAGGATGGCTCGGACTGGCCGCCATGGGCGTGAGAGCCGGAAACAGTGACTCTTCGAAACGGCCGATGAAATAGGCTCGTTGGCTTTCGTCCAGTTCGTTCCAATGAAGGATCTGGATGCCGACTTTCTCCAACTCGGGAATGAGCTTGTTCGTCAGGCAAGCTCGGGCTCGTGCGAGGAGTCGCCTGGAGCGTATCCCCACGGCGTCCAGCCGTTCGGCCGCCGTGAGACCATCGATGCTACGTTTGACCTTTCCAGCCGCCACAACGCGCTTCAGCAACCCCACCCTCACCATGAAGACCTCATCCATGGTGGCGTTGAAGATCGAGACGAACCGCACACGCTCCAGCAAAGGGATTCGCTCGTCCTCAGCCAACTCGAGAACACGCCTATTGAAGGCCAGCTGACTGAAGTCACGGTTGATGAACTGTTCGGGGGCGACTAGCACCTGAGTCGATGGCATGGATCCCCGGAGATCCGCAATGCTGTAGGTGTCGGAAGCATCCATCGAGAGCGTCGGGCTAACCGGGGAGCGCAATGCCCACACAGGGCGCTCACGCATCAAGTCGGAGCGGGCCGCAACGTGAAGAGCCGCGAGCGTTCGGGTGTCGCGGATCGCCGGAGACCCAACGAGTTGGATGACGTCGTTGGGCAGCAGCCACTCCAGAGGCCGGTCCAGCTTTCGGTTCGTCGGTATACGACGGACCAGGTAGACCTCCATTTCGGGATGGTTCTCGGAAGCCGGTGCCGAGCCAAGCAGACGCAACTGAGCCTGGGCGCTACCGAACCAGTCGCGGAGCACCTTGCGCCCCGCTTCCTCCCCTCTGCCCGAGCCATATAGCACCTTTAGTGCCCCATCCTCGAACTTCAAACCCATGCGGTCACCGTCGTAGGGTATGACCGCCACCTCTCGGGCGGGCCGCACTCCTCGTCCAACACGTTCCAGCTCGGCCGCGTCCAACAAGGCCTTCGCCCGTGCCAGCCGATCGCCGAGAATTGGACCGAAACCGTGCCGTTCGCGAAGAACTTCCGCAATCCGTTCAATCGACGGTCCGCCTGCTCGCAACTGCCTCATGGTTATGTCATAGAACGTCTCCGACAGATCGCTCGCTCGTGCAACCACTGTGTCATAGCTGAATTCATACTGCGGGTACCTCAGCAGGCGGCTCCGACCGATCCGTGTCAGACAATCCGTCTCCAGTTCGATAGCCGGACCCAGACGTTCCGGATCGATGATCGCACGAAGCACACTCGCGGGTTCCAGCGATTCGTCGAATATGTTCGCGCACTCGTCCGTCAAAGGTGCTTCGAACACGTTGCTGTAGAGCATCCCCGCACCATCTTTCTTCGTGCCACGTATCTTGACCGTCAGAATCCGGGCTCCTCGCATGGGTATCCGCACGCGGCAGGACACGGATCTTTGGTGAAGATCACGACTGATCGTGTCGTAGTATACGTCCCGGTGGAAGCTGTGCGCCGGGGAGTCGCCGCGAATGCCGAACGGAAGCGGTGCGGTACTCATCTCCATGAGCACCTCCTTGGCGGGTACTGCTAATCGCACAGCCGGATTAGTACGCATCCGTACCTCGGCAGTTGGCACACCCGGGCTTTTTCACAGAAACAAAGCTGATCGTTATGCTATCGACCGACAACCGTCAACTCGTCCCGGCCAGAGGCCGGTACTCGACGCCAATAACGTGCGGCGCACACTGCCCTTCGAGCTTGTCTACCAGGCTCGCTGGCAAGACAGACTTCTTCTTGCGCACGAGATATTGAAGCAGCGTACCTTCCTCACCCTCGTCCTGAGCTTCGACCAGGTACCACAGCTTCGTGTCGCCGGCGAGCACCGCTTCGATCTTGGGACGGGCTGCTGCGACATCCGACACGCGAACATGCAACACTGCATTGGGCGGCTTGCCTGTAGACGCGCCCGCCGCTGCTCCGAGACTCGCCTCCGGCCACTGTTGTTCCGGGGAGGCGACCGTACCGCCGCCCGATGGAGACGCCAGTGACGGCGCCAAGTCCGCACTTGCCAACTGCCCCGCATAAACATTGCCGAAGTTCGTAAACCAAAGAGCGAGGATAGTGATGTTGAAGAGCACCGACATTATGAGCGCTACATTCACGTTCTGTACGCCTGCCGCCAGACCGACCCCTATGGCCAGAAAGACGTAAACCGCATCCTTGGTGTCTTTGAGCGTGTTTCGGAATCGCACTGCGGCTACGATGCCCGCCAGGGCAAACGCCAACGCGTAGCTGTTCTGGACGATCACCACCACACCACAGATGGCGGTGGGCAGGACGATTAGCGTCTGCACGACGGAGCGATCGTATCCTTCACGTTGTTTTGTGATCATGTATACCCATGCAACGGGCACCATGATCACCAACGTCCCGACGATCATCAATGCGGTTGCCAAGGCGGGATACGGCGCAGTGAGTGGCCCCGTCGCTTCGGCCGGAGGACCACCGAAGAGCGCCGCTCCCACTGCCGCGCCTCGCGAGAACAGCGCATACACATCCGGCCAATTCAGCCGCACGAGCGTTATCATCAGCGCTAGAACCAGATAGTAGACCACGAGTCGCATGAAGGGTGCTTTGGAGTTGCCAGTAACCGACGTCATCGTGCCAGCCCCCTACGGATCCCTGAGTTTCAGTGTCACCGTCTACCCGCCGTCCTTTACCCGATTCTTCAAGATTGCGGCAACAGCACCGAGCAATGCCTCCAACTCATACGGCTTGCCGATGTACGGTTGCCCCGTGTTTCTCAAAAACTCGAGCGTAGCTGGATTGGTGAAATCTCCAGTCACGAACACAAACCTAGTCGCCATGTGAGGTTTTTGATGTTCGATCTGCTCGAACAAGGTTCGCCCATCCAGATAAGGCATCTTCACGTCCGAAATGATGCAATCCACATCCGCGGTCTCCAACGCCTCGAACGCTTCGAAACCGTTGGACGCGAGCGTGACCTTCTGCCCCAATCGCTCGAAAGCCTTTCGAATCACGGTCTGGTTTGCCTCGTCGTTTTCCACCAACAGGATATGTCCCGCCGGGAACGTGGATCCGTCGTACTGGAACAGAACCGGCGGCATGTCCTGTGGAGCCAACGCATTAATGCGATGCAGCAAGCCGGTAGTGATCTTTGCCGCTCGCTCGCCCTCAGTGCGGATACGTTCCAGTGATTGCCGCAGAGCCGGCGTGCCTGCGTCTGCCGTCGCGTTAGCGGCGGTATGGGAGATTGCGTTGAGGCGATTGTGCAGCGAGTTGACGGCTTCCATGATGTCCGTTTTGAGAAACTGCACCCAAGCCACGAGGAGCTCGTGCGGAGCCTCGCCCGCGCTCGTCTTCGCTGTTATCGAGTGAGTTTCATGTAACTCACCCTCTGGACGAGCTGGGGCGGCGTGCCTGGTTCTTTCTGAGCGCAGCACCAGTACCAGTGCGGCCACGGCAGCCGCACCAGCCCCAACCAGAAAAAGGTCGACGATCTCCGTGTTCAACTCCTTGCGAGTCGGCTCATTCTATCTGGACAGTTTGTGATGATGCCAGCAATACCGATTGCGCGCAAGCGTTCCGCAGATTGCACGTCGTCGATCGTCCAGACATGCACAGGCATTCCCCGCCGATAGGCCGCGGCAACGAACGCCTCGTCTACCACACGCATCCCACGGTATTGCACAGGTACCGTGAATGCACCGTAGACTCGGCTCCGGGCGGGCCAACCCAACCGGGCCCCAACCCAGAATGCGGCGGTTTCCGATCTCGACGCCGATCGGCGCAAAGACAACCGGTCGAAGCAACGCAGTGCAGCAAGTTGGAACGATCCAAACAGTACTCTTGCTTCTGCTCCGAGCCTGTAGACCTCCTCGGCGAGCGGCAGCGACGCCGGGATCTCCTTCACCTCGACAATACAGGGCACCTTCGGGAACCCCTCGAGCACTTCAGCTACCGTGGGTATCCCCTGGCCCGACCCGGCATCGAGATCCGCGAGCTCACGCGCGACCAGACGATTTACGACTCCCGTGCCATCAGTGGTGCGGTCCACCGTCGGATCGTGAATCACTACGGGCACCCCGTCAGCCGAGAGACGAGCATCGAACTCCAGGGCGTCCGCGCCCAGGGCCAGGCCTCTCTCGAAAGCCAACATAGTGTTTTCAGGGAACTCTAGAGAAGCCCCGCGGTGTGCGATGATGGGTCGCTCGCTCGGATCGAGCAAGATCACCGGGCTACGTCCGATTCCAGCATGCTAATGCCGGGATGGATAGACGCGGCCCCAGCTCATCACCGGAGCCCTCACTTTGAACGAGGCGCTACCCGTTCAATCCTCACGCGGGTGCGCCACCTCACGTTCTTCGCCGCCTTCGAAGTACTCGCGATTCTTCGCAATGAAGCTAACCCACTTCTCGGGTACGTCATCCTCAGAAATGATGGCACTAACGGGACATTCCGGCTCGCAGGCACCGCAATCGATGCACTCGTCGGGGTGGACGTAGAGCTGGTCTTCACCCTCATATATGCAGTCAACCGGGCATGCATCCACGCAAGCTCTGTCAATCACGCCGATACACGGCTCGCAGATCACGTACGTCATCTAATCTCCCTTTCAGAAACCATTATGGGCGTCTTTCAGTGGTCCATCCACTTCCATAAACAACCCGCACCTGCCAGAGACTCGGTGAAAGTACGCAGGCCCGGGCAATAATGCCACCAGCGCATTGGCATTAGCCGGCACTCGCGATCTCCACCGATGAGCGGGATACCGAAACCACTTGGATGCACTACCCGTAGGGTCTGATGAGATGGTTTCTTCCTGACCGGGACAGTTGGAGACGACAAGATGCGTGCACTACTCGTTCTGACACCAATCGCCATAGTCGGCGCCTTTGCCGTCCATCAAGCAGTCATAAGACAGCAGATCTGCACGGAAGGTGAACGGAAGATCGAGAAGGCCGAAGTGTCGAGCCGAATCGCAGTTCCTGCTGTGCCTGCAGTCCCCGCGGTACCCGCTGTCCCGGCGGTGCCGGGCGTTCCAGCGGTGCCCGCTGTGCCTGCAGTCTTGGATGCCGAGGAACTCAGGACTGCGGTGGCCGCGCACGCCGGAGACATCGAGATCCGAATCCAGGGCGAGGCGATCGAGAGAGCAATGCGGCTTGCGGAGCAGTTCGAGATGGACGCCGAGACAGAGGCCGAGTTCGAGGAGGCGGTGCGAGAGGCGATGCACGCGCTCGAGGAGAACATGGCCGGGTTCGAATTCGACGTGCAGGAGGCATACGGAGAAATGGGCCTCTCACCCGAGTTCTTCAGGGATCTGGCCAGGAGCATCGAAGCTTCCGTCTCCGTGGCCACTGAAGAAGGACGAGAAGTGACGGTGCGAGTGCCGCGGAGGCGCAGAAACTAGTTTTTTCCAAGCCAGGCCTCGGTGGCAGGGGCAAGGGGCAAGGGGCAGGTTCGCGTTTGTTGGCTCGCGGGCCTGCCCCTATTGCATCGCCCTTCCGAGGAGGACATTCTCCCCAGTAATCACTCTCCGAACGCGAACGCAATGACGAACTCCAGCAATCAGACTCCGCGCCCTGTGATCGTCGGCGTAGCAGGTGGGTCAGGCTCGGGTAAGACCACCGTAGTGGACCGCATAGTCGAGCGGTTGGGTCCCGACCGGGCCACATGTATCCAGCACGACAGCTACTATCTGGACCGCGGCGATTTGCCTCCAGCAAGCCGGGAAAAGATCAATTTCGACCACCCGGACGCTTTGGAAACCAATCTTCTCGTCGAGCACCTACAGCAGCTGCTCAACGGCCACAGCGTGCGGGTGCCAATCTACGACTTCAGTAGCCACGTCCGCACAACAGGTACTGTGCGAGCAGACCCACACGGCGTCATACTCATCGAGGGCATTCTCATACTAGTCGACGCAAGGCTCAGAGACTTGATGGACATCAAGGTGTTCGTCGACACGGACGCCGACCTGCGTGTGATAAGGCGCATGGAGAGGGATGTTTCCTCGAGACAGCGTAGCCTGGAATCAGTGATACGACAGTATTTGGAAACCGTTCGGCCAATGCACTTGGAATACGTGGAGCCCAGCAAGCGGTACGCGGACATCGTCATACCTGAGGGTGGCTACAACGAGGTGGCGGTGGACCTGCTGTTCACCAAGATCGACGCGATAGCCAACAGGAAGACGACTGAATAACGGTGGACCGGAACCGACACTCTCTTAGCAGATTGGTCATGTCTACCGCTCTTCCTTCCGCGCCGTCTCGATGGCCTCCTGGAGACGATCGAACTCGTCCTTGGCCAGATCGGGTCCGGACATGTCCAGCAGTGCCGCCGCCGCCTGTTCCGCCGATCCGCCGAAGAAGGTTCGCACCAACTGACGCAACGCTGAGCGACTCGCCTCCTCTTCGCCTTCTCAGCAGCTTAACCTATTTATTTACAACAGTTTATGGACGTGGCACGCATATCTGCGAGGCTCCGGCCCACCTTACTTCCTCACACCTCGCGTTTCACCGGGCTCATATATTGACCTGGAACGTCCTGATTTGCAGATATATTCTCCTTGGCAGAATAAACCGTCACGACTCGACTACAGCCGGGAGAATTCGCATGTATCGTTTTTCGCTGCGAACCGTCGCCTTGACTCCACTATTTGTGGCTGCCCTTGGCACTTACGCGTTTCCGCAGACTGCAACCAAAAGCCGGCCCATTCCCTACCCCGTCGTCGCGTCGCCTGAGTATCAGCACGCGATACAAGAGGGCACTCGCACCGAAACCGGGGAACCTGGGCCCAGCTACTGGCAGCAGTGGGTTGATTACGACCTACGCGTCAGCCTGGATCCTGCGGACAAGCGAATCGCGGGTTCCGCTCGAATTGCCTATCACAACAACTCCCCGGACACACTGGCTTTCGTGGCCTTGCACCTATTGCAGAATCTGCATGCTCTAGGTGCCGCCAGAGGCGACGAGGCAGAAGTCACCGGTGGAGTGGAGTTGACGAGAGTGGCTGCCGGCGGTCGTGAACTGAGTGAGCGTCATAGAGCCGGCCCGGTTGGATATGCAGTGGACGGTACGATCCTCCGCATCTATCCACATGAGCCGCTGCCGCCAGGCGAAACTTTGGAACTGAGCGCGGAGTGGGCTTTCAAGGTCCCGCAGAGGGGCGCCGGCGCGAGAATGGGCTGGAACTCCGACGATCTGTTTCACATTGCTTATTGGTATCCGCAAGCAGCCGTGTACGACGACGTAGTAGGTTGGCAGACAGACCGGTTTCTCGATAAGGCCGAGTTTTACAGCGCGTTTGGGAACTACGATATCGAGATAGAGGCGCCCGTAGGATGGTTGGTGATGAGCACCGGCAGTCTGGAGAACGCCGACGAGGTGTTGTCCGAGCCGGTTCTACAGCGATATCGCCAGGCGCACGAGAGCGACGAGGTGATTCACGTTGTTACGCAAGAAGACTTCACCTCCGGCGCGACGAAACGATCAAACAACGGGCAACTCGTTTGGCGATTTCGCGCCGATTCGGTCAGGGACGTAGCGTTCAGTGCGCTGCACAGATCGAACTGGGATGCCGCTAGGACGCCAGTCGGCGACCGAGACGGAGATCGATCCACCGATTATGCGCTGATCAACTCTTTCTGGCGGCCGAGCGCTCCTAAATGGCAGCATGCTTGTCGCTATGCTCAGCACAGCATCGACTTCCTCTCGCGGTGGACGGGAGTACCCTACCCCTGGCCGCACATGACGGCCGTCGAGGGCGGCGGAATAATCGGGGGTGGTATGGAGTTCCCGATGATGACACTCATCGGCGACTACAACACACGCAGCGACTCGGCTCTGTACAACGTGACCTTGCACGAACTCGGCCACATGTGGATGCCGATGATCGTTAACACGGACGAGACCAGGCGCGGCTGGATGGACGAGGGCACCACGACCTTCAACGAGAACCAGGGCAGAAAGGAATATTTCCCGGGATTGAACCACGAAATCCCCGACCGGGAATCGTATCTCGCTGCCAGCCGGCAAGGTCGAGACGCAGCGATGATGCGCTGGACGTGGTTGCACCGACCTGGCGTCTCAGGAGTGATCTCCTACCAAAAGCCGGCGACTGTGCTCGCCGCCCTCCGCGGCCTGATCGGGGAGGAGACTTTTGAAAGCGCGTTCAGGAAGTTCTTCAGCGACTGGGCATTCAAGCACCCCAAACCCTGGGACTTCTTCAACACCTTCAGCACGGTCAGCAACCGCGACCTGAGCTGGTTCTGGCGAGCGTGGTACTACGAGGACTGGACTCTCGACCAGGCCGTGGCCGATGTAAACCAGGAACACAGCCTGGCCACGATCGTGGTGGAAGACAGGGGCCTGGTTCCGATGCCGGTGCGCCTAACCGTGACACTCGAGAACGGTACAGTGCTCGAGCGAGAGATCGCGGCAGAGGCGTGGCTGCGCGGAGAGACTCGCGTGGAGCTGTCGATTCCGGGACAGTCGCCGGTCACGCGAGTGGTGATCGATGAAGCCGAAGAGTTTCCGGATATCGACCGCAGCAACAACGTTTGGGAGCGGCGAGGCTAGCGCTACGCCGGGACAGGCCCTCGCGCGCCGCGAAGGATCGTTGGGGAGGCATTGGCCAGGCCTCCTCCCTACGCGGCCTGCAGTTGGAAAGCGAACTGACGCCCGCTTCGGGAGGCCTCCTGGCTACGCTGTGCTAACACTCCACTCGTGACGTCAGCTTTCAGGGCGGCGGAATTGGAGAGTGGGGGGAGTGGATGGAATGAGGAACCTCGCCCCCCTAAAACACCTCCAGCAACTCCACGTCGAACACCAGAGTCGCACCACCCGGGATAAGTCCGCCGCCCGCTCCCTGGTCACCGTAGCCTAGGTCCGGGGGAATCACCAGCTTACGCGTTCCACCCACGCGCATGTCTGCTACTCCTTCATCCCAGCCTGCAATCACGCTACCAACTCCCAACCGAAACTCGAATGGCGTACCGCGGTCGATGCTGCTGTCGAATTTGGTGCCGTCCGTCAACCATCCTGTATAATGCACTGACACCGAATCGCCGGATTGAGCCGTAACCCCATCCCCCACGACCAGGTCCTGATAACGCAGCCCCGATGCGGTCTCTGTCAATGCCTCCAGATCGATTCCCAGTTCCGGGGCAAAACCCTCGTCCCCGCAGCCGGCAATGGACAGTGTCACAGTGGCGGCAGCCAACAAAACAACTCCTGCACGTTTCACTACCATCTCCACACCCTCGTTTCTCTAAAATGCCGCATACGGTGCCGACTCAATCCTCCGCCCATTCAGCCCAGCCCCCCAGCTCGGAGGGTGCCGCACCATGCACGCCCTGGCGCGTGTTGCTTTCTCGCCTTCGAATTCGCCATCAAGACGGACTGCAAAATCTCGGCTTGCCTGACTTCGAGTCACCGTTCCCTGAAAAAAACTGCGCCGGACGACATATCGCGGTTCTGAACCGAAGCTCTTCAGTCCCCTCTCAGCCGAGCACTTCTCTCAAGGCACCGACCAGCCTGTCGACACGCTCCGAATCCGCGTTCAGGCCCATCAGCCCTACGCGCCAGGCCTTGCCCATCAAGGGCCCGAATCCTGGGGCGACCTCAATGCCGCGCTCGAGTAGCGCCCCGCGCACAGCGGCATCGTCCACACCTTCCGGGATGTTGACCACGTTCAACATCGGGAGGCGATTCTTCTCGGGCGTGAACAGCGTAAGGCCGAACTCTCCAATCTCCTTTACCAAGTGTCGGTGGGCTACCAAGTGCCGCTCCCAGCGCCGCTCCAGCCCCTCATCGAGAATGAGCCGCAAGGCCTCGTAGAAAGCGTAGATGCTGGAGACAGGGGCTGTGTGATGGAATGCCCGCTTGGTGCCGGTTCCCTGCTCACCCCAGTAGGAGAACAGCCGGTTCAGATCCATGTACCAGGTCGAGATTTGGCTCTTGCGATTCTGTACAACTTCCATGGCACGCGGTCCGAAGGTCACCGGCCCCAGCCCCGGCGGCGCGCCGATACACTTCTGCGAGCACGATCCTGCGGCGTCGATGCCCCACTCATCTATTTCCACGGGCATGCCACCCAACGAAGTGACACAATCGATCGCGATCAAGGCGCCGTGCTTGTGTGCGATTTCGGCGATCTCGGGCAGCGGCTGCCCCGCTCCGGTGGATGTCTCGGCGTGCACGACCGCCACCAGCTTGGCACTCTTCTTCTTCAGCTCATCATCGAACCGCTGCGGGTCGATGACCTCACCGAACGGCTCTTCAATCGTGCGCACCATGGCCCCGGCGCAGGTTGCCATTTGTTCGAGCCGCTGACCGAAATACCCGATCACCCCCACGACCACCTCGTCACCGGGCTCGATCAGGTTGAGCATCATCGTCTCCAGGCCGGACGTTCCGGTGCCCGACATGGGAATCGTGTGATGGTTTGTGGTGCGGAACACCTCCCGGAGCATCTCCATCGTGCGATCCATCACCGCCTGAAAATATGGGTCCAAATGCCCCACCATGGGCTGTGCCATGGCCTCGAGTACGCTTGGGGCGGGATTGGAAGGGCCCGGCCCCGTCAACAGCCGTTCGGGTGCCTCGATCACGTCGATCTCGCCAGCGTCAACTTGGCTCACAATACTCCTCCATTTGGGTTCTCGCGTTGCTTCGATCGCATACCGGTGCCTGCGTGGGTGTCCATATGCTTAGCCGATTCACTGACTTGCAGCTCCATACATATCCTGTCGCGTTAGTAGGCATAAAGGCCCGGCATTGCGCGGCAAACGAATACTCCACGTTAACCGCACTTGAGTGTTCAGCTTTGAGGCCGTGCGACATCATAGATGTGCGGCAACACCCGAGTCCGTTCACGGCAGACTAAGGATAACCGGGAGTCGGCACGGAAACGTCGATCCGGCACAAGTCGCAGTCAACTCATGTAGTATCAGTTGAGGGACCACATGACCGCAACACGGCCGACAAATCGACGATCGCTAGATCTGATCCGCATAGGCAAGCCGTTTCGTCAGGAATTGGCGACTCGAGCCGCCTCACTCGGTAGGCTGGGAAGGGTACAGGGACGAACAAGCAATCCACGTAATGGGACTTGTCTTGCCAATAGCCAACGGCTTCGGTGCCTCTCAGAGCCAGGTCGCAGACGCCCTGAGAGAACTCGACGAAGCCGGCGACGCTCGTGCCTCCTTCAACACGGTATCCAAGCGCATCCGCAAGTCCGATTTCAGAGATAAGGGTATCGACCATTACCCCATGACCATTCGCCTGGCCCTGGGAATGGCGGCCCACAGAGAAACCGAGAGACAAGCCCTGCAGGGACGCCTCAAATGGTTGGAGCGGCGTTGGCGTGAAGCGGAAGGGATCGCGGAGATCGCGGACAACCTCTTCACGCTGCCCGCGATCGTAAAGCGGCTAACAAGCAGGGCGGAACGGAGCCTAGGCCGGCCTGGAGGATCTCCGGGAAATACCCGGCCCAGGCCGAAGTCTCTGCAACCGGCAGCGCTCAGTAGGTCCAGGACCCTCCCGGCTCCATGACCTGTACTTCCACTCCCTTGGGTTTGAACCCTGAAATATCGGATACCAGCAGCGGCCAAGTGCCATAGTGAATTGGTACGGCCACCTTGGGCTTGATCATTTCGGCGGCCATGCTGCCTAGCTCCGGCCCCATGGTGAAGCGGTCTCCAACCGGAATGAGCGCAACGTCGGGCTTGTAGATCTCGCCGATCAGTTTCATATCACTGAACAACCCGGTGTCGCCCAGATGGTATACCGTCACGCCTCCCATATTCACTACCACACCGGTAGGCATACCCATGTACTGACCGTCCAGTGAGGACGAATGGAACGCGGGTGTAAAGGCCACCCAACCGAAGTCTCCGGCGATCTTGCCCCCGGGGTTGCCCGGCTCGGCGTTGCATCCCTGCTCACCGACGAATCCGGCGATCTCATTCGGCGCGTAGACCGTGGCACCGTTTGCTTTCGCAATGGCCACGGTGTCGCCAATGTGGTCCTGGTGACCGTGAGTGACCACGACCGCCTGGCACGTTACTTCGTCCGGCTTCATGGTGGCCACGGGATTCCCTGTCAGGAAGGGATCGATGGCGACTCGATTGGTACCGTCGTCCATCAGAAAACCAGCGTGTCCCAGAAAAGTGAACGTGATTGCCATTGTCTCGCTTCCCCCGGTAATAGACCAATAGAGTTACCGATGTCCCATACTGCGGTAAAGTGGATCGCGCGAGGGGACAAGGCAAGCTGGCCATCGAAACACACGATGGCAAGGGCGGGCCTTGCCCGAAATGCGCGTACATAACATGCTTAGGCCGTGTCATATCTACTCAGCAACCGCGAGCTGCTGGCCAGGCTGGTTGGATTCGACTCGTCCTCCGTAAACAGCAACAGGCCAATAGCCGACTTCATCTGTGACTACCTCGACCTGCCCGGGGTATCGATTACTCGGCAGCCTTCGCCGGACGGGGACAAGGTAAATCTGGTCGTGACTGTCGGTGCCACTGAACAAAGGAATGGCCGCGGGCTGGTTCTATCCGGCCACATGGATACCGTTCCCGCAGACGAACCCGAGTGGCGCACTGATCCCTACATGATGGCGGAATCGGACGGTCACTATTGGGGCCGCGGTGTTTGCGACATGAAGGGGTTCCTGGCGCTCGCGATCAACACGGTCGCTTCCTTCGCCAGATCGGACCTGGAACACCCTCTCGTATTGATACTCACATACGACGAGGAACTGGGGATCCTGGGAGCAAAACACCTGGCCCAAGCTTACGAAGGCCGTGACGAGCTACCCACGGCCGCGATAATCGGCGAGCCGACATCTCTCAGGGTCGTGCGGATGCACAAGGGATACCTGGCGTTCGAGGTGGTGATAGCCGGCAAGAGCGCGCACAGTGGCTACCCACACCTGGGTGTAAACGCCATTGAACCCGCCGGTCGTCTGATCGCCGCGTTGACTGAGATGCGCCGGGAAATGGAAGGCGAGTCGCCGCCCAACAGCGAGTATTTCCCTGACGTGCCCTACGTGGCGTTCAATATTGGAACCATATCGGGCGGCACCGCAGCCAACATAGTCCCCGACAGATGCTCGGTAGCGTGCACGGTGCGTTTGTTGCCAGGCATGGACAACTCTTCCATGATCCGAAGAATACGCGACGTTGTGGACACAGCCCTGTGTGAATCAGAATTCGACCTCGTCATCACGAACCAAACCCCGCCATTGCTGCTCGGGCAGGAGTCGCAGATCTACGAAACGCTCGCGGCGCAGGTAGGACAGACAACTACCCACAGCGCCTCTTATGCCACGGACGCGGGATGGCTTCAGACAATCGGCATGGAATGCGCCATTCTCGGCCCAGGTAACATCGAGGTGGCTCACCGGCCCAACGAATCACTGCCGATCGACGATTTTGCGAAATGCGAAAAGGTTATCGAGCGGACCGTACTCCACTGCTGCGGCGGCACCCGATAGCGTCGCCGGCGCTCCCTTAGACGACGACGGTGGAACTCGAATATCGGCCTCCACCATTGGAAACGGAAAAGGCCAACTGAGGATTCAAGGAACATGAGTGGTCAGCTTATCGAATGCGTTCCCAATTTCAGTGAAGGTAGAGACCTCACAATCATCGAGCAGATAACCGACGAGATAGAGTCGGTGGAGGGCGTGAAGCTGCTCGATGTCGACCCGGGGAAAGCTACTAATCGCACAGTCGTGACCTTCGTCGGAACGCCGAACGAGGTGGTCGACGCTGCCTTCAAGGCCGTGAAGAAGGCTGCTGAGCTCATAGACATGAGCAAACACAAGGGCGAGCACCCACGATTCGGTGCGACGGACGTGTGTCCACTCGTACCCGTAACGAACATCTCCATGCAGGAGACGGTTGAATACGCGCGCGCCCTGGCAAAACGTCTCGGGGACGAACTCGGCATCACTGTATTCTGCTACGAGAACGCCGCCTTGAAAGAAGATCGACGCAACCTGGCGACGGTGCGTGCCGGCGAGTATGAGGCCCTCAAGGATCGGCTGGCTACCCCGGCATGGAAGCCGGATTTTGGCCCCGCCGAGTTCAACGCCAGGTCGGGGGCCACAGCCGTTGGAGCCAGGGATTTCCTGGTGGCATACAACATCAACCTCAATACCACGTCGACACGCCGTGCAAACGCAATCGCCTTCGATGTTCGCGAGAAGGGTCGTAAGAAACGAGAGGGCCATCCGCTGACAGGCGAGATCGTGAGGGACGAAAACGGCGAACCGGTCTGGCTGCCGGGCACTCTAAAGGAAGTGAAGGCAATTGGCTGGTTCATTGAGGAGTATGGAGTGGCCCAGATATCCATGAACCTGACCAACATCAGCGTGACACCCGTCCATGTCGCGTTCGACGAAGTCTGCAACAAGGCCGATGCGAGAGGTGTGCGAGTTACAGGATCGGAGCTGGTTGGTTTGATCCCGCTCGAGGCCATGCTCGACGCAGGCAGATACTTCTTGAAGAAGCAGCAGAGATCGACCGGCATATCCAACAAGGAGATTCTCAAGATCGCGATCAAGTCTCTCGGTCTCGACGACCTCTACCCGTTCAAGCCTGAAGAGAAGATCATCGAGTACGCGATTGCCGGAGAAACAAAGGACCGCCTGGTAGACAAAACGTTCGAGGGTTTCGTGGAGGAAACCGCCTCGGAATCGGCGGCTCCCGGAGGCGGGTCGATATCCGCCGCGGTGGGGGCGATGGGTGCGGCGCTTGCAACCATGGTAGCGAATCTATCTTCCCACAAGCGCGGTTGGGACGAGCGCTGGGAGGAATTCTCTGACTGGGCAGAGAGAGGAAAGAAATACCACGACGAGCTGCTGTTCCTGATAGACGAGGACACCAATGCCTTCAACCGCGTGATGGCCGCATTCGGGATGCCGCAGGGAAACGACGAGGAGAAGGCGGAAAAGGAGCAAGCAGTCGAGGATGCCACCAAGACAGCGATCGACGTGCCGTTTCGTGTCATGGAGGTGGCGTGCGAATCGATGGACGTGATAAAGGCGATGGCCGAGATCGGGAACCCGAATTCAGTATCAGATGCCGCCGTCGGCGCCATTTGTGCCCGCACGGCAGTGATGGGAGCCTACCTGAACGTTCGTATCAACACTCCCGACCTGAGGGACAGGGAATTTGCCGAGGACAGGATCTCCAGGGGCAACGAGCTGCAGAACATAGCTATAGAGATGGAGCGGGAGATCCTGGAGATCGTTGAGCCCAAGCTCTAGCGTGGAATGCGTCTGAGCGCAGAAGAACGGGAGATCCTCGGAGGTCGCAATGGAGAGGCGGCTGCGATGGCGATGCGGATTCTCGTCCGCGTCGCTGATATTCTGGGCGCGGACGCACTGGTCGAGATTTCGTCGGCTCATATCGACGGATGCCTGTATCACGGTGACGGGGGAGTTGAATTCGTCGAGACGCTGGTTGCGGGTGGCGGAAGAGTAGCTGTTCCAACCACCCTCAATGTGGGGGCGCTCGATCTTCAGCACCCTGAACTCGTGCACGAGGAGCCGCATCGCGTTTCGATGGCGCGCCGCCAGATGGAAGCCTACTTGCAGCTAGGATGCGAGCCGACTTGGACTTGCGCGCCATATCAGGCGGGTCACCGGCCCGAGGTTGGGGAACAGGTGGCATGGGGAGAGAGCAACGCGGTCGTCTTCGTCAACTCGGTGCTTGGTGCAAGGACAAATCGTTACGGCGACTATCTCGACGCATGCTGCGCTATCGCCGGTCGGGCACCGCGCACCGGCCTGCACCTGGAGGAAAACCGACACGCCACGGTAGTGATAGACACGAGCCATCTCTCAGAAGATCTCAAGCGCGCAGACGCCTTTTTCCCGGTCTTGGGAACCTGGATGGGACGGGTGGTGGGTACCGAGGTCCCTGCCATCGATGGCATCCCACAGAGCGTGACTGAGGACCAGCTCAAAGCGCTCTCCGCGGCTGCATCGTCAACGGGAGCGGTAGGACTATTCCACGTTGTAGGCGCAACGCCCGAGGCGCCCGACCTGATGACGGCGCTCGGCGGGCGGGAGCCATTGCGCACCATCGAATTGACAGCATCTCAGATATGCGAGGCTCGGGACGGCCTTTCCACCAGCCAGTCCAAGCGAATCGACTCCGTCGCCGTTGGCTGCCCCCACTTCTCGCCGCAGGAGTTTGCAGAACTCGAACGACTCGTTGGAGAAAGCAGCTTAACCGTTCCCTTCTACGTGTGTACTGGACGTGGTGTGACGGAACAGCTCGCAAACCAAGGTCGACTCACCACCTTGCACAGTGCGGGCGTCAAGGTGATAACCGACACCTGCGTAGTCGTGACTGCGATTCTCCCAGGCACCGACGGCGTCCTGATGACGAATTCGGCCAAGTTCGCTCACTACGCACCTGCCAACACCGGCTACGAAGTCGTGTTCGGCACTCTAGCCGACTGCGTTGAATCAGCGCGGACCGGGTGGGTATGCCGCGACGAGACGGCCTGGAGGTGATTCAGTGAGTATGGCCAAAGGCCGGGTCTTGATTGACGGTACGGCAAACGGTGACAGCCTGAAGCTCACTGCGGCGATCAGCTTTTGGGGTGGAGTAAACCCTCACACCGGATCCATTGTCGACCCCCGCCACCCCCAGCACAACGCGTGTCTCACTAACCGCGTGCTCTTTCTCCCAGCTACCGTGGGTTCCAGCTCATCGAGTGCGATAATGCTCGAGCTGGTGCGCCTGGGAACGACACCGGCTGCACTGGTGCTGGGGGAGACCGACGCCATTCTCGTGCTCGGAGTACTCGTGGCCGAAGAGATCGGGCATCCCACGATCCCCGTTGTCGAACTAGCGCCGTCAGAGATAGCCCGGATTCCAGACCGGACACCGGTCCGGGTGTTGGAGCGCGGGGAAATATCGTGGGAAAGTTGAAGATCCATCCGCCGCGCAACGCACTGACCAGCCGATCCTGCAATACTGTACCTACCGCCATAACCTGGATATCGATTCGGGGTCAAAGTTCCACAAACTCCTCGCTATGTGGGGGTGTCATGGGCCGGTTTCGTCTCTTCTCGGTTTTCGCGTTGCTGTTGCTCTTTCTTGGCTCAACCGCCCAAGCACAGGGGCGCCAACGTCATGAGGAGTTCTGGATCGGGTTCGGGCTGGGGGCAGGCGTCAACACAGCAGAAGAGCTGGATGACGGGCAGCGGGGCGGTGGAGCCGGATATTTGCGGCTGGGTGGCACACTTTCGCAGAACATCTTGATGGGTGGGGAGTTGAGCATTTGGGGACGGCGCGAAGACATGCCATTCGGCGAAGACACGATGACGCTGACGCGAAGCAATGCCACCTTACCTTCGAGCAGTCCGACGGCGAAATGATCAACAACACACTGTTTCTGCTGACTGTCGGCCTGACCCGGCACCGATCCGTCGCAGCACCCAACATGCTGGTGCCTGGCGAATGGCAGGACAGCGTCTATCGCAAGTATGACTCCATGAGATCATAGGCCACGGGCTTGAGATCCCCGAAATCCGACAAGAGGCCTTCTCGTCCCCGCTCCCCCAACAGACGCTCGGCCGCAGAACCCGTGGAACGTTTACCGTAGTTCCAGGTCCTGAGTTGGCACGGCCACCGTTTCTCCAGGTGGGCCGCCAAATCCTGTACGATTTCTACGGTACCCTCTCCTTTGACCTCGATCTCGATCTCGTGGTGCCGCACCGGACCGGCATCCAGGTGGTATACCACAGAGTCGATCACCAACTCGGCGACCACCGAACTGGGATTTGACAGTTCGACCACGTCCCGCGGCCTGCGCCTGTTGTCGCGGGTATGGTCGGCGAAGAATCCCATCGAACGCAAGAACACCACGGCATCTCCAGGTTCGGCATGCTCACCGGCCGGCTGCAAAGCCAGGCCGTGAGCCGCTGCACGGTCAACTAGAACAGCCAAAGCCTCCGCCGACCAGGGTAGCTCCGTCTCTTCCCGGCTGCGTCCTCCGCCGGCGACCTGCGAGGCCTTGCCCTTGATGGTGATCAGCTGACCGCCTCCCAACTTCCGCACGCGCAGTCCTAATCCGACGGACCGAAGGCTCTGGTCGGCCATATCGAGATAGACATCGTGAATGGAAAGTTGATCACGGGCCAATAACCGATACCGGCCGACAGACTCCAGAGCCGCAACCTGGTCCGCGGCCTCCGCCGGCGCTTCAGAACAGATAGCCAGGGTGACCTCGATCTCAGTATTGCTCAACGTGTGAGTCAACCTCCCGGTACACATCCATCACAAGCGCGTTGCAGGTTCGAAGTGAAGATCGGTATTCGCGCGTTGCCAAGAGTTTACAAAAAGACAACGCCGCCGGTACCAAATAACCGGCGGCGTGTACCTCACCTCCGCGGCCCAGCACGATGCCACTCAGGCATCAGCCGGCGCACACGGGTGTGTACGATTCGGTCCGGGTCAGTTGCCCCCGTGGCGATCGCTTGCCCATGCCAGGCCGCGGCCGGTTTCTAGACTAGACAATGGATCACCTCCTTGGTTGAGTTATGAGATCGGGCGGAAACAATTCTGGCGGACAGCCGTGCAACTCATTCTACCATCCGCTGATACTAAATCGAATCACCGTATGACGTCTCCATCCAAAACGATGCCGCGAGCGCCCGTTCATCGGCATTCTCACGGCAAGCTACGGTTCTCCTCTATCGTGAAGGACCAACTCAGGGCTTCCTTCGTCGGTCATCATTCACTCTTCGATCACGTCTCCTGCGCCATTCGTCGGATCGCCGGTCGGAACTGGCGCGCTGTCCAACGGGCAAGGAGATTGTGGTCACTCTACGATCGGCCACCCGCCGCTCGATACCAACCCGCCGATTGACCTTCCGGCGCTGGCTAACGCGTCTTTCAGTTGGCATTGGCTGGCTCACGCGGACCTCCCTTCACTGCACCGGCACCCCAACAAATACCTCAATGGTGCCCGACTTTCATGAACCTAAGAGACAACCGAGTACCGGTCAATGCCGACCTCGGGCCACTCACGCCGGCCGCCGTACGTTCCTTCGATCGCCGAGCAACCGTCGATCGCCGCCAACGCGACGGTCGGAGACGCGACGGTCGGAGACCACACGACGCTCATCGGCTCTTGCCAACTTGGTGATTCTGCGGTCCTTCAATCCGCTCCTCCGGTCGACGTTGGAGCGACGATTCTCGAGTACGCGCCGAGGCAATGCCCGGTTTCTACAGGCTGCCGCTCGCCCTTTGGCCCAACGCTCTATGGACCTGCGCTGCAACCAGGTCGCAATGCGCAGTTCCGCTTCGGACATGTAATTGGCACGCTGGCCGTCATCGGCTGTCTCCGCCTCGGTCTCCAATGCGTCGTGGTACTCGAACTCCAGAACCAACCGTGCGCGCTCCAGGGAGCTTCGTATGTCTTGTGCGGGGAGATTCTGCGCTTGGTACGATATCAACTCCAGAAGTGCCTCGGTTGGTGCGAAAACTTCTTCCACCGCCTCCCTCACCTTCTTATCGACGATACGATGACGCCATTCCGACTCGATCCTGTTCTCGCGGATTCGTTTCCTCGAAAACATCTGGAAAAACTCCACGGCTTCAGTCTTCGAGTCATTGGAAATTCGAATCGTATCAAAAGGACGGTATTCGGCGGGAGAATCTGCCCGAGTGTTGAAGATGTCATAGTCGTTACCGTCGGTGAGCAGGAGCCATTCGAACCCCGCCTCTCGTGCGCGGTGCAGGAGTCCGCTCATCACACATTCCCTATCATACTCTTCACCCATGGCCCTTATGCCGACCAGCAACCGAGGAACCTCGTAGAGATACAAGGCCAGGCCAGAATCAACCATACAGCCGTCGAGTGTGGAGTTCACTCTGACTTCTTCACTGTCCTCGAAGTCCCATCCCAACGCGGCCAGGATTGGAGCAACCAGTTCGGAAGTAAGAGAATCGATGTTCTCTATGATTTCGAGTTCGCTGGGCAGGTGAGACACTCTAGCCCGGTGTATCTTTGCGCCAACCTGCGATAGCGTGCGCTCCAGAACAGTAGTCATAGCGGTCTCCGGCAGGCTTCTTTGTTGCCTAACTCCGCACCAACCTGGCACCCGCGGCTGTCAGGCTTACGCATTGCAGCCACGGCACCGAACCCACGCGCCCCAACTATAAGAAAATCATGGCTTTACGCCAACTGTCACTGCAACGCCAGACAACCGGGTGTAGCCACCACATATAGCTCACAGTAGGTGGCATTTTTTGGATTGTAGGCGTAAGTGATTGTTTGACAATAAGTTGACTGTACAACGCTTGGTATTGACCATCACTTGTGCCGTCTGCATCAGAATACTTGATGTCTCAACAGTGTTGCGTCAAATGAGATGCAAGAAAAGGTAGATGTGCAAATTGTGATTGGCTGATACTGACTCCGGCTACCAACCAAAGCACCTCGTCTAACCTCGAGGATTAGGCCGGAACCAAGGACGGGGACAGGCGAAGAGTGGAACACAATTGAATGTCTGACGCCATCGAAGACCAGGAAACGATGCCGCTCGAGTGCGTCCAGTGCTTGCTCCAATTGCTTGCCCGACACCTCAGCCAACATCGCGACGAGTTCCCGATACAGCGCAGTTCCAGCAATCTGGCCGCTCTCAGGGCATTCAGGCTGGCAAGCACCATCCTCGACCAGAGAGGGCGCCGCTCGGGCGCCCTCGATTGGTCTATGCAAACCCGCTTGCTGTGGATTTCGCGAGACTACGGGTATTTGACCGAGCAGCCGTATGGCTGTGACGTAGACACGCTGACTTCCCGCCCGTTCATGGCTTCATCCAGCGCCGAGCAGCACAGCTCCCACGAACGCTGTGACAGTTCGCTCTCTTTTGTTCATTTCTCTTCCTCGGTATGATGTTTATGGCTTCGGCTGTTATCAAGACCCTCTGAGGGTAGTTCCTTCAAAGCTGCGTCCACGACCAACGCTCTGGTTCTGCTGTCCGGTAAACCCACGAATTGGTCCAGCACCAGGACACCTTTGAGACTCCCGAGCGGCCCTCGGAAATACCGGGACTTCGGGATGCTCAGGCGTAGGACCCCATTCTCTTTCGTGACAACCTGTGGCGCTCCATGAGCGATGACTCCTCGTTCCCTCGCGAAGAAGGTCGCATCATCGAATGGCAAACCGGAGCCGCCAGCGGGCTGTACGCTCAAAACGAACGAGTCCTTGTTCTCGGTCGCGATCATAGACCAGGAAACAGCTCTTTGGGGCAACCGCGCTCGGGCTGCCGCGAAAAAAGACTCCCAGCGTCGGTCCGGCTGTGGCTCACTGTCGGCGATCTCGACTTCGATTTCCAGACGCGCTCTCGCTGGCAAACAGATGTTGGCGCAAACGAGCCAATGGGCTTCGGCGGAAAAAGCAACCATCTGTCCTGTCGTCAGGAAACGCGGCGGCACGATCTCAGTTAGAAGCACGACCTCCTCGTTGTATCCGTAGCTCACGGTGGACAAAGCCTCAATGAGATGGGGGTAGGGCCACCGGATGTCTCCAGAGCGAAAACCGGCCGGCAATTCCCAGTCGATCGACGCCGGCTGACCGGCGTCTCCCGGGTTTACCCAATAGCTGTGCCAGCCCGGATCCAAAGCAATCCTGAATGCGACGGGGAAGGGTTCGCCCGGACGCAGCGTCATGGTCTCTGCAACCAACCGCGCTTCGCTGTGAGGGCTGGGGTCCTCCTCCTGGGCCGAAAGCCGGGCACTGGAAATCGAATTCAGAGCGAATCCAAGAAAGCAAAGCTTCAGTACAATCGATAATCTCGTCAAGACTGGTATGCTCTTCGTCCTCATGTTGAAAGGCGATCTGTTTGCCTAAAGCATCTGATTATAATTTAAACAAGTACCTAAATATGCACTACCGCTACCATCTTTGCGAACATATTTGGCCTTATCTAATGGCATTGTCGTTCGAGAAGCAATTACCCAGCGAACCTGTCCAGGTTC
>CAZOJI010000042.1:0-38198 GCA_964580055.1 uncultured Gemmatimonadaceae bacterium | reverse complement strand
GCCGCTACGCGCTTTTTCAATGTCGCTTCGTTGCTTGCCGAGCCGAGCCAACGGCCCCAATTCACCTCTGAATGTTCGCGAGCGATGCATTGGAACTTCCATGCCTCAAGTCCCAAACGCGACCTGGGCCGTCACGAGAATGCGATTGTCCTTGTTCATGCGGCGGGGGCGGTCGTTCCAGGCGTTGGTGCGCTCGATGATCCAGCGTTTGGGCAGGACCACGAAACCGGTCGGGATGTTGAACAGAGGGAGTTGGGCCTCGTTCCACAGCCCGACGTTGCGGTTGCCGGGGTGACGAACGATCTCGACCTCAATGCCGTGGCGGTCCCTGATCTCCTGCGCGCGCTCGCCGGCGTAGCCGCCGTCGGCATACAGCATCCGCAGGCCAGGGACCTTGGCCATGGCGAGGTCCACGGCGGGCATGGCCGCATCGCGATCACGTCGCTCTCGGCTCCGCCACAGCTTGCGGAGTTCGTCGTACATCGCTTCGAACATGTCCCGGGCGAGCCAGCGACGGAACGTACGATACACCGCATCCCAGGGGGGAAAGTCTTTCGGCAGCATCCGCCACGAGCACCCCGAGCGTAGAACGTAGATGCACGCATCGAGCATCCGTCGCCGCGGGTACTTGGGCGGCCGTCCCGTCTTCCCGGGGGGATCTACGATGTGGCGCACCTGCTCCCATTCAGAGTCGGTCAGTCCACACGGGTACCGGACTGCGTCGCCAGGATCGCGATGGGCTTCGTGGTACCCGTACTCTTCGGGCCCAGCGTCACCCGCAACGGCCCCGTCGTCCATGTCGCGGTCCTGTGCCGCTGTTCCGCCCGTGAAACTGAGGCAACCTTTTTGTCGTCGTGAGTATCTAAATGGGCGTAGAGACCTTCATGGAGCGAATAGAAATGCATCTCAAAGCATACTTAATCCCGATTGCGGTCATCGGAGTCGGCATTGCATGGATCGGAGTGCCGCACGTGATCGATCTCAAGAGCGAAGGGCACAGCAACGTCATACAAAGTGACTGGTGTATGGAGTCTCGCAACAACAGCCATCGGGGTTGGTACTGCGAGGTCCGGGAGTTCGAACTGTCGCCAGCGGCTCTTCAACGAGTGGATGCGGGTCCCAACGGCGGAATCGAGGTTGCCGGTTGGGGGCGCGATGAGATCCGAGTGCTGGCCAAGGTCCAGGGATGGGGGCGGAACGATAACATCGCCGAAGAACTCGTATCCGACGTTTTTGTCGGCGTTGACCGCATAGAACTCCAGGCGGACGGTCCCAGAACCGAACGGCGTGAGGGGTGGTCTGTGAGCTATCGGGTGTCCGTACCGCACCAATTCGACATCGATCTTCAGACCGTGAACGGAGGTATATCCGTCGAGGATGTAAGAGGCAACATTGAGTTTCGGGCAACGAACGGCGCTGTTTCGTTGGTCGAAGTCGGCGGGGACGTGCGCGGACGCACTACAAACGGGGGACTCAAGATCCACCTGTCCGGAAGCCAATGGGATGGAGCGGGCCTAGACGTCAGCACCACGAATGGCGGCATTACCTTCGTGCTCCCTGATGATTTCAATGCGCGACTGGAGACCGCAACCACCAACGGAAGCCTGTCCGTGGATTTCCCGATAACGGTTACCGGGCGTATCGATCGCCGCCTGCACACCCAACTGGGTTCCGGCGGCCCTCCGCTCCGCGCGGTTACCACAAACGGTGGCGTTAGAATCAAGAAACGGTAGGCGAGATTGGTATGGATTGCGGGGCTGCGACACTCCATTCGAGTCCCGTCGAAACGCGCGCCTCGGTCGAAGACCGGAGCGCGCGTGATCGTGTCGTTATCCCGAGGATGACTGCGCACTCACCGCATGGCAGCCAACTCAGCTTCGGCTGCGATGTAGCCGAAGGCGGCCCAACCGGATCCCTCGACTAGATCCGTGAATATCTCAACCGCCTCTTCCTCTCGACCGTTGTAGTAGTAATAGTTGCCCACTCCGTAGATCGTAGCCGCGTTTTCGGATGACTCATCCTCAGAGTCCATTAGCGATTCAGGGGTGATCTCGCCCTTGTACATCAAGAGCAAATCATGGTAGACATGGTTCTCGATGACATTCAGGTCGGCATGAATGGGCTGCAGCGCTTGGGCTGCCTCCTGGTCGCGGCCCAGTCTCTTCAGCGCCATGTAGAGCCAGTGACTCGTTGAGACTAGTCCGTCGGGATTGTCCCTGAGCTGTAGACCGTGGTGGTATGCGTCGATGGCTGCTTCGAAGTCATGCTTCAGATAACGTGCCAGGCCGAGGTGGTACCATATGTTGGACTGTAGGGTGCTGGTTGGAATATTGAGAGCGTTCGGTTGCCCGTCGGGTTCTACCTGGTCCTCCTTTCCTTCGACCAGTTGAACCGCGCGTTCAAAATCGGCGATCGCCTCGTCCAGCATTCGAATCGATATGTAACGGTGGCCCCGGTGGCGATACATCCTTGCATCTTCAGGGTGTTTCTCAATTCCCTCGGTATAGATCGTTATAGCCTCTCGGTACTGTCCCGTGTATGCAGTGCGCCGGCCGTACCAGATGATCGCATCCGCATCATCGGGATTCGCCTCATAATCCGCTCTAGCTTCGGCGAGTTGTTCCAGCGCCCTGGGGCTCGGGTCTGACGGATAGAGCGTATCTCCTAGCAACGATACAGCCTGGGCACCGTCAGGAAGATCGGGCAAACCGGCCTCGGATGAAGATCCCGATTGGCTGCACGCCGCCAACGAGAGTGCAAAGATGGCCCCTGTCGTGATGAATCTCATTTGGTCCTCTCGAATCTTTTGGTTTGGGAGCATGGGAATTCGCCGAAGCCGCCAAGGAAGCTGAGTTCCGGATGCGCACTCGTGCGTTGGCCGCCCGTCAAAGCGCACCAAACTGCATGTAATCCTCCTCGGCGATGTATTCGTCTCGGTACATTAGGATGAGTTCGAAGAAATACGACAGTGCAAGCGGACCGATCAGCAGACCCAGAATTCCGAAGAATCTGATTCCCGCCAAAGCACCTACGATCGTGACCAGCGGGTGGATCCTGGCCCAGCGCCTGTATACCAGCGGCCTGATGACATTGTCAGCGCTCGCGATGATAACGATTCCTCACACCAGCAGTGCAGCTCCAACAAAGTATCTCTCGCTCAATATCAGTACGAGCGCCGCGGGACGCCACACGAGGCTGCTTCAACTACCGGTAGTATCGACAGAATTGCAGCCACGACCCCCCAGAAGAAGGCGCTTGGCAATCCACAAACCTGGGTGGCCGTTCCTATTAGCCCGAACGCGCTCGCGCCGATCCATTCGACGGCGTTCTGCCCAAGTTTGACGAGTGCTTGCCCGAACTCGAAATCTCCCACACTGAGTTCGTAGAGCCCTGCCAAAACAGGGCTGTTCACGAGATCGCCCGCCAAATGTTGTGCTTCAGTTACAGCTATGGCTGCGAAGGACAGTCCGGGCACTATCAAAAGGAAGGCGGCGGACGTAACCACCAAGGCGGCCGCGACCGACCGTTTGACTCGTCTCTCGAGCCACACGTAGAAGGGGCGGCACATCACCGCCAGCACGGGAGCGCCGATCAACCCAGTGGTGTAAGGCCATAGCGCGATAGCGAGGCCCACGCCGAGCATTACTATCAGTATCTGTGCGCGCTGATGCTTGGTGAGGGATATAGCCATGGGAGAACTTTAGGCATAATGCTACCTCGGTGTCCAGATCACAACATCCCGCGTATCTTTCGCTTTCATGGAAGAACTGATACGAAATTGGCCCGGCGAATCCGTTGTCCTCTCCTATGATCAGCCGACCGGTGCCTGGATCTTCATTGCCATAAACAGTACTGCCCTGGGACCAGCTGTTGGCGGTTGTCGGATGCGGGTATACGAGACGCCCGAGGAAGGCTTGTTGGATGCCATGGCTTTGGCGGAATCAATGACTTGCAAGTGGGCTGCGATCGATTACAGCCATGGGGGAGGGAAAGCGGTGCTGGCGATTCCGGGCGAGATGGACCTGCCGGTTCGTGTGAGCCTGTTGCGCCGATTCGGCCGGCACCTGGAGTCGTTGTGCGGTACCTTCACGGTGGCTGAAGGCATGGGAATCACGCCGGAGGACATATCGGTCGTGGGTGAAGAGACGAAGTGGGTGATTGGTCTCAAGGGTTTTCGGGAACGTCCCGTAGATCCAGGGCCGTACACCGCTCTAGGGGTGTTTACCAGCATAAGGGTTGCCGCCCGGCGTGTTTTTGGAACAGGGGATCTGGATCGGCTTACTGTTCTGATACAGGGCGTTGGAGATGTCGGCGAACCACTTGCACGGCTACTCAAGGCCGCCGGTGCCGAGATACTCGTGTGTGATCTGGACGATGCTCTGGCCCGTAGAGTCGCCAGCGAGTTGGAGGGCGAGGCGGTAGAACCACATCTGGCATATGCCCGCATGTGTGACGTCTATGCTCCATGCGGTCTGGGAGGAACCCTGAACAAGGATACTATCCCTCAACTTCACTGTAAGGTCGTCGCTGGTGCCGCCGACAATCAGCTCGGAGAACCATCGGATGCGGATCTCCTTCATGAGCGAGGCATCCTCTACGCACCCGACTACATCGCCAATGCCGGATCAGCTATGGCCATACCACGGTTTGAAGCCGCAGACCTGACTGACACAGCTGTACGCGAATCAGTCGAGCGCATCGGTGATACACTGGATGAGATCTTCGCGGAGGCTGCAGAAAGGGGTGAATCACCCCTGCACGCTGCAACTCGACTGGTGAACAACCGGCTCGCACAAGCAGCCGGTCGACGAGTCTGAATCGGAAGGCACGCAGAAGGCAAGAAGCTGTCGAAAACGAATCTGCCCCGAGTACTTCGCTCGGGGCAGTCGCGTCATGCTGTGATCCTCATGGTTCGACCAGGTGTTTCTGGGGTCCGCCTGCCGGCCGCATCAGAATCCCGGAAACATGTTGAACTGGACATGCCATCCCTTGTCCGGTCGCTGGAATGGTTTCACGATATCGAATCCCAGCATGAGGTAATTGAAGAGATTGAACTTGAAAGACACGCCGGCACTGAAAACTGGCTCACGATCGCCGCCGGCAAAGAATGCGTTTTCATTCACCTGCGTATCCGGGTTGTCGGAAGACCACGCCATTCCCGCATCCGCGAAGATGCCCATCTCCAGCGGGAGGTACCCGAAGTAGCTGTCGCCCAGTCCCAACACTCCCATTGGAGGGAACCGTAGTTCGAGGTTACCTACCAGCAGCTTGGAACCGAATAGCTGGTCGAATACGGGGCAGCCTCCTTCAGCACTGGTTCCGCACTCTTGCGACGAGAAGGATGAATAGTCGTAGCCACGCACGAGGCTGGAGTAGCCGAGGAACATCGGCCGCAGCCTATCGTCGGCTTCCGTTGACCCGTAGCGCCCGTTGTGCAGCAACCTGCCCGCCAGAGTGAACGGCCTCTTCACCATCAGATATTTCCGGTAATCGAAGGTTCCGTTTACCATGTTCAGCGAGCCGAGGATCGGCGAAGCTTCGATATGGTACCTTTGGCCCATGAGTGGACTGGCGATTCCCCAGATCGAATTGTCATATACCAAGGCCAGACTCGAGGTCGCCATGTACAGGGGATCCGGTTCGAGAGAGTCGAGCTGCACTCTCTCCTGGTCCAATAGCTGGCCGGTGTACGCGTAGACGCTTCTCCGCTGCTCGTAGTCGTACGCGATGTTCACGAGTCCGGCCGAGAACTGCAGTCGTTGCACTCTACTGAACGGGTACGAGAGCGTGCCTCCCAACTGACGGCTTATTTGCCGTATCCTGATGAACTCGTCGGTGAATACCTGGCGCCCAGTGCCGGGGTCAGTGGACGCATACGATCCACTGTAGAGTGCGTAAGAATTTGACAACTGCTGGACGGTCAAACCCCAGTTGAGCCGTTTGGTCCTGTTGGTGTACGCGACCGCCGCCGAGATATCCTTTACGCCCCCGTTTATCTGGAAGAGCGTCGCCAGGTTGCGGCCACCGAGTATGTCCGACCAGAAGAGCGACGTCCCGCCGCCTATGTAAGTTCCGAAACGGTCCGCTCCAACGACGAGTGACGGCTGCCCCACGTAGTCCAAGCCGAGCTTTGGACTGTAGCTCCGATCCGAGTACTCTGGATCGGAGGGCAGTCCAAAGAACGGGTTTTCGATCAACGCAAGCACCTCGCTGGTCCGCCGGTCCGCCGGCGGAAGAACGGCGGGATCCACGCCTTCGTAGGCATGAATCACCGGCCCGCCTGCCAGCACTTCAGGGTCGTCGATGCGGTATATCTCTATGGAGCCATTCTTGAACACGCTGATCGTCATTTCGCCGGTATGCGCGGCGACTGACATGGCCGGGCTGAGCGGAGCTATCCCAGCGATGCCCGTGGAGATATTGGTTACCTGGTAGAGCTCCTCGGTTTCCAGATCGTACCGGTACACGTTGGAGATGCCGTTCTGGTCACTTATGAAGTAGAGGTCGGTTCCATCCGGTGACCATTGCGGGTTGATGTGCTTGCCCTTGTTGAATCCTTTGATCTCGGTGATTGCCCCGGTACCCGGATCGATCAGTGCCAATCCGTAGCCACCGTGCATGAGACTGGTCAATCCGGTCCTGAAGCGCTCGGTGACATAGGCAATGGAGCTGCCGTCCGGTGACCAGACGGGATGTAGATCGCCGAACGGGTCGTTTGTCAACCTGCGGCGTTCGCCCTCCTGCAGGTCGTACACGAAGAGGTCCGACCAGGAGTCAACTATCGCTGAGAAGACGATGTAGCGCCCGTCAGGGGACCAAGCCGGGTTGAAAATTTCTCCGAGGTCGTCGAAGACGGCCTCCTGGACGGTTTCGCCGGTCTCGGTGTCCAGGATGGAGAGGATGGGCTGCCCCTTGCGAATGGCCGCAAACGCGAATCGGCTGCTACCACCTCCAGAGTAATCCCACGATCCCGCCGAATGAACGAACTGAATTCCTTCGAACTTGGGATCGACCGCCGTCTTGACGATCTTTCGCTTCACCTCGCCGGTGTTGGCGTTAGCGAGAAACATCTCGATGGCAAACAAGTCCTTCTCGGACAGGAATACCAGTTCGTCGCCGTCGGGGCTCAAAGCCGGGGCGATGTTATACTCGCCGTCTGCCGACGCCTTGCCCAATATCGGTGTCCCGAAAGCACTCGCGTCGGCCGTCTGCTCCAGGACCGGCTCGGTTGCCGCCCGCATCGCTTCATACCAGTCTGACATAACGGAGTCGGGGTGAGTGCGCAGCACTCTACTGAAAGCCATGCCCACGCTCGGCGTCGTGCGGGTGGCCTTGAGTAGCCTGGCGACGGCCTCGTCGCCCCATCTACCGCCGATATACGCCATCAGTGCCTGACCATGCTGGTATGGGTGCAGAGCCCTGTCGCTACCTATCTTTTCTATCGGCAGATCGCGCTCCACGAATGCCCTCATCCACATGGCCGTTTCGGGATCCACATGTCCAACTGACAGGTACTCAGATATGCCCTCCAGGAACCAGAGTGGCATCCGCGCGGCTGCGGCGCCGCCCGAAATGATCGTTCCTCCCCCTTCGCCGGTCATGTCGAATTGGAACGCGTGAACGAGCTCGTGGCCAATGACGTGATCAGTCTCGGCCATGGGACCCAGGAACGGCAGCACAATACGGCGCTTCAGAAGCTCCGTGACACCCTGTGTGCCTTCTCCCATGGTGCTTCCGAGTGCATTCGTCTGCCGGAAGTGAGGATGGGCCGAGTAGAGGATTAGAGTCTGCCGCGTGCTCAACTCGTGATCGAGCAACCTGGAGAGACGTTCATACCAGCGCTCCGCCATCAAGGCGGCCATCTCGACGTCCACGCCGGGATAGTAATGGATATCGAAGTGGTCTGTTCTCAGGACCTTGAAATCGAAGTCCTCGTACTGGACTCTGTTGCGACCGAAATACTGGGCTTCTGCGTCCTGAGGGGCGAAGACCAAGCCAAATCCGCATACCAGAAGGATTGTGGACAAAAAACGCTCAGTGAGCTTCATCTCAAATCTCCCCTCAACAGGGTCAGCCGCCGCGCCTGAGCGTTCTCGGCTTCACCTGATTGTCTACCACGTAATATGACATCTTTTCGGCAACAAATGTTCCCTTTGATTCATCGGATTTTCGTGCGGCGTGCAATTCCGCAATCTCTATCCTTTTTCTTGCGACCGTGGCGGCCTGTCGAATGATGACGGTACGCAACCTATCTCGCCATGTTGTGTGTGTGCCATCGCGGGCGTTCTGTTACATGTCCGCAACTGCCCTATCTAGAGGAGAGGTATGTCCCACTGGATGGACAGCGTCGTTCTGGCGTCTCCTTCTGATTTCGGGCCGGACGCTTACATTTTGTAGGGCAAACTCACCAGGAATCAACACCCGAAGAGGCTGGCGATTGTATCGAAAGGAGTTTAGGCTCTGCAAGAAAGTGTGTCACAGCGCAGTTCGACCCCCATTTGGTTGAGCATATTGCTTTGGATTGCTGCAGCGGTGCTCATGTTTGCTGCAGCCGGTTACCAGGAACGCACCGGTCCTACCTATGAGTTGTCGGGCGAAGTCGAAGTGGCGGGGCCGCTCCACGAGTACGACCTGATACGAAGCGGGGATTCGAGGGAAGATGCTCTGGTTTTGCTCCCGATCCCGGGTGACGCCGTGACCGCGATGCTCAGCTACAGGAGATATCCGACCAGCGATGGTTTTACCTCGGTACCATTCGATCGAGAAGGCGATGAGTTGATAGCTCGGCTTCCGAGACAGCCGGCCGCCGGGAAACTGGAGTATTTCATCGTGGTCTCGACGCCGGATCGGACAATACGGATTCCCGAGTCTTCCGAAGAGAACGTCATCATACGCTTCAAGGATCCGGTGCCGATCTACGTTTTGGTGCCGCACGTTGTGATGATGTTCTTTGCGCTGCTAATTGGAATGCGAACTGCTCTCGCTGCGATCTTTGCCCCGAGCAACGTGCGCAGGTTGGCCTGGGTCACGCTCGGCTTGATGACCGTCGGCGGACTGATATTGGGGCCCGTTGTGCAGAATTATGCATTCGGAGCCTTTTGGACCGGCATACCTTTTGGGTATGACCTGACCGATAACAAGACTTTGATAATGTGGCTGGTGTGGGCCGGCGTGTGCGCTCTATTCATGTGGAGACGAGATCTGAATCAGAGTACGGAGCGGATCGCTGTCGTGATGGCGGCCATCGTAATGGTGGCCGTATACTTGATCCCTCACAGTCTGAGAGGTAGTGAACTCGACTATGAGGCTCTGGACGAAGGCGCCCCGGCCTCGGAAGCAGTACGCACGGGACAACGGTGATAGGAGACATTCACCATATTCATGCAGCGCGTAAACAGGAATCCAATCCTCAGGTGTAATCGATGAAAGGGGCATCATTAACATGACCACCAGCAGAAGACATTTCCTCAAGGTCGCCGCCGGTACCGCCGGCGCTGCAACGTTGACAGGGATGACAGCATGCACCACGCAATCGGACCTACCGGCACCGATACGGAATCTGCAGCCGTATTCTGGGGACTTCGATCCCATCTCAGATGAGGAGCGGCTCGGGCGCATTGAGAAAGCGCAGAGGCTGATGGTCGAGAACGACATTGACGCCATGTTCCTGGACGCCGGCACCACGATGTTCTACTACACGGGCGTACGGTGGGGGCAGAGCGAGCGGATGTTCGCCGCAGTGATCCCTGTTCGGGGTGAGCTTGCTTGGGTCTGTCCAGCATTCGAGGAGGAGCGCGCGCGTGAGTTGATCAGGTTTGGCGACGATGTGCGCACCTGGCAGGAGCACGAGAGCCCGTACGTCAGGGTAGCGCAAGCCCTTGGTGATCGCGGAATCCGACGTGGAACGATTGGTATCGAAGAACGCTGCCGGTTCTTTCTCTACGACGGTATCAGGCAGGAGACCAGGGCGCGGTTCGTGAGTGCGGATCCGGTTACCATCGGCTGTCGCGTTATCAAGTCCCCCGCAGAGCTGGCGCTGATGCAGCGTGCCAACGATATCACCATCGAGGCTTACCGAGCCGCATTCCAGACGGTATACGAGGGCATGCCGAGAGAGGAATTGAGCGATAATATCGCTGCGGCGCATACGGCGCTCGGGGTCACGGGGCGTGGCGGAGGCCAGTTCGGAGGGGCGTCGGCTTTCCCGCACGGCAGTCGCCAGCCGCAGGTTCTGCAGCAGGGAGACATAATCCTCGTGGACGGCGGCTGCGGGGTCGACGGCTACCGTTCGGACATCAGTCGCACCTTTGTGTTCGGTGAACCTACCCAGAGGCAGCGTGATGTGTGGAACGTAGCACGAGAGGCTCAGGATGCTGCGTTGGCTGCGGCGCAAGTGGGAGTTCCCTGCGAGGATGTGGATGCTGCCGCTCGAGCGGTCATAACGGGCGCCGGCTTCGGAGAGGACTACGAGTACTTCTTCCACAGACTCGGACACGGTATCGGACTCGATGGCCATGAGTGGATCAACCTGGTTCGCGGCAATACGACCCCGTTGGCGCCAGGTATGTGTTTCAGCAACGAGCCCGGTGTCTACATCTACGGCGAGTTTGGAGTGCGGCTAGAAGACTGTATGTACATCACCGAGGACGGCGGACGGCTCTTCACGCAGCAGAGTCCTTCGATAGAACAACCGTTTGCGTAACAGACCCACCGGCCCTTCGAAATGCGAGCGGTCGGTTCAGTTATGCCGTTGCTTCTCTCGAGGGGTAACATAACGAAACACCGGGGAATGCAGGGGGTGCGTTCCCCGGATGCCTCCAAGCCGATAGTAAAGGACCGAAAGATGCTCCCTAGAAGCCTGATTGCCCCCGCGCTGATATGGGTTACGTCCGCCTGCGTAGCATTTGCCCCCGCGTCTTCTCAGCAGACACAGTCCCATGGCGGCAGGGCGGCCCCACAGATCGGGAGCGCAATATTCATTCATCCTGACGGTAGTTCGGCAGCGGCTTGGGGTGCCATGCGATTGCTTGCAGTGGGTCCAGACGGAGAACTCAATTGGGATCGAATGAAGCGTCTCGGGGTTTATCGTGGACATCTGACCACTTCTCTGGCAAGCACCTCGCATGGCGGTGCTACGGTGCATTCATACGGTGTCAAGGTGCCGCACCAGTCGTACGGCATGAATGGCAAGAGTCAGTTGACATCGCTTTCGGGGAAGCCCCACAGCGTCATGGTGGAGGCCCAACGCGATGGCATCGCTACTGCACTCATCAACAGCGGACATCTGGCCGAACCGGGCACCGGCGTGTTCGTGGCCAGTGCCGAAGCCAGAGCACAGGTGGACACCATTACTCTCCAGATCCTCGAAAGCGGTACAGACATCATACTCGGCGGTGGAGAGGCGCTGCTGCTCCCTCGAGGCGTTACCGGGCGTCATGGGGTGCCTGGTATCCGGGAGGACAGTCTCAATCTGGTGGCACGCGCGGAAGAACTCGGTTACGAGATTGTTTACACCAACGAGGAACTCCAAGCGTTGCCCGATGACACCGACAAGGTGCTGGGCCTGTTCGCACCGGCGCATACGTTCAACGACCTCACCGATGAGGAGTTGAGACTGTATGGAGGCGGACCGCTCTACTACCACAGTGCTCCAACCGTGGGCCAGATGCTCGAGGTCACTCTGCGGTTGCTCGAAGCCAAAGGAGAGCGCTTCTTCGTGGTCTTGGAGGAGGAGGGCTCCGACAATTTCGCGAACGTCAACAATGCAATTGGCACCCTCACGGCTCTTGCGAGGGCCGACACGGCCATTGGTGTCGCTCTAGACTACATGGAAGACCATCCCAATACACTGTTGATCACGGCGGCGGACAGTGACGCGGGCGGCATGGAGGTGTCCGCCGTGAAGGATTCTGTCGAATTTGGGCTTCCGTTGGATCTGATTACGAGAAACGGCGCGCCCCTCGATGGGCCTCAGGGATCGGGTTCTGTTCCCTTTCGGGCGCTGCCGGACCAGTTCGGTAACAGACTCTACTTCGGCATCGCGTGGGCTGATAATGAAGACCTCATGGGCGGCATCGTTGCGCGGGCTCACGGTCTGAACGCCGACTTGCTGCCGACCTCCGTCGACAACACTGACATCTATCGGATGCTTTATGCGACGCTGTTCGGTGAGTGGCTTCCGTGAGGGATGTAGGGACAGCGGATGGGTCCTGAATCTGCGGTCTGCTTCCGTCTGGGCCTCGAGCACATGGCGGACATCCGCGGTTACGATCACATCCTCTTCGTAGCGGCATTGACAGTAGCCTACTCCGTATTGGAGTGGCGGCTGCTGCTGATCTTGGTGACGGCTTTCACATTGGGCCATTCGATTACGCTTGCCCTGGCAACGGTAGGTGCGGTCAGGGTCAACGCATCGCTGATCGAGTTTCTGATCCCGCTCACGATCCTGGTGACCAGTGTTTTCAATATTGCAGGCAGCAGAGGCGCCACCGGTGGGATTGCCATAACGTTGATGATAGAGAGGCTGCCCGGTTGATTCAGATTGTACCTGGTCTTCCTGGTATCCTGTCGCGAATAGTGAAAGAGAGTAGAGTATGAAGAAGACGCCGTTGAGCAGGTTAGTGCTCGTTTTGATCCTCGTTTCCTTCGCGCCCACGTTGGTGGCCGCGCAACACTGGTTGCATGACGACAGCTCGCGCACGAACAGGTCGATGTTCAGACCTTTGGACTGGCCCGACCCGACGAGCCTGCGCAACGCCGCCGGTTCGCCCGGACCCGACTACTGGCAACAAAAGGTGGACTATCGGATTCAGGCTCGCTTGGATACGGTCGAGCACAAGATTTTTGGATCGGAACACATTACCTACACCAACAACTCTCCCGACAGGCTGCGGTACCTGTGGGTGCAGCTGGATCAGAACGTGAGGTCCGTAGAGCACTCTCGCTCGTACCGGACCAGCGCGGCCTTGCCTGAAGAACTGAGTGCCCGTGCCCGTCAGTTCCTGGGGCGCGCGCCGTTCGACGGTGGACACAACATCACCCGCGTGCAAATACTGTCAGACGAAGGCTTGTCTGATACGCGCTACATCATCAACGGCTCCGAGATGCGGGTAGATCTATTGCAGCCGCTGGAGAGCGGTGGAGCGGTGGAGTTCGAGATCGACTGGAACTACCGCGTCCCCGACAATGGGCGGGGGGCGAAAGAGCGCATTGAGGACGGTTGGCTCTACGAGATGGCGCAGTGGTTCCCGCGGCTCTCGGTCTACGACGACGTAAACGGGTGGCAGACCGATCAGTTCTTGGGTAGCGGCGAATTCTATCTGGAATTCGGCGATTATGACGTCGAGTTGACCGTACCCTGGAACCACATCGTCCAGGCCACCGGCATGTTGCAGAATCCGGAGGAAGTGCTCACGCAGACACAGCGCGACCGTCTCGCTCAGGCGATGACCAGTGAGGAACCGCTATTCATCATCCGGCCGGAAGAAGTGATGGATCCGAACACCCGCCCTACGAGAAACGGGACTCTCACCTGGCATTTCGTCGCGGAGAACGTTCGCGATTTCGCTTGGGTGAGTTCTAAGACCTACGTGTGGGATGCGGCCGGGTTCAGGTACGATTCCGACGACAGACTCATCGAGGCACATTCGCTCTACCCGCGCGTGGCCATGCCTCTGTGGGATAGCCTGTCTACCAGAGCCGTGATCCAGACTCTCAGAACGTACGGCCGCATGGCCTTCGAGTATCCCTACCCCAAGGCTTCCAACATCCACGGTCCGGTCGGCGGAATGGAATACCCGATGATCGCATTCTGCGGCGCACGCCCGCGGCCGGACGGGAGTTATCAGGATGCCATCGCCAGGGGGCTCGTTTCAGTCACCATTCATGAAGTGGGCCACAACTGGTTTCCAATGATAGTGGGCTCGGACGAGCGCAAATGGACGTGGATGGACGAGGGCTTGAACTCGTTCCTTCAGTACTACGGAGAGCAGGATTTCGAGGACAATTTTCCCAGCCGCGTGGGCCCGGCTCCCTTGATCGTGGATTACATGAGGGACCCGGATCAAGTCCCTATCATGACTCATTCAGACCTGATACACAGGGGATTCGGTCCGAATGGGTACAGTAAGCCTGCGGCCGGTCTGAAGATGTTGAGAGAGGAGATCCTGGGCCCCGAGCTGTTCGATGCCGCGTTCCGTGAATACGCACAAAAGTGGATGTTCAAGAAGCCGCAGCCCGCTGACTTCTACAGATCCATGGAAGACGGATCGGGAGAGCTGCTCAACTGGTTCTGGCGCGGATGGTTCTACACCACTCACTACAATGATCAAGCGTTGGTGGCGGTCTCTTCGCAGAGATCAGAGGAGCTGATCGGCGACACGGAGCGCGGACAATCCTACTACCGAATTCAGGTCGACAACGAGGGTGGGTTGATCATGCCGCTCCACCTGGGAGTCACCTATCAAAACGGTTCGAGTGAAACGATAGAACTCCCGGCCGACATCTGGCGCAACAATGAGATCACCTTCACATACGGTTTCTTCACTGACAAGACGGTCGTTCAGGTGGTGCTCGATCCAAAGGAGGTGTTTGCCGACGTGAACCGCGAGAACAATTCCTGGACGGCACCGATTCCATGAGTTGATCGTGCGGCTGAGCAAGCAGCTATCGCTGCTCGTTGCAGGGTTCTTTCTGGCCCCGGTAGCTCCGGTTGACCGGGACGGGCCCAACGCTGCACATCCACTGCACGTCTCCTATGGGAGAATGGTGCTCGAGGGCGACGTTGCCATTCTCAACGTACGCATCTTCTCTCCTCTACGACATCTTCGACTACCAACGCAACATCGTGCGGATATTGCACACCGCAACCGAGGAGTATCAGGTCTACTCCTCGGTCGCGGAAGCGCCGCAGACGCACGTGTTCAGGACAGGGGATTGAATGTTGAACTCTTCTTACCGCTCCAGCCTCCCTACAACTATTTGCGACGGATATCGCTCCGATCGATGCACCGTATGTCTGGCTGTCTGGAAATCCTCTTCCGTCGCGCTGTAGATGTCCACGAATGTCTGCGGGTTTCGGTCCACCAGCGGGAACCATGAGCTTTGCACCTGAACCATTATGCGATGGCCCGCTTCGAATGTGTGAAAGATGTGCGGTGACTCGAATGTTATCCGGGTGACTTGGCCCGGTACCAGAGGCTCGGGCGTCTCGAAGCTGTTGCGAAACTTGGCTCGCAGAATTTCGGCGCGCACCAGCATTTGATATCCGCCCATCGGAACGTCCAGATAGGGATCTTCGATGTCCGGGAAATCGTCCGGATAGACATCGATCAACTTCACTACAAAGTCTGCGTCGCTGCCGGTGGTAGAAACGTAGAGATCGGCGGTGACGGGCCCTGCCAACGTGATATTCTCGGTAAGCACGTCCGTCTGATAGACCAGTACGTCCTCTCTGTCCGCCGCGAAGCGCTGGTCTTCGACCATGTACTCTCTCGAGCGGTCGATGCGAATCTCCTGTGTGTATGGCACGGGATCCGCCGGATCGCTCACATAGGAGTCGCCTGTGCCGGCAGCCGTACTAGGACTCTCGAAACCGAGTCGGCCGTCCTCGTGGAAATAGAAAGCCGCGGTGTCCATTCCCGGCGGCGGCCACGCATCGAAGCTGTGCCACTCGTTAGAGCCTGTGGCGAAAACCATGGACTCGGGTAGATCCAATTGTCCTTTGTCTTTCAGATGGTGGTTGAAGAATGCGATATCGATGTTATTGCGATAATACTCGCCCGTGGGTTCCTCGAAGGAGACATTGCCGAGCCGGTCCCCGCGGGCGCGTACCCACCCGCCGTGATACCAAGGGCCCGCAACCAGCGTGTTCTGTACGCCGGGGTTTTGTCTCTCGATGGACTCGTAGATCTCGATGGGCCCGTACGGGTCTTCCGCGTCGAACCAGCCGGCTACTGTCATTACCGCGGCTGTGACGTTGTCCATGTGCGGAATAATGTTGCGCGACTGCCAGAACTCGTCGTACGTCCCATGGGTCATCATGGAATCCCAGAACACGACGCTGTGCTTGAAGTAGCGTTCGTTTGCATTGGGCAGTGGACCGAGATCCATGAAGAATTCGTAAGCGTTATCGGTACCGAAGTCGAATCGCTGCCCGTATTCGGTAGTCAGCTCCGGCCGGAAAGACCGGAAGGCTGGGAAGAAACGAAACGCATCCTGCAAGAAGAACGCGCCCTTGTGATGGAAATCGTCACCCACGAACCAGTCACCTATGGCAGCTTGAGGCGATGCCGCACGAACCGCTGGGTGGTTGTCTATGATGCTGGCTGCCGTGTAGAAGCCAGGATAGGAGATACCCCAAATCCCAACCCTCCCATTATTGGGATGTACGTTCTCCAGCAGCCACTCCACGGTGTCATAGAAATCGCTGCTCTCGTCGACCTCCCCGGGATCGTCTTTGTCCGGCTCATACGGCGTCATGTTTTGGAACACTCCGTCAGACATGAACCGTCCGCGCACGTCCTGGTAGACGAAAATGTATCCTTCCTCGGCGAATCTGCGGGAGCCTACGGGGCCCAAGTGCTGCGGGTACTCGTCCTCACCGTATGGGGCCACAGTATAGGGCGTTCGCTTGACGAGAAATGGGTACTCGAGCGTCGTATCCCTCGGCACGTAAACAGCGGTGAACAGCTCTGCCCCATCCCGCATCGGAATCCGGTATTCACTTTTCGTGTAGTTGTCGGCGTTGTAGCGAATATCTGCCTCTACAGAGCCGGTTCGCGGCACACATGAGGCGTTGAGGAGAAGAGCCGCTGCAACGAGGGCCGACATTTCGAGTTGCTGTATGGTTCTCACTGTCTCGCTCCGGTTCGGTAGCTGTTTTGGTGAGTGGTGAATTGTGAATGGTAAGTGGTGAGTCGGCAACTGAAAGGGATATGCTGGTGGACGGTGGGAGTCAAGTAATGAGGTCACTAATAACCCCCGAATCCCTACTCACAACTCCCCACTCACAACTCACTCCCTACTCACCGACTCTGTACGGTAATCGGTTCTGCTCGTACCTCGTATGTGCTTCTTTTCGGTGTTCCGGGAGGTGCAGACACTCGATTGGTGGCGGTGTTGTATTCTATCGCAGCCTCGACATGAGGTACGGATAGCATGAGCCGCCGGCAGTGCCCAATATCCTTGCGGTACCGCGTTGCCTCGAGTGAGTGCTACATTCTCTGTGAATCTCCTGACGAAGTACACTGACCGGCTAGGGGGCTGATATGAGAAACAGCCAAACAAGCATTTTGCTCGCTGTTGTCGCCTTGTTGCTGAGCCTGGGATCGTGCGCAAGAGAAGACTCGCGTCCGCTGCGTGTGGCGGTCGCGCGCTTCCAGCATGAAACCTGCACATTCTGTCCTGGTGGCGACACCGATATCGAAAGATGGACCAGAGTCAGCCCGCCTTATGGAGGCGAGCAGCTGTTGAGCTCAGGCGGATACATCGGCGGTTTCGTGAAGGTGGCCAGGGAGCACCGAGGAATTGAGCTGATCGGTCTCGAGTCGCCGGCAGGCGTCTATGGGGGATCATCTGCGAGCTGGAACACCGAGGAGGCCTTCGAGCACTTCCTGGAGTTGATTCTTGCTGACCTCGAGCGAAACATGCCGCTGGACGGTGTCTACCTGGCTCTCCATGGTGCCATGGCCGTGCGAAACGTGCCGCGTCCCGAGGCGGAGATCGCCAGGCGAGTGCGTTTGCTGGTCGGTCCCGACGTGCCGATTGCAGCGACCTTCGATCCGCATGGGAACGAGGACGAAGAGTTCCTGCGGTGGGCGGATATGGCGTTCTGTGTAAAACGTTATCCCCACTACGATTCCAGGTTGCAGGGCGAGCGGGCCGCCCGCACGCTGATTCGTGCGATGCGCGGAGACTATCGTCCCGCGACAGCAACCAGAAGCCCGGGCATTATCACGGCCACGGTGCTGCAATGGACCGGCAAGTCTCCGTCGATGGATATCATGGAGCGCGCGCGCCGCTGGGAGGCTCGCGCCGAGGATGCGTACGTGAGTGTTTTCTATGGGTTTCCGTGGTCGGACGTGCCCGATGCCGGTGCGACCGTAATGGTGGTCACGAACGACGATGAAACACTCGCGCAGCAGATTGCCGAGGATATGTCGGATTACATGTGGAGAGTGCGGGAGGAGTTTGCGGGCGGCGAGTATCCTCTTCCCCCCGAGGGAGTTCGTCTGGCGCGGAGGGCGATCGCCGCCGGCGAGACTCCCGTAGTCCTGGCCGACCACAGCGATAGGCCGGGAGATGCAACACACATTCTGAGAGAACTCATCGACCAGGGAGTCGGAAAGGTGCTGATCGGGACGATACGGGATGAGGGAGTGATCGAAGAGCTCGCCGCTTCCGGAGCATCCGCTGGGGATCGCTTTTCGATGGATGTAGGTGGATTCACTCCAAGCGGCGGGTCACCGGTTCGCATCGATGGGGCTCTGGCGTATTTCGGTCCGGCCCTGAGGTACGACAATGTTGCGGCGGTAGAGTTCGGCGATGAAAACATGCTGGTCGTTACACCCGCGCTAACTCAGATCACGGTCCCGGAACAGCTGCGCTTCGGTCCCATCGAACCCGACGAATATGACGTGTTCGTCATCAAATCGCGGGTGCACTTCCGGCGCGGGTTCGATGAAACCGGTTACGCACCTTCGATCTTCATCATAGAGGCGCCGGGACCGTTTGTGGGCACTCTGCAATTGGTTGCGCTCGACTACCGGAACGCGCCGATTGACAGACTGTATCCCTTCGGAATGCCTGAGGGGAGGCGTTGAGAGGTGTGAGTGGTGAGGGGGTAGCGGGAGCGGTCTCCGATCCTTACTCACCACTCACAACTCACCACTAACTACCTACTCCTCAACCTCTCCTATGAACTCAAGCCCCTTTCAGCCCTACCCCTGGCTCGCAGGCCCCCATGCCCAGACACTGGTAGCGAGGTTGATTAGATCGATGAGAGGCGGGGTGGAGCTGCGGCGTGAGCGACTGACGCTTCCTGACGGGGATTTCCTCGACCTCGACTGGGCCTGGCGTGTGAGGAAAACCGAGCTGCCCGCATCATCTCCACTCGTGTTGGTGGTACACGGACTCGAGGGCAGTGCGGAGAGCGGATACTCGAGAGAGCTGTACCGGACCTTGGCTGCGAAGGGTATCGCCAGCGTGGGCATGAATTTCCGTTCATGTAGCGGCGAGTTGAATCGCCAGCCACGTATGTACCACTCGGGCGAGACAGAAGATCTTTCCTTTGTTTTGACCGCTATACGGGCTCGATTCCCCGACAGGCCGCTCGGCGCCGTTGGGGTTTCACTAGGTGGGAATGCCCTTCTCAAACATCTCGGTGAACTCGGTGAAAACTCCTGCCGGGTAGTCCAGGCAGCAGTCGCGATCTCGGTTCCTTACGACCTTGCGGCGGGCGCCGACTTCGTGGAGCGAGGCTTCTCCAAAACCTACCGCTGGTTCCTGGTGCGTAGCCTGAAACGCAAGATCCGCGGTAAGGCGGCTTTGCTGCGAGGGTCGATCGACGTTGAGGCTGCCCTGGAGAGTCGTACCTTCCGCGAGTTCGATGATGTCTCCACGGCGCCTTTGCACGGTTTCAGAAATGCCGAGGACTACTACCGAAGGTCCAGCTCCGTTCGCTATCTGGACAGGATACGTACGCCTTCGCTCTTGGTGCAATCCCGCGACGACCCTTTCCTGCCTGAGGATTCTATTCCGGATGATTCCTCGGTTAGCAGCGATTTCATCGAATGGAGAATAACGGCGCGCGGCGGTCATGTGGGATTCGTGGAGGGTCCACCTTGGGCTCCGACACTTTGGGCGGAGTTGCAGGCCGCGGCGTTCCTGGCCGAAAAGCTCCAGGCGTCTTGGTAACTCAACGGCGGGACCGACAAACAATCGGTCCCGGCCGCCGGAACGCAAAGGGCGGGAGCATCGACTCCCGCCCGGGGGTTCATGTCATCACTACCTGTATGGTCACTCTGCCGCTACTGTGACCTGGCGCCATGGAGCGGGATTGCGGCGGTTGTACGTTTGGACCGCTTCGCGCGCAGCTAAGACCCCCGATGTAACCTCGCTCGAGAAGCTCTCGGGTATCTCCCCGGCACCGATCTGCAGCGTCGTAGACGCTTGGTAGTCGTTCAGGAAACAGCGTCGCTCGGAAGCGGTTCCCCGCGGTGTCATGAACATGCGGTTGTGTACGATCTCGACGTCGAGGCGTACCGTATCGCGCCAACGGAACAGTGATGCTACTACCTGCCCCTGCCCGATGCCGTCGGGGAAGCGCAAAGGCGCCGCAATGTTGACGTTAGTTACATCTCCCTCGTTTCTAACAGGCGCGGCACCCGTGATGCGCTGGAGCAATTCCTCGACGCCCGGGATGAGATTCTCGATCGTCTCCTCGAGATCCCGATAGAGAACCGGGACTCTGCTTTCTGTGCACCCGGTCATGTCAAGCTCCACTTGAAGGTTAACGCCCGAGCCATCCATGTGACTCCGTACCTTATTATGTGCCAAAAGTATGCCAATGTTCCCTCTGGAGCAAAACTGTTCGCAAGTCCAATTGGTGTCTAAGGTTACTGAACACCATCTCGACGGGCTAGATGTCTGGACGTTGGCAGGCGTCGCGCAGACTGCAACGATGACGACACTGGCGCCCCATAATGTCCTCCCGAGAGGACGTTTGCTGTAACGTCTGCAGTTTTGGCAGGATTTCGCCTATCTTCTTTGAGACCTGGATTCAGCATCTATCTACGAGGCACTCACTATTAGCAATTTCGTTGACCGTTTGAGCCGCCCAATGCACAGCCTTCGGGTGTCTGTTACTGATAAGTGCAACATCCGCTGTCGTTATTGCATGCCCGAGGACGAATACGAGTGGCTTCCGCATGACTCGATTCTCAGGCTGGAAGAGACAGCCCGGCTGGTGAAGATATTCGCCGGTTTGGGCGTCAACAAGGTGCGGTTGACAGGCGGCGAGCCACTCGTACGGCGTAATCTGGCCCAGCTGATCAAACTGATCGCCGAGGATCACAGAATCACCGATCTGGCCATTACGACAAACGGGGTCTTGCTCGAAAGACACGCGGAGTCTTTGAAGGAAGCGGGGATTGGTAGGGTTACGGTCAGCCTGGATACTCTACGGGCGGACAGATACAGGGAGTTCACTCGAAGCAATCGGTTCGCAGACGTTATCCGCGGAATAGATGCTCTTGGCGCCGTTGGTTTTCGCGGTTCCAAACTCAACGCTGTCATCATCCGGGGCTTCAATGACGACGAGCTCAGCGACCTGCTGGAGTTCGCCAAAGCCAAAGAACTCGAACTTCGCTTCATCGAGTACATGGATGTCGGCGGCGCTACGCGCTGGTCCATGTCGGATGTTGTGCCCATTGCCGAGATTCTCCGTCTGCTCGAGGATCGGTATGGGCCGGTCACGCCGGTAGTCCCCGAGAACGATTTCGAGAGACGCGCGCCGGCCAGAAGGTATGCTTTGCCGGATGGAACGAGGTTCGGCGTCGTCGCCTCGACCACCCGACCTTTCTGCGAGGGCTGCGATCGAAGTCGCCTGACAGCCGACGGAATGTGGTTCATGTGCCTCTACGCGCTCGACGGCATAAACCTGAAGGACATCTTACGAGCGTCCGATAATGATCTGCAGGTGTCGGAAGCGATCGAGAGAGCCTGGCTGGATCGGTCTGATCGTGGAGCGGAAGAGCGGTTGCTGCTCCCTGAACGAAGGGCTTTTCGAAGACATGCGGGGCGTTGTCCGAGACCGCACCTGGAGATGCACGCGAGGGGCGGTTGAAGGCGCAGCGGTTTGGTGGAGTGGCGGATCCTGCGTGTGCCTCGCGGCCCAGGGTTTGGTTAGAGCTATCGCCACCCAGTGCATAGACTGCTATGCGCCAATTACCGATACGTACTGTCGAAGGAATCGCCCATGAAGATCGTCTCCCAGCCGAACAAACACCGGTACTTGCCGGCCAAAGGTGCCATGGGAGTGCTCGTTCTCGCAGCCTCGGCCCTGACCTTTGTGTCCGGCTGCTCGAGCGGGCCACCTCCAGACTTCGCGCCCGATCCGGGTCTGGTTGCCAGAATCGCGGAGATCCGCATGATCGTCGGGGAGGGTCGGGTGTGTCCTGGAAATGTCATTCGGGCATCCTACGAGGCCGTTCTGGAAGACGGGTCGATCGTACCCTTCGCAACTCGGTATGACGACGATCGCCCGCCTTCTCTACATGTTGTGTTCCTGAGCCTCAACAGCCCCGAGGCTCAACCAAGAAGGGACGGTGGGTGGGCAACCGATCCCGATCCACTGGTCAGTGCAGTCACCGGATTCAGGCTGAACGCGTATCTGCGGGCGAACCCGTCGTTGAGTGTTAGCGAGGTAGTTGCACCTGATTACACGTGTCAGAGACATGCATACTCCTTTCGAGGTCGGCGTGGCAGCAGGGGCCAGATAGGGCAGCCCGGGCCGGACGTCACTGTGAGGCTCGACGTGCTGAGCTCGCCGTTCTACGAAGAGCTTCTGGTGGCGGGAGTGGAGGTCGGCCAGGCACCGCCGTTCTACGTACTTGCCGACGCGAGCTATATGCCCCATGCCGATTGGCTTATCGTCGAGTCGATGGGTGGGCCGGGCGGCCGCGGTGTCGCCGGCAGAGATGGTTCGCCTGGGGCAAAGGGAGCAGACGGCTGTCCTGCCGGGGCCGGTGGCGCAGGAGGAGCCGGAGGCAACGGAGGGCCCGGTGGAGCTGGGGGACAGGGCGGTCACATTACGATAATGGTTCCCGACGATCAGCCGCTCTTGGCCGGCCTCGTCGAGGCCCACAGCAGCGCGGGCCCGGGTGGTAAAGGTGGCCCACCTGGCCAAGGGGGATCCGGAGGCGAGGGGGGCAAGGGGGTGTCGGGCAATCAGAAGTGTGCAGACGGCGCCGCCGGGGCGGCAGGCGCTGATGGCGCCGCCGGGGTCGACGGTCCTGACGGGCGGTCCGGCTCTCCGCCCCAGGTCATCACAGTGCCTTACCACCAGGTGTTCCGTGATCCTCGTATAGGTGCGCTTCTCGACTATCACTTCGGCGGACAATAGGCGATAGGCTAGACATCATCGCGTTCCACCGGCCGTCGCTGCCGCTTCTTGTCGGCGCGACGGTGTTTTTCGTCGAGCCGCTTCTCGACCACGGACGCGGACGGTTTGGTCTTCTTGCGCGGTTTGGGCTTCTCGAGCGCTCCGCGTACCAGTTCGTTGAGGCGGGACACCGCGGCTTCGCGGTTGCGCAGCTGGCTGCGGCGCTCCTCAGCGACGACCCGCAGATATCCACGTGAGTCGATTCGGTTGCTCAACTTTTCGAGTATTCGCGCCCTCTGGGACTCGGACAAGCTGGGACTGGTGGTCACCTGCCAGCGCACTTCTACGCGAGTCGAGGCCTGATTGACGTGTTGGCCGCCAGGCCCACCTGCGCGCGTGGCACGGAAGCTCAATTCCGAATGTGGGATCTCAAAAGGCATCGCTTTGAAAGGTAAGTTCACGTGCTCCCGCTGGCCGGGCAGAAAACCAAAGCCCCCGTCGCCATATGCGTCCGGGGGCGATGTGGTCTCAAAGAACTCTGGTGGCGCGTCTCTGGGTAGACTATGCCAGCTGGCGCAGAACGTAGGGCAGAATGCCGCCGTGCTTGTAATACTCCACGTCCACTGGCGTGTCCAGCCGCACCAAAACGTCGAACTCCACTCTTGATCCGTCCTGGCGTGTTGCGTCGACATGCAGATTGCAGCCCGGAGTCAAGCCCTGAGCGATACCATGGATCTCATACTCCTCCGTTCCGTCCAGCCCGAGCGTTTCGGCATTCTCACCTTCCAGGAACTGGAGTGGCAGCACACCCATTCCAACCAGATTGCTGCGATGGATGCGTTCGAAGCTCTCTGTGAGAACCGCGCGTATCCCAAGCAAGGCTGTGCCTTTGGCGGCCCAATCCCGGGAGCTGCCTGTACCGTACTCCTTGCCCGCCAGGATCAGCAGCGGTGTGCCTTCTGCTTCGTATTCCATGGCGGCATCATACATGCTCATCTGCTCGCCCGACGGCACGTGCAGCGTCCAGTTGCCCTCCTTGCCTTCGACGAGCTTGTTCTTGATTCGGATGTTTCCGAACGTGCCGCGCATCATCACTTCGTGGTTGCCTCGGCGGGATCCGAACGTGTTGAATGCCGCCCGTTCCACATTCTGGTCGAACAGCCAACGCTCGGCCGGGCTGTTCTTCGGTATGGCTCCCGCAGGGGAAATGTGGTCTGTGGTGACAGTATCTCCCAGCCAAGCTAGTACTCTGGCGCCCTCGATGTCGGTCGTAAGAGCGGGCTCTTTATTCATCCCTACGAAGAATGGTGGGTTCGCAATATAGGTCGACGAAGCATCCCAGCCGAAGCGACCGCCCTCGGTAACCGATACCGGAATGCTCTGCCATGCTTCGTCTCCTTCGAACACTTCGGCGTATTCCTTCCTGAAGGTCTCCGGCGTGAACGTCTCTTCGACGGCTTTCTGGATATCAGCGCTATTGGGCCAGATATCTTTGAGATAGACCTCGGTTCCGTTCTCGTCGTACCCGAGAGGCTCTGAGGCGAGGTCTACGTCCATGCGGCCCGCGATCGCATACGCGACAACCAGCATTGGAGAGGCTAGGTAGTTGGCCCGTACCAAGGCGTGGACACGGGCCTCGAAATTCCGGTTACCGGAGAGCACCGCCGCCACTATCAGATCGTGGTCTTCGATCGCCTTACTTATCGGATCGGCCAGCGGACCGCTGTTTCCGATGCAGGTGGTGCACCCGTATCCCACAACATGGAACCCGAGAGCCTCGAGGTCTGCGAGCAAACCTGCATCCTTCAGATAGTCGGTCACCACCCTCGATCCGGGTGCGAGGCTGGTTTTCACCCAAGGCTTCTGCTTGAGACCCCGCGCCACTGCGTTGCGCGCAACCAGCCCCGCGCCGAGCATTACGGAGGGATTCGAGGTGTTGGTGCAACTAGTGATTGCCGCGATCACCACCGACCCGTCGTACAGCTCGAACCGCTCGCCCTCATGATCGATCTCAACCACGGGTGATGCACCCTGGGTGGTCGCGCGCGACGCGCTTGCGGGAACCAGATCAGGTACCGCGGCGGCGAATGCAGCCTTCCCATCCGCCAACCGGATGCGATCCTGCGGGCGACGGGGACCCGAGATGCTCGGCTCGATAGAACCGATATCCAATTCCAACGTGCTGGAAAACTCCGGGTCAGGGGAATCGGCGGTTCGGAACAGGTCCAGCTCCTTGGTGACCTTTTCGACCCGCTCTACCAACTCCGGCGGGCGTCCTGTGCGTTCCAGATACCTCAACGTCTCCGCGTCCACCGGGAAGAACCCTATGGTGGCCCCATACTCCGGTCCCATGTTTGCGATCGTGGCACGGTCGGCCAAACTTAGCTTCTCGATGCCGGGGCCGAAGAATTCGACGAAGCGACCGACAACGCCATGTTCGCGCAGCATCTGGACGACAGTGAGCACCAGGTCGGTGGCGGTTGCTCCTTCAGGTAGCTCGCCTTCCAGCCGCATGCCCACAACTTCGGGCAACTGCATGAAATACGGCTGGCCCAGCATCACGGCCTCGGCCTCGATCCCGCCAACACCCCACCCGACGACACCCAGCCCGTTCACCATGGTGGTGTGCGAGTCTGTTCCCACTACCGTATCCGGGAATGCTACTAACGAACCGTTATGCTGGTCCAATCGCACAACGCTGGCGAGATATTCGATGTTTACCTGGTGGATGATCCCGGTTCCTGGCGGCACTACGCTGAAATTGCGGAACGCCTGCTGGCCCCACCGCAGCAATTCGTAACGCTCTCGGTTACGTTCCATCTCCTTCTCGACGTTCTGTCGAAACGCATCCGCCGAACCGAATTTGTCCACCTGGACCGAATGATCGATCACCAGGTCGGTGGGCACTAGCGGGTTGATCTTGTCGGGATCTCCTCCCAGTTCGACGATGGCATCGCGCATCGCCGCTAGATCCACCACGGCCGGCACTCCGGTGAAATCCTGGAGTACAACGCGACCCGGCATGAAGGGTACTTCCTTGCCCTTGTCGGGTTGAGGCTTCCAACCCGCAACCGTGTTCACGTGTTCGTCGGTGACAACACCGTTTCCAAGATGACGGAGTACGTTCTCGAGCAGGACCCGAATGGAAAACGGCAGCTTGTCCAAATCCACCATACCGGATTCCGCCAGCGGGCGAAGCCGGAATACCGTGGTCTTACCTTCGGAGAGTTGGATTTCAGTGCGTGAGTTGTACTGGTTGGTCATATGTCTGAACCTGACGGTCATCCCAAGTGCGGGAAGCCGTTTCTTTGAAAATGGTGAGCGACAGTTGTGGACGATGGAAATAAAGCCAACGGATCGTCGTGCTCAAGGGGCTCCTTACATTCTCTCGAGATTCGTCGCAAACACAGCCTTCCATCTGAAGATGTGGCGCCCGAGTGTACTCAATTGTACTATGAGCGCGACTTCGCTTTGCGTTCGAGATCGCTGCAACGAGCTTAGTAGCAGCATCAACAAAGGAAACCTACACTATGTCTCAATCCGCCCTGGCCGGTTCGGAGGCGCTCGACCAGCTATGTGTAAATACCATCAGGATGTTGTCCGTCGACACCGTGCAGAAGGCGAACTCGGGTCATCCTGGTGCGCCGATGGGCCAGGCGCCAATGGCGTACGTGCTCTGGACCAAACACATGCGCCACAACCCCGCCAATCCCGATTGGCCCGGTAGGGACCGCTTCGTTCTCTCCGCCGGCCATGCCTCCGCTCTGCTGTACAGTATGCTGCACCTGACGGGCTACCGGCTCACACTGGACGATCTACAGTCGTTTCGTCAGTGGGGCAGCTCGACTCCAGGGCATCCCGAGTACGGACACCCGAGGGGAACCGAGACCACAACGGGCCCGTTGGGACAGGGACTCGCGAACGCGGTAGGGATGGCGATTGCACAAGCCCACATCGAGGCGGAATTCGGCAGCGAGGGGCACTCGCTATTCGATAACAAAACGTACTTCATCGCGGGCGACGGCGATCTCATGGAGGGGATATCGCACGAGGCGTCATCCCTCGCGGGTCACCTCGGATTGGGTAACTTGATCGGCTTCTACGACGACAACGGCATCACTATCGACGGCGAAGCCCGATTTGCGGTAGCGGACGATGTCGTTGGGCGCTTCGAGTCATACGGTTGGCACGTACAGAGTGTGGAGGACGGCAACGATTTGAGCGCGATCGATGCGGCGATAACGGCCGCTAGGGACAGCTACGGGCCGTCCCTGATAATCGTTCGCACGCAGATCGGCTTTGGCAGTCCCAACAAGCAAGGCACGGCCGCTGCACACGGCGCTCCATTGGGTGAGGAAGAGGTGGAACTCACCAGGAAGAACCTGGGCTGGTCGTATTCCGAGGCGTTTACGATACCCGAAGAGACGGTCGTGGTCTGGAATTCCGTCAAGGAACGCGGCGCTGACCTGGAAGCGGTCTGGCAGCGGGAGTATGCGGCATATGCCTCCGAGTATCCCGACCTTGCCAAAGAGTACTACCGGCGCCTGCACGGAAAGCTCCCCGATCACTGGACTCGGGACCTACCTGATTTCTCCGGTGAAAAAGCCATTGCTACCCGTGCCGCTTCCGGCAAGACATTGAACGCTATCGCGGAAACCGTCCCGGAGCTTGTGGGTGGGTCCGCAGATCTTGCCGCTTCGAACCTCACGATGATCCAAGAGTCCGACCGGTTCAGCAGCGACAACCGTGCAGGCCGCAATCTCTTTTTCGGCGTCCGCGAGCATGCGATGGGCGCCATCATGAACGGAATGGCGCTGTTTGGCGGAGTCGTTCCGTTCGGAGGCACGTTCCTCGTTTTCTCCGACTACATGCGGCCGGCCATCCGTCTGGCGGCGATGATGAAGCTGCACGTCATCTACGTGTTCACCCACGATTCCATCGGTTTAGGAGAGGACGGGCCGACTCATCAACCGGTTGAGATGCTGGCGACGCTCAGAGCGATACCGAATCTCCAGGTTATCAGGCCGGCTGACGCCGCTGAGACCGCTGATGCGTGGCGCGTGGCGGTGGAGCGAGGGAACGGCCCCGTGGCATTGGTGTTGACGCGGCAGAAGCTGGCTCCGCTGAAGAGGACGACGGCAGCAGGAGATGCCGCGGGCTTGGCGAAGGGTGCATATGTGCTTTCGGATCCGGAGGGTGGTGAGCCTCAGGCCATCATCATCGCTTCAGGTTCGGAGGTGGCCGTTGCGCTGGAGGCCCAGGCCAGGTTGGGAGATTCCGGCATAGGTGTGCGCGTCGTGAACATGCCTTGTATGGAGATATTCCTGGAGCAGGATCCAGACTACAGGGAAGACGTTCTCCCATCGCCAATTCGAGCACGGGTAGCGGTCGAAGCGGCGCATCCCATGCCCTGGCACCGTTGGGTAGGTCTCGAGGGTGAAGTGATAGGGATCGATTCGTTCGGTGCCTCTGCGCCGTTCGAGCGTCTCTTCGTCGAGTATGGCATAACGTCGGACGCTGTTGTTGAACGGGTCAGGAGTGTTCTGAAGCGGTAGCGCCGATGGGCGTCGACACCTCAATTCGGACGGTTCGATGAGCGTTCCAACATCGAAGTTGGAAGAGCAGAAACGGGATGCGGCAAACCGGGCGGTCGAGTTTCTCGAACCCGGAATGGTGGTCGGACTCGGCACCGGCTCCACCGCGGACTACGCGACGGAAGCTATCGCGAGAGAATTGAAGAGCGGCAGGCTTTTTGACATTCTCGGTATCGCGACCTCGAGACGTACTCAGGAACTGGCGGAGGCGCTGCAGGTACCACTCTCGACGCTCGACGACCACTCCCACGTAGATCTGACCATAGACGGTGCGGATGAGGTCAGTCCCGCCGGGGATCTCGTCAAGGGCGGAGGCGGCGCGCTTTTGAGAGAGAAGATCGTTGCCTCGGTTACCAATCGTTACGTGATCATTGTCGATGAAACGAAACTGGTAGAGCGTTTGGGCGTGAGTTTCCCGCTCCCTGTGGAGGTGGTGAGCTTCGGTTGGAGCACGCTCGTTGCACCGATACGAGAACTCGGGGCCGAGCCGGTTTTGAGGCGCGATTCCACCGGGGCACCGTACCGCACGCCGGCAGGGAACTTCATACTGGACTGCTGGTTCGAAGGCGGCATCCAAGATCCAGCCACCGCTCACCACGCATTGAAGATGCGACCGGGAGTAGTGGAAACCGGATTGTTCTTGGATCTGAACCCCGAGGTATTGGTTGGGAGGGCGCCTGGCTGGCGGGGATGAAAACTCCACAGTGCGTGTGTCTGTCGACTGCAAGTTCTGGGACGTCTCACCGCGCCTCCTCTCCGCGAACGCCGGACCCCTTCTGCAACATCGCGATTGCCGCTCATGCCGGTCTCGTGTAGTCAGCGACCGTGCTCTTGACATCTTCCGGCCCGCAGACCACACTCGGCGGGTCCCGGCGCGATCGTTTCCCGAATCAAGGAGCCCCTGTGCTAAACCGTCGTGATTTTCTGAACTCTATGGCGGGTACCGCTGTCATAGCTCAACCCGTGTTCCGCGGCGATGGACTCGAACGAATTTTCGCCGCATCGGCAAAGGTGAGTGACAAGACGCCTCTGGAGGTTGCCGCCGACGAGGATTTCTGGTTCGCGGTGCAGCAGGCGTTCATGGTAGACCGCAGCATCGTCAATCTCAACAACGGCGGAGTCTGTCCCAATCCGAAGGTGGTTCACGACGCCCTGGTGCGGTATCTGACCATGGAGAACATGAATCCCGTGCATTACATGTGGCGCGTGCTCGAGCCGCAGGTGGAGAGCGTGAGAACGCAGCTCTCGAGGATGTTCGGCTGCGATCGCGAGGAACTGGCGATTACCAGGAATGCCAGCGAGGCCTTGGAGAACGCCCAATTCGGCCTCGATCTCGAGCGCGGAGATGAGGTGCTGACGACAAATCAGGATTATGGGCGCATGCTCACCACCTGGGATCAGCGGGTGCGCCGCGACGGCATCACCGTCAAGATGGTGTCTTTCCCCACACCGGCTCCCAGCCTCGATTACCTGACGAATATGTTCGAGGAGGCCGTCACACCTCGGACCAAGGTGATCCACATGTGCCACGTGACGAATCTCTCTGGTCAGATCTTCCCGGTCGGGGACATCTGCCGCATGGCGCGTGAACGCGGCATAACGACGATCGTGGACGGTGCTCATGCTTTCGCGCATTTCCCATTCACGTATCAAGACCTGCAATGCGACTTTTACGGTACCTCGCTGCACAAATGGCTATTGGCGCCCCGCGGTACCGGGTTCCTGTTCGTGCGCAGGGAGAAGATCGAGAGCACATGGCCGCTGATGGCGGCGCGGGAGCAGCAGAATAACAACATCCGCAAGTTCGAAGAGATCGGTACTCATCCCGCATCCACGCACAACGCGATTTCCGAGGCCATAATATTCCACCAGGGCATCGGGGTCGAACGCAAGGCGGCGCGACTGCGGTTTCTCAGGGATCGCTGGATGCGGAGACTAGAGGGGCAGCCCGGGGTCGTGTTCCACACGAGCTTTGATCCGAGCATGGCGGGCGGGCTTGCCAACGTGGGAATAGAAGGGATTGAGCCGGGACCGTTGGCCAACCACATGTGGGACAAACACCGGATCGTCGTCGTCGCGATCGGTCACCCCGATTGCACCGGAATCCGGGTAACGCCTAATGTCTACACTACGTTGGAGGAAGTGGATCGCTTCGCGGAAGCCATGGAAGACGTAATCGAGAACGGACTGCCGGGGTAACTCCCCGGCAGGCTGCGCTCTCGGCGCAAGTATCTCGTTGACCGGCGGAGTGGCGCGTCTTCAATGCGTGTCGGAAGCGGCTAGTTGCTGCAGCCCTGCGCGACCGACAGCGCCGGCTTGTTCTTTCACGATCCTGCCGTTCTCGAATCTCGCGAAGTAGGGGATCGACCTGATACCATAGCGCTGGCTGACAGCCGGCGCCCGGTCCGTGTCCACCTTGGCAACCAGCAGGCGTCCCGCATACTGCTTTGCTATCTCGTCCAGGAAGGGGGCCATGGTACGGCACGGGGCACACCAGTCGGCGTAGAAGTCCACGATCACCGGTACGCTGGAACCGAGTACGGTCGCGTCGAAGAACTTCTCGGACACCTTGATCGGACGGTCCAAGAGAAAGGCCTTGCCGCACTCCGCGCATTTAGGGACCTTGTCGAACTTCTCCAGGTCGACCGCGTTCAACCGGGAACAGAACTGACACTCGAGCTTAACCTTTGTCATTCAACGCTGCCCCATTTTTGATTGTTCTGGAGTTTGCAAGATAAGATAACAATCTGACAACAGAGGTTGCGCGGCGTGAGGGTTACTGCCTGTATATTTCCAGAGTATGTCTCTCCAGCCGGGACGGATACCGGAACCACTTGGGCTCTCTTTGGAGGATTCCCACCGTGAAAGAATACAAGAAACGTGACATTGAGGGCCGAAGGCTCAAGCCCGAAACCCTGATGATGAGCTACGGTTACGATCCCAAGCTCTCGGAAGGCGCGGTAAAGCCGCCCATATTTCAGACTTCGACCTTCGCATTCGAGACCGCGGAGGAAGGCAAGGCGTTCTTCGAACTCGCCTATGGGCTGCGCGAGAAATCGCCTACGGAAGAACTCGGGCTCATCTACAGCAGGCTCAACAATCCCGACCTCGAGGTACTGGAGGATCGTCTCACGTTGTGGGACGACGCCGAGGCCGCCGCCGTGTTTCAAAGCGGCATGGCCGCAATCGCCACCACCTTGCTGACGTTCGCGAGGCCCGGCGACGCTCTGCTGTTGAGTGAGCCTCTGTACGGAGGGAGCGATCACCTGATCAAGCGCGTGCTGCCCGAATTCGGTATAACCCCCGTTGGGTTTGTTGCGGGTCTGCCGATTTCCGAGGTAGAGCCGTCGATCCGAGAGCGGGTGGGTGACCGAAGGGTGTGCGCCGCGATCATCGAAACGCCTTCGAACCCAACCAACGCTCTAGTCGACATAAGCGCCCTGGCGGACCTGCTGCGTTCGTATGTCGACGGCGATCACAAACCGGTGCTGATCGTTGACAACACCTTTCTCGGTCCCGTATTCCAGCACCCGCTGAAACACGGTGCGGACATCGTGTTGTATTCCGCCACGAAGTTCATTGGCGGCCACAGTGACCTCATAGCCGGAGCCGCGCTCGGCAACGAAGATCTGATGACTCGCATCAAGGCGTCACGCACGTTCATGGGAACGATGGCGGGACCGTGGACGGGATGGCTGCTCATGCGCAGTCTCGAGACGCTCAACATCCGCATGAGAACCCAGATGAAGAACGCCCAGCGCGTGGCGGACTTCCTCGCTCAGCATCCCAAGGTCAAGAACGTGCACTACCTGGGATTGATGCGAGAAGACGACCCCATGTACGACGTCTACCGGCGCCAGTGCACGGCGCCCGGCTCACTGATCGCGTTTGAGATCGAGGGCGGGGAAAAGGGTGCTTTCCGTTTCCTCAACTCTCTTCAGATTGCCAAGCTCGCGGTCAGTCTCGGTGGTACTGAAACGCTCATAGAGCATCCGGGCAGCATGACACACTCGGATATCTCTCCTGAAGATCAGCGACGCATGGGCATAACCCCCGGGCTGGTCAGGATCTCCGTGGGCGTTGAGCACCACGAGGACTTGATCCTGGATATGGAGCGGGCGTTGGGGAAGGTGTAGGCGGTGGGCGGTAGGGCGGTAGGGCGGTAGGAGGCTGACATGTACGTGGAGCAACCTACCGGCCTACCGACCTCAGTGTCGCCAGCGCGGTGCGAATTCCAACGACGAAAGACTGGCCTTTCGCCATCGTTTGCGCCGAGTAGCTGACAGTGATGGGGACCTCCGCCATTCTCCAACCGCGGTTCTTAACCTCCCGCACGATCTGAATGCAGAACTCGAAGCCGGTCGCGGATATCTCGAGTTCCATCAGAGTGCGCGGTCCAATCGCCTTGAACCCACATTGGCTGTCCGATACCCAGATGCCCGTGGCCAGGAGGGTCAGTATGTTGGCGCAACGGTTGTACGCCCGCCGCACGGCGGGAATCTCGTTGGGACGGCCGAAGCGGTTGGCGAACACTATATCCACCCTTTGCTCGAGAATGGGCGCTATGAGGGCCGGGATGTCCGAAGGGGCGTGTTGCCCGTCCGCATCGATAGTGACAACGATCGTCGCCCCCATGGCGCGGGCAGCTTTGATCCCGGTGTTCGTTGCGGCCCCGGGACCTCGATTTACGTCATGTGTCACCACTGTCGCTCCCGCGAGTGCCGCCAGCGATCCTGTCTCGTCTGCTGAACCGTCATCTACCACTATGATGTGGTCCGTGTAAGCGCGTACGGCGCTGACCACTTCCGCTATGGCGGCGGCCTCGTTGAACGCCGGGGTGACTGCAATGACCATCGGCAATCCTTTCTACGGCAGCAGAAGAAAGACAACGCCGGCGGCTGGATCGCTGATCACCGTTCGCACGCCGGCCCTTCTGTCGTTGGCGAATTCGACGAATGCGGCCACCTTCCTGTGCAAGGATCCTCTCGGATCCGACTGTATCGACGACGTACCCATATCGAAGATGATGCTGTTGAAGCCCAGAGCCTCCAAGCGGCTGACGGTGAGCGAAGCATCTCGCTCCTGGTTCAGACAGTTGAAGAACCCTAGCTGATTGTCCGCGATTCCGATGTGACCCGGTTCATCCGCGAGGAAGTAAGGGATGAACGTGCCGATCTGATAGAGATAGGGCCGCTCGGGCATCGCGGATGCGCGCTCCAACACCGTCTCTCTGAACACGCTGTAGTGAGGGGCCAACACTTCTTGATATGCCGCGGCGGACTGCTTCCCGAGTGCGTAATCGAGCATCGCCCGTTCCTTCGCGAACTGCGAGACCCTCATCGACAGCGCCAGCATCAGAGAGAGACCGACAAATACGGTGACAGTGATGGAGACCGTGCGCTGCCCGCGATCGTGTACCAGAAACTCGAGTGCCAGCAGCAAGCCCAGCAGGGCGCCGATGCCGTACCAGGGAACACCATTGCCCAGAAATGTCCACAGCACGAGCAACGCACCGGTGAACACTGCAAGCCATCTCGCCCAACGCATGCGCTTCGACCAGAATGAGGGCAACAGCACGACGATGGGTGCCAGCAGAATCGCCGGAATCAGTGTCACGTAGAAACCGCCGACATCGAGGTTCATGACGGTTCGCCACCAGAGCGTGCTGAAACGTCCTGCCCCGCGGTCGGGCCCCCAATAACGGTCGAGCTCCTCGGCGCGATCGGTGACGCTACAGTTGGGGTGTGACGTGTCAACGGCGAGTTCTTCAGGCAGCGTGCGAGTGCTGGGTCTTGCGGCGTCCGGATTCACGCCCTCTATGCTGAAGCGTACATCGTGGATCTTCGGGGCGGTGCTCACCGGGAGAGGGATCGCCTCGTCATATCGGATCTCATTGTGCAGCAACCAGGGTACGATTCCGGCAGAGACGCCCGCGCTGAACACCGCGAGGGCGGTTGCCAACGCCCTCAGATCGCGGCCGTCGATCCATGTTACGAGCCCAAGCACAACACTGAGGCCAAGTAATACCATGACCGCGGTCAGCTTCATGGCGATCGCGAAGCCGGCGAACAATCCTGCCAGCAAGAGCAGCCGTGGGCTCTTGTTGTCGAGAGGTTCCCGGTCGGATAGATCTCCGAGTTGCGGCGGGGGGGTGTCCGGTGGGGCCGGCTCCGACTCTCGCCGATGTCCGCTCTCCCCGAACAAATACGAGAACAGAGCCAATGTGGCGAGTGCACCCGTGAAGAACACCGCGTTGTCTACCTTCATGTCCGCATACGAGAAATGGCTCACGAGCGGCAGGGCGTAATAGAGACATGCGGCAAGCAGGCCGAAGCCAAGCCACGGTCGATATCGGCACCGACGTTCGTCGAGCGTTCCGTCGGCTTTGGCGCTTCTGTTCGATGGCAAGAACGTCGCTCCGAACGCGACAATAGCAAGCACGGCCAGCGGTCCCGCGACCCAGTTGACCAGCATGGCCGCGGTTGCTCCGAACGAGCTGTCGTGACCGAACAGCACGAATCCGAGTGAGGTCAGGTATTCCCACTGGAAGGTTGCGGTCGAGTAGATGGATTGCCCGAGGGCAGCCATCGCGCGCGGGCGCATCAGATAACTGTTCAGGTCGTCGAAGCCCAGTGGGATCGGCCGTACGACATGCAGGAAGTTGAGTGCCAGCATGCTCAGTAGAAGCCAGCCTAGCAGGAGGATACCGGCGTGGTGCAGGAGGTGCACTCTCAAGTGTTGGCGGATTCCTTGCCGCAGCCAGTAGCCGACGTGTCGGTACGCTGCGGCGGGTACCAAGATCAGGAGCGGCCAAACCACCGCCGGTTTCAATGCTGAGAAGAACCCGAGCAGCCACAGTATCACGATCCAAGCGCAAACGCCGAAACCGGCCGAGTACACCATTTCTATGAGTCTCGACGGCAGGCGCACGCGCATGTGTGCCAAGAGAACTCTTCCCAGCACCAGGAACTCTGCGAACAGCAGCAACACGAAGAGGCTTTGTGACAGGCCGCGCGTGACGAACGCCTTTTGCATGCATACGAAGCCGAGTTGGCGATATCGAATACCCTGATCGCTCAGCCTCGGCGGACCTAGGCATCCGCTTTCGTCCAGATCGTGGTAGCTCTGCTGTAACGCCTGCAGGGTGGTCCGGCTTGCGTTGGGGAATGCCCGTGCTGTGGGTTCCGGCAGCAGTCGGGAGTTGTTCGTGAGTCCCAGCGTGGTGAAAAGAATCCATGTACAAGCGAGGAAGGAAAGCAGCAAATGGAGGGGAGATATGTTCAAGTGCAGTGGCTCGGCCCGCCGTAGCGTCCACCTCACGAGGATCATTACACCAACTAACAGAGATGAAACGAGCAGATACCATAGAAACGGCGCCGCCACCTCGGCGGCGTGCGTGATGACGGGTAGCACTGAGTGGATGCCGCGGCAGAGCAGGGAACCGTCCGGACAGCTTTGGGCAACAGTCTGCTGTTGCGTTTCTGAGAGCAGAAGGGGGGTGTGGTTGGGGGAGCCGAGGAAGGTGATGAGGGTGAAGACGCCACAAAGGAGGACCGCTGGGGACAATATGATGTTGGGCAAACGCTTGCGCTTCGGCCTCAATCCGGCACGACCTTTTCACTGCTAGTGGAACGGTGGACAGCTACACTCAGATCACCGGTCTCCGTCGGCAAGAATCCATTTTGCTAGTTGGTCTGCACCGTTTTCCTTCGGGCGGTATGGGGCACACGCTGAGATTCGCCACTCTTGATCGTCGATGTGACGATCAAAAGCTGTGAATTTCGTACGGTCGTAATAGCCCAGCCACTTCGATTCCCAAAACGAGTTGTACCCTGCTCCCAAGTGTATCTCATCGGCACCGGTGAGCCATTCGGCCAGCGGAAAGGGTGCTGTGTGATCAGCGGCATCGAAGCTGACAATGTGCGTCTGGGAACAGCCTTCGACGGCAATTCTGTAGATCTCCCCTGGATTGCCTGCGTGCGCAACCACAGTAAGAGGGCGATCGCTGTTTACGCCCACTCGCTCCCTGAGTGCCGTGCGAGGCTGACACTCCTCCGGGTTGCAGATGACAATCGGTTCAACGTGGTGTGTAAAAACTGTGTGGTCCAGTGGCTCGATTGCGACAATCCGTTCGTACAGGGTTGGATCGAAGGGGATGTCTTCTGTTCCTTCCAACCAGTTGTCAGGGCATTTGCGTACCAGGAGCCAATGCTCGCAATCTTCCAATGGCAGCAGGTACATGACGGGAGCCCAGAACATGTCCACGATGAGCAGGTCGGGTTGGAATTCCCCTAGCCTGCTTGCCAAATGGCTCTCCGGTGCGGCAAAGGGGTTCGTCAGTTCGAGTGGATCCACTGTGACGTATTCGTAGGGTTCACGAGCCGCGGCCGGGAAGGGAATGCTCGGGCCGAAGGCGCGGTATGTTCCTTCAAAGCCGGATCGCATGAGCCCTCGCTCGATGGCGAGGGCTCGAACCAGGTGACCAGCCCCGACTGTCCCGCCGGTGAAGTAAGCGATCCTCACTCGGTATTCACCCTCTCATCAAGAATACTGACAGAAGGCGTAGACATCGCTTATCTCGGCGCCATTCACCTCGAGCAAGTCGGCAGGCTCCTCGAAGAGGTTGTCCGGCTGGTAGCACTCGGCCGAAAAGTCTCTGATTCGCAATTCGATGAAGAGCGTGTTGACGGTCGTCCCGTCGATATCCTCCGCTCTCAGTATGTATCCGTCGACCGACTCCGTTTCGTAGAAAACATCATTGAACGGGTAAGCAACTTCTGAACCCGAGTGAATGACGTTCATGCGCGTGTCCGCCGCGGCGTGGTTCATGAACCGCAACACGGAGAAGCTCGTGAAGTTGCCCGTAAAGGCACCGGTGTCCGCCCAGACGAGCAGCGCTTCATTCAGTTCGAGTCCGTCTACGTTCAAACCGCCCACCATGAGCGTTCGACCGCCGGTGCCAGTGACGCTTTGGAGCGTGTTCACAGTGTCTCCCACGGCCGTGAGGTAGTCCAGCGCCACGATGTCTGTCACCATGTCGACTCCTGGCCTTGGGTCTGTCTGACCCAGCGTTAAACCTCCGAAATGGGATAGCGCTGCATCGGGATCGTCGAACTGAACCTGCTGCAGGACGGTCCCGTCGAGCACTGTGAGGTGATTGGCACCTGCCGCAAACGACTGGCTGCTGTTCAAGGAGGACTGTGTGAAGTTGCCCGCAACATAGAGGGAGCCCTCGGTCAGCAGACCTTCGGTGTCGCCGCCGCCAAACGTTGCGTCGCCCTCGACTGACAAGCTGCCGAAGAACGGGTCGTCCATGCGTAGCCTGCCGGCGTCTTGGGTCACGAGATTGCCGGTGACCGTGGCGGTGGCTGAGTCGATGTCCAGCAAACCGGTGTCGGCTATGGTGAGATCGCCATTGATCGTGGCTGAACCGGTGAAATCGAAGTTAACCGAGTCGCCCGTCACCAACACCGATTGGTAGTCGGTTCTCATCGGGATTGACT
>CAZOJI010000041.1:0-39254 GCA_964580055.1 uncultured Gemmatimonadaceae bacterium | reverse complement strand
CCGCCCTACCGCCCTACCGCCCTACCGCCCTACCGCCCTACCGCCCTACCGCCCTCGCCGCCTCCCATCCAATCATCGACTTCTTACGGACTGCGCCGCCGGCATAGTTGCCGAATGCGCCCGTACTCTTGATGACCCGGTGACAGGGTATGAGATATGCTATCGGGTTCGCACCCACGGCGGTGCCGACTGCTCGGTGAGCTTGAGGATGACCGATGGCCCGGGCCACGTCACCGTAGGTGACCAATGTGCCCGAAGGGATTCGCAACAGGGCTTCCCAGACCTTGATCTGGAAGTTCGTACCCTTCAAATCCAAAGTGAGCCGCCCGCCCTCTGCGTTCCCGAAGACTCTTCTGGCAATTTCTCTTGCAGCGCCACTCTCGTGCACCAATGTCGCACCGGGCCAGCGCCGCTTCAGACGCGAAAGAGCCTCTTGGTCGTCGCGTTTGTCGGTGAACGTCAAGCCGCAGAGGCCGCGGTCAGTGAGCCCCGTCAACACTCTGCCGAAAGGGCTTTCGGCGTATCCATACTTGACGGTAAGACCGGCACCGCGCTGCTTGAATTCACCAGGGGTCACCGCCTCCACCGCAAGGAAGAGATCGTGCAGCCGTCCCGGTCCAGATAGTCCAACATCCCAGGATGTCTCCAAGACGCTCCGTCCCTCGGCGAGGGCCGCTTTGGCGTGGTCTAAGGTGAGAAACTGCAGGAAGCGCTTTGGGGTTACTCCGGCCCAGCGTTTGAAGAGGCGCTGGAAGTGGAACGGGCTCAATCCGACCGCGCCGGCGACCTCGTTCAGCGAGGGCTGGCTGCGGTAGTTCGTGTCGAGAAAGCCGATTGCCTGCGCCACACGGTCGGCATCACTGGTGTTCATGCGCTCCATCCCGGCTGGGGAATACGCCGAAACTCAGCAAGAACGCACTTTGCGGCAACCCGTTTCTTGCGCCTCAAGGGGTCATGGCTTTCCTCTTGGCACGCAGCGTGTATAGGTCGGTGCGCCGGTCCCGCCAGTTGTTCACGGTTCCCTCGTCGGCCAAGTGCTTGAGGAGGTCGAGGTCGACGTCCGCGATCAACACCATCTCGGTGTTCGGTGTGGATTCAGCCATGATGCCGGTGCTCGGGAACGCGAAGTCGCTGGGCGACAAAACCGCGGACTGGGAATACTGGATATCCATGTTGTCGATTCGGGGCAGGTTTCCCACGCAACCGGTCAACGCCACGTAACACTCATTCTCGACAGCCCGCGCATGGGCGCAGAAGCGCACGCGCTGGTAGCCGGTCTCCATGTCGGTCATGTAGGGTACGAACAAGATGTCCGCGCCCTGTTCCCGAAGCAGGCGCGACAATTCGGGGAATTCGATATCGTAGCAGATCAGGATACCGATCTTTCCGCAGTCGGTGTCCAGGGCCCTGATCTCGTTGCCGCCCGACATGCCGAACGCTTCCCGCTCACTCGGCGTGATGTGGATCTTTTTCACCGACTCGTACGATCCGTCCCGCCGGGTCAAGTATGCCACGTTGTAGAGCTTTCGTTTCTCGACCACCGGCATGCTGCCGGCGATGATGTTGACGTTGTATGAGATTGCGAACTCACGCATCTTGGCCAAAATGGGCTCTGTTGCCCCGGCCAGCTTGCGCATAGCCTTGGCCTGGGGAATGTCCTCGAAGCGGGCGAGCAAGGGCGCATTGAAGAACTCGGGGAACAGAATGAAATCGGAGCAGTAGTCACTGAGCGTGTCGATGAAATACTCGGCCTGGTCGATCACCGTATCGAGGCTGTCCGATGTCCTCATCTGCCACTGCACCACTCCGATGCGCACTTCTCGCTTCTTGCCGTACAGCGCCTTCGGTTTTTCCTCGTAATAGATGTTGTTCCACTCGAGCAGCGTCGCGTACTCGAGCGATTTCGCATCTCCAGGAAGGTACTGCTTCAGGACCTTCTTCACGTGGAATCCGTTCGCGATCTGGAATGAGAGAATAGGGTCGTAGATCTCTCTCATCATGACGCGTTGGATGTATTCCCGCGGAGTCAGTTGCTCCGCGTATTCCCTGTAACCCGGAATCCTGCCGCCGGCGACAATCGCCCTCAGGTTGTACCTCTCACATAGCTCCTTGCGCACATCGTACATCCGCCGCGCAAGCCGAAGACCGCGATAGTCAGGATGCACGAAGACGTCGATTCCGTAAAGGACATCACCCTGCGGGTCGTGAGTGTTGAAGGTGTCGTCGCCGGTGATCTCACTGTAAAGGTGATTGTCCCCGAATCGGGAGTAGTCGACGATCAGGGAGAGGGCGCATCCGACGACCTTGCCGTTGACCTCTATCGCGATTTGACCTTCTGGGAACTTCTCGAGCAGCGTGGCTACATGAAGCCTGGCCCATGGGTCGTCATCGAGGTCGCTGTACGCCATCCGCATCACCTCGTGAAGATCCTCGAAGTCCTTCAAATCCAGGGCGCGTACCACTACCTGCATTCCGTTACCGGATTTTTCCTTCATGGTTCTCCTATCTGAATGAGCGAGATCTTTGGAAGAGCGACGAGACCTCACTGCCATATTGAGTCATCGACAGCGCCGACAGCTGGAACCGGCGCTTTTTGTTCTGAAAGAATATCCCTGGGCAAAGGCGGCACGTAAACGGGTTTTCGGAATCAGCGGTTCGTCGTGCCCTGATCGAATGGGTGCTGATCAGCGTTGCCAGCCGTGAGACGTGAGTGGTTTCCTGACAAGCCGAGTCGCAAATCAGAATCGCAAGATGACCTGCACGTACACGTAGAAGGGGTCCTTTGCATCAGGGAGACCGTTTGGTGCGTTCCTGGGAAAATGGCCTAGCCAGAGGCGCGCGAAGCCGGCTTCGAGCGTCGCGTGTCTCTCGAACGGTTTCCACCGTAGCCGACCCTCGAACTGGTGTCCCAGGAAACTGCCCGAGCTGCCGTCCGCGTCCCGTATGCCGGTCGTGGTCCAGACATCTCGTGCCTGAGCTAGCCACACGGCACGGTATCCCAGGAACCCATCGATGTTCCTGGGTGGAGCAAACTCGAATCGAATTCCGGGGGAATTGATGTTGCTGCGCTTGAAGGCTCCGTAGATACCGGTAGGGCCGTACTCGAATCGCCGTGCGCCGAAAAGGGTGTCGAACCTGCCGTTGGCGTCGTCGTTGGGATCCTCGTCGCCACTTGCGTAGTCGTATTTCAGCACCAAGCGAGGCTGCCAGCCGGTCGCGAATGTACGGCCCAAAGAAGCATGCACGAAGAAGGCAAAATGGCTCAAGTCGGTGACGTCGTCCACCAGGGAGCTGAGTCGCGAGAGTCCCGCCTGGACGAAGGTTTCGATCTCGATATCGGTCAGTCCCGGCCTCGGGGTGCGGAAGACTCGGAATCCCGGCGTGATCAGTCGTCTGTCGTTCGTTCGATAGTCGTCGGCGTCGGTCTCGTGAAGCCCATACAACTGGAATTCGCCGTGCAAGGAGCCGAGCCAGGGGCGCGACCGCAAATGGATGCCCCAGAACAGAGTTCCCGTCCGCTCGATGTCGAACCTGGGATCTTCTCTCCGTATCGAGTTCGAACGACGCTGCACGGGGAACGTGAAGAAGCCTTGCAGCTTCTCACCACTCGTGCCTGACCAGTCAAGTCTCAACCCGGTGAGAGCATTGATCGTGTTCCGGAATCTGTTGCGCGCGACGATCCTCCGGCTTCCGAGATCCATCGTCTGCCGTCCCAAAGTGAAACGAAGGTTGTCACCTTCTACGAACACGTCCCGTATGGTGCCGGACAAGTAGGCCTGCAGAAAATCGATTGGATTGACAAAAGATGTGCCGAACGGCGCTCGAACGGCATGAGCCGGCAGCTCGCTAACAGGATGCGTACTGGTGCCGGCCCGTTTGCATGTCTTCAGAGACAGACGTTTTCCTCGTACAACGAAAAAGTACCAGTGTCCAGGATTCTTCCCTTGGACGCCTTCAATGCGCTCCGTGGGCCAATCCGAACTCAAACAGAATACCTCAGCCAAGGCAGGATGGACAGGGGGGCGCTGGTGGCTTCGTGGCTGTTGACACTGGAACTAGGGACTCAAGCGCAAGCCGTGCGCAATACTCATCAGTTCAGTGGGTGAGAGCGAAGTAGGGGAGCTCTGCGAGACATTGGTACCTTGGGGAACCACGGCACAGATGCTTCTATGAGAAATGCGTGTTGGGTGGACGTGTGGTGAAGGGGTGTCAACGCGGGTGGCAGGACGCTCACGCGCCCCGCCGCCCGAACGGTTTGGATCTAGAATTCGGCCAAGGCCTCGAGATCTTCCTCCAAGGGAATGACCTCCTCGGGATTGACACCCTGGCCCGACGAACGACCGCTGCCAGACTGCCTGTCCGATGTCTGAGTGCCAATGGAGCCAACCACCCGCCCGCTGCTCCGGGATTGACCCCGGAGCTGGAATCGGCCGACGGTGGCGGCCAGTTCCTGAGCCTGGCTCGAAAGCTCCTCTGCCGAGCTCGACGACTCCTCGGAGTTGGCTGCCGCTTGTTGGACCACCGCATCCATCTGCGCGATCGCGGAGTTGACCTGATCGATACCCCGGGATTGCTCCTGGCTGGCCGCGGTTATCTCGGCAACGATATCGGTGACCTTGGAAACGGAGTCGACGATTTCCGAAAGATGGTTGTTGACGTCGGCAGAGATCTCACCACCCTGCTCGGCCAGTTGCACGGATTCGCGAATCAATCCTTCAGTCTTGGTCGCTGCCTCTTTTGACCTGAGCGCGAGGTTTCTCACTTCTTCAGCCACCACGGCAAAGCCGCGACCTGCGTCGCCCGCACGGGCAGCTTCTACCGCTGCATTCAGAGCGAGCAGGTTGGTTTGGAACGCGATCTCATTGATGTCCTTGATGATTTGCGCCGTACCCTCGGCAGAGGTGCGGATCTCTGCCATGGACCCGATCATCTGACTCATGGCGGCGTTGCCCTTGTCGGCGGATTCTTTCGCGGACACCGAGAGGACCTTCGCCTGCTGCGTGTTGTCGGCATTCTGTTTCGTCATGCCCGCCATCTCTTCGAGGCTGGAAGAGGTCTCTTGCAGTGAGCTAGCCTGTTCAGACGCGCCCTGAGCCACCGACTGCGAGCTGGACGCGATTTGCGTGCTCGCTGAAGCAACCTGGTTTGCCGATTCCGTGACGGACGTCAGAGCGTCATGGAGGGCATCGGCCATCATGTTGATGGAGTCCTTCATCGCAGCTAGATCGCCCTGATAGTCGCCCTTGACACGCACTGTCAGGTCACGCTCGGCGAGCTGGCCGAGCACATCGGCGGCCTCGTTGATCGGGTTGACGACCGCGTCGAGGGTTCTGTTGAAGCCGTCCACGACTTTACAGTATTCGCCGCTGTGAGCAGAAGCGTCGGCACGGGCGCTCAGTTCGCCTGCAACTGCAGATTCCGCCAGCTCGTTCGCATCCGTAACGAGTCTCCTGACCGCCGTCACCACGTTTTGCAGGTACAGCGCAAGAAGGTCTTTGTCGGACCGGGCCTTGATCTGTACGGAAAGGTTTCCCTCGGCCATGGAAGCGGCGAGGTCGGCTTTCTCCTTCTGCGCCTCTATCATTTCATTGAACGCGTCAGCCAACTCCCCGACCTCGTCTCTGCTGTCTACCTCAACCGATTGGTCGAGATCCCCAACCGCGAGTTGCTTGGCTGTCGCCGCGATCCTCTTGAGGGGCTCTGCGATTGACCGGGAAATCAATAACCCCAACACGGAAACGATCGCGCCGAAGATCACCAGCATCAGCAAGAGGCCGTTGCGGATTCCCGCTGCTGCGGCTGTGGCCTCGTCTTCACCGATCTCGGCGAGAATCGCCCACTCGAGTCCCGCGGCTTGCACCTTGTCGAAGCAGGAGAAGACCGAGGTGCCGCGGTAGTCCTCGAACACCCGGCAATCGGCTGTCCCGTCCAGGGCGAGCTCCACGCCCGGAGTACGCACTTCGCTTTTGAGAATCGTGCTTTCCTCGGAGAATCGCGAGTCCGAACGCATGAGGAAGTCACTGCCGACCAGATACGTCTGGCCGCTCTCGCCGAGACCGTCGGTCTGTGCCATGACCTGGTTCATAGCGTCTATTGAAAGCCTCAACGCAACCACTCCGAACACTATCCCATCCATCTTGAGCGGGGCGGCCACGAATGACGCTGGTACCCCGTTGGAGGGAGTGTAGCTCGAGAAGTCGACGACCGTGATGCTGTCAGCCATCGCGCCACGAAACGCGTCCGCTATTGCCTGGTCGGAATACTGTCCCGTCACCACGTTTTCGCCGAAGTCGTCGTTGTGCTGCACTGAATACACGACCTCACCATCGGGAGTGATCAATAGCAAGTCGTCGTAGCCGTAGGTACGAGTATACCCGCGAAAGATGGGGTCGTAACGGTTGGTCGCATTCTCGTACGAGCTGGTCGTGGAATCGCCGTCGGCTATCAGGGCGTCCTCGAAGTCCATCATCGCCACCCCGACTTCCTCGAATCCGGACAACACCTCCCCGTCGGCGATGCGCGATTCGAACCAATCCCTGATTTGAGCCTGCCGGTTCTCTCGAACCGCCGTTAGCTTGTTTACCGCCTCTTCGTAGAGCGCGTCGTCGGTGCGCCGGTAGTTCAACCATCCCACCACGGTCATCGGCAGCAAACCCATAACGAGAAAACCCGCTATCAGCTTCGGGCCGATCTTCATTTGCTTGAAGTTGAGACTCATTTCCTTAGCTCCTTGCTTGTTCTCACCACTTGCCGGTTTCTCATTTTGGGTCACGCGGCCGCACTCAACCCGGCGGCACCCGCCAGCTCTTTACTGTCACCTTCCGTCAGGATCCTGCCGATGTCGAGCAAGAAGATCACGCGCTCATCAGCCTTGCCCACGCCGAGGATGAACTCGTTGTCCACTACTCCCGAACCGAACGTTGGAGGGGGATCGATATCTTCCTCGGGTATGTTCAGCACCTCCATGACCTCGTCTACGAGGATGCCCATCGTCATTTCCCTGTCATCGTGGTAAAACTGAACCACGATTATCACCGTATGCTCCGTTGCCTCGATGCTTTTCATGCCGAACGCCAGCCTGAGGTCAACAACGGGAATCACCCTTCCCCTGAGGTTGATGACACCTCGTATGAATTCTCTCGTGCGCGGCACTCTAGTTATTTCCATGAGGCCGATGATCTCTCTGACGCTCAGGATCTCGAGACCGTATTCTTCAGACGCCAGCTTGAACATCATGTATTTACCGGCCAACTCCTGCAGGTTGTCGGTCGACACGGCGCCCTCGGTAACTTCGGCTCTTGCCTCACCGGTTGTCATCGGCGTTCCTCCCCAGGCATGGTCATTTGCACTGCTTCAAAGCTCCCGTAGAGTGTTTCCCGGTTGGAAGGAAATCGCTCTCATTCTGCATTATCCCGGTTGCTCCTATGATGTTGCTCTCTTCGTCCTGTGCTATCGGAGCGAGTCTGCCAGCACCCGCTATGTCATTGCGCTGTTTCCTCGTTGATGCCCACGCAACCAAATGATCGGTCGCTGCATCACAAACCTTAAGGCACCTTAAATGAGAGTGGTCCTTGCGACCCTTGGGCGGTGGCCGATGCGACTCCGACCGGCGTCGAATTCCCTCTGTTGGTCCCCGTTCTCGATTGTTCCGTGGGCAGAACGCCTTGCTACCCGCACGAACACGAGCCGCGGTCACGGTCCTGGAAATTGGAGCCTAAAGTTGTGCGGACATCTGCCGATAATAGGGCCGACACGGTGATCGCCGAACATCGAATTGCCGGTTCACGTCGAATTTGGGACAACCGTGTCACAAACAGTTGGAAGCTGGCATTCGTGGTTACGCAAATCGGGAATCTCACTACAGCGGCGGGCGTGTGTCCGTCGAAGGAAATCCAGCAGAGGAGGATTACGGAGATGTCGAAGCAAACGAAGTCGACCAAGGTGTGGAGTCTGGTAACGATTGCCGCTTGTTGCCTGGGCCTTTCGGTGCTGGTAGCGCCCGCGGCCAACGCTCAAGCCGGCGGTACTGTGGTTGCAGTGGAGGATTTGACGGATCCACCTGCGCTGGCGTCGGCGCGGCAGGCGGCCAACCTCATTCAAGAATCCTATCCCAGCCGACTACAGCGCCGCGGTATCGGTGGAGACGTCGTGCTCGAGTTCGTGGTCAATGCGGACGGCAAGGTCGACGATAACACGGTCGAGGTTGTCTCTGCTTCAATTTCCGGTCTCGGTGACGCCGCCAAGTCGGTAATCAATCGTATCAGGTTCACCCCTGGAAAGGTGAACGGGCAGCCGGTGCGCACCCAGATCCAGTTCCCAATTCAGTACCGCGCCGAGGGTACTTGATCAACCAGCCGACGATGCGGGCGTCACGCGGCTGACGCCCATACAGAAGGCGATTAGAAATCCGTTGTCCTCGATTTGGGTCCCTGGCCGCTCCGGCCGGGGACCACGAGGACTCTCGATTCACACCGCTACTGCTCGACGCGGTAGAAACGCATGTCGTACACGCGCGAAACGTAAAGCCGTAATTCGACCACGTTGCCGGTTACGTCACGCTCGAACCTAAGCAACCCGATGCCGTCCATATCGAATGCGTCACGGTACACCGGCGACAGTGGGAAGCTGGCGTTCGGGCGGCGCAACACTACGAGACCGCTGTCTCCGCGGGCAACGGTGAAAGTGGTCTCAGCATCCGGACTGAAGTAGTGGCCTTCATATTCGCGCAGCTCTGCCTCCGTTGGATGGAACTCCTCGACCGGTTCCAAAGTCGCGTCATCATATTCACCGGTGCGCATTAGCAGCGAAGGTCTTCCGGAGCGTACAGGCTGGACTACGAGGTTCCTGTCCTCTCCGAGCAAGAACTCGGTTTCCGTCCGAGGTATCAGCGGTATTCTGCCGGCCAACATGAGCTGCCCCTGGTTGAGAACCAGGCGCACCGGCCCGCCGGTCTGTGTGTCAACGTACAGTCCCGTCAACCGAGACAACACGTTTCTCGATACCCTAGCTGCTTCTGGTGGCGCGGATTCCCTTGCGGCATCGCCCAGATAAATACGTGCGATGCGTTCCCCGGTACCACGCGTGCTCACATTCGACGCGTTGCACAGCACGGCAACGGAGAGATCCTGTTCCGGGTAGCGGCCCAGGAAGGCCCGGTACCCCGATGTGGATCCGGTGTGGGTCACGGATGGCACGCCGGCGAAGGATTGCACGTACAGTCCGGCGGCGTAGGCTATTGTCCGGCCGTCGTTGAGGCGACCTTGCTGATGCATCATCTGCTTGAACTCGGAGCCGCCCGGACGTCCCTGTTTCAGTGCCTCGTTCCATATCAGTAGGTCTCGGACGGTCGTGAGAAGCCCGCCGTTGCCGTGGACGTTCTCGATGGGGCGCATGATGGATACACGGTCTTCCTGCACACGATACGCGGTACTGCGCCCCTCGACTATGCGAGTGTAGTCATCTCTCCACTGAGTATTGCGCATGCCGAGCGGTTCGAAGATGCGTTGCTTCGAGAACTCGGCGAACGGCAAACCGCTGACCCTTCCCACAATGATTGCAAGCAGGTTATAGCCGCTGTTGCTGTAAGAGTGTTCGTCGCCAGGCGGGAAGTTCAGGGCACTCTGACGACTCAGAATATCCAGCACATGAGCGTGGGTGTGAGTGCGATACTGTCGCCCCCAGCCGGAGATACCGGCGACGCTCCCCCAGTCCCGCAGCCCGCTGGTATGTGTCAAGAGATGGCGCAACGTGATCGTGGTACCGTAGTCGTAGACCTCAGGCACGTATGTGCGCACGTCGTCATCCAACGACAGCTTTCCATCCAGGGCGAGCAGGATAACCGCTGCAGCAGTAAACTGCTTGGATACGGATCCGGCCTCGAAGATCGTATTCGGTTTGTTGGGGACATCATGCTCGAGATCAGCCATGCCGTAGGCGCGTGACAACACTATTAGGCCGTTCTCCGCAACGCCAACGGCGCAACCAGGGCTCTCCACGGAGTTCCAGTTCTCGAAGATATTGTCGACTCGCACGCTCGCGTCGGGCGGCGCCTGGCCGGCAAGAGGGGGGGCACCAACAGCGACGGATACGAGCAATGTGACGGTCAGCGATAGAACCACTTTCATGATCAGTGCTCCTTCAGTTAGTTGCTTGCACCATACGGCACCGACTTGGCTCAGCAACCGCAAATTTGCAATCTGCAGCTCGAGTCCGGCAATTGCCAGGACGATTCGAGTCGCACCAACTCAATGGCCGCATTGCTTCCGTTCCGCGCTCGGCTTCGCCAAAACGTGGCAATTGCGATCGGCTGATATCATCGTTCATCAGCTCATTCCCCTGAGCGCCGGTATTGTGTATGCTGAAAATGAAGGTCCTAGCTGCCGGGGATAGGCAGCGTGCCGCGATACTTTGATGTCTCTCGCAATAGAAGAGGCAAAATAGTAGAGGCAAAGAATGCTGTTACGTAGACTCGCTTCACTTTGGCGCTCACCGCCACGTGCCACAACAGTCGTATTGGTTTCATTCCTTTGGGCGTTGCCGGTGGATACAGGTGGGGCGATCGGGGTGTCGACTGTTGCCGGCCAACAGGGCGGGGATAGAGTGCACCGAGCCACCGGAGCGGGACGCTGGTACCCTGCCAATGCGGACCGGCTGCGTGAGACCGTGGATCGGTACCTGGCGAGCGGCGCGGCCGAGGTCCCGAACAAGCCGATTGCCTTGATCGTGCCCCATGCAGGTTACGACTTCTCGGGAGCGACAGCGGGAACCGTCTACGGCATCCTGGAAGGACACGACTACAGGCGGGTACTGGTGCTCGGCCTCAGCCACCGCACTCAGCTGCGGGGCGCCAGCGTTTTGGAGGTCGATGCCCACGAGACGCCGCTTGGTCGCATCCCCGTCGATGTCGAGGCACGGGACGCCCTGTTGGATTCACCGGTAGTCAGACCATTACCCGCTGTGCACCAGAACGAACATTCGGCGGAGAATCAGCTGCCCATGCTGCAGCGCGCACTGGGCGACTTCGAGATGGTCGAGATCATGGTCGGTGAGATGACGGGAGAGCAGCGAACCGGCCTGGCGGATGTGGTGAGGAGACTCATGGATGACAGGACGCTGCTGGTGGTGAGCACCGACTTCACGCACTACGGTCCGGATTATGGATACGTACCGTTCCGGGAAGACGTACCGGAGCGGCTCCGGATGCTCAACGACGCGGCAGTGCTCGAGATCCTGGAGGTGGATGTGCCGGGGTGGCGGAGCTTCCTGGAGAACACCCGAGCGACGATCTGCGGCCGCAACGCCGTATCGCTGTTGCTGGAGGCGCTGCAGCCGTTCGAAGACATCGCGGGGAGACGGGTCGGCTACGCCACCAGCGGCGGGATGACCGGTGATTACACCAACTCCGTCACGTATGCCGGAATTGTCTTCTGGCGAATCGGCGCCGGCTTGGAGGAGAGTGAACAGCAGACGTTGCTTCGAATAGCCCGTAGCACGGTAACGGAACACCTCCAGTCAGGTGAGACCCCCGTGCTGGAATTGGACGCAGGTGAGCTCACCCCTCGAGTCCGGTCGCTCGGAGCGGCTTTCGTCACACTCCGCAACGACGGAGAGTTGCGTGGCTGTATCGGACATACTTTCCCCGTGGCGCCGCTGTACCAATCAGTGGCCGACAACGCATACCAGGCCTCCATGGACCGGCGGTTTCGACAAAACCCGGTAACTGCCGAGGAGATCTCTGAGCTCGAGATCGAAATCTCGGTGCTCACGCCAATGCGGCGCCTTCTCGACCCGCGGAAGGTACGCGTCGGTACTGACGGGCTGCTGGTAGCACGCGACAGGAACCGAGGCGTGCTGCTGCCGCAGGTACCCGTCGAACAGGAGTGGGACAGGGAAGAGTTCCTCGCGGCTGCATGTTTGAAGGCCGGTCTTCCTGCTGACGCATGGCAGGATCCGCAGACGGAGATATACCGATTCTCGGCGCAGGTGTTTGGTGAGTCGGAGCATCGCTCGGGATCCCGGTCCGAAAGGAACAGATGAGCGAAGCGCGCGTTGCCGTTCTCCGACCGAGTTCTCTCGCTTCCTCTGGTGTGGTGCTCACCGGCAGTGTGGTGAAGGGATTCCTGGACGAGGCGGCATGTGCGCTCACCGGCGAGCTCTCTCCGTCTGATGCCTGGGCCACCTGGTTCGATCCCGGTGATCGCGTAGCGATAAAGGTGAATTGCCTGGGACTACCGACGAATTCCGCCATGGGCCAGGCGCTGCCGCGGTCGATAGCTGCTGCGGGGGTTCCGCCCTCCAGTATCATTGTCTGGGACAGGAGCGATCGCGAGCTTCAGCGAGCCGGTTATCTCTTGCGCAGGGGCGGTCAAAACACCCAGTGCTTTGGCACCGATTCCTTGAGCGCGAGGGGCAGGGGGGGATATGACGCGACCATCGCCACCAGCGGTGAAATCGGGAGCCTGTACAGCCGCATTGTGACGGACGAGTGCGACGCGTTGGTCAGTGCACCGGTTCTGAAGGATCACAACCTCGCCGGGATGTCGTGTGCTCTCAAGAACTTTTTCGGTGCCATACACAACCCCAACAAATACCACGATAACGGGTGCGATCCCTTCATTGCGGATGTATGTGCCCACTCTCACATTCGCGACAGGTTACGCCTGGCCGTATGCGACGCGTTACGACCCCAGTACAACGGCGGTCCGCCCAGCAGGCCGCGTTGGCAGTGGGAGTATGGTGGTTTCCTTATGTCCACTGACCCGGTGGCGCTCGACTGTGTGGCACTGGAGATCCTGAGTTTGAAACGCGAGCATGCCGGCATGCCCCCACTCGAGTCCGAAAACAGACCGGTCAGGTATCTGCTTAGCGCGGCGGAACGTGGACTGGGCCAGGAAGATCTCGAGAGGATCGAGGTGGTGAGCATCGGGTTGCCATGGGAGGACGTTTCATGAGGCGGGCGCCGAACTCGAGCCGCCGAGAATTCCTAGGGCTGTGCGCAGGTGGGACATGTGCCCTCTGCGTGGGAGGCGTATCGCCGGCGAGAGCGTTACCCGGCTCCAGCGAGAGACGCCGGCAGGTGGTGGTGCACGATGCCATGTGGTACGAGATGCTGGAAGACAATATGGTGCGCTGCAACCTTTGCCCCCGTGAGTGCGTGGTCGCGGATGTGGAGCGAGGCTACTGCGGCGTGCGCGAGAATCAGGGCGGTGACTACAAGACGTTGGTTTACGGTGCACTGTGCAGCACCATCGTGGATCCCATCGAAAAGAAACCGCTGTACCACTATCTGCCTGGATCGACCGCCCTGAGCGTGGCCACTGCCGGCTGCAACATCGAGTGTAAATTCTGTCAGAACTGGGAGATCAGTCAGGTTCGTCCGGAGCAGCTCCCGAGTAGAGAGGTGCCTCCACGGGAGCTGGTCCGGATGGCCGCGGCACGAAACTCACCCACCATAGCCTACACGTATTCCGAGCCCGTGGTCTTCTACGAGTATGCGCACGATTCGGCGGCGCTCGCGAGAAGCCATGGAGTGGGTAGTGTGATGATCTCCAACGGCTACATTCTGGAGGAGCCGCTGCGTCAATTGTGCCGCCATCTGACCGGAGTGAAAATCGATCTCAAGGCATTCACGGAGGAGTTCTACAGGCGACACTGTGCCGGCGAGTTGGCACCGGTGCTGCATACGCTCGAGGTGCTGGCCGATCTGGGCATGCACACGGAAGTGGTGGTGTTGCTGATTCCGACGCTCAACGATTCGGAAAGCGAGATTCGTGATATGGCGCGCTGGTTGGTCGCGCACATGGGCGAGAACGTGCCTGTACACTTCATCCGCTTCCGCCCCGTCTATCGCATGACCAACCTTCCGCCGACGCCGCTGGAAACGCTCGAGCGAGCGCGTCGCGTCGCGATGAATGCAGGGCTCCGTTATGTCTATCTTGGCAACGTTCCCTTCCACGAGGGTGGCAACACCTATTGCCACTCGTGCGGGGAGGTGTTGATCCGTCGCGTGGGCTACAAGGTGGAGGTGTCGGGATTGAGGGGTGGAGCATGTGCGCGCTGCGGGACCCGTATTCCAGGTGTGTGGAGTCAGGAGGAGGCTTTGGCTTTCGGACGATCCTGATTGTGGCGACACCGTAGTGGCGGTTTGCGTGTTTAGGGTTCCCGGCCGCGATGGTGGTTATTCGAGGCGCAGCGCATTCCGCACCGCCGCGACGAGCTCCTCTGCGCGAAACGGTTTCTGGATGAAGACGTCCGAGCCCTCCCTGAGTCTGTTGCGAGCGTCCGTTTGGCTCACGTAGCCGGACATGAATACGATTGGCAACTCGGGGCGCACGGCGATCATGCGGTCGGCCAAATCCCAACCGCCCAGTTTGGGCATGACGAGATCAGTGACCAAGATGTCGAATTCGTCGGGGGCTCTTCTGAACTCGCGCAGTGCCTCGTCGCCGTCTCGAGCTTCCACTACCGTGCACCCTGCCCGCTCGAGGATTCGGCGTGCCACGCCGCGGACCGCTGACTCGTCTTCGGCAAGCAGCACGTTGGGAGCAGAGTGACCCTCGCGCGGAGGTTCAGTCGTGCTCTTCTGTTCTGGGCCGGGCTCTCGTTGTGCCATCTCTCCGGGGCTCGAATACACGGGTCCTTCCACAATCTCTGATCTCACCAATTCTCCAAAGCGCAGCCTACGTACGCACATGTGCTCGAAAGCGCAAGTTGAGGTCCCTTTGAGGATCGGCAGCGATCCGGGGAAAGTGAAGCGCTCGATTCTCGTGCCCATCCGCCCAAGTGCGGTCTCACTGTGCGGTTCGGGGACGAGAGGAAAGAATCAGCAGTGCCTGCGGGCCCCGGAGGCGGGGGTGCTCGATGGGAGTTTTGGTATCGGCCCGTATGCGCGGTCAGCGATACACGAGTCGAATGTCTCGTGGGGACACCAACGCGGTTCCGCCTTTGAGGTCGTCCAGCTCCAGCTCGGCCGGCCAGACGACGCCCGGTTTCTCGATCAGTCTGTTGACCCTACCAAGCAACCCCTCATCCGTGAGGACGAGGGAGCCCGGCTTCAGCACCGACTTGACCGTTCGGGATCTCCGCCTAATGCGGCGCATGTTTGCGAGCGGTCCGTGCATTCGTGCGATCCTGTTCAACGGAGTTCTCCTCACACGTTTCCTCGTGCGGCAAGAAATGCTCTGTCACAGAGACACTTGGTGCCGATGTTGAATCCAGGTCAACTGCCAAGCTGGGTGGCTTTGACAGCGGAGACCCACTCAAGATCCGGGTCCAAAGGCGGCGACGTGATTCGTTCATTTGAGTACCCGCAGAGGCACCTGCTGATTCGTATGAGCAGAGTATTGCAGATTCTCGTCACCCACCAGTGATGCTCCAGTAACAGGCTGGTATATCCCGTCTACTTCACCGCCCGAGCCGCTCAGAGCTATTCCGTCTCCTTTCCATGATACAAAAAGGTCCATCGATCCCTTGGATACACGAGCGACTCGCTTCCGTTGCAATTCTGAGACGAGGTCGTGGCTTGCGGAGTACGTTCGAATCCAACATTACCGCCGTGCGATTAGCCCTCGTGTCGGACACATATACACCACAGGTGAATGGCGTAACGACCGTTCTACAACGGATAACCAAAGCAATCACGAATGCCGAGCAGGAAGCGGTCGTTGTCGCACCAGGATACCCCTCGTGGGAGCGGGCAGACAGTAGATCTGAACTGCGAGTCCCTTCGTTGCCGTTTCCACCCTATCCGGCTATCAGGGTATCCGTATCGTTGTTCGGGAGTGTGGGTCGCTTCCTTGAGAAGAAGTCGCCCGACATCGTGCATGTGGCCACCGAAGGTCCGCTCGGTCTGCTGGGGCGGCATTGGGCGTGCAAGAATGGTGTGCCCCTCGTGACGTCTTTCCACACCGACTTTCCGCGTTATTGCCGCCACTACGGGGTGCCGCATTTGGAAAAGACGATGTGGCGTTTCCTCGTCTGGTTTCACAAACCGGCATTGCTCACGCAAACGCCGGGTGATGCGATCAAGCAAAAGCTGAACGAATTAGGCCTATCGCGGGTCGTGGTTTGGGGACGCGGGGTGGACACCGAAGTGTTCACGCCGATGCGTCGTACCCCCGAGTGGAGACGAAAACACGGCGTCGGCGATGATGCGGTAGTGGTGCTTCACGTTGGTCGTTTGGCGGCAGAGAAGAATGTGGAGACTTTGGCGGAAGCGTGGGTGATTGCGCATCGAGTTTTGGGAGACCGCGCACTCTTCCTGGTTGCCGGTGAGGGTCCGTTCGCTCAACGGTTCTTGGACCGCGTACCCTGGGCGAAGAGCCTCGGTTTCCTGACGCAAGACGCACTTGCAGACGTATACGCCAACACGGACATCTGCGTGCTGCCATCGCACACCGAGACCTGTGGGCTGGTTGCTTTGGAGGCCATGGCTTCGGGTCTCCCCGTGGTCGCCGCCGATGCCGGCGGTTTCAAAGAGAGCGTTCGCGACGGAGAGAACGGCGTGCTGGTGCCTCCGTTCGATGCCGTGCAATACGCCGAGTCGATCATCGGACTCGCGATCGACAAGGACCTCAGGCTCTGCTTCAGCGCCGCTGCGCGTGCCACGGCGGAGTCGCGAGACATTCGATTCGAAGACCGGGCTCTACTGGAGCAGTACCGGTCACTACTTCACCAGAATGATCCGAGGGCACTATGCCACGCCGCGTAGTATTGGTGTTAGCGGACGGCCTGCGCGCAGACGCGGTCGAGCCCGGCACCATGCCGTCTCTATATTCGCTGGGTTGGGAGAACACACGCGCCAGGGAGGCTTTGACGGTGCGACCAAGCACTACGGTCGCCGCGCTTACCTCGCTGGCGACCGGTGTGTGTCCCGAAACCCACGGTTTTCTCGATCCGGGCTTGCCGTTCCTGAAGCGTCTGGGCGGGCTCAAGCCGTTTCCCCGTGAGCTCCACGGGGCTCGCGTACCCACCCTCATCACGAGCGGCGAGATGCCGCCTGCGAAACGGGCGATCTCGACTGCCTTGGCGTCCGCGGCCGGAGTGGGCACCCTCCGGCTCACGGGGGAGACGGCTCGTGGTACCGCCGCTGACACGCTGAAGCTGTTGGAAGACTTCACGCGCGGTCTGGTGATGATTCACCTCAAGGACTGTGACTGTGCCGGTCACGAGCATGGCTGGATGTCCGACTCCTACCTCGAAGCGGCTGCCGAAGTGGACGCGGCGATCGGGATGATTGCCGCGGTCACCGAGCACGATCTGCTGATAGTCACGGCGGACCATGGGGGCGGCGGTGTGATCCCGACGGAACATGATGACCTACACCCCGACAACGAGCGTATTCCACTCGTTATGGCTGGGTGGGGTGTGTCACAGAATCGTATCATTGGAGGAACGGTCTCGATCCTGGACCTGCCGCCTACGATACTTTGGGCGTTCGGCATGCAGATCCCTAACTGCTACGAAGGCAGAGTCTTGATGGAGGCATTCGCTCAACGCAAAGAAGCGGTGCACATTCGACAATGATGAAGCTGTTGACGCACCTGGGCGGTGCAACGGCTACGCTCACGCCAGGTCTGTTGCTATTGGTATTCGGGGGCGCCGTACGTCAGTTGGGATTGGCCATGGTAGTGGCGAACATCATATCCCACCTGCCGGTGCAGGTACTGAAGCGGTTGGTCGCCCGCGCGCGACCGGCCGACTCGAACGGAGTGCCACTGGCAACGGTCGCATTGCCCGATCCATTCTCGTTCCCTTCAGGTCATGCTGCCGCGGCCACGGCGGTTGCCGTAACAGCGTCACTCGCCTATCCGTGGGTTGCGCCCCTGGTACTGCCGCTGGCGTTCCTAGTGGCGTTGTCTCGGGTCACGCTAAGAGTGCACTACCTGTCCGACGTGGTGGCCGGTGCGATTCTGGGTTTGGGCGGGGCGTTGGCGGTTCGTTCGTTGTTGGGGTAGGGGGGCTTAGGAAGGTCCCTTCTCAACGTGTAGCGAGTGGCGAGCGGGGGGAGGACAGGCTACGGCTGCTCCTCGATACAACTCCTTCACTCGACCGTTACTGAACCGTGAACCTCTACGGGCTTCACTTCACCGTGCCGCCAAGCGAGTGTACTGCTTCCCATTCCTGGTTTACCTGATTTAGAGGTTCAGGCGCAGTGATTTACAGAATCGCGGCGGCGGTGGCCGTCTTCGTTTTGGCGTTTTTGCCGGTGTCGTATTGGGTCACGGGCAGACGAGTGACCGAAGCCTATTGGCTCGACGTGGATGCATGGGTGAACGGCACGGTGTTGTGTTTGTTGGGTGGTGCGGTGTTGGGAGGCGTGCTCTTTCTTCTCCTCAGACGTCGTACGCCTCCAATTGAGGACCGTCTGGAAACCTTCTTGGGACGTTGGGAAATCGCTGTGGTTGGGGCGTTGGGCTTCGCTGCCCTGCTGGCGTACGCGGTTGTCTCGCAGACGGTGTTCGACGGTCTTGCACTCCACGTCGACGCGCTAACGCAAGCGTTCCAGGCTCAGACGTTTGCAAGCGGTCGTTTATGGAGGCCCAGCCCTCCGCAACCGGAGTTCTTTTCGGCGTTCCTCATTGCCGATGTCGACGGTAAGGTGTTTGCGCAGTTTCCGCCGGGGTGGGCTGCTATGATGGCGGTGGGTGAGTTGATTGGGTTGCGTTGGCTGGTCGCGCCGGTTTGTGCGGCGTTGGGTGCGGTCGCGTTCTACTTGCTGCTCAAGGGTGTGGGTGAGTCCAGACTCACTGCTTTGGCAGGCATGGTTCTTCTGGCATTTGCTCCGTGGTTTCTGTTCAACGCTGGTACCCAGATGAACCATGTTCCGACCGTGGCGCTGCTGCTCGCTGGTGCCGCCGCACTCCTTTCCGGCCTTAACGTTGAGCGATATACAGTTCGGGTGCTGTTCTTGTCTGGCGTGCTTTTCGGCGCGGCCGCCACCATCCGTCCGGTGGATGCGTTGGCTTTCCTTCTACCTGCCGGTGTTTGGTTGTTGTACCGTGTCGTAAGAGCGCCAAACCGCTGGCGCCATTTGGCTGGATTTGCCGGTGGCGTGTTCGTCCCGGGTGTTCTGTTTCTGCTTTACAACTGGCAGACCACGGGCGGACCGTTCACCCTCGGATACACTGCATTGTGGGGCGCAGAGCACGGGCTTGGATTTCACGATGCGCCATGGGGGGCGCCACACACCCCGGCGCGCGGGCTCTCACTGGTGAACCAGTACCTCCTCAACATGCAGGCCGTGTTGTACGAGTCACCGTTTCCTGCACTGCTTCCGGCTGTTGTGGCGTTTCTCTTGGCGCCGAGACTGAAGGCCGCCGACAGATATCTGCTGGCCTCAGGAGCGCTGCTTTGGTTTGCGTACTTCGCGTACTGGCACGACGCGCGATACCTGGGTCCCCGCTTCTTCCTTCCGCTGGCGCCCATCGCGGTGCTGTGGACAGTGCGCTTGCCGGAAGTCTTTCGGCAGCGCTTCCAGTCACGTGTCGCAGCTGTAGTGGCATTGGCTGTACTCTGCATCGGCCTGGTCCACGCTTACGTTGCGAGGGTTTCGGAGCGAGCCGTCGAATACGGGCAGTTGTATGAGAATCGCCGAATAGATCCCGACTCAGTGGCAGAAGTGAACGACATCAAAGATGCGCTCATATTCGTGCCAAGCACCTGGGGCTCGATGGTGACAGCCCGGATGTGGGCGCTCGGGATCAGCCGTAAGGACGCCGACCGGTTTTACTGGAGCATCGACCTGTGTGCTCTCGAGACGGCGGTGCGTTCCCTAGAGTTGACGGGAGCCGACGGGCAGACCGCTATTGCCACGTTAGAGCGGCTTACCGGCGACTCCGCTAGGCTCGTGGCATCCACGGTATCGCCCGACACAACTGCGCGGATGCTTCCTGGGAAGAGCTACTCCGCCCGGTGTGTCTCACGTCTGGCAGGTGAGAGTCGAGGCACCTGGTCCATTCTGCCGTTTCTACTGGCGCGTGAGAACGGCAACCTTTTTGCGCGTGACGTTCGCGAGCGCAACACAGCTTTGGTGAACCGATACGAAAACCGGCCGGTATATCTGTACAGGTTACCTGCGGTTGACCCTGACAGACCGTCGACGGACAACGAGGAACTGGGGCAGCCGCGTTTCTATCGGATCGACGCAGATTCGGCGGTATTCTCTTGGCGGCGCTCGATGGCGCTTCCGTAAGGCGTCTTCACGATGCGTGGCGAAGGGGGGAGGTCCTTGCTTCGAAAAGCTCGTGTGAGCGTCCTGTCGCTTTTGAATTGAAAGCACGGCTCGACGTGACGCAACTGTTACGAGATCGTATGAGTTCTCAACTGGCGAACGACGCTGCTCTTGGCTCTCTTACTGCGCGCATTCGCCACTCTCTGTAAGCGATTACTCGCCCCGGTTGGTGAAGAGTGGGCGGTGTGACTTGGACTTGGTGAAGCGTCCGTCCGTTTGAGTTGGCCGTAAGATGCGCGGCACTCTCACTCCAGCGGCGTCTTCCCAGGATACGATACGAAGGACTTGGAGGTGAAGGACATATGGGTTCCAGGATATATGCAAATACAAGGAGCTTCTGAATGCGAAGCGCTGGTTTCATGTGCAAGGTGGGGCGCGTTTCCGTCGAAGTAGCTCTCCTCTCTATAGCTCTCTTGATGGTGCCGATATGCACGGCTTCGCCACAGACTCAGGACGGTGGATCAGGTCGAGTTGCCGGCCAAATCGTCGACCGGAACAGCGGCAGGCCCATCACTTGGGCACGGATCGCCATTCAGGGCCGACGCATACGTGTCGAGACCGACCTTGACGGCAGATACCGTTTACCGCCCTTAACGCCGGGTATCTACAGTATCTCCGTGATGGCGATAGGCTATCAGCCGGTCCAAATCGACAGTGTCCGAGTCACCGATGGTGGCACGACGCCGGTGGACGTGTCCATGAGGCCGACGGTCGTAGAACTCGAGGGGGTCACGGTTGCCGCTGAAGTCATCTCCAGGCCCACCACTGATATAGCGATGCTCGCGCTCCAGAAACTGGCGCCGGTTGTCGCAGACGGATTGAGCGCAGAGGCGATCAGCAGGACCCCGGACTCGGATGCTGCCGATGCGGTTACCAGAGTCACGGGCGTATCGGTCTTCGACGGGAAGTTCGTGATCGTGCGAGGCCTTCCGGAGCGCTATTCGAACACGCTCCTCAACGGGTCCGAGTTGGTGAGCCCTGAGCCGGATCGCCGAGTAGTGCCGCTCGACATCTTCCCCGCGAGCCTGTTGCAGTCGATCATGACGAGCAAGACTGCCACACCGGATAGGCCTGCGGACTTCGCCGGCGGCTCAGTCGAGATCAGAACAAAGGAATTCCCCGAGGAATTCGTCTTCCAGACCAGCATGTCGCTGGGATACAACAGCCGTAGCACCTTCCGGAGGATCCCCATGGTAGGTCGCAGTGGGTCGGATGTGCTCGGGTTTGACGATGGCGACAGGGACCTCCCCTCTCCCGTGCCCGAAGTGGGCTTCGCCAACGAAAGCTTTGCCGAAGGTGTCCGCAACGTGTGGACTCCTCCCTCGCGAACCGTGCTCCCCGACCTCGGGCTGGGGATGAACCTCGGAGGTCAACTCGGTTCTGGCACACCGATCGGATACATTCTCTCGTTTACGTATGGAGCCAGCCGCAAGTTCACCAACGACCGCCTGTTCCAGTTCTTCGGTGACCCCAAGACACCTCCGGTTTCGGCATTCGTGTACGACCAGGAGAGCGGAGGTGAGGTCGACTGGGGCGCAATCGCGAACTTCTCCACCCTTCTGGGCAGTCACACAAAACTGGGTTGGAAGAACCTCTACACTCGCACGGCTTCCGAGGACATCGTTCGCAATCATGGCGTTACGATGGAAGACGACCGCACGGTCAGGTCATATCAAGCGCGCTACGTCGAAAAGGACTTCATCCAGACTCAGGTGAGCGGCGAACACCAGATCTCCTTCTTGTTCAATTCGAGATTGGAGTGGCGCGGAACGGCCTCTCTTGCAAGGCGCGACGAGCCCGACAACCGCCAGACCAAGTACTCTCTGGAAGATGACACCTACCGGCTGATATTCCAGCTTCCAACTCGGTTCTGGGATAGATATTTGGAAGATCTACAGTACGCCGGCCAACTGGATTTTACAGTGCCGATGGGTCTGTGGAGGCCTCAAGATACTGAACTCAAGGTGGGAGCGTTGTGGCGCTTCAAGGATCGCGATTTCCAGAACGACCGCTATCAGATCGTGTTGGATCTTCAGGACCCCTATGTCGACCTTGCGTCACAACTCGAGCCTGAGGATGCGTTTTCACCCGAGAACATGGGTACGGCATTCGACGTGAAGCGCATGTTCACCGGAGTAGAGGCTTACGGCGCGGACGACGATATCAAAGCGTACTACGCGATGCTCGATCTGCCGCTGCTGCCGTTTCTGAGGGCCGTGGGCGGTGCGAGGGTCGAGGATTGGCATATGAGCATCTACCCCGGCGGCCGCGACACTATCATGGGAGAGTCGCTGCCGCGGTTCTATAGAAACGGTTGCATTCTGAACGAGCAGGGTGGGTCTTGCGCGGATTCCTCAAAGGTGTCCGCCCCCGACATACTGCTGTCTGCAAACGTCTCGTTGGATTTTGGGGGTTCAGTCAAACTACGACTCGCCGGCTACGAGACGGTGTCCAGGCCCGACGCCCGCGAACTACAGCCCGACTTCTACGTCCCCGTATCGGGTGAGTGCAGTCGTACCGGGAATCCGCTGTTGCAGAGGACCCTGATCCAGAATGCAGACGTGCGTCTGGAAGCGTATCCGGGAGCGGGCGAGCTGATCGCCGTCAGCGGATTCTACAAGCAGTTCGAGAAACCGATCGTCGAGACTGTCGTCCAGACCAGTGCCGACGCGTGTCAGGTCAGGTTCCAGAATGCCGAGATGGCCGACAACTATGGCCTCGAGGTGGAACTTCGAAAGTCGCTCGACTTCTTGCCGGGTTTCTTCCGCGATCTCTCGCTCGGGGCGAACTTCACATACGTGGAATCGAACGTGGAAATCGATCCCGCCTTGGGGGATTTCCCGGAGGGTCTGAACCTCCAGGCCCAGTCTCCCTACCTGTTCAATTCGAGTCTCATATACGACAACACTGCAGCCTCATTCAGAGGTGCCCTGTTCTTGAATTACTTCAGCAATCGAATCGCCATGTACGGCCTAACCTCAACCTCGACATTGCAGCCGAACATCATTGAGCGCGGTCGCATTACCGTAGACACGAAATTCTCCCTGGGATTCATGGAGCATCTCTCGTTGACAGTGTCGGGGAAGAATCTCACCAACGCCGTCACCGAGTTTTTCCACGAGACGAGCGTTGGGCGAGCGATTACCGGCTCTCATCGGCCGGGTATGAGCATCTCACTCGGGGTTGGATATGAGTATTGATTCTGGTCGGTGCAAGCGCGTCGATCCTTTGCCTTGGCTCACCGCTGCGGTTGTGGCGACGGCAATTGCAGCGATGGCGTGTACGGAAGTCACGGCCCCTCCGGACGTTGAGGCCGCGGCTGAAATGACGGTGGAGGCTGTAGGCATGAAGTCAGTCCGCGTCGCCTGGATGCCGGTGGACCACAGGGATGTCTCCAGGTATCGAATCGAGCGACGCCAAGACTTCAAGGGCGAGTGGAACTCTGTTGCGGAAGTGCCTCAGGAAACGCCCGGACCGCTGGTGCATGTAGACAACTCGCTGCAGCCGGAGTCGTTCTACGGTTACCGCGTGATAACCGTTACGCGGTTTGGAGACGAGTCGGAGCCTTCCACGGTACGGGGAGTGAAGACACCACCGCTGCCAGGCGTAGAGGTGAGCACGACATCCATTCAAGAGGGTCTCCGAACCAAGGCAATTGATGCCAACGGTTACCTGCTTCGTCTACGAGGCCCGAGTGGGCCCACCTCACTTCCAATTGCACCCGAAGGCCGGGTCGTCTTCTCTCCGCTGGACCCGGGCAATTATTCACTGGAAATCGCCGATGTCGCGTCCAACTGCGAACTGCAGGCGGTTACGCTGAACGGGATTTTTCATCCGCCACAATTCTCTGTGGCTGTTCCGGTGACCGATGAGGGCGTGCAAACACGCACGCCGGTGCATTACGAGATATCATGCAGAGACCCCGAATTGGGGCAGTTGATCGTTGAGGTGAGCACCTCGGGCGACAGCCTCGATACAGGTTACGATTTCACACTCGCGGGTGTGGCACGTGAGAACGACAGCACCGTGGTCATTGCGGACGAGCGCAGACTCAACAGCCCTTCAGGTAGTGTGAGGTTCAACAATCTCCTGCCGGGCGACTACCACGTTGCCATTGAAGACGTCGAACCCAATTGTGCGGTGGACGGCGAACTGGAACGCGAGTTCACCACTCGAGCGTTGGGCTCCGATACCGTGCGTTACGAAGTGGCTTGCCAGGGAGCCGTTGAAGACTCATTGGCAAACCCGTACATACTGGTTCACGAGTGGAGGCCGACTCAAGCACCGACGGGCGAGACAGTCGCGGTCGAGTTGAGCCTGGATCTGACTGCCAACGCGGATCGCTACGTCGCGATGGCCGAAGGCAGCTTCCAATTCGATCCTGACGTGGTCGAATACTCCAGTGACGAAGCGGGTTCGTTGGGGGGTGGAGACGGCATCTGGACCGTGAATGCCCAAACGCCCGGATTGGTGGTCTGGCAGGCTATTCAACCCGCCGACTCGCTCAACGGCGATGTGGGAATCGGACGCATCATCTTCGAAGTTGTCGGGGGCAACGGTGACTCGACCCGCACGCGCGGTGCAGCGGGCGTGATTGCAGACTCGGACCTCAAGAGCTTTTCCGACTCGGTGCGGGTCAAGGATGATACGCTCACAGTCGGTGCAGGAGTACCGCTCAATCAGGCCCCCGTTGCCGAGGCGAACGGACCCTACTCCGGAACTGCCGGCAAGGATATCTCATTCACAGCCTCGGGGTCCACCGATCCAGACGGTTCCGTGCAGAGCTATTCATGGGAATTCGGTGACGGCAACACCGCAACCGGAGAATTAGTATCCCATGCGTACGCCTCTCCGGGTGACTATTGGAGTGTGTTGACGGTCACGGATGACATCGGGGCCACCGATAGCGACAGTGCTCAGGTGACGGTAACTGACGCCTCGGGAAACCAGGCGCCGCTGGCAAATGCTAACGGTCCGTATCAGGGGGCGGCCGGGCAAGAAATTGTTTTCAGCTCGGCGGGGTCAAGCGATCCAGATGGGTCAATTGATACGTACGCTTGGAGCTTCGGGGATGGCCAGACAGGAAGCGGGCCATCTCCGACTCACATCTACCAGGACGCCGGTTCTTACGAGGTTGTCCTGACGATAACCGACGACGATGGGGCAACCGCAGATGACACGGCCGATGTGACCGTCACGTCGAGTGGAGGTGGAGGTGACGAGTTCTACCTGTTGAATACCTGGATTCCCGGTACCGCGCAGACTGGGGAGTTCGTGGCGCTGAGCTTGGATTTGGACCTCACCGCGGATGCGAGTCAGGAAGTAGGGTCTGCCGAGGGGACTCTTCGCTACGACGAGACTGTTGTAACCTACGACAGCGTGGATGCGGGGGTACTGGACGACGTGTTCACGGTGAACTCGGGGACTGCGGGGCAGGTCATTTGGAGCGCCGTGACCACGGACTTCGGGTCTCCACCGACAGGCAATGTGAACCTGGCGACGTTCTATTTCACCGTCGTCGGGGCCGACGGCAGGCAAGCAGCGACAGTGACGGAGTTGGGTGCCGTGGCAGACCTGAATCTGACACAGTTCGACGACCAGATAGTGGTGGTCGAAGATACGCTCTCTGTCGGTGCCGCGGTTCAGAATCAAGCACCGGTGGCGGACGCTGGCGGTCCGTACGGTGGCAATGTGGGTGAAGCGTTATCGTTTGACGGCTCCGGTTCGACTGATACTGACGGCACCATAGCCACATACAGTTGGGACTTTGGGGACGGTGACGCAGGTTCCGGTGAGTCCGTAACCCATACTTATGCGGCAGCAGGTACTTACACCGCCACCTTGACCGTCACGGATGACGACGGAGCCACCGCCAACTCTACGGCCCAGGTATCGGTAACCGCCGTCGGCCAGGAGTTCACTTGGGTGAACGACTTCGGTGAGGTGGAGGGGGATTCGGTGGCCCTCGCGATCACGCTGGACCTGACGACGAACATCTCAGAGACTCCGGGAGTAGAACAACTCTACGAGTGCGCCGATACGCTACGATGGGACCCGGGTGTGCTCGAATACCGAGGTGTCGACTTCACGCCCGCGTTGGTTGCGTCGAGATGGGAGTCGGGAGTGAGCACTGGAGTATTGCGCTTCTGGAAGCGCCAATCCTCAATGGCGAACACAGGTGTGGTACAAATAGCGTTAGTATGGTTCCGCGTTGTTGGAAGCGAGGGCGCAACAACGAACACGATAACGGGTCTGTCAGAAGTAGAGGGGACCGAAGCGACCGGGTCCTTCGACTATCTACCTCGCACAACCGTAACAGAGGCCACATTCACGGTACCGTCTACCCCGTAAATCGGAACCGTACTGCAGCTCACGGCGCGTTTTCCATGCCCGCACGTTTCACGACGCCGCGGGCATCGTTTTCGGAGGTATGACTCAACTCCTGCCTACCATAACAAGACCATGTGGTCCGCGGACCTTCATAACGAAATCGTTGCATACCCACCACGCAGGTTTCTCACTATCCCAACGCAACGCCCATTGAAGTCTTCGTTTCCGAAGTTCCCAGAACCCTAGTGTTCACTTTCCTAAGCGACAACCGCATCGTAGCAGACTCGCCACGAAGTGTATCAGCCAAGCCCTCCGATCGAGACATCCATGATACAAGCCGGTCGCCTGTGCGTGTTGAATCCTGGCGAGTTTCCGGTGCGCTGTAAGGAGAGTGATTTCTCTCACAATCAACAGGTGCACTGAGTCACTCTTCCGCTCCTTGAAGTGAGAATAGCAGGCAGCAGCGCAGGAGGCTTTTTAAGGCGAGGCCAGGCACACTCAAACGCGATTGCGGTTGAGCCGGTGTGGCGCCTCAGCGGGAGTAGTCCAGCACCATCGAGAGTCTCACCACAACCCATCTTAAGGAGGTAGCATCGTGAAGCACACCAATCATCGTCGGTTCAGCATCCGGCGCGCGGTGACCGCCCTGTCCGTATTCGGTGCGCTGGCTTTTGCAGCGTGCGAGTCCGGCCAAGACGTTACCGAGCCCGTACTGCCGGCGGACGAACTCCCCAATGCCGAGTTCCGCGCGGCGGCGTTCATCATGGACGTCGACACGCGGACCGGTGACGTGAAGATCACGCCGCCCAATGCTGAAGCGGTCGGAGAGCTCAATCCATCCATCGTGGCGGGCGACGTCATCGAGTTAACCGCCGACAACTTCTTCGCGTCCCTGCCGGGCCAGTTCGTTCCGGGCATGGTTCGCGTGACCTTCGACGTGACCATCTTCAACCAGCTCTCAGGAGTGCAGTTGGTCACCCCGACGTTCCCAGAGCCTCCGGTCGGCACCGATGGCATCCTGCTGTTCCCCTTCGAAACATCGGTCATCCAGACCAGCGGTGGTGTGAGTGCCGACGGCGATGAAGTCATCGTCGAGCTGCCCAGCCGCGGCCAGGTTCGTTCCAGCACGGACTTCGACGGCGAGCCGTTCAACTTCTTCAACGACTCCGACTGCCTCTCGTCCGACAACGACTGCTACCGCTACGAGACCTTCGGTTCGCCCTTGCTACCGACCGACATAACGCCGCCCCAGACGATCGGGTTCGACGTTGACCCCACGGTGGGAAGCTTCCGTGCCCGCTTGATTGTGGCCGCCGACCTCGAGAACTCCGGCGGTATCCCGACCGGCGACGTAGCCGGTACGGTTACATCTGCAGCCCGTGCCGACCTCGGCAGTAACGTCGAGGTGATCGTTGATGGTATGACCAGTGGCTTCATCACATATCCTGGCGGTTCCTACGAGGTAGCTGGCGCCCGCGCCGGTCTGCGTAGCTTCCAGGTCTCCGGTGTGCCGGCCGAGTGCACGGTCGTGGGTGCTCCTTCGCAGGTACAGGTGTTGGCCGACCAGTCGATCACGGTCAACGTCGATGTTGACTGCCCGGCCGAGACCGGTACGGTAACGGGTACCTTCATCCGCGACTACGACTCCGCTCCACTGCAAAACCTGACTGTCACCGTCTATCCTGACGGCTTCGGCCCGTTCACGGAATTGACGGGAACCGACGGTAGCTTTTCAGCCGTGACCCCGATCCTCGATCCTCCTCCGAGTGCTGGCGAGATCGAGATCACCGGCGGCCTGCCTTCTGGTTGCACGAACCCTGGTCAGCTGCCCTACGGCCCAATGGAGACTGTCGGTGGACTGACCGTGGGTGGCACGGTTGATTTCGGCACCGTCACGATCGATTGCCCCGACCCGGTCCCGGGTTATCAGTGGGAAGTGCTTTGGGCGCAGAGCGGCAGCCAAGTTACGGCCACGGTCTACGTTGACATGAGCACGTTCGACGATCCTTACAACGGCACAGATCCTGACGACATCGGCTCGATCGGCGGCAGCTTCGGCTACGACGACACGATTCTGTCGTACGTGAGCGCGACCAACGTCACGGGCTCGTTGCTGCTCAATGCAAGCGCCAGCGAGAACACCTCTGGCGTCATCAGCTGGAACAACTACAACAACACCAACCCCGTGCAGTATGCGACTGGCAACGTCGGCGTCATTCAGTTCACGTTCGACGTGCAAACTGCCGGCACGGTTACGCAGAACGACACGAGCAACACCGACGTGGTGTTGGCGGCATTCGACTTCACGGATCTGCTGTCCAACCTAATCATCAACGCGAGCAGCTTCGCGGTAACCAACTAACGACCGCACGCGCGGTCCGGTGGGGTGCGCGGCATCGCCCGCCCACCTCGCCGGACAGGTGAAAAAACCACTGAGCGTGACAAAGACAAATTCTGAAAGGAAGACTCATAGATGCTCAGATCAATTCTCAAGCGGGGAGGCCCAGCTATCGCGGTGGCAGTGGCTGTGTTTCTGGCCGGCTGCGACGACAATGGCGCCGTAACCCCGCTCGATCACGACACCGGGATCGCTCCTGAGCTGTCGATCGGCTTCGAGGCGGCCGAGCATGCCACAAGCCCCGGACGCGTCGCGGTTGCGATTCGCGCTACAACCGGTTCGGGTGAAGCCCTTGCCGGAATGCAGGGATACTTCAAGTTCGATTCCCGCCGCCTGCGCTACATTGGTCAGGAAGCGGGCGACAATCTGGTTCTGGTTAATGACAGTGAAGCCGACAGGGGTTCGCTGCGCCTGATGAGCCTCGATATCACGGGTCTGGATGCCCGGGCGGCGGTGCTGGTCTTCGAAGCGCTCGGCGCCGAATACGACCGCGGCATCAGCTTCGAGTTGGAAGCGGCCGAGACCGTCTCCGGTGAGCATATGTTCAAGGCCAGTGTTGCGCGTTCGGTCGACTTCGTTCTCGACATGGTCGTTCCCGAGCAGGCGAGCAGGCTATCGATTGACGATTGGGCACGCCACCTTGCTCCCGACATGGTTGCGGCGGACGGGTCGGTCATGGAGCCCCTCCAGACGCCTGGTGCTTTGGTGACCGGTCTGGTGTACGGCAACGTGAACCTGGATGCCGGCCAGTTGATCAACGTCCTCGACGTGTTTGCTCTCTCCAACATGTCGGTGGGTAACTTCGAGATCATCATAGGCACTGACAGTCCCAATCTGGACGGTGTAATAGCCGGAAACCTGGTTCCATTCAACACCTCCAACGATCTCCTTCCGGGCGTTGAGTCGGACGGCGTCTCGAGACAGATCAACGTGCTCGACGTTACGGTCGTAGCGCGCTGCTCGGTCGGCATTCCTCAGCCGCTCTGCAGTCCGGCCGAAGTGATTCCCGGCCGCGTTGATCCCTTCGCAGTGAAGCCGATCGCTACGATTTCGGCTTCCGACGCCAACAATATCACCTCGGACCGTACTCTGTACGCTGACACGCTGTACCAGGTCAGCGGGTTCGTTACGGTTCGGAACGGAGCAACGCTGACCATCGAGCCGGGAACGGAAATCCAGGGTTCGGACCAGTTCTCCGCCCTCGTAATCAAGCGTGACGGCCGTATCGTAGCTGACGGTACTTTGCTCGAGCCGATCAAGTTTACCTGCTCGGTCGCCGAGCCCAACAAGACCAAGGGTTGCTGGGGTGGTCTCGCCCTCGCCGGTAACGCTCCGGTAGTAGAAGGGCAGACGCAGACGGGTGCGACGGACGACGGCGTTGTTGCCGGTCGTTCCGCAGCTGGTTGTAACGAGCGGCTCCTCGAGGGCACGGCGGACGTCGAGTTTGGCGGATGCAACCCGGACGACGACAGCGGTGTTCTTCGCTACGTCATCGAGGAGTTCTCGGGCCTGGAGATTTCGCCGAACAACGAGCTAAACGGCATCACGCTGGGTGGTGTCGGCGCCGGCACCACGATCGACTTCGTGCAGGTGCACGCCGGGCTAGACGACTGCTGGGAGCACTTCGGCGGCACCGTGAGTTCGAAGCACCTTTACCTCACGGCCTGTTCCGACGACTACTTTGACATCTCTTACGGCTTCAATGGTGACGTGCAGTTCGTGATCATCCAGTCGGATCCGAGTGACTCGGACCACGGCATCGAGGCGGACAACACCGAGAACTCGGCCACTTACGGCCAGGGCTTCCAGAAGGGTACTGACCCGCTGAACAGTGTTACTCGCCCGGACCTGTGGAACTTCACCTTTGTGGGCGACCAGGATGACGCGCTGCGGCTGCGCCGCGGTAACCGTCTGATGCTCAACAACGCGATCTTCCACAACTACACCCAGGGTGTGCGGATCGACAACATCGAAACGTGCGGTGGCGGTGTGAACGACGAGCCGACACTGTCCGTCGAGGTTGAAAACTCGATCTTCTCAGAGATTGCCACGCTCAACTCCGGCAACCCTGGCGCTCCCTGCTTCGACCCGTTCATCGTGAGCGGCACAAACGGCAACCTGGTTCTTCCTGCGGCCACGGCCTGCATGAAGGATCCGATGCACAAACTGTTGCCTGACTTCCGTCCGATCTTCGGCTCGGCTTGCGCCACGACGGTCGGCGGTACACCGCCAGACAATGGCTTCTTTGACACCTCGGCCACCTTCATCGGTGCCACGAGGCCGTCAACGGCGTCCGGCGGAAACATTCCTTGGTACTCGGGTTGGACCCGCGGTTGGCAAACCGCCACGACCCCGTAAGTACTGAAACGGTAGCAGCGTGCCGGCTCTCACAGGGCCGGCACGTGGCAGGACCTTGAGAAGTGTGTTGGGAGTGGCGCGGGGCTCTTTGAAGGGTCCCGCGCAGTCTCGCTTCTCAGAAGTCCAGTTAGAAGGTGGCGATAGCAATGACGACAGTGAACAACCGGATTCAACCAGGGCGAAGAGGCTCCCGGGGCGGCGCGAGGGTTTTGACGGCGATGCTACTCGCGACTGTGTCTGTTAACGGATGCGAAAGAGCTGCAACGTCTCCAGCGGCGCCGGCTACGTACTTGGCCATCGTGGCGAAGGTGGCTGCACCGGAGGGGGTGTCACTTGGGAACAGGTTTTCGTACCGGGTGAGCGAGTTGTCCGGCACGGTCGGTGTCGATACCACCATAGTGGTTGCGCCCAGAGATACAGTGCTCATGTCGGTACCGCCTGCTACGTACCGTGTCGACCTGGACCTGCCCGCATTCTGTGACGAGCGCCGAGGGACTGCGCGCCACATAGTAGTGACTCCATCCGCGATGACCGGTGTTTCCGGTAAGACACTGACTTCAATAGTGCGATACCACGTGACGTGCAGGCCTTCACTGACCATTACGACGACAACGGAGGGTCCTGGTGAGCCCGACTCCGACTTGATCTACCACGTTGTGCGTACCGATGAAGGGGACACTTTGACGCGAACGGGAATGATAGCGCCGACGGACACGGTGATGCTCGATGAGATGCCTGCCGGCGAGTACCGGGTGCGATTGATGCACGTGTCTCAATACTGTGTCGTGACCAACAACGGAGGAAGAAGCAGGCACGTTTTTGTGGACGGCTCTGGCGGCACAGCTGTGTGGTTTCGCGTTACCTGTGCCGACCCTGCCGCCCGACCGCAAGTCGTTGATTTCCAGAGCTCCTATCGTCGAGGAATCAGTGGCGTGTACGTCCGGGCGGCAGATCCGGACCGGGACATCGAACGCCTAGAATGGGATATCACTGACTGCAATCGCAACAGTGTTCTGCCTGCCGGAGGCAAACTGTGGAGAGGCCTCTCGTGGGGGCGCACGGCGCGGCAGGATTCCGTCACGTTGGTGCTGGCCTTCGACGTCGGCCTCTCCGACGAAGATATGGCAGGGAAGTGCACATCGCTGAGAGTGGAAGATGAGATGGGGAACAGCAGTCCGATCATCGAGGAACGTATTGGCGGAGAAAGAGGCAGTCCACCGGAGGTGACGCGATTCAACGCGATCATCATCGGCGACACGACCGTTCAGACAACGCTCGAGGTGGTAGATGCCGAAGGCGACTTCGTGGGCACTTTTGCCGCTGCAAAGCTTCGTGATGGAGTGATCGGCCCGCCAAACGGAGAGTTCGACATCGGTTACTTCAACAGGGCAGGATACCTGTCTACCGATCTACCCAGCATTTCGCTCACTGGAAGGCTGAGGTTCGGCGACGTTAGAACCGTAATCGTCTATGTGGTCGACAGAAGCGGCAACGTTACCCGGATGGAGGATGTCAGTCTCAGGTGGTGATTTCTGGGTGCTAGATCCCGAGTCCTGCCAACAAAGGGAAACAATTCACAAGCAAAGGCCGTTTCTCATGATTGCTTCTGATCTACGCGAGTACCGTGCGGTCCTGGGATTCCTTCCGACGGCAATCCTCGTGCTTCTCACCGGCTGCACTGACAGAGAACCGCTGGAGCCGTTCATTCCAGGTGCGCGCAGCGCTCTATTGGAAATCGAGCTGCAGAGATCGAATGGATTTCATAGCGCGGATGTCTTTGCACTCGGCTTGCACTACACCACCCAGTCTGGTGAGTCGCTGGCCGGAATCCAGGGCTATCTGAGATTCGACCCGTCCGCGGTCGAATATGTCGGACAGCAACTCGGAGGAAGCAGCCTCGTCCTCGTGAACGGCAAGGATTCCGCCGAGGGCGAGTTGCGGATACTCAGTGTCAATGTGGGTGGGCTGCCATACCGAAGTGCCGTATTGACGTTCCGTTCTCGCTGTCCGACTTGCGATGCGGCTTTTTCCTATGAGTTAGAGGTGGCCGAGACGCGAAACTCCGAACCGATATGGGAAGGTACGGTGAGGGAGGGTTTGATTGATACGCCCGATCTAGCGGTGCCAACGAATCCGAGGATGCTCACTATCGACGACTGGGCGAAACATTTGGCTCCGGGCTTGGTTGCCGACACTGTGCAGTCGTTGCAGCGGGTGCCGGGCGAATACCTTCTGGCTCTCGTCTACGGGGATGCGTATTCGGATGGCGTCATAAACGTGCTCGACGAGTTTCTCGTAAGCAATATCTCCGTCGGCAACATGTCCCTAATCGAGGGTAGCGACGACCCTTCATACGATGCGGTGGTGGCCGGTAACCCCATACCGTTCAATTCCCCGGGTTTGGGAGAAGCGGGCGATGATCTTGCGCCGGGCGTGGAGGCGAACGGGACGCGACAGATCAACGTACTGGACGTTACCGCGATTGGGCGGGAAAGCGTTGGTATCGACGTCGCGGTAGTGGGTGAGCCCATTCCCGGCCGCGGTCCCGTCCCCACCGACAGGGTAGTGCTGTCAGGTGACATCACGGATGACCGCACCCTCTTCAACGACACCATCTACGAACTTCAGGGAACCGTTCAGGTCTACAACTACGCGACCCTCACCGTCGAAGCGGGCACACGCATAGAGGGTGAACGGGATACGTTCGGTTCTTTGGTCATACACCGTGGCGCAAACATAGTGGCGGCAGGTACCTCTCTCTTGCCAATCGTGTTCACCTGCGACATAACGGTGCCGGATCGAGGATGTTGGGGAGGGGTGACCATCAACGGCTTCGCTCCGCTCAACAACTACACTCCACCTTGGACGGGTGGTGCATTCGAGAAGACCCGTGACGGGACGGGTACGTATGGGGGAAACTTGGTGGAGGACTCCAGTGGTGTGCTTCGCTACGTTCGGATCGAGCGGGCAGGAAGGTATTTCAGCTTTGGTCGCATGCCGGGTTTGTCGCTGATGGGTGTTGGGTCGAATACGGTAATCGAAAACGTGCAAGTTCACCGTAGCTCGGGGGACGGCATATTTGTTTCCGGTGGCAAAGCCGATATGCGGAACATTGTACTGACGGACAACGGGGACGCCGCAAATGGTGGTGCCGCGCTTCGGTGGGATGACGGTTGGGGAGGCAACTCCTTTCTACCGGGGTCGGAAGTGGCCGGCGGGAGGGTGCAGTTTCTCATAGTGCGGCAGGATGCAGCGGGACAGAGTGCGCTGCGAGGATCGAACTCTCCTCAAGACCCGAATGATTCACCGCGTTCCATACCGCAGATCTACAACGCCACCATAATCGGCCGTGCGACCAGTACCGACACAACGGTTGTCTTGGAACGGGGAACCGGCGCGGCGCTGATGAACAGTATCGTGATTGGATCCGGTGGCCCCGGCCTCGACGTAGACGGTGCGGAAACCTGTGGCCTGCTCGGGATCGCTGAGGGCATTCGAGTGGAGCATTCCATCTTCTTCGGAAACAATCCCGACTTCACGATTGGGCCGCTGGATTGCGACGTCTCAGCGTATGCGCTCGATTCAGCTCGCGTAAACCGGGTGATCGATCCGCAGATCGTCGCCCCGTTTGCAGGGCGTACCGCCGACCTCCGCTTGGTCTGGGACTCGCCCGCATTGAGCGATGCTTTGCTCCCTCCATCGGACGGGTTCTTCGACGTGGCGGCGTCTTTTGTTGGAGCTGTACCGGCCGCAAACACCACCGGCAGCAACATTCCGTGGTTTTCGGGCTGGACTCGATGGGGAACGGAGTACTATTGATTGGTCCCGGCTCGTAGAATCGTCGTGGCGCCCTGATATCAGGGCGCGCCTTGCCGTGTCTCTTGCGCCGGATTGCCGAGCATGTACGCCCTGATGGCCATGGAATCCATGACCCAACGCATGTCCATCGTACAGGGAGCATCCTTGTACTGGAAGTAGGCGCTGTCGATGTTCACGAGCTGGAGCACTCGCTGAAGTCGTACCGACGCCTGGCTGTACCGGTAGGCCATCTGAGAGTGAAAGTTGATAGCCTCTGTCGAATCTTCCACGAAGCCCTGTGGAGTTTGAACCAGCAGTTTGGCCCACGATGTCGGGTATTGCTCTACACACTGACTGTAATCCACCTGAAAGCAGCTTTGAGGGCCGAATGGAGTTGGTATGTAGGTGACGATATCCGTGAGACTGTCGCCGTGTACCGAACGCCAAAGCTCCGGCGCCGAGCAGTTGCCGCTCCAGTCACTGTAAGCGACCTCCGCACCCCTATCGCTAGCGAGAAGTACTGCACCACCCACAATGTCGTCGTGATCGATCGTCCAGAAGAGATCAAGCAGAGAGTCGCCGTCTATGTGGTTGATTTCGGCAGTAACTGCCACGTCGTAGGCGTGTTGGGAACGCCAGCGCTCAACGCCTCCTTCGGTAGTCCAGACTATAGTCGAGACTGTGTTAACTGTTGGCCAGGCCCAGACTGTGTCGCCGTCGGCTGCAGATAGCACCTCTGCGGATTCTCTAGCGTTTGTATCAAAGGGCTGGGAGGCGGGAACACCGCTCAACCCTGTTTCTGGTTCGGCCGTTTGCGGACCCCTCGAAGAGTCGTCTCCATCGCAGGCGACTAGCAGGCAGCAGCATGAAACCATGGTGAGTGTGGTCCAACTGTTAAGAATGCTCGGGGTCACTTTCGAATCGCTCCTGATCATACTGTGACGAAGGGGTTGTCATGCATGCACATGCAGCAAAATACAATCCTAAACTGATGTCCACATGAGTGTTGTATCAGCCCGGTAACGGTCACGTGAAGCGTCTGTGGTTGAGACTCATGCGGAACAGTCTGGTGCTGAATAGTGTCCGCAGGGCTGAACGTTGCCTGTCGCAGCGGCCAAATGGTGACATCGTTATGCAGCCGTTACTTGAATGTTCCCGAACGCATCTGGCAAAGCCACGTCAGGAGCGGCACATTTCCCACCCCTGTGAATGCTCCAATCGATAGTGCGCTGTCATTCGCCGTGTCAGTCACGGAAGGGTGTCGCAACAAGCGTCGTCCTTGGCGCAGCCTGCCGGCGAAGCCCTCCAAGGTGTGGGGGATGGTTGTGTTGCTCGCCGGTGTAACCGTTGCGTGCAGCGACAGTGGCCCGGAGTTGAACAACGCGGTGCATCTCGAGAAACAGACTCCAGGAGATATGCAAGCGGCAACTGCGGGCAATAGGCTGTCGACTCCGCTGGGCGTGAAGGCGAAAGCGTCGGATGGATCACTTGTAGCAAGGGCGCGAGTTTCGTGGGAGATAACCGCGGGTAATGGCGCGATCCTCTCGGATACATTGACCGTATCCGACGGTACCGGGCTTGCGTTCGTTTACCTTACCCTGGGCGCGAACGCCGGAACCTATGAGGTGCGCGCGACTCTCGCGGGCCGTCCGGGTACTGCTGTTACGTTTACGGAGCTTGCAGTGGCTGCTCCATCGATTGAGGCTGTCTTGCCCGACTGCTTCGCCGGTGGCGACACGATAACAGTTTTCGGTACTGGACTGTACGACTCCGTCCACGTTGAGGTAGGCGGGGCAGTCGCTAAGCAGGTGGACGCAACGGCCGAGGGGAGATACTTGTCCGTAGAAGTCCCCTCTTGCAGGCAGCCGGGTCCGGTCCAAGTATTGGCCGCCATCGGCTCGGCAATGTCCAACGCAAAGACGGCGACATATTTGGCTTCTGAAGTGCCGATGCCTCTGGCTGTCGGGGAGTACATGTCTATCGATCCCGGTGCGACTGAGGCGTGTGCGACGGTTGCTGCTGCTGGAACCAACGGGGCCGAATACCTGTTGGCAGTACAGTGGATGGGGACATCCTCGGGCACCTTGGAGTTCCGCCTCACCAGTGAACCGTCACCGCCACCGGTGATCCCGTCGAGATCCGAGCAATCACCTCGATCACCAGCCCGCGAGTTTGACTCGTTTCTGCGTGGCTTGGAGCGCAGACTGGCAGCTGAGCCAAGATCGCTGCTTGCCGGGCAGCGTATGGAGGCTGCAGCCTACGCCGCACCGGTGACCGTGGGTGCAAGGCGGACTTTCCGAGTTTGCGGGACACTCAGCTGCACTGATCCCGAGGACTTCCCGGTGGTAGAAGCCGAGGCCAAATACGTCGGCGAGCACGCCGTGATATACCAGGACGTAACGGTTCCGGCTGGAGGATTCGTTCAGCAGGACTTCGAAGACCTCGGCAAAGTGTTCGACGAGGACTTGTACGGGACAGCCACAAGAGCTTTTGGAGCGGAATCGGACGTGGACGGTAATGACCGAGTGCTCATACTGTTCACGCCCTGGGTGAATGCACTGACATCAAAGTTCGGACTTCAGTGCGCCTTTTCCTTCGTTACTGGTTTCTTCTTTTCGCTGGACATCGATCCTCTGCGGGAGCAGGATGAGCGATCTAATCAGGCTGAGGTGTTTTACGCTATGGTACCTGACCCCGAGGGAGAGGTCTCGTGCCCGCACACACTCGAGCGAGTGCGCAAGCTGGTTCCGGTGACGTTCATTCACGAGTTTCAACACATGGTGAGCTTCTACCAGCATGTGATCCTGCGTGGCGGGGAAACCGAAGAGCCGTGGCTCAACGAGGGGTTGTCACACCTGGCTGAGGAGCTGGCAGGCCGGCATTTTGGTGCCCTGGGATTCGACCAGAAGTACGATGACTACATGACCAACAATCTCACGAATTCTTATCGGTTCCTAGTGGAGCCCAGTGCCAGCGCCCCTGCTTTCGCGACCGGTGTCGGCACAATAGAGGAAAGAGGTGCCTCGTGGCTGTTCCTCAGTTGGCTGCTGGATCGCTATGGCGATGGCCTGACCAGGGAGCTTTCGGAGACGCGCTTGACAGGCGGCGAGAATCTCGAAGCGGCGGTTGGACAGCCGATGTCTCGTTTGCTCGCCGATTGGTTCCTTTCCAATTACGTATCGGATCTTCCGAGTTTCACTCCCCCGACACTTCTGCGACGTGAGTCCTGGTCGCTGCGCGATTCATATCTCTGGCTCCATGAAGCCGAGCCGGGGAGGTTCCCTTATCCATTCCCCTTGCGGCCGCCCTCGTTCACTAGCAGGGCTGTCGACGTGTCTGGGAATCTCTCGCCCGGGGCAGGCGACATGTATCGCATCGTTCAGTCTCCTGGTGAATCCGCGTTTGAGTTTTTTCTCAGTGACTTGGAAGGTGAGCCGCTTCGCGGAAACAAACTTCCGTGGCTGAGTCTCATTCGACTGAGGTAGCCCGCTTCGGTCAGCGGCTGAAGGCCTGTGAAAACCGTCAACTCCGCTGTCGGAACGTAGATGCTCCTGCGGCGTCAAACCAAGGTGTTGGAGGGGGAAAAAGAGCATGCCACAGATGTTTCCGCCGCTCGATTCGGTCGACCTGAAGGCTCTCACAGTACTGATGCAGCGTGGCCGCATCGCTTGGTCGGAGCTGGCCGGTGCACTCGGCATGTCACCTCCTGCCGCAGCGGAGCGAGTGAAGCGTCTCGAGGAACGCGGTACCATTAAAGGCTTTGTAGCAGACGTAGACCCGAAGGCGCTCGGCCTGGACTTGGTTGCCTTTGTAAGGGTGGGTCTGGTTGCGTCGGAACCGCCGGACGATTTCGTGCAATGGGCAAAGATGTCCCGTTGGGTCCAGGAATGTCATCATGTGGCTGGCGATTGTGACTACTTGCTCAAACTCCACTGCCCAAACACTAGCGCCCTGGAGTCGGTTTTGACGCAGGAGATCAGGTGCATCTCCTGCGTGTCGAACACAAACACCACAATCGTTTTCTCTACGGTTAAGAAGACACCGGCTCTCCCAATCGCCGTCGGAGGCGAACTGGAGGTGCGACCGGATCCGACCCAAGCCAATTCAACCAAACTTCAGACACAGCGCCTTCGCTCGGTA
>CAZOJI010000040.1:10068-39379 GCA_964580055.1 uncultured Gemmatimonadaceae bacterium | reverse complement strand
GCCGGGCTCCGTACCCCACCGCGACCATGGCGATCACCGAGGAGACGCCGATGACGATTCCCAGGAGGGCCAGCCCGGTGCGGGTGCGGTGGGCCCCGAGTTGCCGGGCCGAGATGCGGAGGCTCCGGACGACCTTCACGACCGCAGGGCGTCCACCGGGGCCAAAGCCGCCGCTTTACGGGCGGGGTGGAGGCCGGCCAGTACTCCGACCACGGTGGAAAAGAGGACCCCCACTGCCAGCACGTGCCAGGTGAGCAGAGCCGGAGTGCCGGTGAAGCGTTCCATGATGAGGTTTCCCGCGAAACCCAGAACGATCCCGCCGATTCCGCCCAGGAAGGTTACGGCCACCGACTCCAGGAGGAACTGCCCCCGGATGGCTCCGCCCTTCGCCCCCACTGCCTTGCGAAGACCGATTTCCTTGCGCCGTTCCCCAACCGACAGGAGCATGATGTTGGCCACCACCACGCCGCCCACCACCAGAGCGATCCCCGCGACCAGGATCAGGAAGAGGTTGAAGGTTCCCTGCATCTCCTCCACCATGGCGGTGATCTCGGTGGGCGTGGTGATGCGGAAGTCCTCCGTCTCCCCCGGAGCGATCCTGTGCCGCTCCTTCAGGAGGGCTGTGATATCGGCCACTGCGGCCTCCATTTCCCTCAAGTCCTTTACCTGTACCCTGATTCCGTCCAGGTAGTCCACGTTGGCCACCCGGCGCAGGTAGGTGGTGAGGGGAACGACGACCCGGTTGTCCATGTCACCGCCGCCGGCACTGGTCCCCTTAACGCCAAGGACCCCCGTGATCTCGAACGGTACCCCTCCCACCTGAATCATCTGTCCCATGGGATCTTCATCCCCGAAGAGTTCGCCGACCACCGTGGGGCCGATGGCCGCCACTCGGGCCATGGTTTCGTTGTCTTCGTAGGTGATGAACGAGCCCCTATCAAGGGGCCAGTCCCATACGTCAACCCATTCGGGAGTGACCCCGAAGGTCGGCGCCGTGTAGCTCCGGTCCCTCCAGCGCACTTCCGTCTGCCCTCGTCGAGCGAAGGGTGCCGCCTCCCGTACCCTGCCGATCTCGGCCCGGATCGCGTCGGCGTCTTCGATCTTGAGCGTGGCGGTGACCTCTGATCCGCTCGCGTCTCCCGGGCCAACCCGCGTCCGATCCGTGGGTCCGCCGGGCCACACCATCATGCTCTCCAGCCCGAACACCCTCACCCGTTCCATGATCCGCTCCCGGGTTCCCATTCCGGCGGAGAGGACCACTGTAAGAACGGTGATCCCCACCATGATCCCCACCATCATGAAAAAGGCTCGCAGGCGGTTCCGGGAAAGTCCTCTCAGGGCTTGTCCCAACAGGCGTCGCGTCTTCATGACGTGGCCTCCTCGGTGGGCGGTGTGTGTGTGGGGGTGGGAGTCTCGGGATCGGCGTTCGGGACTGTTGGTTCGTGGCCCGCACCGTTCCCTTCGACGTTGGGTTCGTCCGATACGATGCGGCCATCCTGCATTGTGAAGATGCGCCCGGCGTGTTGAGCGACCTCGTTATCGTGGGTTACCAGCACCACCGTGCGCCCGCGTCGATTCAGCTCGGTGAACAGGGCCATGACCTCCTCGCTGGACACCGAATCCAGGTTCCCCGTGGGCTCGTCGGCAAAGAGGATCTCGGGGTCGTTCACCATGGCACGGGCAATCGCAACCCGCTGCTGCTGTCCTCCGGAGAGTTCCCCGGGATGGTGATCGTAACGGTCCTCCGGGAACCCCACCACCTCGAGCGCTGCTCGCGCCGGACTCACCAGATCCGAGCGATCCGTGTACAGGAGTGGAAGCTGGACGTTCTCCAGAGCCGACGTCCGTGGGAGGAGGTTGAAGCTCTGAAACACGAATCCCACCTTCCGGCTCCGAACCTCGGCCAGAGCGTCTTCGTCGAGCATGCTCACCTCCATTCCATCCAGGAGCACGCTCCCGGAGGTAGGGCGGTCCAGACACCCCAAGAGATTCATCAGCGTGCTCTTTCCCGAGCCCGAGGCTCCCACCAACGCCACGAACTCCCGCTCCCGGATCTCCAGGCTCACACCCTTCAGCGCTTGGACCTGCACCGCGCCGTCCTTCTGGTACGCCCGGGTCAGTTCCCGGGCCTGGATCAGAATCTTCTCCATGTGCTTACTCTCCTCAGCCTTCCGTTAGAACGATGCGCTCGCCTTCCGCCAGCCCATCGGTAATCTCTGTCCACCCACCTTGGGTCCACCCAACCCGCACCGTCCGCCTGACAGGGGTGTCGCCCTCGAGGACCATCACGTAGCGCTCGGCACGGTCCCGGGCCACCGCGGCGGCGGGAACGGCGATAACATCGGCGCGGGGCTCCAATACGAGGATAACCGCCGCGGTCATCTCGGGGCGGAGTGTCTGGCCCCGGCGGTCGGTGATGCGGACCGTCACCACGTAGTTCACCACGTTGTCCTGGATCACGGCCTTGGGGTAGATCGCCGTGACCTCCCCCTCGAATTCCTCGCCGGGGTAGCTGTCCACGGAAAAGCGGGCCTGTTGACCTTCCCGGATGCGGCCGATGTCGGTCTCGTCCACGTACGCCTGCACTTCCAGGCGATCCAGGTCGATGATGTTTACGAATGTCGGCGCGGAGAAGCTGGCGGCCACCGTCTCCCCTTCCTGAGTGGAGACCGATGCCACCACCCCGGCGATGGGAGCCGTGATGCGGGCGTAGGATAGCTGGATCCGGGCCGATTCCAGGTTGGCCTCGCTGAGTTTCACCTGTGCAGCGGACACATCCAGTGCGCTTTGCGCAGCATCGACCTGTTGAAGCGAGACGAATTCCCTCTCCGCCATCTCCTCGAGGCGCTCCAGGTTGACGCGGGCGAGACTCGCCTCGGCGCGGGCTCGGGCCAGCGACGCTTCAGCCTGGTCTACCTTCGCGAGAAACTCGGCATCGTCAATCTCGGCAATGACCTCGCCCGCCTGGACAACATCTCCAATGTTAGCCCGGAGACGTCTTACCACCCCCGACACCCGGGATCCCACCTTCACCTCTGCCCCCACCATGGGCCGGACGACGCCCATGGCCATAACCGTCGCACTGATGTCCCTGCGGCCAACGGTATGGGTGGTGACGCGAGCTTCCGATTCGCTCTCCGAGGGAGCCAGCGCGAACCAACCCACAGTCAACAAGACCACCACGGCGGCTCCTCCGATCCATGCGGTTCGCTTCATAGCTGGTTCCTCCCAAAGGTGTCTCCCTCCACCACTCGCTCCAGCACCGCCCGTGCAATGCGGCGGTCATACACCGCCTGGATCAGTGTCTGCTCGGCACCGGTAAAGGCGGTCCGGGCGTCCACCAACCCGATCATCGAGCCCAGACCCAAGCGGTAACTCTCCTGGGCGGCTTCCAGGTTTTCTACGGCAGCCTCGTACAGGGCCTCCGCATTCTCCAGGCGTCGCGCCGACTCATCTTCCGCGAGGAAAGCGTCCCACACTTCCGCCTCGATCGCTTGGGTCACGGCCAACTCGTCGAATTCGGCGGCATCGAGCAGGGCCCTCTGAGCCTGAAGGTCCGCTGAGTTGGCGAAACCCTCGAACAGCGGGAGAGACAGACCCACTCCCAGGGACCATCTTCTCTCCGGATCCTGTGAGGCCACTGCCCCCCGACTCAATTCAGCGTCGGTGCTGATGGATGGGAAGAACGCTCCCTTGGCGATCCGCACGAGCGCCTCCTGCCGGCTTGTCCGCGCCCGCACTGCTCCAAGCTCCTCCCGCGACGCCAGCGCGGTTTGCCGAAGCTGCTCCCACGATGGCAGAACAGGGAGCGGTGCCTCCGTCTCTTCGTCCGCCAGGCCCAAAGGCTGAGCCGGAGACCGTCCCATGAGTGTGTTCAGAACGGCCCGTGTGCGCTCCAGGTCGTTACGGGCCCGCGTCAGCTCGAGCTCGGCAGCAGATACGTCAACGCGTGCACGGAGAACGTCGGGACGGGTTCCTAGGCCAGCGTCGAGTTGTACCTCGGCGTATTCCAGGTTCAGGCGGCTGCGAGCAACCCCTTCTTCGGCGGAAAGCACCAGGCGCTCTCCCTGCAATACGCTGTACCAGCTCCGTTTCACGGCCAGCACCAAGTCCGCTCGGGCCGCATCCAGCGCACCCTCGCCGGCATCCACCGCCGCGGCTGCCGCGTTCACTCCGGCTGCAACCCTTCCTCCCCGGTAGATGGTCTGGCTGAGGGCGAGGCCCACTTGGTGACGGTTTTGCGCGCCTGTGCCCCCACTCTCGTAACGGGCGGCGGACGCGTTCAGACCCAACGACGGGTACCGGCCGGATCTAGCCCCGACCAGATCCGCCCGGGTCGCCTCCAGCTCCGCCCTGCCGGCTTGGAAACCGGGGTTGGCGTCGAGCGCCAGCCGGATGCAGGCATCGAGATCCAAGGGCCGGTCCTGGGCGTGGGCCTTCGGCGCCGGAGCGGCGACGCAGGCCAGCAGCAAGAAAGGCAACAATCGAGCAGGCACCGGCCGGTACGGCGGGTGCCTCTGGCATCTGTCATTCATCACTGTTGAAGTACTCCACGTGGCCGGACATTTCGCTCTGTCGATGCGCGAAACCCGGCGCTGTTCGATTTCGGTGCAACCAAGAGGGCACTGAGGAATCGGTTATGATAGAATTCACGCTCCCATATGCTCCTAAGACAGCTAGCGACGTGAAAACGTTTGATCGAACTGCAGGCCAATGAATATCGAAGAATTCGCTGCATGACGCCAACGCTCACCAGGGCCGAAAATGGGTGAGACCCCGGCCGGCTGCGGGATCTGGAACATTGGATTCGCCCGGTTGTGCTGTGCTCGACAGGTATCTCTGTGGTATGGCGTCCGCTAATGAAGGCAGCACCGCCCCATGGCTGAGAATCAACTGCACAAAAAATACGGCGTTCTCCACTGGGAGTTATCACCCTGCACCGCAGCCCCCTCAATAGGTTATGCCCGCTCTGCTGAACCGAATGAAGCGATGGCGCCGGGGAGGTCTGGAGTGACCTCATTTTGCAGGTGGCCGTTTACGTCCACGCCCTCTTGACTGCTGAGAAATCACGAGTTGTGGAAAGCGGATTGCTCGCGATATCGTTCGGTGGTGCATACAAGATGACCGCACCGCGGAAGGCCGGCGAGGCGTTGCCTGGCTGCGCCGTCCGAAATTTCAACGACACGTGCCGGTGAGGCCACCGGAAGCGGGCAAGGTGTACAAGACCACATGATGACTGATTCCGATCGTCTGAAGCCGTTGATCGTTCAAGGCGACCGCACGGTACTGCTCGAGGTAGACAACTCGCATTACAGCGCTTGCCGAGACGAGCTCGCACGATTTGCCGAACTCGTGAAGTCGCCCGAGCACGTTCATACCTATCGAATCGCCCCTCTGTCGATCTGGAACGCCTGCGCAGCAGGGGTGGACACAGACTCGATCGTAGGCACACTGCAACGCTACTCCAAATACCCCGTACCCAACCACGTTTTGGTGGAGATCCGCGAATACGCATCGCGGTACGGAAGGGTGAAGATCGACCAGCGGGACGGTGACCTCGTGCTCAAATGCGATGACGCAGCGCTGGCGCTGGAGATCGCCGCCAATCGACACATCGCTCCGTTCCTGCGGGATGGGACAGAGACCGCAAGCTACGTCTTCCACCCCCGCGACCGTGGCCGCGTCAAACAAGCGCTCATCAAAATCGGATTCCCCGCGGAGGACCTCGCCGGTTACACAGAGGGAGAGCGGCTCGACCTGAGCCTGCGTTCGCGCACACTCGGTGGTCACGACTTCGAGTTGAGGTCTTACCAATTGGAAGCGGCCAACGTCTTCCATGCAGGCGGCAGTGAGCGCGGCGGTGCGGGCGTAGTCGTTCTTCCCTGCGGCGCCGGCAAGACGATCGTGGGGATGTCATGCATGGCCGCGTTACGATCGTCTACTCTCATCCTGGTGACCAACGTTACCGCCGTCCGCCAGTGGATTTCGGAACTACTGGACAAGACGACGCTGAGGGAGGATCAGATCGGAGAGTACACAGGTGCGCTGAAGAACCTGAGGCCGGTGACGATCTCCACATACCAGATTCTGACGTACCGTCGCAGCCGCGAAAGCGACTTCGATCACATGGCCCTTTTCGACAACAGGAATTGGGGCCTGATCATCTACGATGAGGTTCACCTCCTGCCCGCACCGGTGTTCCAGGTGACAGCCGGACTTCAGGCCAGGCGCCGGCTGGGGTTGACGGCTACACTAGTTCGGGAGGACGGACGCGCCGATGACGTTTTCGCCCTCATCGGCCCCAAGAAGGTCGATGTTCCGTGGAAGGAGCTCGAGCATGCCGGCTGGATCGCAAAGGCTAGATGCACGGAGATTCGTGTTCCCATGACCGAGTCCGCTCGGTTCGACTATGCGGTTGCCGAGCCCCGCGCCAAGTTTCGCATCGCCTCGGAAAACCCTGTCAAGCTGGCGGTTGTCCGCAAGCTCATAAGCCGCTACGCCAACGAGCGAGTTCTCATTATGGGGATGTACGTTGACCAGGTCAAAGCCGTGGCCGATGCTCTCGGCATCCCTGCCATTTCCGGGTCCACTCCTCAGCGGCAGCGCGACAAGCTCTTCGAGGATTTCAGATCCGGCTCGCTTCGCATGCTGGCCGTGTCCAAGGTCGCCAACTTCTCGGTCGACCTCCCCGACGCGAGCGTCGCCATTCAAATATCCGGAACATTCGGGTCGCGCCAGGAGGAAGCCCAACGACTCGGCAGAATACTGAGACCAAAGGCGGCGTCAAACCAAGCTCACTTCTTTGCTGTCGTGAGCCACGATACGAGAGAGCAGGAATTCGCTCTCAAACGCCAGCTCTTCCTATGCGAGCAGGGATACGAATACCACATAGAGTTTGCCGATGAAGCTGTTTGATTGTGACTGGTCCGGAATGGCGCAGGTCGCCCCACTATGGGATCGATTACCTGTTGAGTGCAAGAGGTTCTTCCTCACGTACGCCGATGCCAATAGACGTGTCGATCTCGACAGTGTCAACATCGATTGTGCCCCCCTCGTGGAGGAAGGGTTCCTTGAAGTCACGCGGGACAGCGGCCAGTTGCTATTGCCGAAGGGGCTCGTTCCCTTTCGGCGCGTGGTCCGTGCCATGGATCGACTGGCCGTGTTCTCCCCGGATCCCGTAGACAGGCCCGCCCTCGTCGAGTACATAAGCGAGCATTTCAGTCGCGAAGACCAAGACGCCCTGTGCGGTTCTCTGTACGGTTACGGCGATTGCAGGCGAAAGCTCGCGGCACAGTTAGGAAGACAGAACTGGCCGCGCAGGTTTCTGGCCGAGAACGATTTCGTGCAGTGGGAGACATCGTATCGGTCCGACAGGCGTACACCATTGTTTTACAATGAGGTGGTTTTTCGGAAGGCCAAGGAGATACTGGAAGATCTGCTCGAGGACGTTGTGAACCCTCGGAGTCTCTGCGACCTCGCCGATTCGCACGGGCGGCAGTCGCCACTTTGTTTCGGCGGTGCGGTTCGGGGATTGGTGGGTTTCGGACTCGTGTTTCCGGGTTTTTCGTATCCCGACATGGCGCTTGCAGTCGGTGTCTGGCCTGCCATTCATAATCGCATGCGTCGCAAGGCACCGATGCCTCCGGCACCGGTGACGCCTACCCACCAGAGCAGCATCGCGTTCCTCATACACGACATGACGACGCTTCTCGTGGCCTGCCTGGCGGAGCCGGTTCGCCTCAGAGCCAACGACGGAGCGTTATTTGCCAAGACTGCTCGGGATGTGGAAGCTCGGCTCTTGCCCCTGCCCGACTGGTTGACCACGGCCGTCACATACACGACCGAGAATCGGCTGCGCCGTGCGAGAGTGGCGTTGCTCCAGATGGAGTTCTGCAACACCGACGGGATACCCGGAAAAGGCATGTCGTTGGTCGCTAGCGAAAAGGGTCGACAATGGCTTGGATTGTCCGACGCCGAGAGGCTCAGATATGTGCTGGACCAGATGTACGAGGAGTTGAACACGGAGCTACCCAGGTATTATGGCTACGACCTGGACACGCTGGAGCGGTTCCCGTGTTTCGAGCGCATGCCTCGCATCTTGGACAAGGGTGTGCTCTTGGACGTTCGCAAAGTCGGAATCGACGCATTCGCCGACTCTCGCGCGCACGAGCCGATTCGGTTGGCCGATTTCGCTCAGTATCAGGCCGAGACAGCGAACCCTTATATCCGTGTGCAGGAATCCGGTTCGGTCCTTTCCACTCCCGATGACTGGATTGACGGCTTTGGCCTGGATGACAGCGAACTCGTCGACAGTTGGCGCGACATGTTGACGTGGTTCTTCGTCGACCGCCTCGTTCCCCTGGGGTGCGTTTCTGTGGGCACGGCTGAGGACGGGCACCTCACGTTCAGCCTGACGGAGATCGGTCGGTACCTGGCCGGAGACGCCGATGGTTTTGCGTACGGTGACACCGAGCGGCAAGATATCGTCGTGCAGCCCAACTTCGAGGTAGTCTTTCTGTCCCGAAGTCCATTAGCGGAGGCCGCGGTCGCGCATATGGCCGAACGTGTGGGCAGCGGGTTAGGTGTGCTGTTCAAAATCACCAGAAGCTCCGTTTACGAGGCAATTGCCGGCGGTCTGGAAGCGAAGGCGATCCTTGAGCGGCTCACAACTCTGTCCAGCAAGCCCATACCGAAGAATGTCGCGCGGCAAATCATGGACTGGGCCGGCCAGTGTCGCAAGATCCATGTCTCCTCGGCTGTGCTCATGGAATGTCCGGACAGAGAGACTGCGTTAAGAGTCAGATCGGTCGGCGGCAAGAAGTTGAGGCTCATTTCCGATACGATCGTGGCACTAACTGACCGCAAGGCATTGAAGGGCATTGAGAAGAAGCTGAGGAAGAACGGAATCACGCGAAAGTAGGAGGGGGTATAGCCTTCGTTCTCCCGAACCGGTTTTGAGAAGCCTCGCCCGGCATCACGCAGAATGCCTCGTTACCGGAGTATTCGAGCTGAAAGCGCATGCTGTTAGGCCGATGTCATTTGCGCAGTCATGGAGCTGAAGCATGCCTCATATGACGGTTGCCTCCTGACAGCTCGCAATTTTACTTCGTGAACAAACGAAATGACACAAACAGAACTTTTTGACCTCGTGCAGGTCTTCAAGGCGTTGGGGCACCCGGCCCGTTTGCGGATCGTGATTATGCTGCGCTCGGGCGAACTGTGCGCCTGCCAGATAACGGCGATTCTCGAGTTGGCGCCCTCGACTGTTTCGGCGCATCTGGCGGAGCTGCGCCGCGCCGGGCTGCTCTGCGAGCGCAAGGACGGGCGGTGGGTGTACTACAGCGTTGCGGTGTCGGAGGATGCTGTCGAGATCGTCGAGTCGCTGTGGAAGCGAGTAAGACGGGATCCGCAGATACGGAGTGACGCCGCACTTCTCAAGCAGCTTCGGTCGCACCGGGGATCGCGGAATTCCTGGACGGGCTCGCCATCTACGTAAACGAAGCGCCGGTGGTCTCGATCCCGATCGCTGTCTGCCTCTTCTTCATATAGATTGAACGTTCATTAGGAGAGATTCGTGCGCTTCGCTCTAATATCGGACATACACTCGAATCTGCCGGCCCTCGAGGCCGTCTTGGCGGACATCGCATCGCGCGATGGTGTTATCGCCACATATCATCTTGGTGACCTGGTAGGTTACGCTCCATGGCCCAACGAGACCGTCGTGCTGGTGCGGCAAGAAGGAATCAACGGCATCGCCGGCAACTACGATTCTACGGTCGCAACCGACTACAAGCATTGCGGTTGTAAGTCCGAAGATCCCCGCCAGGAGGAACTCGCTCACATCAGTTATGAGTGGACTCGGCGCAATGTGACTGAGGATACAAAGAGATTCTTGGGAATGCTGCCGTTTCGCATGGATGTGCGGGTCCCGGGCGGCCATCAGGCGGGTGCGTCCATAATCATGGTACACGGCGCGCCTACATTGAACACCGTCTACTGGACCGAGGATCGCTCGGAGAGTTTCTGCAAGAAGATGGCCGACAGTCTCCGAGCCAAGGCCGGAGACGTGGTGGCATTCGGTAATACGCACAAGCCGTGGCACCGTGAGATCGACGGTATTCACTTCGTGAACACCGGCTCCGTGGGACGGCCGAAGGACGGCGACTGGCGTGCAGGCTACACGCTACTACGGTTCGAAAACGGCGAAGTACAAGCCGAGATCGTTCGCGTGGAGTACGATCTCGAGCGCACGATACGGGCGATCGAGGAGAGCGACTTGCCAGACGAGTTTGCCGAGTTTCTGGCGGCGGGCGGTGGCAAGTGAGTACGGCTGCAGACCGTTGTTGTGGCGCTGTCGGCCGACACAGGAGGTGGGGTGTATTGACAGCAGTCCGGGGTGTTCGTCAATTACCTGCGCCAGAACCTGCCGGTGGTAATGCAGCGATTCCATCCACACGTCCCGTGGGTACAGGTCGACCTTGTTGAAAACGAAGGCGATATGCCTGGTGCGTGCGGAGGAAAACGCGTTCGCTGGCTTGGGGCGAAACGAAGATGCCATTCGCCATCCGGATATTCGTCATGGTCGATGGCTACGATTCCGCTCCGGTCCGGATAGAGTACTTGCTTTCTGTGCCGTCAGTATTTTAACTCTATTTCTCGACCTGCAACCGATATTTGCATCGATTCGCGCACACCCGGGGTTTAGAGCGCTGATCGAACAGTAGCGGCAAGTAGTTCACCCGCAGCCGCCTGTCAGAATCGACAGTATCTGTGCGACCAAGTGCCAGGTACCTTCATAGGTCGATACTCATTCAATACTGGAGGACTTCGTGCATTGGTCCATGCAGATAGATCCGTACAACCACGAGAGGTTCATCGCCGTCGACGTCAAGGGCAGACCGCTACTGCTCAATCCCTACATCAACAAGGGCACGGCCTTTCCGCAGGATGAGCGGGAGATGCTGGATCTCGACGGGATGATCCCGCCGGCCGTCAACACGATTGAGCAGCAGCTCGAGCGAGTGTACGAGAACTTTGAGGCCAAGACCACCAACTTGGAGCGGTTCATCCACCTCGCGAGCTTGCAGGACCGCAACGAAACCTTGTTCTTCCGACTCCTGCACGAGCATATCGATGAGATGATGCCGATCGTATACACGCCTGTCGTGGGCGAGGCTTGCCAGAACTACTCGCACATCTACCGCCGTGGAAGAGGCCTGTACATCAACTACAACCAGCGCGACAACATTGAGAGGATCTTGCTGAACCACCCGCGACCACCCGCGGTGATCGTCGCCACGGATGGCGAGAGGATACTCGGTCTCGGCGATCAAGGCGCCGGAGGCATGGGCATCCCCATCGGTAAGTTGTGCCTTTACACGCTGTGCGCGGGCATTCCACCGCACCTGACGCTGCCGATCATGCTGGACGTCGGAACCGACAACGAGAAACTGCTCGCGGATCCTCTATACATGGGCCTGCGCCACAGACGTATCAGAGGCCAGAAATATCAGGACTTCATCGACAAGTTCGTGGCCGCGGTGCAGAAGGTGTATCCCAGCGCCATGCTTCAATGGGAGGACTTTCTGAAGGGCAACGCGATCGCACAGCTGCACCGTTTTCATGAAAAGACTTGTAGCTTCAATGACGACATCCAAGGAACTGCCGGCGTGGTGGTGGCCGGTGTCTACAGCGGGCTCAGGATCACCGGCCAGGAGATTAAGGACCAGCGCATCCTCTTCGCCGGAGCCGGAGCATCGGCACAAGGGATATCGGACCTGCTGGTCGCGGCCATGCTGGAGTCGGGCATGTCGCTCGAAGATGCGCGCAAACGCATCTGGACCGTCGACAGCCGCGGTTTGGTGACCAAGGAAAGAAGCGGGCTCGAGGACTTCAAGGCCACGTATGCCAGAGAGGCCGAAGAGATCTCGAGCTATGATTGTGCCGACCGCGCCTCCATAACGTTGGAGGAGACGGTAGTGAATGCCAAGCCGACGATCCTGATCGGAACATCGGGCACCCCCGGCATGTTCACTGAAGCAGTGGTAGAGGCGATGGCCAAGGCGAACGAACGGCCGATGGTCTTTCCACTGTCCAACCCGACCAGCAAGAGCGAATGCACAGCCGAACAGGCGATCACGTGGTCGGACGGAAGGGCGATCGTTGCGACGGGGAGCCCGTTCGAACCGGTGAAGTACAATGGCAAGAGATATCGCATCGGCCAGGGCAACAACGCATACGTATTCCCAGGCGTAGGTCTGGGAGTCTGGGTCGGCATGGTGAGGCGGGTTACCGATGGCATGTTCCTGGCCGCGGCAAAGGCTCTCGCCGACGAGGTCACGGGCAAAGATCTGGCAGAGGTGGCAGTCTATCCGGAATTGCTCCGGATACGTGAATGCTCGCACGCTGTGGCGTGTGCAGTAATTCGTCGTGCGGTAGAGGAGGGACATGCCGATGACAGAGTGCTGTCCGGCCTGGAAGACAGGGTCGAGAAGGCGATGTGGTATCCGGAGTATTGCCCCATCAGGTACAGGCCGCACGAAGCATGATCGGAATCAACTTCATCCGTGCGTTCGTGCACTTGGACCATCCGTCATTTCTCGAACGCCACGTCCTGCACGGTTACGAACTGGGTATCGGCGAAGGCTTGTGTTTTGGTGCCGATTTCTTCTACTGGAAGGGCTCATCAGATCAGGGCAGGGTTCCGTTCTACCATCCCGCGCACGAGCATGCCGGCAAGTATCAAGAGATTCTGAACTCCTTTGGACTCGACCTCGGGCGAGAAGAAAGGAAAGCTCTCGCCTGTGGTAACGCACTGCGGTTTCTGAATCGCCTCTGGAGTTGAGGTAAAGGTAAAACGGCAGGCGAATTCCACCACCTGCCGCGCCTGCAACTCCCGCCGCTGTGGCTGTTAGTACGTCATCTGCAGCGTTACTTCAATGCTGTACTCCGTGGGCACGCCCGCCAGTGAGTGTTGCAGTCGGTCGTAATTGACAACCCAGTAGTTGCCCTTGAAGAACTGCCAGGCGAAACCGACGATAAAGCGCTTTCGAACGTCGGCTGTTGTACTGCTTGCATCAGTGTCGAAACGGTCGTAACGCGAGAACACCGAATATTCCTGACGTTGCGGGAGCCGCAGCTCGGCAAATGCGGAATATCCGGTTTGGTCGAGGCTATTGCCCGTGCCATCCACTACGTTCCCTTTTTGGTTCCCGGTACCGCTGTAATACTGTCCGGTCGCGTTGAAGTATTGACTCTCAAAGCTGACCATACCGTTCAACACGTTCCAGTCGGGAGCGTCAGCCGTGTTGCCTTTACCTGTGATTCCCAGGACTGAGAACTGCAGACCCGGAACGGCATCGGGGAGTGGTCGTACCGTAAGCCGGCCTTCGAGGGCCATGGTATTGTTGTTTGCCGCTGCGTGATAGCCGCCACCGTTGAAAATCCCCATCTGGAACGAGCCCCAACGGCCCGCGTAACTACTATTGACGTTGTTCCTGTATTCTTCCGGCAGTTCGGATCCGAGGTTGGCGCCCACCATGACGCCGAGATCAGCGGAATTGAACAGCGAGTTCCGTTCCATGAACATGGTTCCCTGCATGCGGAATAGGTTGATGTGTTCCTCGAAGTCGAGCCACGGCCCGTGAGCTACGCCCACCTCGGCAAACGGTTTGCCAAACACTTCGTTCCCCGCTGTCGTAAATCTGGCATGCAGGTATTTGATGCGGACTTTCCAGTCGCCGCTATCATCCTGATGAACATCGGGCGTTATTCTGAAGCTGAGGTAATCGGTGATCGTCTTGCGGATATCCAGGTATCCGCGCTTCAGATTGAAGCGAGAGATTTCGGTTGTCCCGCCGGCGCCGTCATCCAATTCCATATACTCATATCTGATGTATGTCTTCGTTCCGACTTTGAGTCCACTGAGAGCGCTCGGCAGCTCGAACTGTTGAGGCGGCGCGGGATCGGCGACGGTGTTGTCCGCTTGAACGGCGACCGGTGCTCGTGCAGTGAGAGGAGAAAAGGAGGTTGTGTCTGCGTTCGAACGTGCCGAATCAGCGGTGCCCTGAGCGGTCAGCGTGCATGGAACAAAAACAACAAAAAGAATCGCGTAAACGAATCGTCGTATCATGGCATTCTCCATTCCCCGTGGGCGCCAAGTCTGGAACGAAACAGTCGCATACATCGGTATCGCCGTTTGGACGATATCGAATTTGGATGGGACACGGTAGTCCGGTTGTGTGAAGGGATGATGAAGATCAGGCACAACTCCGCGTTCGTGGTCCCAACCGCCCCTTCGCCAACACTCCTGCCACAACGTGAGCGATTGCCGCGAAGAAGAACAGTTCCGGTGACCCTCTTTCCAGAGCGATCAATGCGGCCAGCGGTGCAGCCACGACCGAAGCAAACCCGTTCGCCGCCGAGGCCGAGGCCAGCCGCACCTGGATGTCCTTAGCCAGCAGCCGGATGCCGTGCGGGAACGGGATACCCAACAACAATGCGAGAGGATAGACGAGAATCAGGGCCGCCGCTGCCGCCCTGAAGAGTGTCGGCTCCTCCAGATGATTGTATATCGAGGACGGTTCCGTCAGTCCGGGATGCCAATCGACATCGAATTGCCTGCTTTGTGCTCAGCGACCGAGGGAATCGAGTTCATCTACTGCGAACCCCGACGGCTTCGCGATAATCGTCGCCGTACCCCAGCTCCTCACCACGACGAGTCCATCCGCGACGTGTTCCAGCGCGACACGCCGCAACGCTTCGACCACGGTGAGCACGACACGGATGTTCGCTCTGGGCGGAATGGTCAGCCAACGCGTTATCGCCAACACGCCGCTGACGGAAAGGCATTTCAAATACGCCTCATACGCGCCCACAGTATGCAGGAAATCTTCGTTCAGCAAAAAGCTGCCCGCCGCCGAGATCCCGAAACCTCAGCCGGCGCGATCGATGAGGAGGTCGAACTTCTCTTGCGTGCGGGCTACATAACTTCTGATGTCACCAACCACCCACTCCACTTCGGCTTCTTCTTTCAGTGGCTTGAGTGACGCCGCCCGTGCCTGCCTCGCCAGCTCGGGATGCAGTTCGACCGCCACGACCTGAGCCACTGTACATGGATATCGGCCGTCCTGGTCTCGATATCGGGGCTTGCATCCCAGACGTTCTGGAGGGGTTGCGTCCGCGACTGCGCGCGTCCGCGGCGCTCGAGCAAAACAACGAGCAGTCGGTATTCCGTGGTGGTCAGCTCGAGTTCTCGGTCACCGATGGCGGCGGTGTGCGCACCGCGATCGAGTGTGATGGAGCCGGCCGACAATACCGAGCCGGAGGTCACCGGGATCGCACCGAGTCGGCGCAGCACTGCCTCAACTCGAACCATCAGTTCCTTGGGGGAAAACGGTTTTGCCAGGTAGTCGTCGGCACCCAACGACAAACCTCTAACTCTGTAGTTTTCCGACGTAAGTGCGGTCAAGAGGATAACGCCGGTATGTCGTGTGTCGGTGCGGGCCCGGAGCTGTTCCAGGACTTCATATCCCGACATCTCGGGTAGCATGGCATCCAGGACTATCAAGTCGGGCCTCTCTCGAACCACAGCGTTCAGCGTTTCCCTACCCGACGCGGCGGTAGAGACTCTATAGTGAGACCTCGCGAGTTTATATGCGACTACGGCCGCAATGTCGGGCTCGTCATCCACGACCAGGATCCGCTGATTCATAACATCCTTACAATTGGTGGTTCCGACGCGCAATATTGGATCCATCCGTGAGCGACAACAAGGTCTGTTTCGGAAGAATTACTTTCGATTTACATTCTCTTCATTCGGCGGTGCTAGCTTAACCGCCGTCATGACTACAATCCCTGAGGTTGACTGGCTGCAGATGAAGCTCAAGAAAATCCTCGTCATCGAGGATGAGACCGACATACTGGAGGTTATCGAATACAACCTCAAGCGTGAAGGTTATAGAGTGGCCTGCGTCGGCGATTGCGAAGACGGGTTGAAAGTAGCCCGTGGCATGGCACCGGATCTTGTGCTGCTCAACCTGATGCTGCCGGGTCTCGATGGAATCGAAGTCTGTCGGAGACTCAAGAGCGATTCGGTCACGGCCGATACCCGCATAATCATGGTTGCGGCAAAAGGGGAGGAGAGTGACATAGTCCTGGGACTCGGTGTGGGAGCCGACGACTACATCACCAAGCCGTTCAGTCCCAGAGAACTGATTGCGCGGGTTAAGGTGGTACTGCGTCGCAGTCCGCTCAAAGGTGTTTTGGACGCCGGAGACCGGATCGCCCTGGGGGACTTGGTCGTAGACATCAACAGACGCGAAGACTTGGTTAGCGGCAAACGAGTGGACTTCACGCCAAGAGAACTCCGACTGCTACACTTGGTGGCATCACATCCCGGCCGCGTGTTCACACGGGATCAACTGCTTAGCCGCATTATCGGCGAGGGCGCTTACGTAATCGACCGCAACATCGACGTGTATATAAGGGGTATAAGGAAGAAACTCGGAACCAAGAAGGACCTAATCGAAACGGTGCGCGGTGTCGGATACCGTTTCAGGACTGAGGAGGGTTAGGGACATGCGTTCCGATTTCTTTTGGAAGCTCTACGCCAGCTACGTCGTGCTCGTCGTGCTTTCGGTCGCTACGGTCGGTGTATCGGTCGGCCGCCGCATCAGTAGCGACTCTCTAGAAGAGGTCCAGCGGGAATTGCGGGTTCGGGCGTTGCTGCTGCACGAAGTGGTTTCCCAATCCTCCGGGGACGCCGACTCTTTGCAGGCTCGCGTAACAGCACTTGGTTCTGCGATACAGACTCGCTTGACTGTAATAGCCGCCGACGGAACGGTCATCGCCGACTCCGACGAGGATCCTGCCGTGATGGACAATCACGCGAACCGCCCGGAGTTGGTGCAGGCTCGGTTTGACGGTGCGGGTACATCCAGACGATTCAGCAGGACAGTGGCGGCACGGATGTTCTACTACGCGGCGGCTATCAATGATGAAGACGGATCGGTCTGCTACGTACGAGCGGCTCAGCCGTTGACCATGATAGAGCGGCGGCTGGATGAAGTACGACGGATGGCGTTCAGCGGTGCGCTTGTTGTGACGATCGTAGCACTTCTTCTTGGACTGTTCGTCACCCGATGGGTTACAGCGCCGCTTCGATCCATCACAAATGCGGCCGAGTCGATTGCGGCGGGGCACTATTCCGGGCGCGTGCCTGCGAAGTCTAGAGATGAGATCGGTAAGCTCTCTAGTACGTTCAACAGAATGGCCTCAGAACTCGAGGAACGCATTGCTGCGATCATGGCGGATCGTGGCAAACTGCTGACGGTACTGAGCGGAATGGTAGAGGGCGTCGTTGCGGTGGACCGCGATTCGCGCATCCTCCATCTGAATGCGTCGGCGGAGCGGATACTTGATGTCGACGCTTCAACCAGCATAGGCAAGCCGATCTGGGAAATAACCCGCTTTCTTGGGGTCAACGAAACAATCGAGCAGGCCATGCGGGAAGCGCGGGAAGTCATGGTCGAGTTGTGCCTGCAGCAGGATGCCAGAGACCGGATCGTCGAGTTGCACGCGGCCCCGCTGCGAAATGGTTACCCGCATCCGACTGGCGTGGTGCTCGTGCTTCACGAGGTGACGGAGTTGAGGCGGTTGGAGGCTGTCCGAAAGGACTTTGTGGCAAATGTGTCGCATGAGTTGAAGACGCCGATTACCGCGATTCGCGGTTTGATCGAGACGGTACTGGACGACGACGAAATGCCTGCGGATACTCGGATTCGTTTCTTGAACAAGGCCCAAGATCAATCCAAGAGGCTCTCGCTTTTGGTCACAGACCTGCTTACCTTGTCGCGCCTCGAGTCCGAGGCGGGCGTTCTGCAAAGCGAGCCACTGGAATTGCGTGGTCTAGTGCAGGGGTCGGTTCGTGGCTTCCAGCCCACTGCCGAGGCGAAGCGGGTTTCGCTGAGCGTTATGATGCCGAACGATCCGGCCCACGTGTCGGGCGACCGGGACGCACTGGAACTGGTCGTCAACAATCTGTTGGATAACGCGCTCAAGTACACACCTGCCGGCGGGTCGGTCTGGGTCGGAATGCGAGTCGAATCCAACGCGGTGTTCGTGGAAATAGAGGACTCCGGAATCGGGATTGCTCGGGAGCACCACGATAGGATTTTCGAGCGTTTCTACCGCGTGGACAAAGCCAGGTCACGGGAACTTGGCGGAACCGGTCTGGGCCTTTCCATCGTAAAGCATATCTGCAAAGTGCACGGCGGAACCGTTTCCGTGAGAAGCGCGGCTGGCTCCGGTGCCACGTTTACGGTTAGGTTACCGTTGGTGGCTTCGTCAGTGGACTCGGAAGACACTTCGGATAACCCTAGAGGATTTACTGACTCTTAACTTTGCCTTAATAAACACAGACTAGATTGCCCGCGTGGTGATTTTCGACCTGGTGCCGAAACGGCAGTTGGTCTGAGACAACATCTTTGTTGCTTCCGAGTTTCGAAAGGATGTGAGTATGCGTTCGAAAATGTTCGCGATTGCCTGTGCCACCGTTCTTGGAGTTGGGTGCGGTGGTGAAGGATCGACGGTGGCTACGATCCGGATTGACGGTTCCAGCACGGTGTTTCCGATAACCGAAGCAGTAGCGGAGGAGTTCCAGAAGTCTCATCGAGACGTAAGGGTTACTGTCGGTATCTCCGGTACAGGTGGCGGATTCAAGAGATTCCAGGTAGGCGAGACCGATCTCAATGATGCTTCGCGGCCGATCAAGGATTCCGAAGCGGCGGCAGCGGCTTCCAGCGGAATCGAATACATCGAGTTGCCGGTTGCTTACGACGGCATCTCGATGGTTGTGAACCCGGAGAATACGTTCGTCGATTATCTCACTGTCGAGGAATTGAACCGAATTTGGCGGCCGGGCAGTGAAGTGCGGCGTTGGAGTGACGTTCGGTCCGGATTCCCGGACAGGCCCATCACCCTTTACGGACCCGGGACCGACTCGGGCACGTTCGACTATTTCACTGAAGCCGTGAACGGAGCAGAGGGCGCTTGCAGGGCTGACTTCACCGCAAGCGAAGACGATAACGTGTTGGTTCAGGGTGTTGCAGGCGATCCCAATGCGCTCGGGTTCTTCGGGTATGCGTATTTCGCGGAAAACACCGAGCGTCTGAAAGCGGTTGCGATCGACCCGGGTGACGGCGCGATTGTTCCCTCAGAGCAGACTATCAACAACGGCACCTATCGCCCCCTCTCGCGCCCGATCTTCATCTACGTCACTACTGAGGCGGCCGAGCGGCCTGAAGTGCAGGCATTTGTTCGGTTTTATCTGGCGAATGCGCCGGATCTGGTGACTGAGGTTGGCTACGTGCCGCTGTCCGCAAACGTGTATCGCTTGGCATTGGAGCGGTTCGAAAACCGAGTGACGGGCTCGGCGTTTGCCGGTGCGACTCCCGGTTCGTCGATGGATGCCGTGTTGGGCGGATAGAAGACCGGTCCGCCCTGCTGACGCTATGAAACGAGTGGTGCTTCGATGAGCAACGACGCGGGTGTGGGGTTGCCTGCGACCTTGTCAGAGTCCGAATCCGGCTCGCCTCTCCGGACCCGGCGGCTCCGACATTGGCGGGAGGAGAGCATCAAGGCGGCGCTGTCTCTATGCGCTTTGTTGTCGGTCGTCGTGACTGTTGCCATAGTGGTTGTACTTATCAAGGAAGCCGCGACATTTCTGGAACATGTGAAGATCAGGGAGTTTCTTTTCGGCACGCGATGGACACCGCTGTTGGAACCACGGTCGTTCGGGGTCCTTCCGCTGCTTGGGGGCACGTTCCTTGTCGTCTTCGGTGCTGCCCTGACGGGTATTCCCGTTGGGCTCGCCAGTGCAATCTACCTGAGCGAATACGCGTCGCGTCGTGTTCGTGGGATAGTGAAGCCAATCCTAGAGATACTCGCAGGGATTCCAACCGTGGTGTACGGCTACTTTGCCTTGACGTTTGTCACTCCGCTGATACGCGTTGTGTTTCCGGACACTAACATCTTCAATGCCGCAAGCGCATCCATCGTAGTCGGTATTATGGTGTTACCGATGGTTGCTTCACTGTGCGACGATGCGCTCAGGGCGGTTCCCGCTTCTCTTCGGCGGGGAGCGTACGCCGTTGGAGCGACGCATTTAGAGGTATCCACCCGCATCGTTGTGCCGGCTGCACTCTCGGGCATAATGGCCTCGTTCGTCCTCGCGCTTTCGAGGGCGGTCGGCGAGACGATGGCGGTGACCATCGCTGCGGGGGCGACGCCCAATCTCACTATCAATCCGTTGGAGAGCATCCAAACGATGACGGCGTACATCGTGCAGGTGAGCCTCGGCGACACTCCGGTGGGTACGGTTGAGTATCAGACTATATTCGCGGTCGGTATGTTGCTTTTTGTCATTACGCTGGTTGCCAACATCGCGGCTCACCGGATCCTGCGGCGGTTTCGTGAGGTTTACGAATGAACGCCTCGCTCGAACCCTCTCCTGCCTTGAAACGCCGCAGGTCCAAGGCGAAGCTGTTCATGTTTGTGTGCCAGGCTCTTACTTGGCTGTGTCTCGTGTTACTGGCGCTGCTGCTGGTTCACGCCACACGCCAAGGTTTGCCCTGGCTGAACCTCGGTTTCCTGACCGAATTTCCGTCTCGCTTCCCGGAACGCGCCGGGATCAAATCTGCGCTGTTCGGGACTCTGTGGCTCATCAGTCTAACGGCATGTTTTTCGATTCCGTTTGGAGTCGCAGCGGCACTCTACTTGGAGGAATACGCGGCAAATACACGGCTCAATTCGCTGATCGAAGTCAGTATCGCGAACCTCGCCGGCGTGCCATCCATCGTTTACGGCATTTTGGGTTTGACCGTGTTCGTCCGATGGCTCTCGTTGGGCCGCAGCGTTCTTGCCGGCGCTCTCACGATGAGCCTCCTGATCCTGCCCATTATCATTATTGCATCCAGGGAAGCGCTGCGGGCTGTGCCCGGTTCCATCAGACGTGCCGCTTACGCCTTGGGCGCGACCCCTTGGCAGACGATACGCGATCACGTTCTGCCTGCCGCGCTTCCGGGAATCATGACGGGCACGATTCTCGCCCTCTCGCGTGCCATCGGAGAGACCGCGCCGTTGATCATGATTGGTGCGCTCACGTACGTGGCATTCGTGCCCGAGGGGCCCATGGATGCGTTTACGGCACTGCCAATTCAGATCTTCAACTGGGTCTCGCGGCCTCAGCCGGAGTTCCATGAACTTGCCGCGGCCGGCATCGTGGTACTCCTGACCGTTCTGCTGCTGATGAATGCGGTGGCCGTGCTGATCCGACATCGCGCGCAGAGGAATCAACCATGACGGTGGCCGTAACACCCGTCTCCGAAGCCAATTCGGCGAACTCCAAGACCGTGCCTTTGCTCGAAGCACGGGAAGTGACGATCAGGTACGGTTCCAAGGCTGCGATCGACAAGGTTAGTTTCACCGTGCCGGAACACCGGATAACGGCGATAATAGGTCCCTCCGGCTGTGGAAAGAGTACCTTCATCAGGGCGTTGAACAGAATGAACGACTTCATCCCCGATGCCAGGTTGGCCGGCAGTGTGCTTTATCGAGGAATCGACATTTACGCTCCCGAGATCGATCCGGTGGAGGTGCGCCGTCGAATCGGCATGGTGTTCCAGAAACCGAATCCGTTTCCCAAATCGATTTTCAAGAATGTGTCGTGGGGTCCGGCGATCAATGGTTTCAAAGCTGATATTTCGGGTCTGGTCGAATCCTCCCTCAAGAAGGCGGCGCTGTGGGAAGAGGTGTCGGACAGACTCGATGAATCGGCCCTCTCACTTTCCGGTGGGCAGCAGCAACGGCTATGCATTGCACGAGCCCTGGCCCTGCAACCGGAAGTGATACTCATGGACGAGCCCGCATCCGCTCTCGATCCGGTGTCCACGGCACGTATCGAGGATCTGATGTTCGAATTGAAGAAACGCTACACCATCGTGATCGTCACGCACAACATGCAACAGGCTGCTCGAGTGTCGGACTTCACAGCGTTTCTCGATGCAGGGAAGCTCGTTGAATTCGGGGAGACCGACCAGTTGTTTACTCGCCCGAAAGAGAAACGCACCGAAGACTACGTGTCCGGCCGGTTTGGATAGAGCAGGGAGTTTACGTCATGAAAAGACATCTTGAGCGGGATCTCGACGGGCTCAAGAAACAGCTGCTGGAGGTCGGTGCCATGGTCGAGACTGCCGTGAATACCGCCATCACGGCTCTCACCGAACGCCGTTCGGAGCTGGTCGATGATGTTGTCGCCTATGAGGCGGAGATTGATTCCAGAGAGCTGATGATCGAGGAGGAATGCCTCAAGATCATTGCGCTCCATCAGCCTGTCGCAAGCGACCTACGTTTCGTGATAGGCGCAATGAAAGTCAACAACGATCTGGAACGTATGAGCGACCAGGCTTTGAACATTGCCGAACATGCCGCGTTCCTGGCAGCCAATCCACCTCTCAGCGTTCCACTCGACTATCACCGGATGGCGGATGTTGTTCGCTCGATGGTTCGCTCGAGTCTTGACGCACAGTTGAACCGAGACACCAGCCTGGCGCGGAAGGTGTGTGTGATGGATGAAGAAGTCGACAATCTCCACAGCGGCATGTTCGAGATTCTGCAAGATAGAATGCGCCGCAATCCCGACGACATCGAACGAGCCGGGCATTATCTGTCCGCGTCACGTGACCTGGAACGCATTGCGGATCTTGCCACCAACATCGCGGAGGACGTGGTTTTCATGGTGGAAGGAGAAGTGATTCGTCATCGGGATGCCGACGATCTGATACAATGACCAGCGAGTAGTTGAAACACCCTTCTCCAAACCGTGTCGAAGCGACCGACACCCTTGCCTGGCCGAGCACCCTTGCTCGGGTCAGTATCGAAGTGCTGGGAAATCATCGATCCTTCCGGCGGGTGCCGGAGGGCAACACGAAGAGGTCACGATGGATGATTCCAACATCGAGTCGAAAGTGCACTCTCCTCGTTCCCGTATAGACCGCCGGTCCTTCTTGGCGCCGCATCGGCGGGCGCCTTCACTTTGATGCTGCCTCAGCCGGCCCGGCCGCCGTGTCATCGCCGCCGCGCTTCAGCTTCGCGAGGGCTGCATCATCCCAGCCCTGGCCACACACTCCGCATGACCCATTCATAGTCGTTTTGAGCGAGATTTCACCGGGAAGGGACTGATAAGATAGCGGCGGTCTCACGCATCTTGCTCCGCGCCGGAAGCCAGTTGCTGCGTGGTGTCGCAGGCCTCCTGCCCGGCGGCGGCAATCGCGGTGGACTCCTCAAGGCCATCGGCACGCTCGACCCCGCCGTAGAACTTGCGTAGGAAGAAGAGACTGACATGCACCAGCCCGATCAGCACCGGCACCTCGACCAGCGGGCCGACCACGGTGGCGAAAGCGACCGGCGAGGCGATGCCGAACACCGCGATGGCCACCGCGATCGCCAGCTCGAAGTTGTTGCCCGAGGCGGTGAACGCCAGCGTGGTGGCGCGGGAGTAATCCGCCCCGATCTTCCAGGCCATGAAGAAACTGACCAGGAACATGATCGCGAAATAGGCGCTGAGCGGAATCGCGATCCACAACACGTCCAGCGGCTGCTCGATGATGCGTTCGCCCTGCGTGGAGAACATCACCACGATCGTGAACAGCAGCGCTCCGAGCGTCATTGGCGAAATCTTCGGCACAAACACGCGGTCGTACCATTCACCGCCCTTGAGCGGCACGAGGATCACCCGGCTCAGGATGCCCGCCGCGAAAGGGATGCCCAGATAGATCATCACGCTGACGAAAATCTCGCCGATGCTCACCTCGACCACGGAGCCCGCGAGCCCAAACAGCGGCGGCAGGACGGTCACGAAGATCCATGCATAGAAGCCGAAAGTGACGATCTGAAAAATGCTGTTCAGCGCGACCAGCCCGGCGGCGTATTCGCTGTTGCCCCGCGCGAGTTGGTTCCACACCAGCACCATGGCGATGCAGCGGGCGATGCCGACCATGATCAGCCCGGTCATGTACAGCCCCCACCGTTCATCGGGGCCGAACAACGCCGGGGCGATGAAGCCGAAAAAGCCAATCGCCAGCACGAACATGAGGATGGGCCCGATGATCCAGTTCTGCACCAGCGACAGGCCGATCACCTTCACGTCGGCGAAGACCTTAGGCATCAGCTCGTACTTCACCTTCGCCAGCGGCGGATACATCATCAGGATCAGCCCGACGGCGATGAGCATGTTGGTGTGCTCGCCGACGGTCAGCGCCTCGTTGAAACGTTCGACGCCGCCCTGGAACAGGTAGCCGGTCGCCACCCCCAGGGCCATCGCGACGAAGATCCAGACCGTCAGATAACGGTCGAGCAACGAGAGTTTTTTGGTGATCGCCTGTGCCATGGTCTGTCTGTCCTTTCGGTCGGTTCAGTTAGGGCTTGTGGATTCGGATGGCGATTGCGACAGCTCCCGCAGCGCCTCGGGGCCGATCGGCTCGCGGGCCAACCATGGTACCAGCCCGAACCGCTCGGTCAGTTCATCGCGGACCTTTTCAATTTGAGCGATTTCCGATTCCGCCCGAGCCACCAGCAGCGGATCGTGCGGCCCGGCCGCCGCCAGCGAGGCGTTAATCGCCCAGGCCCACGGCTCGATGCCGGCTCGTCGCAGATCCTCCTGCAACGCCGCCGCCTCCAGCACGGGCGTGGTCTCCGGCAGGGTCACGAGCAGCATCTTCGTCTGTTCGGGATCCTGCAGGCGCATCATCGGCGTGATGACTTTCGAGCCGTCTTTCGCGTGCCGCATGATGTCGCGGTGATACGACCCGGTCGCGTCCAGCAGCATCAGCGTGTGGCCCGTGGGGGCGGTGTCCATGACAACGAACTGCTGCTGAGCTTCACGGATCACCTTCGAGAACGCCTGAAACACCGCGATCTCTTCGGTGCAGGGCGAGCGCAGGTCTTCTTCCAGCAGCGCCCGCCCCTGGGGGTCGAGGTTCTTGCCCTTGGTTTCCAGTACGTGTTGGCGGTAGCGGTCGGTCTCCACCTGCGGATCGATTCGGCTAACCTGCAGGCGATCGACCTCGGACTCGATCATCGCGGCCACGTGGGCCGCCGGATCGGTGGTGGTCAGGTGTACGTCGTGGCCGCGGGACGCCAACTCCACGGCGACGGCTCCCGCGATGGTCGTCTTGCCCACGCCGCCCTTGCCCATGACCATGACCAGGCCATGGCCATCCACTTCCATCGCATCAACCAACTCGCCCAGCGAAGGCACGTCCAACGTTGACAGAGCGCTCGAGTCCGCCGAGGGCGCGGCCGGGGCTTGTTCTTCGCTGCTTAGCAAAGCCCGCAACGCCTCGATGCCGACGAGGTTCACCGGCTGCAACGCCACCCGATCTATGGGTAGATACGCCAAGGCGTCGGGCAACTGCTCCATCGCTTGCCGGTCGCGCTGCTGCATGGCCACTGCGAGCGGGTCATCGGTCGCGGCCTCGGGCATCAACCCGTTTACCACGAGACGCTGATTGGTGATCCCGAGCGCGGCCAGCTCCCCGCTGGTGCGGGTCGCTTCGGCGAGCGCCGCCTTCTGTGGACGGCTGACGAGGACGATCGTGGTCTGCGAGCCATCGGCCAGCGTCGCAACCGCCGACCGGTACTGTTGTCGCTGTTTCTCCAGACCCGCCAGCGGGCCGAGGCAGGACGCGCCGCTCGTGTTGGTCTCCAGAAAGTCCGACCAGGCGCTTGGCAGCTTCAACAGGCGCAGCGTATGGCCCGTTGGCGCGGTGTCGAACATAATGTGGTCGTAGTGGGTGGTGATCTGCTGATTCGTCAGCAGTGCCGTGAACTCATCGAAAGCCGCGATCTCGGTCGTGCAGGCACCGGAGAGTTCCTCCTCCATCCGACGGACCACCTTGTCGGGGAGTGTGCCGCGCACCGGGCCGACGATGCGATCCCGGTACGCCTGCGCCGCCGCTTCGGGGTCAATGTTCAGCGCTTGCAGGTTCTCGATCTGCGGGATCGGGGTCGGTTCCTGCTGGCCAATCTCCGCTTCAAAGACATGACCCAGGTTGGACGCCGGGTCGGTGCTCACCAGAAGCACCCGTTTGCCGGCGTCGGCCAGCCAGATCGCCGTGGCGCAGGCCAGCGAGGTCTTGCCCACGCCGCCCTTGCCCGTGAAAAATAGAAATCGATTGGCTTGTTCGTACCACATCATGGTTGTCACACTTTCCAGTTCGGGATCGTTGCCTCAGCAGCAGCCGCTCTTTGCCGAGCCGCCGCAGCACCCGCCGCCGGCTTCGGCCGCCTCGGGAACCAATAGGCGCTGCGCCAGTCGGACCATCATCTTCGCCGGCTGCTCTTTGACCTGCAGCGCGACATTCACCGCCTGGATCATGTCCTCGTCGGCGACGCCCAGTTCCTCGGCCTTGCGATGGTGATATTTTAGGCACGGCTCGCAGTTGGCGCCGATGGCCGCGCCGATGGCGACCAGTTCGGCGATCCGCTCGTCGAAAATCGACGGTTGTTCCGCGGTCGCGGGTGGCTCATTGTCTGTCGCGGCATGCCCGTCGAGCTCGGCCAACTCGGCCAGTCGCCGCCGCGTGGGGTATTCGTGCTGGCTGACCACCCGACCATCGACGACCACGACCGGAAGACTGTCGCCACCGGTCACGTCGACGATTTGCTTGACCTGAGAGTTGGCGGTGAATGCGGCCGGCTCCTGCGCCAGGTTGTAGCGTCGCACCTCCACGCCCTGGTGTTTAAGCCAGTCCAGATCGGCGGAGAACCGCGTCAGGTGTTCTTCAGGTTCAGGGCCGCAAACACCCGTGCTGCAGCACATCGGCGGGTCGAAAACTTCGATTCGTGGCATGAGATCGCTCCTTCGGAGGGTATTTCATGGATAAAACGCAATAATTCTGTTCAAACAACGGGCTTTCTGGCATGAATCATCGTCGAGATCACCTCCGCACCCGAAGTGTCGTCGGGCAGCCATTGGCTGATAGAGCGGCCATGGGCTTCGCGCGGTTCGAGGCGAACGGCCTCGAAGCCGATCTCATTCCGCCAGCGTTTCAGGTCGTCGCGAGCCGCCGCACCGCTGACGCACCCACACAAAAGGTCCGGGCGATCCTTCAGTTGCTCGGGCAGCGGCTGTGTCGCCACAATGTCCGAGATCGCCACACGCCCGCCGGGCCTGAGTACGCGAAACACCTCGCGCCACACCGTCGGCTGGTCGGGCGAGAGGTTCACCACGCAGTTGGAAATCACCACGTCCACGCTTGCATCATCCACGGGCAGCAATTCAATCTGCCCGTGATGGATCGTGATATTGCGATGACCGGCCTCCGCCGCATGACGACGCGCCGCTTCGACCATCTCCTCGGTCATGTCCACGCCCGCCTCGGCTAACACCTTGACCGCATGGGGATTCAGCCCGTGCCTCTCAATGCCCGCCGAGTACGGCTCGATGACATCACCTTTGAGGTGACGCTCCCGATCCTCGTCCATCTGGCTGCGGCATGAATTGCCAGTGCACAGAAACAGGACTTTCATTTTGTGCTGTAACATGCGGTGAAATCTCCTGGATCTTTCTCGCGGACACAGCGGAGCGTGGCCGAATCGCTCACGATGATCTTCTCGTGCTCCAGTGACTTGAGCGCCCAGCGGATGGTGTCGCGCACCATCGGTGAGGCCTCGCGACGGGCCAGGCGGTAATAGTGCCAACGGCCATCCTTGCGCCGCTGGATCAGTCCGGCCTGCTGGAGGATCGACATGTGCTTGGACACCGTTGAAGGTGCGAGGCCCAGCACCTCGACGATCTGGCACAGGCACAACTCGCCCTGAGCAAGAGCCATCACGGCTCGTACGCGCGACTCATCGCTCAAGGCTTTTGTGATCGTCAGAAACTCATTCATTTGGTGCTCCGATCTATACTACGTCACATCGCCACATATCGATGTATATCCGGATGATACGGCTGCGTCAAGTGTCACATCGAGCTCCAAAACTAGTTACACGAAGGGGGCCTTCCATCTCGAGCGGTAGTGAAGACTCAAATTACGCTGGTCTTTGGCTGCGGCTCTGCGCACTCGCGGTAGACGGCCTGCATTCAACATCCTGGGTGTAATACTGATCCTCCGCTCTAGAGAAAAGGCGCGTTTTGGAGATCGTTACGCCGGCACCCGAGTACTAGACGAGCGCCGAAGACGGCAGCTGCAGCAGGTCCCATACAACTCAGTTGGAGTGCAGAGTGTTCCCAGGCTCCATTGTGCTGTTCGACACCGGGGACGTCTTCGCTGAGACAACGAGATTTCCAAATGGTGAATGACGGAAAGGCAGGAGTTCGTTCCCGGTGCCGGCGAGCACCCGCCGCCGCGTCTTCGAAGACCCGCTTTATCCTCGGGGCGATTGCGAAGCTGATATGCGGATTTCGCATACTTGTTCCAGCTCCGATTCGGATACGACGTCGGTGGCGACTCCGGATCAGGGGCATCACTTCAACGATGTACCAAGAACAAGGGCCATGCACCAACGGCAGTTGCAGCTGCGGATTGCCCCGCGTTCTACCACTTGATCGCGATGCTGAGGGAGGAATTCTCTACTGCCCAGCGTCTCTTTGCCTCGCGCACAGCCTCCGGCTCGGGGTCGACGATTTCGAGGGGTTGTTCTTTGCAGTCACCTTGGGCTCTGCAGCGTGTCGTTCTCTGGCGTGAGGAGTAGAAACCATACGCGCGGCGGGCGCGACATATCCCCAAACGGCTTCGCTGTCGTTCACCGCGGCGTCCAACAATTTCGAACTGGCTATCGCGGTGGCGGTGGGAACCTTCGGTATAGCCCATGGCGCTGCTTTCGCCGCCGTGATCGGACCGCTTGTTGAGGTGCCGGTGCTCATCGGCCTGGTGAACGTGGCTCTCTGGTGGAGAAGAAGATACTTTCCCGGTAGTCCGGCCGAGATCGGCGCGGTGTCGAATTGTGCCGTCCCCGGCGGCGTCGGTCCCAAGCGTTGACTCGCGACTCGAGTCTACAAGTGACGATAGAAGTCCGGCTCCTGGTCACCGACACGTGCCCGCACGCTTCTCAGGCGATCGAACTGACGAGAGAGGTGATGGGCGGCCTGACACCGGGTTTTTCGCCAACCGTGATTAAGGTCGCGGATATGGACCAGGCCGCAGCGTTACGATTCCCGGGGTCGCCCACCATTCGTGTGAACGGTGTCGATCTAGAGGGGCCGGACGCTGGCCCTCCAGCGCTGGCCTGCCGCCGGTACGGAACCGAA
>CAZOJI010000040.1:0-9968 GCA_964580055.1 uncultured Gemmatimonadaceae bacterium | reverse complement strand
ACTGCGCGCTCTTTCATCTCGCTCCTTTCTGTTTCTCTGCGTGGCGAATTCCGCGCGGAGCCAAATCGCCGAAGGAATTGCCCGTTCTCTCGCTCCTGACGGGATCAGGGTTTTCTCCGCCAGCTCGATGCCCACGCGGATCCGGCCCGAAGCCGTCCGGGTGCTCGAGGAGATCGGTATCGACGCCGCCGCTCAGCGCTCCAAAGGGATGGACGAGATCCAAGGGGAGGTGGACGCGGTCGTCACCCTCTGTGCCGAGGAGGTCTGCCGCGCCTGGTTGGGAAAGGCGTGGAGGGTACATTGGGGGCTGCCGGACCCCGCGGCGATGCAGGGTTCGGAGGAGGACCGCTTGAACGCGTTCCGCGGCGTGAGGGATGAACTGAGGACGAGGTTCGCGGCCGTCTTCGGATCGTGATCAGGCTGACCCGGTAACCGCCAAGTCGCCTGCGATGGTCATGACCGGTGGGTAGTGCTGTGCTTTGCTATGCCGAGTAAATTAGGTACACTCCGCCCGCCAGTACGAGGACTCCACTGACCTTCCTGAAGACGGAGAGTCCGTGAGACCGTCGGTCCCATGTCAACAGCCCTTGTACCAACCCGGTCGAACTGCCAGCCGCCACGATGACCGCACAATGTCCCACTCCGAACGCGAGCGTGAGCATGCCCGCAAATAACGGGCTGGTGGAAGCCACCGAGAGCGCGGCGCCGAGCACCGGCGCCAGAAAGGCAAAAGTGCAAGGACCCAGAGCGAGGCCGAACACAAGGCCGAGCAGCAGAGCGCCGACCAGCCCTTTTCGACGCAAGTTCTGGGCGCCCGGACTCCACCAGCTGAATTCGATCACACCGATCAGTTCGAACCCAACCACGAAAAAGACAACCGCGACCACATAGTTGATAGCACCGCCGCCGAAGCTTCCGACGGCGCGGCCAAGCAATGCCGTCGCGGCGCCTACCAGGCCTATTGTGACAAAGATTCCGGCGGCGAACGCGAGCGCCGTCGCCGCTGCGCGGCCGATCGAAGTCCGACGGCCGCCCCCGATATAGCCAATGAGAAGCGGGATGCTGGCCAGGTGGCACGGGCTGAGAACAATGCTTGCCACACCCCACCCGAACGCACCCGCCAAAGCAAGGGAAGGAGCACCCGCGAGGGACGTGCTCAGCATCTCCAGCCAATGCCGCATGGGGATTTCAGGACTTGCGGGTGGGCTGAAGCTCGATGCCCCAACTCTCGAAAGCAGCCAGGATCCGCGGCTTCGATATGAACCCTTCGCGCCTGCCGAGTTCCCGGCCCGTCGCATCGTAGAAGATGAGCGTCGGTATCATCCGAATGCGAAAGTGTCTCCCGGCTTCAGGATCCTTCCACACATCGTAGAAATCGACGGCGAGAGTTCCGGCGTACTCGCGGCGCAGCTCCGCACGAATTGGTGCCATGGCTTTGCAGGGGATACATGCGCCGGCCCCCAGAGCTGCCAGCCGTGGGACGCCGGGCGTGGACGGGTCGTAACTGGCCGGCACCGGCTCTATTGGAGTCGGGGCGGAGGGATCGAAACCGGCAAGCGGATCGCCGGCAGGATTCCGTTCACTGGATTTCAGGCCGAGAACAACCATGACGGCCATGATCACAGCTCCTACGATGAGAACCTTCGTTATGGGTCGCATGGCAAGCCTATCATCGATTTGGTCCGTTCCGTTTCCGCAACACGAGCCTTACTGCAGCCCGTCCCGCACCTTCGTGATTATGGTGGAAAGCTCCTGCACGCCGGGTACGCGCCCTTGCAGCACCAGCTTCCCGTCGATCGCGAGCGCCGGCGTGCGCATAACCCCCGCCTCGGAGATCGCCACCACATCGTCAACCTTGGTGAGTTCCGCCTCCAGTCCGAGGCCAGCAAGCGCCTCCCTGGTCTGTTGTTCGAGCCTCTTGCAGTTCGGGCACCCGGGCCCGTATACGTCGATCTTCATGGTTGTCTCTCCAGCATCATGATTGTTGAAGCCGCACGACGCGCTCTGTTCGGCCGCGCGGCGCTCCGTACATTACACCCGTAACTCTTGCCAGCGTTATCGCGAGCGCGACGGAGACCACGCTGTTCTTAGTCCGCACTATGCTACTGTGTCCCCAACATGATCCGAATGATCTCCTTGTCGGTTTCCTTCATACCCTCGCGCCCAAGGCGGCCGATGTTGTTGATTGTGTTCTCCACCCCCTTGGCGACGATGCCGTCGCCGCCGTAGAACTGCTTTCCCCGCTCGTACATGAAGAACCCGAGGATCCCGGCATCGACCGAAGCGGCGATCTTGGCCGCACAGGACGGCTTGGCACCGTCGCAGACGATGCCGGACACCGTAGCCAGCGCGTTGACCACCGTGTGCGCTACCTTTTCAAGGCGGCCGCCATGCAGCCAAGCGATCCCCGCCCCGGCGCCGCAGCCGGCACTCACCGCGCCGCAATAGGCCGAGAGCCGGCCGATGCCGGTCTTTTGGTGGATCGTTATCAGGTTGGACACGATCAGCGCCCGCAACAGCGTATCTCGATCGCAGCCCAGTTCGCGGGCATAAACCACCACCGGCACGGAGGCCGTTATCCCCTGGTTGCCGCTGCCGGAGGTAATCACGACCGGAAGGTTGCAGCCGCCCATGCGCGCGTCGGACGCCGCGGCGGCCAGCGCCTTGGCGCGCACCTTGACGTCGTCGCCCCAGATGTCGAGCAACACCGAGCCGATGTTGGCTCCCCAATTTCCGCGAAATCCCTCTTCCGCTACCGCCATGTTGTAGTCGATTTGGCGCAGAAGCACGTCTTCGATCTCTTTCAAGTCGACGGCTTCGGCGAATTCGAGGATATCGCGCACCTTCAGCAGAGAGCGATCGGTCGTGCCGGAGGCTGTGACCTCGTCACAATCCCGGTTCTGGTAAATGACGGTATCGTCTTTTTTCACCAGCACCACGTTGGTGTGGTAGTGCGATGTCTGTACGCTCGCCCACGATTCGCCGGCATAGACCTTAACCACCAAGTCAAAGATCAGCCCACTGCGAGATTCGGTGACCGTGAAGCTCCGCCGCTCCAGGAAATCCCGAATCGCCTTACGACCGACATCGTCAACCGAAGCCAGAACCTCGAGCGCCCTGTCCTCGTGGCCGGCAACTATCCCCGCCGCCGCCGATGCTTTCATGCCTCGCAAGCCACCGGTGTTCGGCACCATGACGCTCTTGACGTTCTTGAGAATATTGCCGCTGGCCTCGATCTCCACTCGTTCGGGCATGGTGCCGAGGACTTCGCGCGCACGCGCCGCGGCGTAAGCTACGGCGATAGGCTCGGTACACCCCATCGCCGGCATCAGCTCGTCACGGAGAATCTCCAAGTAGGCCCGATAACGTCTATCGCCTGGCTGCATATACGCCTTCGTTCATCGACCGAACGGTCGCCTTTTCGAACCGACGCAAGACGATCAAATGCCCATCCTCGTCAGCCGAGCAGCGCTCCGTAAACCAACCCCGTGATCGTCGCCATTATCACCGTGAGCGCAACAAACACGAGGGTCTTCTTGTTCCCCATGATGCTTCGGATAACCAACATGTTGGGCAGTGACAGGGCGGGACCCGCGAGCAGCAGCGCCAAAGCCGGTCCCTTGCCCATGCCGTTGCCGAGCAAGCCTTCGAGGATCGGCACCTCGGTGAGCGTTGCGAAGTACATGAGTGCGCCGGCGACCGATGCAAACAGGTTCGCCATAAGCGAGTTGCCGCCCACCGCGGCGCTGATCCACTCGGAGGGGATCAGCCCTTGCTGGCCGGGCCGCCCCAACAAAAGGCCGGCGACCAACACACCCGCGAAGAGGAGCGGTAGGATCTGCTTCGCAAATGTCCAGGACGACGAAAACCATTCCCGCATCTCGTCGTTGCTGTTGGTGGCGAGTGCCGACAGCCCAACCACTCCGGTGGTGAACGGCACAACTGGGTGACCGGAGAAACCGGCACTCGTTCCTACCACAGCGATGCCGGGCCAGGCCATACCATGCCAGGAGACACCGTACCACACCACCAGCACCACCGCCAGCACCAAGGCGGCCGATCCGGTGAGCCACCACTTGGCCGCGTAGATCGCGTGCCAAAGCCCCGTAGGTTCGGTCGGGGCTCCCCAGTTGGCGAACACGAGGATCGCGATCATCGAGGCGAAGAACACGGCCGTCTGCCACAACGGCCGGCCCGCAGGTTCCTCGGGCAGCTCGGCCAGCGCATTTGCCTTGGCGAGTTCCTCTCTCCGGAAGATCAGGTACATCAGGACGCCGACCACGACGGCGAACACGACCGCTCCGATCGCTCGAGCCGCGCCGATCTCAAGCCCGAGTACGCGGGCGGTGAGGATGATGGCCAGAACGTTGATCGCTGGTCCGGAGTAGAGAAACGCGCTCGCCGGCCCAAGCCCGGCGCCGCGTTTGTAAATGCCGGCGAAGAGCGGCAGTACGGTGCACGAGCATACCGCGAGGATGCTTCCCGACACCGATGCCACACCGTACGCCAGGACCTTGTTCGCCTTGGGGCCGAGGTACTTCATCACCGCACCCTGACTCACGAACACCCCGATCGCGCCGGCAATGAAGAACGCCGGCACCAGACAAAGCAGCACGTGTTCGCGCGCGTACCAGCGCACAAGCAGAAGGGACTCAACCACAGGCGCCGGTAGCGCAACCAGCGCGGTGAACAGCTCAACCGGCAGGTAATACGCGAAGAGTAACCCACCTATGAGAAGGACTCCCGCCTTCCACTCCAACTTCCAGAAACTCACGATCGTCTCCTACATCATCTATCGAGAAGCGCCGCGCTCAGCGCGTGGCGGCTAGTTTTCGCTCCGCATCCGCCTCCAGCACTCCGGCGACACAAGCGTACCAGTTGAGCACGCACGGTACACGCAACGAGTAGAACACCTGGTTGCCTCGTTTATCGTCATCCACGATTCCGGCCTCCTTCATTACCGACAGATGCCGGGAGACCGTGGAAACGTCGGCGCCGATCATCTCGGTCAGCTCGCAGACACAGCGGGGGGTCTCCCCGAGCTGGTCCACGATGAACAGCCGCGTGGGGTGAGCCAGCGCCTTCATGACTTTGGCGCGTGCGGCGTAGCGGGCTTTTGTCTTGGCGTCTTTCATCTACTTGGCATAATAGCCAAATACGCAAAGATGTCAACCGCCACATGTGGTTCAATCGTGCATCTAGACCTGGCGCTGGTCGCAGTGGAAAGGCAGTTGCTCGAGTTTGAAACCAGTGATGTCGGTCATGAAGTGGTCCGCCGGCCAGCCGGGCCATACATCAAGCTTTGGCAGACGCATCTTCCGGCCGGACCATGGCCCGAGTCTCCCGCTCTTCAGGCGTGCCGAAAAGACACCGGAGAACGACACGCCCTTGTACCGCCGCTTGACAATCGTGAAGAGGTGGCGGTTTCGGTGGCGGACGCTACACCTCAACGATGTCTACAGTGCAGTCCGCCGTTTCAAATTGCGTACTTGCATATAACCGTCTAAGCGGTTAGCGTGGTGTCCGTGAAGTCTCTCAGCCGTATCTTCAAGGCCCTCTCCGACGAAACCCGCCTCACCATCCTGGCGCTGGTGTTGCGTCACGGGCATCTCTGCGTGTGCGAAGTGGAGCAGATCCTCGGAATCACACAATCCAAGGCCTCCCGGCACTTGCGTTACTTGCGGGACGCGGGGCTCATGGAAGATGAGCGGGAGGGGCTGATCGTCAACTACCGGCTTCCCCGTGATCCGGACGCGGACGTGGCAACTGTCCTGGAGTCCGTCAAAGGCCTTGTTGCGGAGAGTGCTTTCGCCCACGCCGGTGCCATTTTGATGCAGATCCGGGCTGCCAGGGAGAGGTGGAATCGGGTGAGCGATATTCGACCCCGCGGGCCTAGAGACATGAATGAGCAAGCACATGGGCACCGCCATACGGCAGCAGGAGCGGCAGGGCATTTTCCTGGAACCGATCAGCGAACCAAAGAGGCGATGCCCAAAAAACAATAGCAGGGTTTTCCTTGTCACGAACGCAGAGGAACGTAAGCCGATGAGCGAGAAAAAGAAGGCAAATACTGGCGCCAACCCCATGGAAATCCTGAAGGCCATTTCCCCCGAGGGGGCCCGGACCTACATGGAACACAGGGCCGCCATCATGGAGAACCCCACCCTGTCGGCGCTCCCCACTGCTACCAAGCTTCTGGTGGGAATCGGGGTGGCGGCATCCCTCCAATCCGAGCGGTGCACCTTAATGTGGACCAAGCAGGCGCGGGCAGCAGGGGTGCCGGACGCCGAGATCGTGGAGGCCATCCTCACTGCCCGACTCATGAAAGCGGCCACAGTCAACGACGCGGCGGCCGATGCCCTGGCGTGGCTGCAGGAGGATTGAGGGGGGCGAACCGTCGAAGCGGCTCTCGCGAGATCGTTGCCGTCACACAGTGATGTCAATCCGGTGCCGCTGCACGATCCCATGCCCAGTTTGCGCCGCAAGCACGCGAGGCAAGCAGCGGGACTGCAAGCATTTGATGGCCGGGAGCGGATTTTACAACGCGGCCTTATCGGAGGATAGATCGGTCGCTTCCGGGATGCAAACCATATCGATGAACTCGATTTAACGTTTTCGCGTCGCGAGCTGTAGTGAATACTGTCATAACCGATTCCACAGTGGGCCCCTTGGTTGCATTGACTGCTCCGAGCGAGACCTGCAAGCATTGGATGGTCGAGAGCGGAACTCACAGCCCGGCTTTGTCGGAGGATAGAAATGCTCATATTGGCCACTCTCGCCATGTGCGTGGAAGTGTTCGGAACGTTACCTGTACCGCCGCAGAGCGAGGGGATGGCGACTACCGTCGCTGCTGGGTGGGGTGCTCTCGAGAACGGCACGGCTCAACAGGAAGTCCTGATTCCCCAAAGCCAGGACTCCCTTACGCTTGTGGAAGCGATTCGGATCGCGCTGGAGCGCAACGCCCAGGTGGCAGCCGCCAAGTGGGAGCTGGAGGCTGCCGGGAGCCAGAGGGATCTAGCCGCCGCCGGCCGTTACCCTTCTTTGCGTCTCTCCGGGTACGCCTCCCGGTACACCACCGGCCAGCGACTCCTCCCCCCGAGCGCTCCGGGGCAGCCCATGGTCTATACCGAGCAGGCCGGGGGAGCCGACCTTACCCTGGAGGTTCCCCTCTTCCTGGGAGGCCTCCTCACTCGGCAGGTGAAGGCCGCGGAGGGGATGGAGGAGAGCTATGCCCACCGCCTGGAGAGGACCGGAGAGGAACTCGAATACGAGGTTTCGAGTGCGTTCTTCAATATTCTTCGACAGGAGAAGGTGGTGGAGTCCGTTGAGTTCTCCGTCCAGGCCCTGGAAGCCCATGAACGCACGGTGATGGAGATGATGGAGGCCGGAAAAGCAGCCCGGGTGGACGTTCTGCGGATCCAGGTCCGGCTGGCCGACCTCCGGCAGCGCCTCCTGAGCGAGAGAAACGCCCTGAATGTCCAGAGGAAGGTCCTGGCCTACCTCATAGGGGGGAGGGACGCAGGGGCGGCCGTTGCGCTGGCGGGGGATCTCACCCTGGTCCCCTTCCACGAAGAAACCGAGGAGGCTGTTACCCGGGCCATGAACCGGCGTCCGGACTTGCAGGCGGCCCGGGCAGCCCGCCGAGCCCAGGAACACCGGGTGGGGGCCGCCCGGGCCACCCGCTGGCCGGCCCTCCACCTCCGGGGATCGTACACGGAACGGTGGGCCATTGCCCCCGTGGACCAGCCCGCAGGGGCCGACGCATCCGCCACGCTGGGCTCCATTGGACTCGCAGTATCCTTCCCCCTCTTCGACGGAGGTGTCGCTTCCGCCCGGGTCGCCCAGGAGCGAGCGTACCTTGCGGCGGAGGAGGAACGCTCCCTGGATCTCGAGCTCCGGGTTCGTCTCCAGGTGGAGGAAGCCCTTCTGGGAATCGAGACCGGCCGGGGAAGGGTGGAAGCCACGGAGACCTCCATCCAGCAGGCCCAGGAGACACTGCGTATCGAGCAGGAAAAATACCGCCTCGGCAAGGGCTCCATCACCGATGTGCTGGACGCCCAGTCCGAGCTTCTCGCGGCCGAGACCGCCTACTACGGGGCCCTGGCCGAGTACAACACCGCCATCGCCCGCTACCGTCTGGTGACGGGGGAGAGAGCGTCATGGTAACCTCAGCCCTGAAGCGGCCCGGGAAGCGGGCCGTCCTTTCCATTGCAGCCCTGGTTGTCATCGCTGTTGCCGTGTGGGGGTTCTCCCGCTGGGGCCGGGAACCGGCGGGCGCCACCGGTGGCGCCCGGGCCGGAGGCCCCGTCGTGATCGTGGAGGAAGCGGTCCGGGAGCCCATCAGCCGTACCCTGCAACTCACCGGCTCGGTGGAAGCTGTGCGATCCGCCCTTCTGGCCTCCCCGGCGGAGGGTCCGGTCCAGGGCCTGCGGGTGCTGGAAGGGGACACGGTGCGCCAGGGGGCTCTGCTCCTGACCATCGGCCGGAAGGAGGCCGTGGACGCCTCCCTAGCCTATGCCCGGGAGGCGGAGCGTCGGGAGGCGGAAGAGCTGAGGAGGGTGGAGGAGCTGGTGGGGATGGGCGCCCTTCCCTCCGAGGAGCTGGACCAGGCCCGGGTGAACTACGAACGGGCCCGGGCCCAGCTCCAACAGGCGGAGCAGGCCTCCGGGGATTACCAGGTGCTTGCGCCCTGGAGCGGCGTGGTGTCGAAGGTCCACGTCCACGACGGGAACTACGTGGCCCCCCGGGCGCCTCTGGTGGAGATCTTCGACCCGAGCTCGCTCGTGGTGAGGGTGGCGGTGCCGGAGGCGGGGGCCGCCGCAGTGTGGGAGGGGATGCGTGCCCACGTTCTGCTGGACGCCCATCCAGGAGAAGTGTTCCAGGGGCGCATCAGCCGGATCTTCCCCGAGTTGGACCGCCAGACCCGCACCCGCACGGTGGAGGTGGAGGTCTCGGGGGCGGAGCTGGCCCCGGGAATGTTCGCCCGGGTGTCCTTCGAGCTGGAGCACGACCCCCGGGCGGTCGTGGTGCCCGACGCGGCGGTGATGGCGACGGCCGAGGGGGTCCTGGTGGCCTTCGTGGTGCAGGACAGCACCGCGACCCGGAGAGACGTGACGGTGGGTATCGAGTCGGAACGCCGGCTCCAGATCCTCTCCGGAATCGAGGCCGGTGAGCTGGTGGTAGTATCCGGACAGCGGGGTTTGAGGGAGGGGATGGCGGTGCGCTCCCGCCGGCAGGCCGGGCAAGGAGGCGGATCATGAAGCTCACGGCCGCTGCGCTGCGCCGTCCCGTGGCGGTCACCGTCTTGACGCTGGCGGTCTTCGTCACGGGTCTCTTCAGCCTGAGCCGCCTGGCGGTGGATTATCTGCCGGAAATCACCTACCCCATGATCAAGATTCACATCTGGTGGCGGGGCGCCACGCCGGATGAGATCGAGACCAACATCGCCGAGCCCGTGGAGCGGGTCCTGGCTACGGTGGACGACCTGGACTACCTGGAATCGTCCATCATCGAGGGGATGTACACTCTTCTAGTCAACTTCTCCTACGGGGTGGACGTGGACGTGGCGTACCAGGACGTCATGGCGGCCATGGGACGCGTGGCCCGCAACCTCCCGACGGACATGGACCCCCCCGTCATCTTCAAGGCGGATCCTACACAGCTTCCGGTTATGCAACTCACCATCGCCTCCGACAGCCGGGACCTGGTCTGGCTCCGGGAATGGGCCGAAAACTGGCTCTCGGAGCGGCTGGTCACGGTGGATGGGTCGGCGGGTGTGGAGGTGGTGGGTGGGCTGGAGCGGGAGATCCGCATCCACCTCGACCCCCAGCGCTTGTTGGCCTACGGGCTGGCCCCCGCCGACGTGTCCCGGGCGATCTTCGAGAACAACCGGGAGATGTTCGCCGGGCGGGTTACGGTGGAGAGCCGGGAGATCATCGCCCGGACCATGGGGGAGTTCGAGAGCCTGG
>CAZOJI010000039.1:11313-39601 GCA_964580055.1 uncultured Gemmatimonadaceae bacterium | reverse complement strand
CTAGTGCACGCTCCACGCCTGCACGGATGCGCTCCCGAGCAACCTCCGGATGCAAGTTGAGTGCGGCAGCCCCGATACCTTCTTTGACCGCCACCGTCTCGACATCGCCGAACAGATCCGTTACCTGGTTGCAGATGGCCCTGTCTCCCGCAGTGAACACGACCGGGACATCGAAGTGGCCTGCAATGAGCGCGTTGTAACCTGCCTCGGGAAGTGCAATGCCGTTGATGGCGATGCTGGTAACGTTGCCTGATGACGTGTGTTCGAGAAGGGCGTCAGGGGTGCCGGCCTTCGCGTGGTAGCCGATGAACACGACGGCATCGAAGGTCTCGTCTACGCTCTCCATCATGCTCATGTGACCTCCTGACCAGCCACGGAGCAATCGGGCATTGCGGTTCAGCATCTCCGGGAGGATGTTCCGGGCCGAACCATGTGAGTCGCGAACGACTATGTCAGTGGCGCCGGCAGCCAGAGCGCCTTCAATCGCGGCGTTTGCCTCTCTGGTCATTACCGCCCTGAAGTAATCGTAATCCTTGCCGCTGCGACTGACTTCCTCCCAGTTCACCACTCCGGCGAGGCCTTCCATATCCACCGAAATGAAGACCTTGAGCCCGTCACGCCGTTGCCCCAGGAGTGAAGGACACAGTGCCAAAACCAGCATCACTGCCAATGCCGTACTCCTCATGCTCTCCTCCATGGTCTGTTCAAAGGTCCGTCCTGGTCGTATAAAGATCCCACCTCTAGCGATCCGACCCACCATGATCGGCGATCATCACCCAGCGATCATCCTGTCTCTTCAAAACATCATTCCATCGACCTGCATCGGAGTGTTCCGCGCCCGACATAGCCACCTCCTGCATTCTACGAAAGGAATCCAGAGAGTACGCACAAAACTACCTGCAGCATCGTATGACGGTAAGAGCACCTGGATTGCTGTCCGGGAAGATACCACGCAGGTTCGCCTGCCTCGTCAGTAGCATTGTGCGGAGGCATCACCAGATCTACAATTTAGATCTGCATCGCCAGCCACCAGCTCCGCGAAAGTAGAGCAAGGACCAAGGAAGTCCGATATGCAGTGTCAGCCTATCAACTTCGCAGAGAAACTGGGCACGTTCTCCGACCTGTGGTCTCCAAGGATCGTCGCTCAGATGAACGACAGCCACTTCAAGCTGGTGAAGCTCCAGGGAGAATTCGTATGGCATAGTCACGAACACACAGATGAGGTCTTCATCGTGTTGAACGGGGCAATGCGAATCCATTTCACAGACGGCTCAGTAGAGTTGGAGCCCGGAGAGATGGTCGTCGTCCCCAGGGGAGTCGAGCACAAACCCGCAGCGACGAACGAGTGCCACGTGCTGCTCGTCGAACAAACCGGCACGGTCAACACAGGGGGGGCAAGCGGGAGTAGGACTGCCTCAGACGGGGTTTGGATCTGATCGAACCGGAGTAGTGATGTAGCTATCCTGCGCCGATTGAGTAAAAGCTCTCGAGGATATAGCATGTATGGGTGAACGGGTGGAGCGATTGTGGATGGACCAACCCACAAATCCAGATTACCCAAATACGAGGCCTCGGTCACCTAATGTCTACCACCGGCGAAGTCCTAGAGGCATTTCACGACGTCAGCGCCGCCCTCAAAGCACCCGACCCCAAGGCGCTGGACTCTCTAATCGCGGAAGACTATCGCGGATTCGATCTGCGCGGTTACGTGGAAGAACGCGAGGCGATACTCGATTTCTATCGCCCGGGTCATGCGCGCATGGAGGAATTCGAAGTGAACGATCTCCGGACCCATGTATCAGCCACGCTCGGAGTTGTGACCGGCCTGGGCACTTTGACCGGATTGTACCGCGGCGACAGATTCAAACACGTAGTGAGGTTCTGTAACATATTCGTGCACCGCAACTCGCGCTGGCAGCTCTTGTTCACCCAGAGCACCGAAGTAGAACCGGGTGATCGCTTCTAGTGGCTACCATGAGCCGTGCGTTTTGACAATGCCGGCGCTTCGGACCGATTGACACCACTTTGCCCAGGTCTTGCGTCCCGCGTGCTGCAATCAATTCGGGTTCCGCAGCGGCAGAAAGCCAAAACGTGCTGGGACGTGCTGTCGTGGCCTTCTCTGAATGGTTGATTCCGCTGTGCGAAAAGCACTTTTAGTAGCAGCCGGAGTGATGTCGGTTGCACTCGGAACGGTGGGAATTGTGGTTCCCCTGCTTCCCACAACGCCGTTTCTACTGTTAGCTGCCGCCTGCTTCTTTCGCAGCTCAGACAGAATGTACGAATGGTTGATGAATCATCGGCTGTTCGGTTCCTACATCCGGAATTACCGCAACCACCGTGCAGTAACCTGGCAAACGAAGGTCTTCACCCTTCTACTGCTCTGGATTGCCATCGGTTACTCGTCTTTCGCCGTGGCCAGATCGTGGTGGCTGCGAGTGACCCTGGCAGTGATTGCCGTTGCGGTGACAGTGCATATCATGAGTCTCAACACCTTGAAGACAAGCGCGGCATCTTCTAACGTCGAGAGCGACGGGGACAAAGGTCCGCAATCACGGTAGACGCTATAGCGTTGTTCAACCCGTAACGCTGTACCTTCACTACCGTGCACGATCGAACGATACTCGAGGCAACGGACCCTCACGGGAGACGGAACGAATGAAGATAGAGAAGCAATCGATCGAAAACCTCCAGCAGTTTTACGAGTTGATGAAACAGACCCGAAACGTTCGCTGTGAGGTGGTTGCGAGCTATCTCCAAGGTCTCTCGGCGAGTAGCGAGGAAATCGATTCACTGAGGAATGCCGCTGATTCGCTCGAGGCAATCCCGCGTTCAAACGGCGGTGCGGCATTGTCGCTGGACGGGAATCGAGACATTGTGCTGGACCTGAACTACGAGATCAACGAACTCCACAAGGACATACTGTTTCTTTCCCAAGGCGAAGCTGCCTTCGAACGGTATCTACGAGAGCTTCATTCGCGACACGACGAACAGGTGGCGCTTGGTGTGGGCATGCTCACATCCGTCAAGCTGCGGAATCTGATAACGGACAGAGACGGAACCGTCAACAATTACTGCGGGCGTTATCTCACCTCGATTCAGTCGGTCTACAACTCGGTATACATATCGAGGTTCGCCAAAACCAGGACCACCAATACCGTGATCCTGACATCCGCTCCGCTCGAGAATGGCGGCATGGTAGACATCACGACCATACCAAAGGGCATTGTCATCAATGCGGGGTCAAAGGGCCGCGAGTATCGGGACAAGGACTTCGTTCGCGGCACTCTGGCGATCGCCCCCGAGCAGCAGGCGAAGCTCGACGAATTGAACCACCGCCTCGAGAATCTGCTGAAACAACCGCATTACGAGAAGTTCGGACTAATAGGGTCTGCCCTGCAGATGAAGTTCGGCCAGACCACCATCGCCCGGCAGGACGTAAGCAGATCGGTTCCTGAGGATGAATCCGCTGCGTTTTTGAAACTCCTCGAGGATCTCGTCAGAGAACTGGATCCGGAGCATCAGTTCTTCCGCATCGAGGACACGGGCCTGGACGTCGAGATCATACTCACGGTGCCGGAGGACGGCTCCGGCGGAGGCTTGACCGATTTCAGCAAGGGCAACGGGGTCGGTTTCTTGAACGAGCAGCTCGAGTTGGGCCTCGGGATCGGCCCCAACCTGGTCTGTGGCGATACGGGTTCGGACGTGCCGATGCTGGAGGAGTGCTTGAAGCACTCTGCCGACACGTCGTCAATATTCGTCACTACCAAGGAAGAGCTGAAGGATCGGGTGCAGAACCTTACTGAACGGTCCCTGATCGTGGACGAACCGGACACTTTGGTCTCGATACTGAACGGGCTGGCGCAGCGGGAGTGACCTGTTTCCGGTGTCTTCTCTCGGTCCTGATTCTATGAGTTGGAGTCATCAGGGCTGCTTTTCGTGACTCAATCTCGACCTGTTGCGATAGCCCAGCGCCGGAGTCGGCCGACGAAGCACCCGGTGGACGCGTTGAGAGCGGATTGAAGTGTAGACTCTTGCGTTGAGTTGCAAAGTCTTCGGCACTAGCTTGGTGGACTGACACAACCGAGGATCGGAACGGCCTCACGCAATGCACATCACTCTCGCCACCGTCGGATCACGCGGGGACGTACAGCCGTATATCGCCCTGGGCGTCGGCCTGAAAGCGGCGGGGCACTCGGTCTGCGTTGCCACTCACACTCAATTCGAATCAGTAATCCGCAACTGGGGTCTCGATTTCTCTCCAGTTGAAGGGAATCCGCGCGAAGCCGTGGAAAGCGAGTTGGGCCAGAAATGGCTGGCGAGCGGCACTAATGTGTTTGCATTCGTGAGACACATGGTGGAGCTGATGTCGCCACTCATGGCGCGCGGAACCGCCGATTGCTTGAGCGCCTGCCGCCATGCCGACCTGGCCTTCTACTCGATACTGGGATCGCTCCCGGTGCTGAGCGTTTCAGAGAAACTCGGGATCCCCGCCTGGGGAGCATTCCTACAACCAGCAACACCAACCGGCTACTTCCCGAGTTTTGCCTACCCGATCCATACCAACCTCGGCGCTCTGCATAACAGGTTCACCTACCTGGTTGGCGAACAACTGTTTTGGCTCATGTTTCGCAGCTCCATGAACCGCGCCCGAGCGGAAGTTCTCGGTTTACCTCCGCTGCCCGTACGCACCCAGATGGGTGCCTGGCGCAAACTCGGATTGCCCGGCTTCTACGGCTATAGCCCCACGGTACTTCCGAAACCGCCGGATTGGCCGGACCATTTGCACGTAGCCGGGTACTGGTTCCTCGACCGCAACTCCACGTGGGCACCCCCACCAGACCTTCTGGAGTTCCTGGAGTCGGGTCCCCCGCCGGTATACGTCGGATTCGGTAGCATGCACGCGAAGAGCGCGGAGCAGACCACTCGAAGCGTTGTCGAGGCGCTGGATCGAGTTGGCATGCGGGGCATCATTCTGTCCGGCTGGGGTGCTCTGTCGCATAACGATCTCCCTGATCACGTATACCCGGTGAAGTCGATTCCACATGACTGGCTGTTCCCGCGAGTGGCGGCTGTAGTTCATCATGGCGGCGCAGGCACGACCGCAGCCGGATTGCGTGCCGGTGCACCCACCGTCATCACACCGTTCTTTGGTGATCAGTATTTCTGGGGAAGACGGGTTGCGGCAGTGGGAGCTGGTCCCAAGCCGATACCAATAAGGAGGCTCAATGCGGACCACCTTGCACAAGCACTCGAGAAGGCGACAACGGATCTGAAGGTGCGTGACCGCGCCGCCGAAATTGGCGAGCGAGTTCGTGCGGAGGATGGGATCGGTAAGGTGATAGAAGTGCTGGACAGGGTTTCTCATTGAGGAAAAATACGGGCATGAAGGCACGCCACCCGATGGAGGCTTACAGCCGGCGCTGTGAAGCTTTCACCGCCGAGCGTGACCGCCTCGGCAGCGTAGCCGGGCGCCTCACGCACATGCGAACGATCACCTTTTTGGCGGTGCTGCTCTGTCTGTTTGGGGCATGGGATGTCGGCGGCGCGCTGCGTTGGCTGGTTTTAGGAACCGGATTGCTCCTAATGGCGGCGTTCATATGGCTCGTCGCCGCCCACTCCCGGACAAAAAGGCGGCTTCTCCTCGAGGATACGCTGAGGAAGGTGAACGAAGACGCCAAAGAACGGCTTCAGAGAAACTGGAGTGAGCTTGGCGAGTGCGATTACGCTGCGCCGCCCAACCACCCCTACGCCGCGGATCTCGACCTGTTCGGCCATGCGTCGCTATTTCAGTTGCTCGGCACGGCTGCCACCATTCCCGGTCGTAAGGCCCTTTATGACTGGCTGCTGTCTCCAGCAGACCGCTCTACCATTTTGCAACGTCAGGAGGCCGTTGCGGAATTGGCTCCACTGTTGGATTACCGGCACAACCTCGAAGCGCGCGGGCGCCTGGTCGGGCGGGAGCGCCCGCGTGCGCTTCATGCGTTCATCGACTGGGTGAAGGGCGATCGATGGATTCTAGACAAGCCCTATCTAATCTGGTCCACCAGGACTCTCCCCGTCATCACGCTCGTTTCGCTGACGCTGCACGTTGCAGGCGTTCTCACCGTCCCAATCTGGGCAGTTTCGATCGGTACAGGTGTGATCATCACCTTCAGAACCTACGCGAAGATCCACTCCGTGTTCGGATTGGTGGCTACCGGAGATTTGGGATTGCGCAGCTATTCCGAGGTGTTCGAAGCGGCAACCGCCGAGAGGTTCGAATCACGTCTACTCACTGACCTGCTCGGGAAGATGGCTCCAGCAGCCGGGCACATGAGGCAACTGGATCGCATACTCGCCCACGCCGAAGTCAGGTACTCGAGTATGCTGCACGGAATCCTTCAGTTGCTACTGATGTGGGACCACAATGTGATGACCAGGCTGGAGAAGTGGCGACGCGCAGCGGGACCGGAAGTCGAGGAGTGGATAGATGCTCTTGGTCAACTCGAGGCCTTGGCAGCACTCGCTGCAGTGTCGCACGCGCATCCCGACTGGACGTACCCGGATATCGCCGAGGACGACGCCCCTCCGGTCCTCGAGGCAAAGGGCCTGGGTCATCCCCTTCTTCCCTCCGATGAGTGTGTCGTTAACGACGTCGAGGTGGGGCCACCCGGGACGTTCTTGTTCGTCACCGGGTCCAACATGTCCGGCAAGAGCACGTTGCTCCGCAGCATCGGTGTAAACGCGGTCCTGGCGCAGGCGGGTGGGCCCGTATACGCCAAAGAGATGCGACTCCCTCTAGTTTGTCTATACACGAGCATGCGCATAAGCGATTCTCTCGAGCAGGGAATCTCGCAATACATGGCGCAACTTGCTCGCCTGAAGATGATCGTCGACGGAGCCCGCCGGGCCAACGAGGCAGATTCTCGCCGGCAAGCCCTTTTCCTGCTCGACGAGATTCTCCAAGGTACCAACTCCGCGGAGCGACTCGTGGCAGTGCGCCGGATAATTCGTCGCCTGCTCGATTTCCGCGCGATCGGCGCTCTCACGAGCCACGAACTCACGGTGCCAGACGATCCCGGCCTCTCTGACGCCGCTCACATAGTTCATTTCAGAGAAACCGCTACACAAGAGCCTGAGGGTGTCACTCTGTCATTCGACTACATTCTGCGCCCAGGCCCATCCACCTCTACGAATGCACTGAAGTTGATGGAGATGGTGGGATTGCGGTAGCAGTCCAACTTTCCGAAACGCCCCGGCATCGAATCTCGTAGAGTACCACACATCCCCAAAGCGGTTACGGAGCCAGGCATGCGTGCTCTCGGTTGGATACGAGGCAATTCGAACAGAAAGTTGGCCAGAAACGCAATACTCTTGGCGGCGCTGTGCGGCGCAGTGGCAGTATCGATCGAGGCTGCATTTCGCGCCCACTTGACCGATTCGCTGCTGAGCACTCCGACGCGCTTCTACGCACGGCCCTTGTTGCTGCAGCCGGGGATGACGTTGGACCGAGATCGCGTGGAAGCCGCTCTGAAGAGATTGGGCTACGAGAAAACAAGTCGACATGAAGTCGGTGTGGGCGAGTACAAGATGAGCCGCAGGCAGTGGACTGTCGGGCGCCGTGCGTTCCGCATCTACGACCAACTGGATCCCGGTGGACGGGTCACGATACGACTCGGTTACGGTAACCGCATCTCGACGATCAGGACATCCGATGGGACGAGCCTCCAAACTCTCGCCCTTGAGCCGGAGTTGATTAGCAGCGTCTACGTTTCCGGGCATGAGGACCGTATCCCGATAAACCTGCATGATGCTCCCGAGCATCTCATCGATGCAATCCTGGCAATCGAGGATCAACGCTACTTCGAGCATGACGGCCTGGATGCCAGGCGGGTTGTCGGCGCTGCGATCGCAAACTTCCAGGCCTGGCGCATAGTCCAGGGTGCCAGCACGATCACTCAGCAACTCGCCAAGAACCTCTTCCTCTCACCCAAACGTTCGCTGATCCGCAAGGTTCGTGAGCTCGCCATAGCCCGCACGCTGGAGATGCGCTACACCAAAGAGGAGATCCTCGAGGCATACCTCAACGAAGTGTACCTCGGGCAGTTCGGGGCGAGCGCCATTCATGGTGTCGCGCGCGGCGCACAGTTCTTTTTCGGGAAAGACGTCAGTCAGCTGAGCTTAGGCGAATCGGCAATGCTGGCCGGAATCGTAAGAGGTCCGAGTCTGTATTCACCATTTCGCAACTCCGACGCCGCCAAGGGGCGACGCGATCTGGTGCTGAATCGTTTACTTGAACTCGAGAAGATCTCAGAAGAAGAACACAGAGTGGCACGCGACTCACCGCTCTACCTGAGGACGAAACCTCTGAGAGCACGAAGCGGACGGTACTTCGTCGACTTCACGATAGGGCAGCTTGCGGAAAGCGTGCGACTGAGGTCGGGGTGGAGAGGGCTGTCGGTGTTCACTACGCTGGACATGCAGCTCCAAACTGCCGCCGAGAAAGCAGTAAACGACGGCCTCACAGAACTCGAGCGTTACTACCCCCGGCTCGCAAGGGAGGACAAACCGCTCCAAGCCGCACTCGTGGCGCTCGACCCGCGAACGGGCGAGGTGCTCGTGATGGCTGGGGGCCGCGACTACGGTGCTTCGCAGTTCAATCGGGCATCCCAGGCGCGGCGCCAACCTGGGAGCTCATTCAAGCCAATCGTTGCTTTGGCCGCGCTGTCGGCTTCCGACGGTGGATCGGAAGGTAGCCGGCCTCACTTCACACTCGCCTCTGTGCTCGAAGACAGGCCATTCTCTGTCGAGACTCAAGCGGGCACATGGACACCGGACAACTACGACGGGCGCTTTCGCGGAGAAGTGACGCTGAGAGAAGCTATAGAACGGTCTTTGAACGTGCCGTTTGCGCGGCTTGGAATGGCAGTAGGTCCTGACAATATCGTGGAAACAGCTAAGGCGCTCGGAATTCGAAATCCACTCAACCCGGTGCCGAGTCTCGCTTTGGGATCATCGGAAGTGACTCCCTTGGAGCTCACGCAAGCCTACAGTGTTCTGGCAGCCTCCGGCTACCGAGCGAACGTGAATTCCATCATCGCCGTCCTGACCCGAGAAGGGCACCTGCTGCATCGCATGGAGCCGACGGGAGAACAGGTGTTCGACCCGGCAGAAACCTTTTTGGTTACTTCTGCGTTGCGCGGCGCAGTGGAGCGTGGCACCGGGAGTTCCCTCCGCACACTTGGATTCCGTGGGCCCGTCGCTGCAAAATCCGGTACGACCAACAACTTCCGTGACGCCTGGTTCATAGGGTATACGCCCTCTCTCGCCGTGGGAGTGTGGGTCGGCTTCGATGACGGGTACAGCATCGGCCTCTCCGGTTCACGCGCGGCATTGCCGATCTTCGGTCAATTCCTCGTATCGGCTCAGGGAGCATATGGCGACTCGGAGTTTGAAGTGCCGAACGGTCTCGAAGTAGCCACGGTGAAGAGGGACGACGGGCTGCTGGGCCGCCTTGTATGCCGCGGCGAGCCCGAGGTCTTCTTGCGTGGCACGGCGCCAGAGAACACCTGTTCGCCGTACTGGGGATTCACGAGTCGTTATCGCAGCGGTATCGCTACGAGGCAATCTTCACGGCTCGCCCCAGTCATAAGGGAACTGCAGCGACGCCTGACCCGCGGAACGAACCAGATCTGGCCCTTTTGAGACGGGGCATTGCTGCTCTGATCACTCTCACGCCACGATCTGGTTTCTGCCTGCTTGGCTAGCCTCGGGATTGTACAAACCAAGCACAACCTCTTACGTTCCGACCGCAACTGAGCGGAGGAGATAATGCTTTGACCTCCGCTCGCCTTCTCGACACGTCACACTCACGACCATCTCCAAGAATTGGAACCCGGACGCGAACGTAGACTTGTAACCGCGGCTCTGGTGCTGGCCATGTTCCTCGCCGCGCTGGAGGCAACCGCGGTGGGCACCGCGATGCCGACGGTGGTGGCCGACCTGGGTGGTATGGGTCAGTACAGTTGGGTCTTTTCGGCTTACCTTCTGGCATCCACAACGACAGTGCCGATGTACGGCAAACTCGCCGACCTGTTCGGCCGCAGGAAGATCTTCACGATAGGTGTCTTTCTGTTCCTCCTCGGCGCAGCGCTCGCAGGTACATCGACGACACCGGCTCAACTCATCGCGTATCGAGCCGTCCAGGGCCTGGGAGCCGGCGCTGTGATGCCCGTCTCGATTACGATGATGGCCGATATCTACACCCTCCAGGAACGGGGACGCGTGCAGGGCCTCTTTTCCGGAGTGTGGGCGGTGTCGAGCATAGTGGGACCGGCCGCCGGTGGATTGATCACCGATCTCTTGTCGTGGCGTTGGGTGTTCTACATCAACATCCCGTTCGGCCTCGCATCCGTTACAGGGTTGTTCCTGTTCTACCATGAGGAGATCCATCGAAGGCAGCACCGGCTCGATGTCCTGGGCACTTTGAGCCTGACCTGCGCCATCGCGCTGCTTCTACTCGCGCTTCTCGAGGGCAGCGAGATCTGGGGTTGGCTCGATGCGCGCACAGTCGCAATGATCGTGCTGTCAGGTCTTGGCCTGCTGCTGTTTCTGTGGCAGGAAAACCGTGCCACCGAACCGATGCTCCCGCTCGATCTGTTCAAGAACCGCGTCATCGCGGTATCCAGCATGGGAAGCGTTGTCCTGGGCACGATACTCTTCTGCGCCGCAGCGTTCGTTCCCATGTTCACACAGGGCGTGCTCGGCGGTACTGCGATCGATGCCGGAATGACGCTCGCGCCGATGTCGATTGGCTGGCCCATTGCCAGCACGACATCCGGCTGGCTGCTTTATCGATTCGGCTACCGCCCCTTTACGATCGCGGGTGCAGCGCTCGGGACGGTCGGTTGTCTGCTCTTGTCTGCCGCAAATCCCGAATCAGGTCGCGTGGCCGTGATGATTGCCATGCTATTCGTAGGATTCGGACTCGGCTTCATGTCCACCCCTTACCTTCTGGCCGTTCAAAACGCGGTTCCGCGGAGCCAACGCGGCGTCGCCACCAGCTCGGTACAGTTCTTTAGAACAATCGGCGGGGCCGTTGCGGTGGCTGCCCTGGGAGCAGTCCTGAATGCGCGTCTCGCGTCGAGCCTAAGCAGAGACATAGATGTGAACGTCGCAATGGATCCGGGGGCCAGAACCCGGATGCCCGCCGGGGTGCTGAGCGAGCTCGTCGAAGCTCTCGACGGAGGGCTCACCACGATTTACCTCGCAATGGCAGGCATGGCACTGATCGGCTTGGTTGTCGCGCTGATTTTTCCCGGGGGATCCGTTGAGTTCCATGCTCATGACGAGCACACTGCAGCCGATCAGTCGGGCTCCTGACCCGCGTATGGAGTAGGGAGTATGGAGTAGGGAGTAGGGAGTAGGGAGTAGGGAGTAGGGAGTGGGGAGTGGGGAGTAGTGAACCGGTACTCGCTCGAGCCTGGCCCCGGCCCGTGGACACGAGCAACACAGGCTGCGGTGGCGCCCACAACGCGCCACGGCAGCCTCAGCGATGCTGCCCGCTCAACCAGATTCGAGACTATTACCTGACCAACCTCACCGGTATTAGCCCTTCCTGCAGCCCCCACTGCTGCCACTGCTGCATCTCTTCCTCGATCCTTTGCCGGATTTCTTCATTGTTCAGGAGACGCAGCCCGATGACGGCGCCGATCAAGGCAGTCTGCTGCAACCCGCGATGACCCTCGGGGCTCACGGTGATGGCGGCGTTCTCATGAGAGTGACCGGATGCTTGCGGGACTCCGCTTACCGCCGGCCTGACGTACAGACCCGGTACCTTCACCGATCCGAGTCCGGCTTCATCCCATCCGACCGGGTCTCCCAGTTCATCCGAGATCGCATCCTCATCACCGTATTCGTTGATGTATTGCCAGGCCAGCGCCTGCATCCAGGCACTTTCGGTACCGTTGTAGTAGGATCCGTAGTGACGGATCTCCACGTCTGTGAAGGTTGCCATCGCTGCCGCCATCGCGATGGTATCGACCTGCGCGGCTACCGTGTCCAACTCCGCTCGGCCCGCGTAGTCGGCGTTCCTTACCCAATGGTCTACCTGCACGTATTCATTGATCACGTTAGGGGAGTCACCCACCTTCGTGACTGTGCCCATGAATCGAAAACTCGGCCGGTTGTGCTCCCTGAAGGCGTCAACCGCATTGAAAAAGATCCTGGCGGCGTCAAGCGCATCGTGGCCGCTCCATGGTGATGCTCCATGTGCAGGTTTACCCGTGAACTCGTAGGATGCCGCCTCGATTAGCAGGCAGCAGTTGCCGAGCCCTCCACGCACTCTCCTCGCCTGTCGACCGGTGCCGTGGCTGCGGATCACGAAGTCGACCTCGTCGAACAGACCGGCCTCCACCATTGCAGCTTTCGTCGGTGGAGGGATTTCCTCCGCGGGAGTGTGGATAGCCCAAACGCTGCCTGGAAGATCGTTGTCTTCCAAGATATTGCTGAGTGCGATCGCGCCCGTCACCATCGATGCACCCTGTTGATTGTGTTGGCACCCGTGAAACGGCGGGTCGGCCCGCAACGCATCCACCTCGAACACGAACGCGACAACCGGATGCTCTGTTCTCCCGCGATGCTTTGCGACAAATGCGGTGGGCATGCCGTCAGCCTCGTATCTGTCTACGATCTCGCGATTGAAGTCGGGATCGAGCCCCGGAACGCCAAACTCGACCTCGAAATCGTGCTCCTCCAATTCAGAGCCTAGCATCCGAGCCGCTTCGACCTCTTCATGTCCGACCTCTGGATTGTGATACATCCAGTCGTTCATCTCGAACATGCGAGGACTCAGCCGCTCGATCTCCGACTCCAGCGCTTCCTTCATCTCCGTGACCGCGCGGGTCTCACGCGGAACCTCGGACACCGGCACCACTTCCCTGGGTTTGTCGATGTCCTGGGCGGACATCGTCGATGCGAGAAACCCGGAAAGCACCAACACTGAAATCAATGTCACTCTGAGCATGAAAAATCACCTTTCACATCGTTGGAGGTGGTCTGGAACCGCTGGCCTTTCTTTGATCCCGCTGAATATCGTACCAAGCACGGGAGACGCCTTCCGCAGAGGCGGCTAGTTGCCCGATTGCTCACAACGCATCGCCGCCACACGTCTCAGGCCGGCTCTTTGCACCGGCGGGGCCGACGCCGCACCAGCAGTGGCATCATTCAAAGATGCAATACCGAACGTCCAACGTACCTCTGCGAACTGCTCTTTGCACTCCTCGATCAGCTTCCGGTCGGCCGCGGGCCATTCGGCATCCGAAAACAACAGTCAATAGATGCTGTACTCATTCATGCTTGGCAAGCTAGAAGCCGGCCTCCAAAAATCACTTCGGTCGGATCGACCACCGAATCCAAGGGGGGGGGGGGCGCGCTCAAGGCTTGGAGGTCGACCGAGAAGTGCCGGTGGCCTCTCACACAACGATGAGAGCTATCGCCACGAGACACACGGCGAGCCCGAGCCACTGTTCCTTTGAGACGCTCTCCTTCGTGATGCCCCAGAACAGCAAGACCGCGACCGCCGGGAAGAGCGAGCTGAGCACGGCCGCCACATCGAGACGAATGAGACGCACTGCGAGTCCGTAACAGAGCAGCCCCCCGGCGTCCAATGCACCCGCCCAGAGAGCTTGGGGATCGCGGATCGGAATGTGTACCTTCGGGCCGGAGAGTACCACAACGAGAGCGGCCACGATCGTGCCGGACAGCCCGGCCAACAAGAACGGCAAGAAGATGGAATCGGAATCAACTTGCCCGAGCAATATGAAGAAGCCGCCGAATCCGAGACCGGCCGCCGCTCCCATCCCCACGCCCCTCAATGCTTCGGCGTCCTTTGGCCGGTGCCCCTCGCTGACGAGCCAGATTCCAACCAATGAGAGAACCAGGCCGATCTGTTGCACCGCCGGCAGAACCCCTTCGACGATCGCACCAAAAAGCACAGGCAGCGCTGCCCCTACCACTCCTGCGGTGGGCATGACGTGGCCAGACCGCCCCAGTGCGAGACCACTGTAGAGTGCCGCGAGCCCAAATGCTCCCGATATTCCTGCCACCGTGGACCACCATACCGCCGGCCACGAGGGCAACGGATCGCGCGCGGCCAAGGCGCAAACGATGAGGACCAGCATTAGAGAGACTCGCGATACGGCCAGCACCGCGATCGGCCTGTTGCGCCGGCTCGCGAGTCCCCCGAAGAAGTCCGAACCGCCCCAGGACGCCGCTGCGGCTAGCGCGAGCAGCACGCCAGCCGCAGATCCGAGAATCAAACCCGAACGACCCCAATCGTGCTGACACGGGGATCAGTACGATTCAGAATGCAACCTCACTAACGAAAACCATGTTGCCACCGGCGCCTATTGCTCCGGTGTCGGTTCCGACGTGCGTTCGATGAATGCAGTGAGGGTCTCCCGCCACTGCGGGAGGAGGCTCTGCTCGACGTACATCATGTGTCCCGCCGAAAAATCGGCACGCTGGATGTTGTCCCGTAGCTCCGGTGGCAGGCCCATGTTGTCCATCGTCCATACGGCCGCGAAGTATGGCGTCGCGAGATCGTAGATACCATTCACGAGCAAGACCTCGAGTCTGGGATTGCGCTGCATCGCGGTTGCCAGATCAGGTGCTACGTTCGGGATACCTCCCAAGCCAAAGCCGATGTTTGCCCCCCTGCGACTCCAATTCCATGGACCGGCTCGGCCGCTCGGCACGTACTCCATGTCGCCATCGTAACCCAGCTCTTCCCGCAGATAGTTATTGAATAGGGACGTATATGCGGAACTGATCGCGGTGGATTGCGGGTCGTGCGACGGTGTCGTTTCGAGAAGATCACCTGTCGGACCGGTGAAACGTGCGTCGAGACGACCCACTACCAGACCCTGGTCACGCAACAGCTCCTTCTCGAACTCCGGAGCAGACACTCGAAGATTCGCTTTCTCCAAGTAGCTGCGACTCAAGCCCGTATACCGATGCATCTGCTCGATAACTCGAGACCGCTCAGAAGGATCGGCGGACGTACCCTTGAAGAGCATGGCTGCATAATCCGTCAGCGCCCAGTTCTCTACCTCGTTCATGAACGTCTCGAGATCGGCCGGCGAACCGCCGGGCAGGGCATCATGATACGCGGCCACTATCGCGTATGACGGGACGTTCACCACGTAGGGGACTATCGCACCCTCGGGAAACAGAATCGTGTTGAAGTCGAGCACCGACGACACCAGTACGATCCCGTTCAAGTCGATGTTCGCACCTTGCAGATGCCGAGCCAGAACCGCTGATCTAGTGGTTCCATAACTCTCGCCCAGTATGTACCTCGGTGAGTTCCAACGTTCGTATTTGCTGAGAAACCTGCGGACGAACTGCGTTATCGACGCCGCATCTTCGTCCAATCCCCAGAAGTCCTTTCCCTCCGCTTCGCCGACGGGATGACTGAAACCGGTACCCACCGGGTCTACCATGACGATGTCAGCCATGTCCAGCAGCGTGTAGTCGTTATTCACCAAAGGGTAGGGCGGAGGCGCTTGCTGGCCGACATTCGGTGTCACCACGCGCCGCGGCCCCATTATCCCCATGTGCAACCAGAAGGATGCCGATCCCGGGCCGCCGTTGTAAGCAAAGACGACGGGACGCTCCGACCGATTCTGATCGTTGGTCCGGAAATAGGCGGTGTAGAAGAACTCGGCCGTCGCCTTTTCTTCTTCGTCGCGGAGTATTACGCTCCCGACGTGCGCATCGTATTCGACAGTCTCACCTGCAACGACAATCGAGTGTTCGCTCTCCCACAGGGAAGGCGCCGGCTCCGGTGCGGGTGCCGTTGCAGCGCCGCCTTCCTGCGACGCCAAGGCTGCAGGCAACGCTGCGATCAAGATCAACACACTAGCGACAATCGATTTCCTCATTGCTCCCCCATAAACGAGAAGAAGTTGTAATCGGCAGGATGAAAGATAGCCGGCCGTAGTCTTCCGGCCATGCCTCGTGCCGGATACCGGTCCTACTGGCTGCCCTGGCTCCACAGACCGGCGAGGTCGAGGAGAAACGCGTAATGGAAAGCCGTGTCACGGTACCGGCGATAGCGCCCGGAAAGGCCGCCATGTCCCGCTTCCATATGTGTCTTCAACAGCAATACGTTGTCGTCGGTCTTGAGTGCACGGAGCTTGGCCACCCACTTCGCAGGCTCCCAGTACTGGACCTGTGAATCGTGCAGTCCCGTCGTCACCAGTATGTTGGGATAGTCCCGCCCCTCTACATTGTCGTACGGCGAATAGGAGAGGATGTAGTCGTAGTACTCGCGATAGTTGGGATTTCCCCATTCGTCGTATTCCGATGTCGTCAACGGTATGCTTTCGTCGAGCATTGTTGTCACTACATCCACGAAAGGCACGTGAGCGAGAACGCCGCGCCAGAGGTCGGGACGCATGTTGGTTACGGCACCCATCAGAAGACCTCCCGCACTCCCACCCTCCGCAAACAACCGGTCCCGGTCAGCGAAGCCCTCTGCAACGAGGTATTCCGCAACGTCAACGAAATCGGTGAACGTGTTCTTCTTGTTGAGGAGTTTTCCGTCCTCATACCAGGACCGACCGAGTTCTTGACCGCCGCGAACATGCGCAATGGCATACACCACCCCTCGGTCCAGCAAACTGAGCCTCGCCGCATTGAATGTCGCGTCCATGCTGGCTCCGTAGGAACCATAGCCGTACAGAAGCAGTGGGTTGGTGCCGTTCAACCGCATGCCGGCCCGGTACACGACCGACACGGGAACACTCGCACCGTCCCTCGCAGGAGCATGGAGACGCTCGGTGACATAGTTGTCCGATCTGAAACCTCCCAGCACCTCGTCCTGCTTGAGCAGTTCTTTCTCCCTGGCATCCATGTCATAGTCGAATACGGAGTTCGGAGTCGTCATCGACGTGTAACCGTATCGCAATACGCTCGACTCGATATCACGATTCACATGTATGTACGCAGCGTAAGCCGGTTCGCCGAATTCGAGGTAGTGATCCCCGCTTCCGTCCCAATGCATTATGCGGAGTTTGGTGAGCCCGTCCTGGCGCTCGCTCAGTACCAGATTGTCCCGAAACACCTCGATTCCTTGCAGGAGGACGTCGCTTCTGTGGGGAATGACTTCTTCCCAGTGCTCGCGATCGGGATGGGTTACCGGAGCACGCACCAAACGGAAATTCTTCGCCTCATCATTGGTAACGATGTAGAAGTGTTCGCCGAAGTGATCCACGGAGTATTCGTGCTCGGCCTCGCGCGGCAGTACTACCGCGAACTGACCGGACGGATCATTCGCATCCAGGTAGCGGTACTCGGACGAGAGCGTCTGGAAACTACCGATCATTAGATACTTCTTGGTCTTGGTCTTGAATACGTAGGTGCTGAACTCCGCGTCCGACTCCTCGTAGATCAACTCATCATCCGCGGCGCCGGCGCCGAGCAGGTGACGGTAGATCCGGAAGCTGCGCAGAGTCTCCGGATCCTGCTTCGCGTAGAAGAGGGTGCGATTGTCATTGGCCCAGGCGACGTCGGAAGTGACGGAATCGATTCGATCAGAGAGGAGTTCGCCAGACTCTAGGTCCTTGAAAAAGACCGTGTAGAACCTTCTTCCCTGAGTATCGACCGCGTAGGCCAACACCCGCTCGTTCTCTGTCACAGTCCATGCGCCAATCGAGAAAAAATCGTGACCTTCGGCAAGGATGTTCGCATCCAGCATCACCTCTTCCTCGGCGTCGAGAGAACCCCGCTTCCGAGCGTAGATGGGGTATTCCTTGCCCTCTTCGTAGCGTGTGTAGTAGAAGTAGTTGCCCTCCCTGAAAGGCACAGTCGAGTCGTCCTGCTTGATGCGGCCTCGTATTTCCTCGAAGAGCTGTTCCTGCAACTCTTCGGTATGCGCCATCATCGCGGTAGTGTACTCGTTTTCTGCTTCCAGATATGCGATTACCTCAGGATTCTCCCTCTCACGAAGCCAGAAGTAGTCGTCTACGCGCGTGTGGCCGTGTTTGACGAGGCTTCGGGGATGGACCTTGGCTGCCGGAGGCTCCGCAACCGCACGCGCGTTCTGAGCATAAGCACCATGTGAAACGTTCATTAGCAACACCACCAACGTGAAAAAGAGACGAGTGAACCTCATAGGACACCCTCGCATCAAGAGCGAAACCAGCAGGGCAAACATGCCCGAGGGCGCCCGGCAGGTCAATCTCGACACATCCGCGTGGACAGCCATCGTGGCTGTTTCGGTGATATGAATGGACTGAAGCATGCATGGTGGGCGAGACATCGCAAGACCCGCACTTGGCATTTTGAAACCACCTTGCCATTATCATCGCAATAGTATTATCACAATGATAATCAAAGCCAGCGAGGCGCCATGGCAGACTCAGAGATCACGAAACCCAAAAATCACCTGCCGCTCCAGACCCTGGAGTTTCGCGTACTGTTGGTACTGATGGATGGGGACCTGCACGGCTACGGCATCGCCAAGGAAATCGAACGCCGTGACACGAGCCTGGGAAAGATCTTTCCCACGAATCTCTACAGAAGGTTGAGAGTGATGGCGCAGCGCGGACTGATCGACCGCCTGCCCGCCGGAGGCGACGGCAAAACGAAACGCCAGTTCCGTCTCACCGAGTTGGGGCGTCAGGTAGCCCAAGCTGAGGCACGAAGACTGGAAAGCCTGGTGGCGGATGCGCGTCAACACGATTTGCTCTCTGCGCGACGCGAAAGAAGCCGCGGTGGCTACGTCGCCTTGGAGCAAGCGGCAAACCACCTCTCATACCACTCCACGCTGCGATCGATCAAATCAACCACATGAGCGGTTTCGCGGACGCCGTGGCCTTCCCGTGGGTAACGCACCATCATCGCCGGAACTCCCACGTCATGCAGGGCGATGTAGAACTGCTCGGCTTCCGCGATAGGTACATCGTTGTCGTTCTCTCCGTGAACCAGCATGGTAGGAGTGCGTACACGGGCCACATGCTTGAGGGGCGAACGCTCCCACAGCAGAACCATGAGATCCTCTTGATGCGGATAGGCGCCGAACTCCACGGCAAGGTAGTCATGGTAGTAGGCCATGTAGTTGAAGCTGATCAGGTTCGATATGCCGGCGATCGGGATCGCTGCGGCAAACATGTCGGTCTGTGCGATGATCCAGTTGGTTAGCTGTCCTCCGTAGCTACCGCCCTCGATTCCCAACCTGTCTCGGTCGATCCAGTCGAACCTTCTCAGAGCCGCCTGCACACCGTAAATGACGTCCTTGGCCTCGCCGCCGTTCTGGTCACCGAAGATCGCGTCCGCAAACGCCTGGCCGTAACCGGTCGAGCCCCGGTAGTTGATGGTCAGTACGGCCCAGCCCTGAGCCGCATAGACCTGCGCTTTGTGATCGAAACGAGGGCCCCGTTGACTGTGCGGTCCGCCCTTCAACATCGTGATCATCGGGTGGGCGGTTCCCTCACCGAGCCCCCGCGGGTAAGTGAAGAACGCCTCCACTTCCTGCCCATCGAAACTCACGAACCGCAAAGACTCCATCTCCCCCACGAAACGTCGATCCAGCAGCTCGCGATTGAGGTCCGTGAGCTGTCGATTGCCCCTGTTGCTTCGCACGAACAACTGCGCGAGATCACTGGCTGAGTGGAACGCGTAGGCGACCATCCCGTTTCGCCCTAGCGACCAGCTCCCAACCCCACCCGGATCCCCAATCACTACTGCATGGTCTCCACCGTCTACATCGATGCGGTGCAGGCCGACACTCCCACGCTCCTGTACCGTGAAGTACACCGATTGCCCGTCCGGCGACCAGCGCGGCGCGCCCTGGCGATTGTCGATTTCCTCCCCCAGCTCGCGGCGGTTGGAGCCATCCGCGTTCATTACCCACACGTGGGTGTCTTCCATTGTTGTCTCGGACGAAGTCAGTCCTCTGCGAGTACCCTGGTAGACCACCATGTTGCCGTCTGGTGACCATCGAGGCCGGTACTCGGCGTTCTCCGTCAGAGTGAGTCTTCTGACTTCTCCGTTTTCCACCCGCACAGCAAAGATGTCGTAGTTGAAGAACCTGTCAGGGTCGGGTTCGCGGTTCGAGACAAAGAGAATCTCGTCGCCGCTCGGAGACCAGTCGATGGAATGCTCGTAGAAGACGCCGTCCGTGAGCTGGCGGACGTTTCCGCTCGCGAGCTCGACCACGAAGATGTGAGACCGCCGGTTGTCGTTGAAGCGCGTGAGACCTTCCGAAGCCGTCGGTTTGTAGAGATATCTGGTTATGACCGCTGGATCTCCCGAGGCCTCCGCGGATTCCGGCCCGGGCGTCGTCGATACGAATGCGATCGCGCTGCCGTCCGGAGACCAGGCCAACCGTTCGCCGCTGGAGGGCAGCGGATGGTTGGTGCCCGAAACCTCGGCCAGAAATCTCGGATTCCTCCCGTCCGCCGGCACCACGATCAAACCGCTTCGACCGCCTAGCGAACCGACGTACGCAATCGACGATCCGTCCGGCGACCATCGGGCGTTCGACCCGGGCTCTTCGAGCAGCCGCCGCGTGTTTCCGCTCTCGAGGTCGTACACCCATACCCTCGACGACGGCCGCCCTGGGTCTTCACGCGATGTCAGACCGTACAATATCGAACGCCCATCCGGCGAGAGCCGCACATCACCGACTGATTTGAGAGAGTACAGATCGGCGCTCTCGATGCGGGATTGCTGGGCACTCAGCGGTAGCGCGCTCATCAGGACGACCGCCCAAACCGCCAGGCCGATTGTCATAGTTCTCGGCTCATTCATCTTTGTATTCACTTTCAGTTTGCTCGACCGCAATGCGTCTTTCGGAGACTGTGCGTTCCGGCCTCGAGAGGACTCGCTCAACACGCAGTCACCGGGGTTCTGTCGCTGCCGCTCTTGAATCGTTTCAAGGCACAACCGTGAGGGTAGCCGATGCAGTTGCAGCGAGGATTTCCACCGCTCTGAATACATGGCCCAGCCTCACATTCTCATTCTTGGCATGCTGGTTGTTGTCATGATTCACCGTCGGCACGACCACGAACGGCGCACCCAACACCTCTGTGTACACCCACGCCGGTCCCGACCCGCCCATGGTCGGGCTTATCACCGGCTCACCGAGATCGAGTTCTTCGAGTGCGGACATGAGTCCTCGAGCCGGCGGCGATCCCAAGGGCGTCCTACCGGCGGGATATCCCCCCCCGTAATCGACCCTGACAAGCCTGGGCGTATTGACGCGGGTCGCGGAATCCGGTTCCTCCCGCACGACCGTATATCCTTGCCGCTCGATGTGGCGCATCAGTTTCTCGAATTGACGAACCGGATCGTTCCCCGATACCAAACGCATATCGAGCTCGGCGACCGCCTTGTCCGGCACCGCGTTACGAGAAAGCTCGCCAACGAAGAGGCTCTGGAAACCCTGAACGTTGAGCGACGGGCGCGATACCCGTTCGAGCCTCGACTCACCATTGCCTTCAATTGAGCCAAGCTGCAGCTGAAAACGACGTTCTTCGTCGTCGTGCGGGTATCTGGCGAGCGCCGCCCGCTCCTCGGGTCCGAACTGTACGACATCATCCTCCCAACCTTCGATCAGGACATCGCCGTTCGGCGCTTTCATCGATGCCAACAACTGCGCCAGGCGCATTGCCGGGTTCGGCGCCCAGTTTCCGTAGTGCCCGGAATGCACTGCCACGATGGGACCATACATGGTCAACGTTGCGTCCGATATACCTCTGAGACCGAAATCCGCGGTAGGACGTCTCGAAGGGTGAATCGGCCCATCACCCATCACCACGAGATCGGCGGCGAGCAGATCGCGGTGTTGTCTCACCAAATCGGCCAGGTGCGGTGAACCAACCTCCTCCTCGCCCTCGAACAAGAACTTCACCCGGTTCGGCGGCGGGATCCCCGCCTCGTTCCACGCGTCCAACATATGCAGAAGAGCGACGATGGGGGCTTTGTCGTCGCTGGCAGCGCGAGCGTACAACCGCCAATCCGAGTCGACTTCATCGCCGGGTTGGGGCCAGTTCGGAATCACTCGTCCCCCGGCCTCCATGGACTCCGTGCGAAGAATCGGAGTCCAAGGATCGTCTTGTGCCCAATCCGAAGCCGTGGCCGGTTGCCCGTCGTAGTGACAGTAGAACAGAATGGCCGGGAGGCTGCGGTCGCCGATCTCTCCGTAGACCACGGGCGGCCCACCGGCCTCCAGAACACGTGTGGCAACTCCGCGTCGCTCCATCATCTCGACAAGCGTTTGTGCGTTGCGCCTGATATTGACCGAATCGGATGCGACGTTGGGGATCGCCACAAAATCCCGCAGTTCGGCAACTATCTCAGCGCGGTGCGACTCGACATATGATTTGGCTGCCTCAACTGGACTCTGCCCCCCGAGTTCGGCGGAGTTGGAGATTGTGAGTGAACCAAATACCAGCAAGAGTGTGATAGCGTATTTCATGAAACCTTTCCTGAGCGGTCTGAGTTCGACGTTCCATCGTCTGCAAGAGCACGCTGACGACCTATTCACGCGACAGCGCAGAACTCGTCTATCTCCCTGAGGCCCTTGGCGGAGAGCATGGCCCGAACCTCTTCCCTTCCCTTTGCGGAGCCAACGGCTGCCAGGAAGTAGCAACCTTCGAAATCGCCGACCACGTCCCGGTGGACTACCGGTGCACCGTGAACCGTCTGTCCTATCTTACGAGGATCGATATCGACGAAACCAGCGACGGCATGCGCCTCTTTCTGAAGCGCAACAGCGAATGCCTTGCCGACCGGGCCCGCTCCACAGACTACAATTCTACGGCCACCCAAACGTTTACCCAAGTAACACACCTTGCAACGTCGAAACGCCTGTTCATCGTAACGAGAATCCACGCGCGACAGGCGCCCGGGAGACTCACGCCAATCCAACAACTGTTCCGGAACCTTGCCCATTCTATACCCGTGCACCCACAACCTGAAGACGAGATCGTAATCCTCGGGCCACCCGAAGTCGCGATAACCTCCCATGCGCTCGAACACATCACGTCGCATCATCAGCGTCGGGTGTGGGATCGGGCACTCGACGAAGAGGTCTCGTTCGATCTGTTCCGGTGTGACGATGCTGTTGATCCAGGCTTCGTAGCGGCGCGCGCCGTCGCGCAAGATGCTCCTGGGGAAGTAACGGATCAGAGTTCCGCAGGCCGCGAGCTCCGGTTGCGCCCCCAGCAATTCGACCTGGAGCTCAAAGCGTCGAGGAGCTGCAACGTCGTCAGCATCCATGCGGGCGAGAAACTCACCCTCAGCAAACTCGGCCGCCGTGTTGAGCGCTCCCACGATTCCGCGCGGTTCGGTTGATTGCATTCGGATTCTACGATCTCGGCTCGCCCACGCCTCGAGTAGCTCGGCTGTACGATCGGTGGAGCCATCGTCCACTGCCATTATCTCGAAATCGTCGAATGTCTGCTCGCGCAAGGAGAGGAGCGCCGCCTCGAGAGTGTGAGCGCTATCTCGACACGGGAGCAGGACGGAGACTCGTGGACGCGCAGTCATACGACGCGACACTCTTCACGCGAGAACGAAGAAGGACTCCTCATCAGTTGGCAAACCGCGCTTCGTCTCGAGCAAGCGCGTCAATGTGCGGGGTTTCCAGAAACGGGTGGCCTGCAGCACCGAGTTCGTCCCAGCAAAGATCGTCCACGACTATCACGCTTATGTTGGGCCGTCCTTTTCGTCTCGGCGAGCTTCGGTCGATATCCGCCCTGCCGGGAGTTTCGCACGCACTGCACAACAGGAAAACCACATAATGACGGTGAGGTACGTATGACGGACCATGAGGCCAGCCTCCAATGTCGGAGCCAACAGCACCGGGTAGCCGATTCACCGATCGGCGTATCGAGTGAGAAGATAGTGCGTGTCCCAGGGGTGTGAATAGCCATCCACCACACATGAAGAGGCCGCCTCGTGGTATTCGAAGCGGCCTCCGTCCGAAACGGCGTTGCTGTGATTGCCTTAGACTTCCGCAGGCCTCACGTTTTCAGCGGCCGGGCCCTTGTCACCTTGAACTACATCGAACTCGACACGCTCGCCTTCTTTGAGAGATTTGAAGCCGGATCCCTGGATGGCGGTGTAGTGCACAAAGCAGTCTTTCTCACCATCCTCGCGAGTGATGAATCCGAAGCCCTTCTGATCGTTGAACCATTTCACGGTTCCTGTCACACTCATGCCGTGCTCCCCCGAAGTGGATTTGTTGATGGCGTCGGAGTCCGGCGGGGCCGTACCAACCGATCGTTCATCGCGTTCCGCGAGTACCGCCCCCCGCGTTGGGCCGCCGGCCACCAAGATGCCGGCTTTAGATCTCTCAAGGCAACAACGGAGACCTGGTATTGAATCCGGTCTCCATTTCGACCGCTTCACTTTAAACTCTGCACGCAAACGAGCGTGTTCTTCTGTCCTATTTAAAGGTAACGTTGACCCCTGGGCCTGCAAGGCACCGGCGGTTACGAGCACGCCGAAAGACTCTCGTGTTGCAACTGGTGCGAGGTGACAGCCGTCGTTTCTGAGAGAGGAGTTGTCCCGTTCATCGATCGATAACGGTGGAGCAATCAAGCGAAATTGGAACGTGTATACGGGAACTTCGGGATCGACTCGGCCATCGTCAGGTATCACGAGCCGAAGCAGAGTGGCCCCGCGGAGGCATTCGACGAATCTCTGCTCAATTCGCTTGGCTACCGTTTGCTACGAAGCGATAGAGTCGAAGATGCGATAGCCGTATTCGAGTTGAACGTCGCCGAATATCCGGACGCCTCCAACCCTTACGACAGCCTTGGTGAGGCATATCTTGCTGCAGACGACCCCGACCACCTTGTGCTGCAAGTGGGATCGGGGTCGTCACCCAATCAGGCGCTTCGATACAGCTTGGTCAGCACAAACTCCCGGTGACCCAACACCTCGTTGGCCGTCAGCCTTCCGTTGACGGTCCGTCTCAGCATGTCCAGCAGTTGATCCCCCGATTCGTCGAGCGTCATCTCGCCACGCAGAATCGCCGAGCAGTCGAAATCGACGTGCTCGCTCATGGTCTCGCATGTCAGGGGATTCGCCGACAGCTTGATGACGGGCATGATCGGGTGACCGATGATGTTCCCCTGTCCCGTCGGGAAGAAATGGGCCACAAAGCCTCCGGCGGCCCACAGCGTGACTGCCTCCGCGGCGGCTGAGGAGGTGTCCATGAACCACAGGCCCGGCCCGGTCGGGGCCTCCGCCGGCTCGAGGACTCCCACGAATCGGCACTTCTTACCGATTTTTTGGAGATTGCCGAACGCCTTTTCCTCGATCGTGGTCAAACCGCCGCGGATGTTTCCCTTGGTCGGTTGCGACCCGGACAAGTCGTCGGTCTTGTTGGCGTTGATGAAATCGTTGTACTCGTTGAATACCTCCAGGAACCGCTTGCCCACCTCGGGGGTGGCGGCGCGCGTAGCACAGACTTCCTCGGCTCCGGTCAGTTCCGACGTCTCGCCGAACGACAACGTGGCTCCCAACGCATCCAGCTTGTCGAAGGCGTTGCCCACGGTGGGATTCGAGGCGAGACCGGAAGTGGTATCCGATTCACCGCACTTCGTCGACACCCAGATCTCCTCGAGCCGACACTCCTCGCGACGCAGCTCCGAGGCCCAATGCACGTATTCCTTGGCCTGGCGTGACGCCTTCGCAATGGTGCCTATGTCGCCGGTGCGCTCGATCGAAAACCCGGCAACCGGTTTGCCTGTGGCAGCGATGCCGTCCACGATGCGATTGGTCCACTCGGGCTCGATTCCAATAACCACCGCGGCGGCCACGTTCGGATTGGCGCCGGTGCCTATCATCGTTCTGAAGAACAGCTCCAGATCTTCTCCGAACTGGAGTCGCCCGTAAGCGTGCGGCAGTGCTATTGTACCCTTGATGCTGTTGGCCACCGCTTCACACGCCGCGTTGGACAAATCGTCGAGCGGCAGGATTACCACGTGGTTGCGCACCCCAACCCGTCCGTTCTCTCGCCGATAGCCGAGGACTTTGGCAGAATCCATGGTTACCACCTCCTCGTCTTGAGGTTGTGAACGTGAACGTGACGGGCGCGGCCGATCTCTGCCACCACCTTGCCTATGTCGTGTTCGTATTTGATTACGGAATCACCAACCGCATGGTCCTTGAGAGCGATCTTGTGACCGAGTGGAATATCCTCCAGCACGTCGAGTTCGATTGCCTGCTGCGAGTCCATGTACAGGCCTCTGGCCGTGTCTCCAGCCTCGAGATCGACCGTGGCAACGCCAACCGTGTCCGCCGCATCGTGCACGAGGAAGTGGATTGCCGGTTTGGAGTCAGGCACTTTTTGATACCTCCGTTTAAAGATCTGTTGCCGCCAGCGATCAGCTGGCCGCTAGGAATGTAACCGGGAAGAACGCCAGCGGAGTCGCCGCAGTTGCGCCCGATGTGCCGCCCGCAGAGATTCATGCAACGTTCTTTGTTTGGGAAGGTTCGTTTCAAGAGGAGAACAAATGAGAAACAGAATCGTCAGGACAGTGTGCGCGATGTCCGCCTTCTTGCTTTTGTTCGCGCAAGCCGGTCAATCGCAAGTGATGCAAACCCCTGCCGAGCTCACGGATTTTCAGGCGGGGCCAACCATGTACGACGACCTGCTGGAGTTCGTATACGACCTCGATGCCAGAAGTCAGCTCATGCAGGTGGACAAGATCACCGAGACACTGCGGGGCCGCGAGGTCCTTCTCTGCATCCTCTCGAGCCCGCCTGTCTACCAGATCTCCGACTTGATCGGGTCAGACAAACCAGTCGTGCTCATCGTCAACAACGTGCACGGAGGGGAGGTAGCAGGAAAGGAAGCGAGCCTGATACTCATGCGCGACTTGCTGTTCGGCGAACTGCGGCCGCTGCTGGACGATGCAGTGGTCCTCAACATCCCCTCGATCAACCCCGACGGGGCCGAGGAGATGCGGCGGACCAACGAACAGAATTTCGACATGAATCGGGATTACCTGAAGCTGGAATCGCAGGAGATCCAGACGCTGGTGACCAAGGTACTCCACGAGTGGCAGCCGGACATCCATATCGACACTCACCACGGCGGTTCCGCACCTTACGTAATCACCTATCAGACGATCATGAATCCGGCCGGCGACCCTGAGATCATGAGGGTTGCCAACGAGATGATCGCACCCCGCATACGCGAGGCACTGAGGGCGGAAGACTACGATGGATTCTGGTACTCCGGCCCCCGCCGCGTGAACGGTGTGGAAGGCTGGGCACCGACATCGGTGGAGCCGCGCAAGCAACACGTCTATTCCGGTCTCGTCAACACCATCGATTTCCTCTTCGAGACACCGTCAGGTACTCACCGCGTTGTCGACAACGGCACCAGGGTCGTGCCGGTTCCACGCGAGGAGCGATACCGCCATCAGGTGCGCGGCGAGTACATCGCACAACTTGAGGTCATCGAGTTCGCGGCCGAAAACCCCGAGGTCGTCCGGTCAACCGTGAGGGGAGCGAAAGAGCGGGCCACCGAGCTTGGCGCAGACGATTCCGACAACGACCAGATCGTGCTCGATTACGAGCAGGTAGCCAAATTCGAAGCCGATGTGTGGCGCGATACGGAGTGGAGCGCAAGTAGAGATCCTTATGCGCCGAGAGATACCAATCGCGTCGTGGAATACGAGCTGCTGAGACTACCCGTGTTCACCAAGTTCGAGCCGACTCGGACCACCACGCGCCCGTGGGGCTACGTGCTTCCACCGCAACTCGCGCACGTGGTTTCGCTGCTGCTGGATCATGAGATCGCGGTGCAGCGTACCTCGGAACCTCTGAGTCTCGACGTGGAAGTCTATTACGCGACTTCCATGGACAACTCTGAATACTTCCAGGGCCACTATCTCAACAAAGTCACCGCTACCAAGCGTACGGAGACAGTGGAGTTCCCGACAGGATCGTTTTTCGTGCCTTCGGGGCAACCCAAATCGAACTTGATCAGCTACATCATGGAGCCCGAGACCAACGATAATCTGGTTACCTGGGGCTTCCTCGACACCTTCCTCGAGGCAATGGATGAAGAGGAGACGCAGCGTTACCTCGATAGAATGGCGCGCATGCGCGCCCGGTATGGGCGGGGAGATGAAGGGCCGCCACCTCCGGGCCAACTGATTCCGATCTACCGGCTGATGAACGAGACCGAAATGCCCGGCGTTCTGGTGGAATATTTCAATGCTTACGAGAGGAATCGGTTTGTGAGGTGATGGGGGGTGAGTGGTGAGTGGTGAGT
>CAZOJI010000039.1:0-11213 GCA_964580055.1 uncultured Gemmatimonadaceae bacterium | reverse complement strand
GTGAGTTGTGAGTGGTGAATTGTGAGTTGAGTGTTGACAGCGGGTGTTGACTCACCGCGGTTTTGGAGCTGCCAGCCGAGGGCCGAAGATTTCCGGCTGGCAGCTCTATTGTCTCGTGCCTCCTCCACCCTGGGCCTTTCCCCTACTAGGCCTCCTCCACGAACAGGGCGCGGACCTTATCCGTTAGCGCGATGCCCATGTGGCGGTGCTCGTCGCCTGACGGAATGAACACGCCGTCTCCCGGGTCGTAGATCTCGGTGACGTTTTCGTAACGAATCTCGAATCGGCCGTCGAGTATCATCCCCACATGTCCTCTACTGCACCAGTGCGGCTCCATCTCTTTGCCGTACTCGACCAGGCGCAGTTTCACATTGTCCATCGATTGAAACTTGTGGCGCACACCGGCCATCGGCTCCTGCCACTCGAGTGCCGCAAAATCCACTCTGTACTGGCTCACCTGTCTCTCCCTTGTGTTCGATGCCACTCGGCAAGCAATTGCGTTTCGCGTTCAGCTGTTATGCCGGCTCTCAAATCTCGCTGTCTCTCCAGTGGCCGCGATTTGTGATACTCGAGCGTGTCCCTGGCAGTGACCGCCAGCGGGCGGTACGCGAGACCTGCCGCCAACGAACGAGACAGATCCCAGCGGTTGAACCCGACCCTGTCTCCACGTGCCGGCATCCATAGCGGCATGTCCGAATAGGGTCTCACCTCCCTGCTCGAGAGGAAGTCAACGGACGCCCAGGTGAACGATACGGGCGCTGAGGTGACAGCCCTAATTCCGTACAGCAGCTCCTCGAATGACAGTGGAGCCTCCGGGCCCAGGGCATTGAACACGCCGGCGGTTTTCTGCTCGACCAGGTGCACGTACCATTCCGCGAGGTCCCTTACGTCTATGAACATCACCGGATCGTTCGGATCTCCGGGAGCGAGCACTTCTCCGCCCCGGTCGATACGAACCGGCCAATACGTGAACCGATCCGATCTGTCTCTGGGGCCCACTATCAAGCCGGGACGCACGATCAGCGTCCGTTCTCCAAATGCGCGTCGCGCTTCCTTCTCGCAGAGGGCCTTGCGGCGACCGTACCCCAACTCATCCTCCCGATCAGTCATGGACAGATCGTCCTCGAATACTGGTCCCGTCTCCGCGTTGAGAGCGACCTGGCTGAAGTCGCGGTACACAGACCTGGTCGAGGTGAAGAGATATTGATCGGCGGCATCCTCGAGGAGTTGAGCCGACCGTCGCACCCAGGTAGGCCAGCTCGCCGAATTGTCTATTACCACGTCCCAGGCGTGTCCTCGCAGCGATTCGACGTCGCCGCTGCGGTCGCCGCGCAGCTTCTCCACATTCGGGAAGAGATGCGTGTTGGTGCGTCCGCGATTGAAGAGTGTGAGCCTGTGACCTCGATCCAGCGCATGCCGCACGAGGTGAGGTCCGAGGAATCCCGTTCCCCCCAACACCAGGATTCGGAGCGGCCTTTGCGTCCGACCGGGAGAAGGACGTGAACGCATGAGTTCGGGCCCAGCGCCGAAACCCAGGGCGAAGGCGGCAGTGGAACCGAGAAACTCTCTACGGGACGCGGTCATGGGTACTTCCCCTGACGAATAATGACGAGTAAACGAGAAGCACATACAGTGCCCGGCACAACCAACGCTCTACTGGACCTAGCACGACACTACGTAAGGCTGTAACGGCCTCCACTGGGTTCTTCGAAGAGCCTCGCGTCATCAAACCCTGCTCAACCGTTCGTGAATCCCACCCCGATTACTATTGGGTGTTGCGCACACAGTACGGAACATCCAACATACTTTCGGGTTCGTCAAATGGGGACGGCACCAAACGGCGAAGCTAGATCCTGCAAGCCCGGTACCCGGCTTCGGATTTCGCTTGCTGGGCTTTCGAGTCGGAACGAACCCATTCTTGCATTCGGCCGATAGACACGGGATTATTCTCGATCTGGAGGCTCGGTCGCACGCATTACGGCAGCGGGCTTTTCGAGCATGCACCGATTCTCCCTTGACACCTTCAGGAGGTTAAATGGTCAGAGGACGCAACGTATTCATGCCCTCGCAGGAGATCGTAGACTCAGCTCATGTGCCCGATTACGAAGCGTTGCGTGAAGAAGCCGCCGCCGACCCGCTGGCGTTCTGGGAGAAGATGGCCGGCGAACTCGCCTGGTACAAGCCGTGGACCAGCGTGCTCGACGATTCAGAGGCACCATTCTTCAAGTGGTTCGTCGATGCGAAGACCAACATAGTCCTGAACGCCCTCGACCGCCATCAACGAAATGCCACGCGCAACAAGTTGGCGTTGATCTGGGAGGGCGAGGACGGAACTCTCAGGACTTTCAGCTACTTCGCGCTGAACCGCGAGGTATGCCAGTTCGCGAACGTGCTCAGAAGCATGGGGGTGCAGAGAGGAGACCGTGTCACGATCTACATGCCGCGCATCCCGGAACAGATGATGGCAATGCTTGCCTGCGCCAAGATCGGGGCGGTGCATTCCGTGGTCTACGGAGGCTTCTCGGTCGAAGCGCTCGCGGGACGTATCGAAGACTCCGAGTCGAGAGTCCTGCTCACTGCCGACGGCGGTTACCTGCGCGGGAAGATCGTGCCACTCAAAGAGATCGCCGACGAGGCGCTGCGGCGTTGCGGAACCGTCGAGCATGTCGTGGTGGTCAGGCGCACCGGCGAGGATGTCGCCATGGAGACCGAGCGCGACTATTTCTATGACGAGCTGATGACGCTGCCGATAGCTCGAGGCAACGAGATGACATGCCAGACCGAAGAGATGGACGCGGAAGACCCCCTGTTCATGCTCTACACTTCGGGTACCACCGGCAAACCCAAGGCTATCGTCCACACCCACGGGGGCTATCAAGTGGGAGTGGCGACGACGCTCAAATACGCGTTCGATCTCAAGCCGGAAGACCGGTGGTGGTGCGCCGCCGACGCGGGGTGGATCACCGGACACAGCTACATTGTGTATGCTCCCCTGATCCTCGGAGCCACTTCGGTCGTGTACGAGGGTGCTCCTACCTATCCGTATCCGGACCGGTGGTGGCGCGTGGTGGAACGGTACGGAGTCACCATTCTCTACACGGCTCCCACGGCAATCCGCGGATTGATGCGTTACGGCGAATCCTGGGTCAACAAGCGCGACACCTCGACGTTGCGATTACTCGGCAGCGTTGGCGAGCCCATCAATCCCGAGGCCTGGCGGTGGTATTACGAGGTCGTGGGCAAGGGTAACTGCCCGATCATCGATACCTGGTGGCAGACCGAGACCGGATCGTTCATGGTCACTCCGGTACCCTCGTTTCCCCTGAAACCCGGATCGGCAACCAAGCCATTCCCCGGCATCAACGCGGAAGTGTTGGACGAAGACGGCAATCCGGCGCCTCCGGGCGAGGAAGGTGCTCTCGTCATAACTAATCCGTGGCCATCGATGCTCCGAGGCATCTACAAGGATCCGGAGCGTTACGAGGAGCAGTACTGGTCCGCGTACCCCGGCAAGTATCTGACCGGCGACTCCGCCAAGGTGGACAAGGACGGCTACTTCTGGATCATCGGCCGCACGGACGACGTCATCAAAGTCTCGGGCTACCGGCTGGGAACCGCGGAGATCGAATCGGCGCTGGTTAGCCACGCCTCGGTGGGTGAAGCCGCCGCAATCGGGATCCCTCACAGCGTGCGCGGCAACGTCATCTATGCCTACGTGATCCTGCGAGAGGGTTATGACGCCTCTCCCGAGCTCGCAAAGGAGCTGGTGGCGTACGTGGGGCGCGAGGTGGGACCGATAGCGAAGCCCGAACAGGTCGAGTTTGTGGATAGCCTACCCAAGACAGGCTCCGGCAAGATCATGCGTCGTCTGCTCAAGGCCAGGGCACAGGGTCTTCCGGAAGGAGACATCTCTACGCTGGAGGATTGAACGGCCCGCGCTCCATCGTGATTCAGAGGGGAACCCAGCCTGCATGTTTGGTTGAATGAAAGCATTCGCTTGCAGGACTTGCGCATAATGCAAGCCACGGACACTGTTCAACGACCTGTCACTTCGAGGACATCCCATGCGCAGCTTCGTCTTGCTATCGATTCTGGCAGCCGCCATACTGGTTGATCCCAGCCCAGTCCACACTCAAGACCAGGAAAACAACCTGCTCGGTGTGGGCGAGACGGCGCCCGAGTTCGCTCTCCCGGGAGCCACTCGGTACGGCCTACTGAAAGATCCTGTTAGCCTGAGCGACTACCGGGGTGAAACGGTTGTGCTCGCGTTCTTCTTCCGCGCAAGGACGCGTGGCTGAACGGTTCAAATGCACGCGTACCGTGATATGTACGCGACGGTCTTCAACGGTGGCCAAGACGTGGTTCTGATCGGGATCAGCGCCGACCCTCCCGAAGAGCTGACATCATGGGCTCGGGACGACGACTTTCCCTTCCTGTTTGCGACCGACTCGGATTGGTCCGTCGCGGCAAGCTTTGGCGTTCCCCTCAGAGACAGCGGCTTCCTCGGAGCGCGGTCGGTCGTGGTGGTAGGTCCTGAGGGGAAGATTGCTTGGAGTGTGGAGCAGTTCCGGCAGGCGGATCCGACGGCGTACGAGGAGCTGCAAGCGGCGATCGAGGCGGTGACGCCCGAGTAAGAGCAAGGCAGTTGGCTGCCTGCCCTTACATAGTGCTGGCTTCCCCCATACGGTGCGATGTCAGAGTGCTGCCCCTGTTTCTCCGTGTCGGCGGCATCTCCGTTGCACACTGAGGGCTGCGAGAGTTCTTCCCGTGTTCCTGCTCCATGCCGGCTCGTCCCTCCGCGAACTGCAGTTCGCGGAAACAGTACCGAACAACGATACGGTCGTTCCTGCCAGTAAGCCAAGCAGTGCGTAGAACAGCGCCAATGCCACTACGTACGGGGAGCATGCTACTTCGGCTTCCTCCGCAGCTTCGATTCCTTGCCAACTGACTTCGGCTCGTAGCGAACGTCCGCCGAGACTTGGGCAAAGGTGGCCGATACGTTGGACCACTGGCAGTGGATCGTGCGTGCGGCGTAGAACACCACGTCGCCGGCCTTTACTTCGCTCGAGGTGAATTCGACTTTCGGCTCGACCTGAAGGCCCGAGAATGCCGTGAAGTGGTCTTCGACATCTCGTTTTTGTGACCCGGCCACGACACCGAGGGGCCCTACCTCAAAGGGCGTATCCACCAGAGGGACCCACATCGTCCACATCCTCTTGCACTGCGGAAGGTACCAAGCGTCCTGATGCGGCAGAGTTGTCTGTTCAGGATTGCCGGGCAGTTTGATATGACAGAAATTCATCGATGCCAGCCACGGCGCCTCGTCCATGATGGCTTCGAGCACTGCCATGACGGACGGTGCTTCCGCGAGTGCGAGGAAATCGGGGTGCTTGCTGAAGGTCAGTTGAAACTGCACCCAGTCCCTATCATCCCATCCCCGTCCGGAAAGCTTTGCGTCCGGCACCGCCAGCATAGTGGGCGGATTCTCTTCATCGGCGCGCACCCATCCATATTCGGCGAAAGCTTCCCTGGTGAAGCTGCGCACGGGCACAAGTAGAGAGTCGGGGATAAACGACTGAAAATAGAGGTAACCCTGCTCGGCGGCGGTCGCGTGCAGTGCACTTTGATCGCCTATCAGGTGCGACGATTCTTGGAACGGACCAACTTCGCGATCCGTCGGGAGGAGCAGGCCGCTCACAGATCCGCTCCTTTCAGCGAATTCCCAAAACAGCCGTGATATCGAACGTCGCGTCAACGCTGGCGCCGGTCAAGGCCCTCATCCGGAACACTACATGCCGGCGGCGCTTCCCGGCGGATTGCTGCAGCCGGCGGCTCTGGGGCATTGCCGTGATCTCTCGAGCGCGTTCAACATACACCTTGTGCCGGCGGCGACGGTGCGTTCACTCCATGCCGGCAGCGTCCCTCCGCGAACTGCAGTTCGCGAGAGAACCGAAAGATCCAAGTCAGCGCAAACCGAAGTAGCCGCGGTTGCCGCCTCTCCCTGGCTGACCGATATTCTGCTCAGCTTCTGCGAGGTTGCCGACGTCACGAGTGATGGAGGTACCCGCGTTTACCGCCACGGAGATAGGAACCATGAAGCCAGCACGACTCGTTTATTCAACATTCCTGCTAGTTGCTTTGACCATACCGACCGCCGCACCTGCGGCACTCGCTCAGGAGCAGGACAGCCTGCGCGTGATGCAGATCGAGGACTACGCGCGTTGGCGCAGCATCGTGTCGGTGGCAATATCGGACGACGGCAACTGGGTGACTTACGCATACGACAATTTCCGAGCCGACGACACACTGTTCGTGAAGAGCCTGGACAATGACACCGAGTACCAGGTACCGCTCGGTTTTGACCCGGAATTCTCGCCCAACTCCCGCTGGGTTGCCTACGCGATCGCCACGCCGTTCGAAGAGGCCGAGCAATTGCGGAAGGACGAAGAATCGGTGCCGGATCATGCCGGCCTGATGGACCTTCGGAGCGGAGAGCGTCGAATCTGGGAAAACATGGTTTCATTCGATTTCTCCAAGGACTCGCGTTTTCTCGCTGTCGAGATCGATGCAACCGGCGAAGATGCCGAGCACGACGGAACTGATCTCATTGTGCGGCATCTGGCCAACGGCGTTGATGAGGTGATCGGGAACGTCTACGAGTTCGAGTTCAACGAGCCCGGCACGCTGCTGGCCTACACTATCGACGCGGCGGGCAAGAGCGGCAACGGATTGTATCTGTACGATCTCGAATCCGGCATTCGACGGGTGCTGGACAGTGACACACTTCGGTATTCCCAACTCACTTGGGACGAAGAAGGCACCGCAGTCGCTGTGTTGAAGGGCTGGAAACCGGATAGCCTCACAGAGCGGCAGAACGGCCTGGTTGCGTTCACCAACGCCAGCACCGAAGCTCGGCGCATCGAGTTGAGCCCGGCGGGCCTGACGAACTTCCCGGTCGGTTACGTCATCAGCGAGCGCGAAGAGCTATCGTTCCGCGAAGACCTCTCGGGCGTGTTCTTCGGGATCAAGGAGCAGCGGGAAGAGTTCGAGGAAGACGAAGACAACCCCGTCGCCAACGTCGACATCTTCCACTGGAATGACGACCGAATTCAGACTGTCCAGGCGGTGCAGGCTGAGAGGGATCGTAACTTCACCTACAGCGCGGTCTTCAATATCCGTGAGAGTCGGTTCGTTCAGCTCAGCGACTCATCGATGCGCCGGCTCGATCTAACACGCGACGGCAACTGGGGAATCGGCTCCAACGACAGGCCGTACATATCCGACTGGCGGGAGGACCGGGCCGACTACTTTCGGGTAAACACCCGCACTGGCGAGCGCACGCTCATCGTCGAGGCGCAGAAGCGAACCCTCGGTCTTTCGCCCGACAGCAAACATTTCCTGTACTGGAGAGACGGGCAAGTTTGGGACTACGCGATCGAGCAGGGCCGGTCAGTGCACCTCACCGAATCGTCGCCGGTCAGTTTCGTGAACGAGCAGTACGATCGTCCCGGCACCGAACCTCCTTACGGGGTTGCAGGTTGGACCGAAGACGGCAGCGCCGTAATCCTGAATCACAGATACGACCTCTGGCTGCAGCCGCTCGACGGCAGCCCGGCCACGGAGCTGACGGGAGGTTATGGAGATGAGAATCGGGTTCGGCTGCGCTACGAGAAGCTGGACCCTGAAGAGCGCTTCATCGACCTGTCCGAGCCGATCGTCCTATCCGCATACGGCGACGCCTCCAAACGCTACGGTTACTTCGTGCTGGAGAACGGCAATCTGCGCCAACGGTTGTGGGACGACATCCGGATCGTGAACCTCAGCAAAGCGAAGGACGCGAACCGCGTGATCTTCACCAAAGAGACGTTCGAGATTTTTCCCGACTACTACGCCAGCGACATGCGCATGCGACGCCACGAGCGCATCACCGACGCGATTCCGTGGCAGTCGGAATACAGATGGGGTCGCAACATCCTGATAGAATACGAGAACAAGGACGGCGTGCCGCTGCAGGGTGTGTTGAGCATCCCGGACAGTTACCAACCAGGCGACCGCTATCCTATGCTGGTTGATTTCTACGAGAAGAACTCGCACAACCTGTATCGCTACCCGCGCGCGATCTTCAGAGACACACCCATGTTCGGCAAGTACGTGAGCAACGGTTATCTGGTGATGTTGCCCGACGTGCACTTCAACACGGGCACCACACACGACGACATGCTGGACTGCGTGGAGGCAGCAACGCGGCGCGTCATCGAGCTGGGCTATGCCGATCCCGAACGGATAGGTCTCCACGGTCACAGCTTCAGCGGCGGTGGAGCGTCCTTCATCGCGACTCGCTCAAACATGTTCGCTGCCATCGTGGCCGGCGCGGCTCCGATAGATCTCGCCGCAGAATTCAATATCCTGTTTCACGGCAGCGGACAGAATAACCACAGCTACGACATCTATGGTCAGGGTCGCTACGGGACCGATCCATTCAGCAACTTCGAGCTGTACCGCTCGCAGTCGCCGATCACCTGGGTGGAGACGATGGACACTCCCCTGCTCTATCTGCACGGCACCGAGGATGGTTCAGTGGAGTACCTACAGGGTATGGAGTTCTACAATGCGCTGAGGTTCCTGGGTAAGCCGATTATATTCGCGTCGTATCCGGGCGCGGGGCACCACCTCAGTAAGCTGGAGAATCAGAAGGATTTCATGACGCGGATGGAGCAGTTTTACGACCATTACTTGAAAGGCGAGCCGGCGCCAAATTGGATGGTGCACGGAGTGCCGTATCTTCAGAAGCGGCAGGCGGCGAGGGCGTTGATGGAGGGGCGGGAGCGGTAGGGGGCTTCCGTTATGTGCGCACAGCGAGGGCATTCCCCCCTGCGCGGACCGCAGCTGCAAAGCGAACTGACGTCTTCGCGCATCAAGACTTTGCGTCGCGGCGCTCCGCAAGGGCATTCCCCCTACGCGGACTGCAGTTACAAAGCGAACTGACGTCCGCTACGGGGGAATGCCCTTGCTGCGCTTGGACTCCTTGCTCCCTGACGTGGGTCGCGGTCATGCCTTGATAGTGATAGGACGTTTGGGTCGAGTGACTGCATGACGAATCTGCGGACCGCTACGGCATACCCGGCGGCGGGACGCGACGCAGTGTTGCCTGCTCGAATGCGTAGGCAAGCTCGATGAGCCGAGGCTCGCTGCACGCCATTCCCGTGAAGCTGACGCCGAAAGGCCGCGGCTTTGCGTCGAACGTTTCCGGCCATGGCGGGCCGCCAGTGGACTCTGCGAAACCGAACGGCACGGTCACTGTAGGGTACCCCGGCCGCGCGGCGATGCTCGAACCGCTCGCTCCCGGAAACAGCAGAGCATCCAACTCGAGTTCGTTCATCACCTCGTCGATCCCATGCTCTGCGCAAAGCCGCAGGTCTCGGGCGCGATCTGCCTCGTACTCGGCACGGTCCGCCTCGAGGTCGATCTCGTCGGAGGCATCGAGCCGAGCCTGACCGTACTTGAGCGCACCGGCTTCCTCGTGTGCGAGGTTCCACTCGCGCAGCTCCGTCAGAGTCTCTACTGGAGCGGTTTCTCCCAGCGACTCGAGCCACGCGTTGAAGTCCCGCTTCATGCCGTAGTTGAGCACACTGCTGCCTCTGTTCGCGAGCAGATTGTCTTCCGGGTCGGGGTCGATAACGCTCGGGATATCGGCCGGGTCTACTATGGTCGCTCCCAGACTGTCCAGGATAGCGATCGCCTCGTCCATCAAGGACCTGGCTTCCTCGGACAGTCCACCGCGCCACCGGTCGCTCCCGGGTGCCTGCACCGAGTCATAGTACAACGCCCGGGGTATCCCGATACGAGCACCCTGCAATGCGTCAGCTCTCAGATACGCTGTGTAGTCCCCGCCCGGCGGAGGCTCGCAGCGCTCGGTCGCCGGGTCATTGGGATCGGGCTGAGCACTTTCCAGGGCTCCCAGCAGAATCGCCGCGTCCGTCACCGTGCGCGCAAGGGGGCCGGCAATGTCCTGATCCGCCGTTATGGGGATCACACCGTAGCGACTCACCCGCCCCACGGTCGGCTTGACCGCGGCCAACATGTTCGCGTTTGCCGGCGAGAGAATGGAGCCCGACGTCTCCGTACCCATGTTCGCGGCCCAGAAGCTCATCGCGGTTCCGATGCCGGAACTGGAGCCGCCGGTGCCGATCACGGGTCGCCCGTCGTTCCGGCCCTCTCGCGGATCGCGGCGCGGGTCATACGGGTTGAGCCCGTAGCCTCCGAGCGCTGAATAGTTGCCGGGCATACCGCTCGCGACGAAGTTGGCGAGTTCGGTCATCACGGTCTTCGCGATGATGACGGCGCCGGCTTCTCGGAGGTTCGTGGTCAAAGTGGCCTCGTACGGCGGGACGAACCTCCTGAATGCGAGCGAGCCACCGGTGGTCGGCATGCCGGTGGTGTGGATGTTGTCCTTGAGCGCGATCGGGATGCAGTGTAGAGCACCGCGCACACTCCCCGCCTCACGCGCCCGGTCGAGACTGTCCGCGATCGCAAGCACACTCGGATTGACGGCGATCGTCGCGTTCACGCGTTCCTCATAAAGGGCGATACGCAGCAGGTGGGACTCGATCAGTTCGCGGCAGGTGACGCGACCCTCTTCCATTGCGCGCGACATCTCGGGAATGGTAGCCTCGACGACGTCGAGGGGTTCCTCACCTGCGTCGCACGAAGTTGCACAGAAGAGCGACACCGCGAGGAAGGCGGCGCCGAGCAGCCGGCGGGGACGAAGATCGAACAAGGACATGGTTCGGCTCCCTATCAAACGGACAGCGACCGTTTACTCGAGTTCACTCGGTCGGCGTCTACATTCAGACGAAACGACAAGCAAAAGAGCAGCGGTGGCGCGGCGTTGTCAACTCAAGCATAGTGCCGCGGCTCTTGGGTTGGCGCTCCGCCAGGGCATTCCCCCTGCGCGGACTGCAGTTACAAAGCGAACTGAAGGCTTCGCGCATCCAGGCTTTGCTTCGAGGCGCTCCGCCAGGACATTCCCCCTACGCGGACTGCAGTTACAAAGCGAACTGACGTCCGCTACGGGGGAACGCCCTGGCTGCGCTTGTCGCTTCGTGACGAAACCACTTGCGCTGTGGAGGTGGTGACTGACTACGCTCCGGTTGGCCCGCGCAACTCCGTGCGTTTCCAACTGTGACGCCCGATCCATATTGAAACACACCTGC
>CAZOJI010000038.1:0-42229 GCA_964580055.1 uncultured Gemmatimonadaceae bacterium | reverse complement strand
AGGATTTAGGATCCTGTGGGGAAACCCGTGAGGGTTCGAGTCCCTCCGGTCGCATGTAATATGGTGCCTCTGCGGCGGTATCGGTCGAGTCATCGTAGAAAGCGCCTCTGCACGCAGTGTCACTCACCGCTCACCACTCACAAATACACCCATAAGGGTTACATTAGTGGTTCCCCTAAAACCGGCGGAAACTAATGAGTTCGAACGAAGCAACCGATATTGTCATTACGCATACTGAAGACAAACCGGGAGAGAAGATCTTCACGGTCGAGGTGCCCGCGGTGCGCGCAGAGACAGCCGAAAAGAGGACGGCGGCAAAATTCGCCAAGCAGGCGAAGCTACCGGGTTTCCGGAAGGGCAAGACGCCGCAAGCGGTCATCAAGAAGAAGTTCGGGCCTGCAATTCGAGAGAGCGTCATCCAAGAGTTGGTGGATGAGGGTTGGAAGGCGCTACTCTCCCAGGAAGACTTGAAGCCCATCGCCGAGCCGCTGGTTCAGGATTTGAAGTTCGACGAGGGCGAACCACTCAAATTCACGGTCTCCGTGGCGGTCAAACCGGAATTGAATCTACAGAGACTGGGTGGCTTTTCACTGGTGCGCAAAGTCGTGCCGGTTACAGACGAAATGGTAGATGCGCAATTGGAGCAGGTTCGCCACCAGCATGCCCCATGGGTGCCGGTTGACGACGCTAGCCCGCAGGAAGGGGAGCTTGCCTCGATCACGATCGCCCCACTCGGCGAAACTGAGCCGGCAGAGGGCGGCCAGTACCAGGTAGTCATCGGCCAGGGGCAGGCACTGCCGGAAGTGGAGCAGAAGTTGAAGGAAATGCGAGCTGGGGACTCTTTGGAAACAACCGTGACGTTCCCTGAGGACTTCCACGAGGAGTCCAAACGAGGGCAGAGTCGTGACGTCCGCATAACGCTGCACGAGGTGAAACGACAGGATCTTCCGGAACTCAATGACGACTTTGCGGGCGAAGTGGGAGACTATGATTCTATGGAAGCCCTGCGAGCGACTCTCCGCAAAGACATCGACGACCATATCAAACGTGAGGCCGACACCCAGGTCCGCCAGCAGGTGATCGATGAAATCATTGCCGCCAACGCCGTGGAAGCGCCGCGCCCGATGGTGCAGCGGATGTTGGCCGGACTCGCTCACAACTACCAGATACCGGACGACCAACTCGAGAAATTCACCTCGGAGATGACCCCGATCGCCGAACACCAGGTCAAGAGAAATCTGATCATAGACCACGTCGCGGAGACACAGAACCTCACCGCAACCGAGGAAGACGTCGACGCCAAGATCGAGAGTATCGCCACGGCGCGAAATGTGCAGCCCGGGCAGGTGTACGCTTCGCTGCAGAAGTCAAAGCAACTTCCGGAGCTGGAACGTGGTATAACCGAGGAGAAGGTGTTCGAACACCTGTTGGGACAATCAACCGTAACCGAAGAAACCACCTGAGGACTGGCAATGCCGACTGTATTCCCACCGTACGTAATCGAACGGTCGACCCGAGGCGAGCGGAGCTATGACATCTACTCTCGCCTGCTCATGGACCGAATCATCTTCCTCGGAACGCCGATCGACGATGATGTGTCCAATATCATCATTGCGCAGCTACTGTTCCTCGAAGCCGACAACGCGGAACGTGATATCTACCTCTACATCAACTCCCCCGGAGGAGTGATCTCCAGCGCCCTCGCCATCTACGATACGATGCAGCACATCCAGGCCCCGGTCAACACTATCTGCATGGGGATGGCGGCCTCCGCCGGGTCTTTCCTGCTCGCCGCCGGTGAAAGAGGCAAGCGATCCGCATTACCCAACACAAGGATCATGATGCACCAGCCGTCGGGCGGGGCCCAGGGCAGCGCTGCCGACATCGAGATCATCGCGAAAGAGATTCTCTACGCGCGGCATAAGCTCAACGAGCTTTACGCGATACACACGGGTCAGACGCTGGAGACGATCGAGAGGGACATGGACAGAGACACCTTCATGTCCGCGGAGGAGGCAAAGGAGTACGGGATAATCGATAAGGTGATCCAGCACAGATCCGAGTTGGGGGACAAGGACTCTCCTTGACGGAGCGGTTTCCCAGTCACATACTATGCGAAACCGGCGATAGATCATGTCACAAGACAAACACCTGCGCTGCTCGTTCTGCGGAAAGTCGAAAGACGCCGTCCGGAAGTTCATTTCCGGACCGTCCGTGTACATTTGCAATGAGTGCATAGCGCTCTGTAACGAGATCCTCGCTGAAGACGAAGAGCGCGAGGTTCAGGAGGCGATCACCCAGGTTCCAACTCCCTCGGAGATCAAGGAAGTCCTGGACCAATACGTGATTGGGCAGGAGAAGGCCAAGAAGACGCTGTCGGTTGCGGTTTACTCCCACTATAAGCGAATCAACTCCCTCGCGGTGAGAAGCGACGACGTCGAACTGGAAAAGTCCAATATCATGCTGCTCGGCACGACCGGCGTTGGAAAGACATTGCTGGCACAGACACTCGCCCGCATCCTCGACGTTCCCTTCACAATAGCTGATGCCACCACTCTCACTGAAGCCGGCTACGTAGGTGAAGACGTCGAGAACATACTGGTCAGGCTGCTGCAGGCCGGCGACTTCAATGTCAGCGAATGCGAGCACGGAATCGTCTACATTGACGAACTCGATAAGGTGGCGCGCAAGAGTGAGAACCCGAGCATAACTCGAGACGTTTCAGGCGAAGGCGTTCAGCAGGCTCTGCTGAAGATCCTCGAGGGTACGGTTGCGTCGGTGCCGCCACAGGGCGGACGAAAGCATCCGCAGCAGGAATACATTCAGATCGATACCAGAAACATCCTTTTCATATGCGGTGGAGCGTTTGACGGCCTCGAAGACATCATCGAGGCTCGCACCGGCAGGCGGCGCATCGGATTCAGCAAGGAGGAACTGGAGCAGGGGAAAGCCGAACAGTTGGAACGTAACCCATATCACGACGTCGAGCCCGACGATTTGCTTCGCTACGGTTTGATCCCCGAGTTGGTCGGGCGACTTCCCGTGGTTGTTGCTCTCGACACATTGGATGAAGAGGCTCTCGTCAAGATTCTGCTCGAGCCCAAAAGCGCTCTCAGCAAGCAGTACAAGAAGTTATTCGAACTCGAGAACGTGGGTTTGACGTTCGAACCGGAAGCCTTATCGGCTGTGGCACAACGCGCAATGAAACGCGGAACGGGAGCGCGCGGTCTGCGTGCGATTCTCGAAGAGGTCATGACGGACATCATGTTCGACTTGCCCAACCGCGACGATGTCCGAGAGATTGTGATAACCAAAGAATGCATCAAAGAGAACCGAGCGCCTCTCATGGTCACGGCACGGGCTCGGGCGAAGAAAGGCGCCTGAGCGAAGTAACCTTCGCTGGCAGCTATCCAGCTGCCGATTTTCGTTCACCTCTCAACCTGCCCCAGGTGGCCTTCGTGGGCCGCTCAAACGTCGGAAAGTCGTCGCTGCTGAACAAGATTGCCGGACGGCGGTCACTGGCTTTCACGAGCAAGACCCCGGGCAAGACGAAAACTCTCAACGTCTACCAAATCTCGACGCAATTCTACCTAGTGGATCTACCGGGATACGGCTACGCGAAGGTGTCGAAACCCGATCGAATCGCTTTCTCGAGGCTGATCAACACCTATCTTTCGAGTAGAACCGAACTGGTCGGCGCCGTCTGGCTTCTCGACATACGGCGGAATCCTTCGCGCGAGGACATGTCTATCGCGGAAATACTCTCTCAGCACGGCACACCTGCCCTGATAGCAATCACAAAGGCAGACAAAGTAGCCCGCACGCATCGGAACCGTCGCCTGAGCACCATCGCCCAGGAGATCGGAGTAGCAGAAGAACAGTGTATCTTAACGAGCGTGCGCAGCGGCGAGGGAGTGAGTGATCTCGTCGATTCGATACGGGAGTTGGTCCGAGAGGAACGCCAGAACCAATAGAAGGCGGCAAGTCTCATGACATGGAAGCAGAGGTTCGTCACAGACCCAATCAAGGCCCTGCTGATTGCAGGACTGGTTTTGGTCTCGGCATCCGCTCAGAACGCCGATACTGCGATGAGACAGGATGAACTACCTCCTGCTGGATTTGGCACGCTCGGTCAGAACGACATCGGCATAAGGCTCCGAACGCCGGATTTCGCTGTAAGCGCCATTCCATTGAACGAAGGAGTAATACGACTCCTCGCCCCCGACACATATCGCTCCATGCATCGCCTGCTGGAATCCAAGGCAGCGGATATCGACGAGGCGGCGAGGCGAAATGGCATCTCCGATCCTTCGCTCTTCCTGGTTTCCTTCTTCGGTACCCAAACCAGGGCTCGTTTCGACGCGGAAGCCTTGACGATCATCGGCCAGAGCCGTCTGTTCCGTCCGCGCGCGTTTGTCCCAGTGTCTCCTTCGTTCGGGGATCGACAGGTGAATCAACGCGAGACGGCTACCGCCATCTACCTCTATGAAGACGGACTGCGGCTGTTCGATCCGTTCTCCCTTGGCTACGATGGGGTATCCACTAATGAATGGGAGCGGATCCTCAGAGTACTTGACCGCGAGCGTGCGGCCGTGTTTGTGCGTGCGGCCGCAGCGAGGCGCGACACTGCCGATTCACTCCAGTCAACAGGTACGGACTCGAGCCTGTACCGGTAGGATGAGCGCTACCATACTAGCGGGTCTGGCGGCCGCGGTATTAGCTCTGGGCGGTATTGCATACGGTATCAAGCGCATGCGCGCCCGTCATCTCGCGGAGACGGAGGCTGTTCGGGAACGGCTCGCTGTTTTGCAACAGCTCACGTTGACGCTCTCGAACACACTCTTGCTCGATGACATCGTGGGTGAGATCGCGGCAATCGTCCACGGCTTCGTCAAAGCTGACGGAGTCCTGGTCGCTCTTTCGCAGCAGGATTCGGCGTTGCTTAGAATCGTTGCCGCGGATGGGAGTGTCGCTGCATTGGACGGATCCGAGATAGCACACTCGGACCGCGGTCTGCTGGTTAAGGCTCTTCGTGAAAACCGGGTTTCGGTTTCTCATCCCGGAGAGCAGCCCTCTCAGGACCTCGTGGAGGGATTCGGAGTGAGCATTGCCGCCGTGACGCCGCTGGAAACCCACCGCACCATATGCGGTGTGTTGGCCGCGGTGCGTGACGGCACCGCCTCTTTCACGTCCGACGACATCCGTCAACTCGTGACAGTGGCTACCCACACGGCCATGGCATTGACACATACCAGTTCGGTCGAGCTGTTGAAACGCGGCAAGGAACAGTGGGAGGCGACATTCGACGTCCTGTCCACGGGCATTGCGGTAGTTGATGACACCCGCCGAATTCGCCGTGCGAACAAAACCTTGGCCGACATGCTGGACAGGCCTGTCACGGAGGTGATCGGGCTGGATCTCTGCGACGAGCTTCCCGGTAATTCCGCACGCTTGGCCGAGTACCTCGACGCTGTGAGAGGTGGAGAGGGGCCTCCGTCCTTCACACATCATTCGTCTTCACCCGAAAGAAGATTCCGGATCTCGTCATCACGCATGCGGGGGGCCACGACGGTGTGGGTGGTGGTGCAAATCGAGGACGTCACCGAACGAAGAGCTATCGAGGAGCAACTCATTCAGAGCGAGAAGATGGCTACCGTTGGACAGCTGGTGTCGGGCATTGCACACGACCTCAACAACCCGATCACCTCGATAGCCGGTGTGGCCGACCTCCTCGTCAACCGTGCAACGATCACCCCGGCCGATCGCGAGCACCTCGAGATGATTCACGAGCAAGCCGAGCGCGCATCGCACATCGTGCGTAACCTGCTCACTTTTGCGAGGAAGGAGCCTATCGAGAGGAGCCACGCCGACGTGAACGACATTGCACGCCGTACCGCTGCACTTATGAACCACGAGATGAAGCTGAGGGATGTGGAGTTCTCATTGCGACTGGCGGAGAAGCCGCTCATCATCGAGTGCAACAGTCACGAGCTCCAGCAGGTTGTGTTGAATCTCCTCAACAACGCCGCACAGGCCGTTTCCGAGAACGCTGAGGGCAGGGCACGGCAAGTCACGTTGAGCACTTCGGTTGGGCGCGAACATGTGATCCTCGAGGTGTCGGACACTGGTCCCGGAATCGACGACAAGCTCTTACCGCAGGTGTTCCTTCCTTTCGTGACCACCAAGCCGACCGGAGAGGGTACGGGTCTCGGCTTGTCCATATCGTACCGTGTCGTCCAGGCGCATAACGGGAGCATCGAAGCGCAGAAGCGACCGGAGGGTGGCACGTCCTTCGTGGTTTCGCTACCAGTCGTGCAACTCGATGAAGCGACAAGAACCGCCGTGCAGAACACCGGCGGCGCATCTGACGACGATGCATCCAGAGAGATGCCGCTACGTGACGGCGCCAGTCTGTTCATCTTATTGCTCGACCGCGATCCGGCGGTACAGCGGTCATTGCGCGCTTCATTCGCCGAGGACGGACACTCGGTGGATGCCACAAGGGATGCGTCGCAAGCCTTTTCCTTGCTCCGATGCAACCGATACGATCTAATACTTGCCGATGCCAGAGCAACGGACGCCGCTGGCACAGCCTTCGGCGACGGGCTCAGGTCCAATCATTCAGAGCTGTGCTCACGAACCATACTCATGACGGCCGATGTGAGGACCGAGACAGACGAATGGTTACGCTCAATTGGGTGCCGCTATCTCCGGAAGCCATTTGACATCACGGAACTGAGAGCTACGGTAAGGAACTTATTTGCCGAGGAGGACGCGGCGGAATCCGGCTAGTCCTGACGGCTCTTTCTACCCAGCACCGCTCGGAGGCGCGCCGACAACGCCCGCGCCCTAAAAGGCTTTGACAAGAAGTCGTCAGCCCCCATCTCGAACACGCGCACTTCGTTTTCTTCGTCTCCTTGCGCCGTCAGCACAACTACCGGTATGCCAGCCGTCGCGGGCCGCGAGCGCAGATGGGACAAGACTCCGTAGCCGTCCAGCCCGGGTAGGTTCAGATCCAACACGATTATGTCCGGCGCGTGCCGGTCGATCTGGTCCAGCGCTTCCACCCCATCTCGCGCTTCGGTAACTGAGTACCCGTCTCTCTCCAGAAGGTCGCGCATCACCTTGCGGAGCTGGTCTTCGTCATCGACGAGCAAAACCTTCGCATCAACCGGCGCAGGCGCTCCCATCTCCTCAGCTTCCAATAACTCGAACGAACCGTCGAGTCCTTGGATCTCTACGGTAGCCGGTCGAGATTGAGCCGGTTGTGCGGGTGCAGGTGCAGGCGCCGGTTCAACCGATATATCGGTTGAGCCCTTCACATCTACGGTGGGAGAGCTGGATCTCGCGGGCGATTTCACACCTCCCGACGCCCTGTTGACCTTGCCAGAATCGCGTGCGGCTTTGGTCGAGTCGCCGGGTTCCTCGTCCTCGGAGGGCACGTCCACTACTCGCAGCAACTCATCAACGGTAGAGTCGCCTTTGAGCACGTGCGCCAGACCGCTCTCCCATAGAGAGTGCATACCGCCCTTGCGAGCTGCTTCGGCTATTCGATCGGCCGTGGCTCCGGATACGATCCTACGCTCGACCTCCGGTGTCATGTCCAGGATCTCGATGATCGAGAAACGACCCCGATATCCCGTCATTGCGCACTCGGGACAGCCGACGGCCCGATAGAGCGGAGAGCCCTCGGGTATCCAGTCTTGCAGCTTTCGTGGGATGGGGTCGACCCATACCTCCTTGCAGGTCGTGCACAGGGTTCTCATCAGTCGTTGAGCTACCACTCCGCGAAGAGCAGAACCGATCTTGAACGCTTCCAAGCCGATGTCTACCAGCCTGGTTATTGCGTTTGGAGCGTCATTGGTATGCAGCGTGGACAGCACCAGATGGCCGGTAAGCGATGCTTGAACCGCAATCTGAGCGGTGTCTCTGTCTCTCACCTCTCCAACCAGAACCACATCGGGATCTTGCCTCAGAATGGACCGGAGGGCGGAAGCGAAATTCAAACCAGCCTTCTCGTTGACTTGGACCTGGACAATTCCGGGCAGGCGGTATTCGACGGGATCCTCTACGGTGACGATATTCACGCCCTCGCTCTGAACGTGGCGTATTGCAGAGTATAGGGTAGTAGTCTTGCCGGAACCCGTGGGTCCCGTGACGAGGATTATCCCATCTCGGTAGTCCAGGAGTTCGCGAATCTTGTCGGCCTCCATGTCGCTCAGGCCGAGCGAATCCAGAGACAAAACCGTCCTGGACGTGTCCAGTACCCGCACCACCACTTTCTCGCCCTGCGATGCCGGAAGGGTTGACACCCGCAAGTCGACCGGTACGCCGTTCACTGCTACTCGCGCCCTTCCGTCCTGCGGACGAAGGCGATCGGCAATGTCCAGACCGGAGATGATCTTGATTCTCGAGATCAGGGGTAACCCGGCGGCTCGCGGGATTTTCATGTGCTCTCGCAGGACACCATCGATCCGGAACCGCACGGCAATGCCACCCTCTTCGGGCTCTATATGTATGTCACTCGCGCGTGCGAGAATGCCCTCGGAGAATATCAAGTCGACCAGACGCACCACAGGGCGCTGTGAAGCCTCTTCCGCCGAAATCGTGAGTTCGTCCGTCAGCTCGGGCGTGTCATCGAGTTGGGTGATCTCCGCATGGTCTCCCATTCCCTCGATGAGCTGTTCGAGAACGTTCTCCGGCTGGTACCGTTCGTCGATCTTCTCCCGAATCGATGTGGGACTCGCGAGCACAACCCTCACCTCTCGACCTGTGGCAAACGCGAGGGTTTTTTCGCAGTCGAGGTCGAACGGGTTGGAAGAAGCAATCTCCAGGTATGATTCCGTAATGCGCAGGGGGAGAATGTGATACTGTCTGGCAGCTTCCTCCGGAACAGCATCCAACGCAGCGCGATCGGCCTGCGAAATGTCCGCCAGTTTCAGGCGGAATCGCCTGGAAAGTGCACTCAGCAGTTCTTCGTCCGCAGTGGCACCATTTGCCACCGCTGTCTCCCACAGAGACTCGCGCGCGTTTTCAGATTCCCGGATTTCTGCGAGTTTGTCTGCCCCAATCAGCTCCTCTAGAGTCGCCGACAACCACTCGTCCCTGAACTCCTGAGTCACTCAACCTCCAATCAGCTTTCCTGCATGCCCCGCAACAGTACAAGCTATGCCCGTAAGCTCCAACGCGCCACCGTCAGTGCGACCGTGTTGCAGCACGCCATCCGCGGCCTCACAGAATGGGCCATAACCCCCTACTCACATCCACAGACGCACCGAATCGCCGGTCTCGCAGACTCATGCCGACGTCCACCCGCACGAGACTATGAAACCACTCCATCGCCACCCCCGCCACCGGCCGAACACCACCTGAACCCTCCCCAATGCCATTGAGTATGTCGCCACCCGTCCAACCCGCCTCAACGAACGGTATCAAGAACAATCTGTCACCCGATGAGATCCGGCCTCCAAGAGGAACCGCAAAGAACGGCGCGGAGATTCGCCATTCCAGCGCTCCATATGCGATGCGCCGGCCGCCCCATCTCCTAAACGGCTCACTCACCAGAGTTCCGCGTCCACCGACAACGAAACCCCTGTGAGCAGGCAACGCCTGCGACCCCCATCCGACCCAACCCCGGGCCACGACATCGGTGCCTGAGAGCCTCGCCTGCGCTCGACCGACGGCAAGCAATCTGAGATAGCGATCTTCTTCCAACACCCCGCCCTCGATAGCCAGGCGCCCGCTCAAACCGCTTCCCAGGACGAAGCCGCCGCTGCGGCGCTCCAGCTCCAACCTGGCGAACAGCGACCGACCGGCTCCAAGGGCACGATTGGCTCTAAAGGTTCCACTGGCCGGGCGCGCTACGACTGCCATGCTTTCAGTGTTGTTGGCACCCAAACCGCCCGTGATCCATGCGCGCGCACCCAACTGGAACCGTGTCGAGACCAATGCTTCGGTGTTGAGATAGTAATCTCCGAAATCGCTCGCGAATTCCTGCGCGAGGAGCGAATTGAGCGCCGGCGAAATGACCGGCTCGTCACCGACATCGCGAACGGTGCGACCGGCTCGAATCTGAAGAGCTAAGCCTTCAAAATCGCGCTCGACAGAGACGCGACCTTTGGGGCGCCGGTCATCGAATCCGTAAGATCCCCAAACGCGCACTTCCACCGATCCGCTACCGGGTCGGAACACTCCTCCCATACCCGGCGCTATACCTTCGACGCGGTTGAAGTGCAGCAGGTCCGACACTGACCGCGCACCGGGTTTCGCTCTGGAGAAACCCTGAAGCACCTGACTCTGCGCCAGTTCCGTGACCTCAGCCCTCACCGACTCCAGGTCGAATGTCATCCCTGGCTCGTGGATGGAACGTACCGCCGCTTCGAGCGGTTCATCCCACTGGAACGTGTCTCTAACCGCCTGCGCGGCGGCCACGATCTCAGGCCCTCGAAAGACCCTGTCCGGAATACCGGTGTTGAACCGGTAACCGTCGATTTCCCACCAGCCGCGAATGATGCCTCGCGCCGGGAGATCGAGCCATGAGGTGTGTCGGCGTATCTCCAGTTCCTGGCGGGTGGGGAGCCAATATCGCCCGTCCCACAGACCGTTCTCCAGGACCACCGTGATGTCATCGAGCGTCTCGTCTATGTATGCGTTCCGGGTGAAGTTGAATCGGAACCGAACGAGCTCGGCGCGTTCCATCTCTATGTATAGTGAGCCAATGACTCTGGCAGCCTCGAAGTCCTTGGGCCGCGCATTCACCTCGTACACGCGCACGGACTGATTGGCGAGCCGCACTGTGAGCGAATCTGTCAGAGCGAAATCGTAGAGCATCGGGCCTTCAGGTGACAGCGGGTGCGGCACGTTGGAAATCTCATCACCTTCACCGATGCCTATCCGATCGCCGAAGTTGTTTGTGACGATACCCAGGTGATCCCGGTGATAGCGTATGTCAGTGGGCAGGTCGACTCTGTCACGCCATCCTATGATCACCTGCTTGGTTTGATTCGGGGCCTTCCAGTAAACTTCTAGTTCCAATTGATCGGACTTGACGAGGCGAGGCGGTTCCGATAGATCGCCCAATTGTCCGAGGAAAAATACGAATCCGTGAGCGCGGGCGTAGTAGTCTCTCAAGCCGCTGTCAGCACGGGCCTCGATCCGGCGCTGAATGGCGCGATTGACCAAGTCGATAGTACGGTCGCTGTTCCATTCTTGCGAACGCGCGGCACTGGGAATCAGGACAACAGTTGAAGCTATCAGGAGCCAGATGTGTCTCATTTCCGCCCAATATCACTGAGTCAAGGAGTTGCAGCAACCGCAGCATTCACGGTCCTGTTTGGCTCCTGCTCCGATCTCACGGTCCCTTCGAATGAACGGAGGAGCCTGGCCGACCTACTGATACTCTCCCAGCAGGCGAATGCTCCCGCTCCGGCTGTCACGGACTTCTGGGTCTCGAATGCACGGTCGTCCGTTGAACGGTTGAACCATCCCGACCAGTTCAACACCCTGTATTTGGAGCTGAGTTTTCCGGCGGGCTGTTTGGTCTCCCGAAACGGAGTGCCATTCAGCGACTCGGATTCCGTCCTGGTGACCGTGGATCCCCGAGGCGGTGCCTACGGTTTCACTCTGTCGCCGTCCGGGCTCGTGTTCAGCTCCATTGATTCACCAAACGCCGCTTTCTCGTTCTCCGTATATGGTGACGCCAGTACCGGGGCTGCATCGCCGAGCTACGCCAATGCGGCCGAGTTCGTTTCCGCGCTGGACATATGGAAGGAGATATCCGTGGATGAATGGGAGATCTCACCAGGTTCAGCCGCAGCCGGCATAGACGCGGTTAGCGCAGCGGTGCGAGCATCGGGGAGGTTCGTGCTCGCCGCTCCCCGGTAGTGCAATGCACAGAGAGCGTGTTAGCGCCGTACTGCGGCTGTTGATATATTCCTGACCCAAAGAGGAATTCCGATTTGCGTTCATACAAACTCCTGAGTATCACGGGCGATCAGACGGTCGACTTGACTGTCGGGGATTCGGTCATCGTCGGGCGGGCGGTGAACAGCGATCTGCCCATCTACGATCCCACGGTATCCCGGCAGCACGCAGAGGTGACGGTGGATGGCGAAGTCGTCAACGTGCGGGATTTCGGCTCCAGTAACGGCACGTTTTTGAACGGAACGCAAATCACGGAGGGCACGGCGGTTGACGGCGATATCGTCACGTTTGGCCGCGTGGCGTTCAAGGTGATTGAGGTCATACCCGTAGAGGTCACCCCACCAGAGCCCGAAGAGGCGGACTTCGCTCCCCCACCACCCGAAGCGACCATCGTAAAACAGGTAGCCGTCCCGGATTCGGGGGGGTTCGAGACTCGCGAGCCAGGTAGACGGACCTCGGCCCAGCTGTTAGTCGACGGTGAAACGCTGGAAGAGTTCCAGGCCCGTAAGCTGAGGATGCTGTTGGACATCTCGCAGGCGCTGTCGCGTCAGAAGGACGTGGACAAGCTTCTCGAAAAGGTGGTGGATATAACCTTCCAGGTGATGAGTGTGGATCGGGTGAGCATTCTCATGGTCGAAGGCGAGGAGTTGGTGCCTCGCATCTCGAGAAACAGGCTCGGAGGAAGCGGCGGCAGCCGCCACGTACCCCAGTCAATTGCACGTCAAGTTGTGGAGCAGAGGCTCGCCATCTTGACAGACAACGCTGCTGCCGATGAGCGCTTCGCCGGCAAGTCGATCGTGGTGCAGAGCGTTCGCAGCGCAATGTGTGCACCCTTGCTGGGTGGTGGCCAAGGCGGAGTGGATCAGGGAAGAGTCGTCGGCCTCATCTACGTGGACAGCCAGACGGCTCTGGATGCATTCGGCGACGAGGACCTGGAGTTTCTGATCGCTTTCTCCGGCATCGCGGCTGTCGCTATCGAAAACAGCCAGCTCACCGACCAGATCCAACGCGAGGCAGTGGTTCTCTCGAACTTCCAGCGTTACTTCGCACCCAACCTCGCTGAGCAGATCGCCGACCAGGAAGAGGAGGTGCGCCTCGGAGGCACCAAGCGTCCGGTAGTGGTGTTCTTCAGTGACATCCGAGGGTTCACCTCGATGTCGGAAAAAATGGGGCCGGACGACATCGCCACGCTGCTCAACGAGTACTTCACCGAGATGGTGGAGATAGTGTTCGACAACGGCGGCACTCTGGACAAGTTCATGGGCGACGCTATCATGGCCCTGTGGGGCGCACCGATCGCAAATGAGGACGACGCCGACCGAGCGATGAAAGCAGCTATTGAAATGCAGAGCGTCTTGGCGCAACTCAACGTCAAGTGGGCGGCGCAGGGTCGCCAACGCGTCGAGATTGGCATCGGAATAGACTACTACGAAGTGTTCGCCGGCAACATCGGCAGCGACCGGCGGCTCGAATACACCGTAATCGGCGATGCGGTCAACACGGCGTCGCGGCTCTGCTCCAAGGCCGGGCCCGGCGAGATCATCATTTCGCAGCGCTTCTACGACGGTCTCAAGACACAACCGGCGGTCGAGCCGCAAGAAGCAATGGAATTGAAGGGCAAGAAGGAAAAGGTGTCTGTCTATCGCGTGAAGCGATAAGGCATTCCAACCTCCTCCAGCAACTCCACCACTAGACGAAGCGGCAATCCCATCACGCCGAAGAAGTCTCCTTCAATGCGGTCGACCAGCACCGCGCCATATCCCTGGACACCGTAGCTTCCCGCTTTATCCATCGATTCGCCGGTGGAGAGGTAGGCGTCGATCATTGCCTCGGTGAGCGGTCGAAACCACACGCGTGTGACGTCGCACCGGTCCAAAATGGTACTATCGTACGCAGCGGCAACGGCGGTGACCACTTTGTGCTCGCGACCGGCGAGTCTAAGGAGCATCTGCTGAGCCTCTAGTGGTGATTCCGGCTTGCCCAGGATCTCCGTCCCCAGAACGACCAGCGTGTCCGCGCTCAGTACGACCCTGCCTCGATGTCGAGATGCGACCGTCGCCGCCTTTTCCTGTGCGAGCCGGACGGCGAGTCTCTCCGCCGACTCACCTGGGCTCAGTTCCTCGTCAATATTCGCTGGGTCGACAATGTGCTCTATTCCCAACATCTCGAGCAGTTCGTGCCTGCGGGGCGAACTCGATGCAAGAACGATCATCGATCCAATATCAGTGTAACCGGGCCGTCGTTTACCAGCTCGACGTCCATCTTCGCACCGAACCTTCCGGTTGCGACAGATACACCGCGCGCTCCCAGTTCCTCGACGAACTCCTCGTAGAGGGCAGTTGCGTGATCCGGCGGGGCTGCGCCCACGAACGACGGTCTTCGCCCTTTACTAGCATCTGCGTAGAGCGTGAACTGGGAGACGACGAGGACAGAGCCACCGACTTCCTTGAGGTCGCGATTCATCTTGCCATCGGCGTCGGGAAACAAGCGCAGTCTCATGATTTTGTCCGCCATCCATTGTAGATTCGCAGCGCCGTCATCCGCCTTGAATCCGACCAGAATCAGAAATCCGGCTGCAATGGAGCCTACTGTCTCACCGTCGACGCTCACTGCTGCGCGAGAGACCCGTTGCAGTACTACTCTCATTGCAGAGCCCCGCGCCCTTCCCCAGGGTGATAGGCCGGAACGGCGGCAGGTCGGCAAATTGAAGCCGCGATGCTGCTATCTGCTCGAGCCCTGATCACGAATTCGCACTCGTCTCTTCCATCGCCTGCTTGGCCGCAGCCACCAGAGTAGCAGCCGTGTTTTCAGTGGGTGCCTCCGCGATCATCCTCACGATGGGTTCCGTCCCGGATGGCCTTACGTGGAGCCAAGACTGTGACCAGGCCAACCGCAGGCCGTCCTGTCGATCCGTTTCGGCATCGGGGAAGCGGCGCAATAAAGCCGCGTAGACCTCGTCGAGCGAACTGCCGCGGCCTGTCTTCGCCTTGACAATAGCGTATCGAGGTCTACTTGCCACCAGGTCCGCGACCGACTGGCCGCTCCGCGCTAACGCATCCAGTATCAAGATCGCCGCGACCGGGGCATCGCGGCCGAGGTGTAGGTCAGGAAGCATTACGCCACCATTTCCCTCCCCTCCTATCACTGCTGATTCCGCTCGCATGGCTTGGGCCACGTTTGCCTCACCAACGGGAACTCGCTTGACCCTCACGTCGAATTCACGGGCTGCGTCATCCACCACTAGTGAGGTAGAGAGGTTAGCCACGACCGGCCCGCGACACCTTTCGAGGACCGCCTGCACCGCGAACGCCAGGGTGTAGTCTTCGCCAATCGGTGTCCCCGAACCATCAACCACTGCCAGCCGGTCCACATCCGGGTCGACTGCCAACCCCATGTCCGCTCTGCTGGTGCGGACCAGGTCTCCCAGGTTTCCGAGGTTGGCGGGCACCGGCTCGGGCGCTCTCGTGAACCGCCCGTCCGTCTCGAGATCTATGCCGGCCACCTTGCATCCGAGCCGATCTAGCAATGCAGGCATGATCGTGCCGCCGGCTCCACGGACGCAGTCCAAAGCCACCTTGAACCCTCTGCTGCGGATAGCGTTGGTATCCACGATTTCGAGGCCCAGCACGGACTCCAGGTGGCGTTGCACCGCGAAGTCGTCTGTTGCGATGCTGCCGAGCGTGTCCCACGCACAGCGTTCAATGCGATCCTCCTCTGCGATCTCGAACAGCCGGTTTGCCGCCTCTTTGCCTAGGAACAAACCGTCAGAGCCAACGAACTTCAACGCGTTCCACTCTACCGGATTGTGACTAGCGGTGATCACGATACCTCCGGCAGCTTCATGGAACTCCACAGCAAGCTGTAGGGTCGGTGTCGGCACCAAGCCGCAGTCGATGACGTCGACACCAACTGACTCAAGGCCAGCCCCCACGGCTGCGGCGAACATCGGGCCCGAGGTCCTCGCGTCACGTCCGATCGCCACCGCCGATCCACCGGCTTCTCGAGCGAGCAACCCGAACGCGGCAGCGTATCGGGCCATGAACTCCGGGGTCAGATCCTTGCCCACAATTCCTCTTACACCCGATACACTGGCTATCAGCGTGTCACTCATGTCGGTCCCTTGGTTGTCTCGATTTCAGTGGCGTCAGGATAACGGTCCCGCGGCAACTCCTTCGGGCAATCGATGCAGCAACTGCTCTGGCGTCTCAATCGGAAGTTCCCTGATATCCGGGAAAGCGCGGTAGAAAGCATCCACCACGGCGGGATCGAATTGTGAGCCCGCGCAACGATCGAGTTCTGCTAGAGCCGATTCCACCGGCATCGCGGTCCGATAAGGTCTGGCAGAGGTCATCGCATCGAATGCGTCGGCCGTCGATACCACGCGAGCAAGCAATGGAATATCCTCCCCGGCCAATTCATCGGGGCGGCCGGTCCCGTCATAACGCTCGTGGTGTGATCTCACGACATCGATTACCTGAGGTGCATTCTTCAACAGAGGGCCGAGGATGCGCGCGCCGATTGACATGTGTTGCATTAGGTGATCGTACTCGTCGACGTCCAACCGCGCCGGCTTGAGCAGAACCGCCTCTCGGACACCGATCTTTCCAACATCGTGCAATTCCGCCGCCAGCTCGATGACCTGTACCTCCGACGGAGCAATGCCCAGTTCCGCTGCGATGCGACCCGAATATGCGCTCACACGGGCAGAGTGGCCTCTCGTATAGGCGTCCTTTGCCTCTAACGCCTCAACCAGCACCTGGACACCCTCCACGAAGAGTTCTTCGATGCGGCGAGCCTGGATACCGACCAGATCCGACAGGTGCTCCTGGTACATGCGGTTCTCTCGAATCAACCGTCTCTTTTCCAACGCCTGTTCGACGCGTGCCTTCACCTCCTTCAGCTGGAACGGTTTGGTGACATAGTCCAAAGCTCCCATCTGAAGACAGGCGACAGCGACCTCCACCTCGGTCACACCGGTCACCACGATCACGGCCACATCCGGCCATCGCTCTCTGATCTTGCCCAGCAAAGTGACGCCATCCATCTCCGGCATCCGGATGTCAGAGAGCACGACCGGCACCTCTCTCTCCTCCAAGAGGGCCAGTGCTTCCGCACCCGACGCAGCAGTCACACACTGAAAACCACTGGTCTCCAATACTCGGCGCAGGGTGTCGCGAAGCGACGCCTCATCGTCCACAACCAGGCAGGTGATGGGTGTTTCTGTCATGACTCGTGAACGTACAGCGGGCCCGGTACTATTACAAGCGCGGCAACTTGCTCGATGCGCGAACGCGGCATAAAGTTCGCAATGTAAATACACAGAAGGAATTGAGCATGACGCGAACCTCCGACCAGGACCACAGTGGCGGCTTTTCTACGAGAGCTATCCACGCCGGTCAGAGTCCCGATGCGGTCACCGGAGCCATTATGCCCCCGGTATACCTCACATCCACGTACGTTCAAGACAGTCTCGGCGAACACAAGGGATACGAATACTCACGCACCCACAACCCGACACGTGACGCCTTGGAGCGAAACGTGGCCGCGTTGGAGGGTGCGACGCACGGCCACGCGTTTGCGTCGGGCGTGGCGGCGACCGACGCCGTGTTGTCATTGCTCGATCCCGGAAGCCATGTAGTATGCGCCGAGAACGTGTACGGCGGCACCCATCGGTTAATGACCGGGATCTTCCAACGGCGCGGACTCGACTTCAGCTTCGCCGACACCAGGGACCTGGAATGCATCGACGAGGCAATCGGCTTCAAGACGAAGCTGGTGTTCCTCGAGACCCCCAGCAACCCTATGATGCACCTGACGGATGTTGCGGCAGTGGCAGAACTGGTGCGCGACCGTGCGCTGACGCTCGTGGTGGACAACACCTTTGCGACACCATACTTCCAACAACCGATAGGTTTGGGCGCGGAGCTGGTCATCCACTCAACGACCAAATACATCAACGGCCATAGCGACGTGGTCGGGGGATTGGTGGTGACTAAGCGAGGTGACTTGGCCGAGCGGTTGGCGTTCTTTCAGAATGCCGCTGGCGCGGTTCCCGGTCCCATGGACTGTTGGCTGACGCTTCGCGGCGTAAAGACACTGCCCGTGCGAATGCGTCAGCATGAGACTTCAGCTCGCGCAATTGCATCATGGCTCAAAGACCACCCGGGCGTGGACAAAGTCTTCTACCCCGGTCTACCCGAGCATCCGCAGTACGAACTAGCGTGTAGGCAGATGTCCGGCTTTGGCGGTATGATCTCGATGGATACGGGTTCGTTGGAGAGAGCACGCAAGGTTGTGGAGAGTACGCGTGTCTTTGCGCTTGCGGAATCGCTAGGAGGCGTAGAAAGTCTGATCGGCCATCCCGCGACTATGACTCACGCCGGAGTTCCCAGCGAAATGCGGGACAAGATGGGACTGACCGATGGTTTGGTGCGACTTTCGGTCGGAATCGAGGAGACTGATGACCTGATAGAGGACCTCGATCAGGCCCTTCTCGCGGCCGATTCGGCATGAAGTCGCAGACTGAAACCCGGTCTCACCCCGCGCGTACGGAGAGAGAACCGCTTAAGATTCTCTTAGGCGGCAATGTGAAGCACGACCATCGGAGGCAGCAATGAGTGACGACACGGGCCTTCCGTCCGCGCGTTCGCCCGCGATCCTCAAGGACATCTCGGCCACTACCTGGGAACACCCGGCTGATCGGGCAGCCCTCCAGACACTTCGCAGGATCCCGGGATTCGACGAGGTGGTGAAACGGATCTTCGGTTTCTTCGGCGAACGAGGAATCAGACTCCTGTTCCAGGCCAACTCGGTCCGCGTTGGTCCGAAGCAGTTCCCGGAGCTGCACGGGCTGATGACAGAGGTCACAACAACAATGGACTGGCCCAAGCAGCCAGAGTTGTACGTAACCCAGACCCCCATCGTCAACGCGGGTGCCGTGGGAATGGACGAACCTTTCATCACCCTCAACTCAGGTGCGCTCAGCCTCCTTTCAGAACACGAAATGCGGGTTCTGCTGGGGCATGAGTTGGGACATGTGATGAGCGGCCACGCACTCTACCGAACAGTGCTGTTCATAATACTGATGTTCGGATTCAACAACCTGCCTTTTCTCGCCGGTTTGGCTTTGCTGCCCATCCAGCTCGCATTGCTCGAGTGGTCGCGTAAGGCCGAACTTTCGTCCGACCGCGCCGGACTTCTGGCAACCCAGGATCCGGTTGCCTCGATGGGTGTCTTCCTGAAGCTGGCCGGTGGAGGCAAACCAGAGGATACAGACCTGGCTAGCTTCATGGAGCAAGCCCGTGAGTACGAAGCGCTTGGCGGTCCGATGGACGCTGTGTACAAGATCCTAAATCAGCTGAATCTCACCCATCCCTTCCACACCCTGCGCGCAGGAGAATTGCAGCGTTGGATCTCATCCGGCGCCTACGACAAGGTCCTCAAGGGGCACTACACGCACCGTGGCGACGAGGAAGACGACCGATCCCTCACAGACGACATGACCGAAGCGGCCGTGCACTATGCGAAGAGTGCACGGGACACGGTCAGGGACGTAGCTGATTCCGCAAAAAAGGCGGCACAGGCATTTTCCGACGCGTTCAGAGAGGCCGACAAGCGTTGAGGATCCTGGTAGTCGGCGGCGGCGGCCGCGAGCACGCGCTGTGTTGGGCAGCGGCCAAATCGGGCGAGGTGTTCTGCGCGCCCGGCAACCCGGGAACCGGGCAGGTCGGGACCAATCTCCCGATCAAGGACAGCGACTTCGACGGAATAGTCGCCGCCGTATCCGAGCACAAGATCGACCTCACGGTTGTCGGCCCCGAAGCGCCGCTCGCCGCCGGGCTCGCCGATAGGTTGGAGGATGAGGGATTTCGCGTGTTCGGTCCCCGAGCCGCCGCAGCCCGTATCGAAGCCTCCAAAGCTTTTGCCAAGCAAGCAATGGAGCAGGCCGGAGTGCCGACCGCCAACGGGGCAGCTTTCAGCGATGAGCAACAGGCCCTCGATTACCTGAAGGCCCTCGACGAGCCGATCGTAGTCAAAGCGTCAGGATTGGCAGCGGGCAAGGGTGTTCTGATTTGCGATACCCGTAGAGACGCCGAGGTCGCGGTGCGCCAGATGCTCGGCGGCAGGTTCGGGCGCGCCGGCGAGGAGATCGTGATCGAGGAGTGCCTTCAGGGCGAAGAGCTCTCGGTGCTCACCTTGACCGACGGAGAGCAGTCGCTGCTGCTGCCTGCATCCCAGGATCACAAACGCATCGGTGTGGGAGACACCGGGCCAAATACAGGTGGAATGGGGGCATATTGTCCAGTATCGGTCGCTGGCGAAGACCTTTTGGAACGAGTCCATGGCGAAATCGTATCACCGATTCTGAGCCACTTGGCCCGAATGGGAGCACCGTATCAAGGTGTTCTCTACGCCGGCCTCATGATCTCACCGTCGGGTGATCCAAGTGTGCTCGAGTTCAATTGCCGCTTCGGTGATCCCGAGGCGCAGGTCGTGCTTCCGGTCCTAGACCAGGATCTCGTGGATCATATGTGGCGGATTGCCGCGGGTGAGTCGTGGCGTCCCGGTAGTAAGCTGTCGGTGCCGAGCCAAGCTGCGGTGACCACCGTGCTCGCCGCTCGCGGTTACCCCGCTTCCCCTGTCAAGGGCGAAGCGATTTCCGTCCCGACGGAACTTCCTCCGGATACGCTACTCTTCCACGCTGGCACCACAATCGACGCAAGTGGCTTATTGCGGACTTCCGGCGGCAGAGTCGTCAATGCTACCGGGCTGGGATCCACCGTACCGGAGGCGGCTGAGCGAAGCCGGGAACTCGCTGCCATTGTTCACTTCGAGAGCAAGGTATACCGCGAAGATATCGCGTGGCGCGAAGTGGCTCGTGCCGGAACTACCTGAGGTCGAAACCATTGTCCGCGACCTGGCTCCCCGCCTGATTGGTCGCTCATTTCGAGAACCCCGCGTCTTCAAACCGGACGTACTGCGTCAGGTCTCCACTCGCCGCCTCTTGAGTGTCTTGAGTGACAGTACCGTACGCGGCGTGTCGCGACGCGCCAAACATGCGGTCTTTCAACTCGACGGCGGATTCCGCATGGTGATCCAACCCCGGATGACCGGGACCTTCAGCATAAGAACAGGTCGTCCCGGCATGAAGGAACGCCGCTATAGGGTGCTACAGGCCGGGATTGGGGATAGCGCCAGGTTTGTATACCGCGACATCAGGAGACTCGGCACTATCTGGCTCTTGGACGAGGTGGCATGGATGTCATATACTGCACGCATCGGCCCGGAGCCACTCGACGATTCATTTGACGAAAAACAGTTCATACGGCAACTGAAGGGCACGCGCGTGGCGATCAAGAAGGCCCTGATGGACCAGCGGCGCATCGCGGGGGTGGGAAACATCTACGCGAACGAGGCACTTTTCCGAGCTGAAATCGACCCCTCACGTCGTACCGACAGGTTGGGCACCGCGGAACTGGCTCGCTTGCACGGAGTGATCCGTACCGTACTCCGAGAAGCGATAGAGGCAAAAGGCACAACGTTTCGCGACTACCGCACGGGCACAGGAGAAACCGGAACGTTTCAGAATACCCTGCGTGTATACGGTCGCGGTGGTCTTCCCTGTGAGGAGTGCGGCTCTTCGCTCGTGACCACTCATGCAATAGACGGGCGTGCCACCACCTTCTGCTACAAGTGTCAGACATCCAAGAAGTGAATGCAGCGGTGAAGCAGTGACGGCCTTGGCGCTGCCGCTGACCGATATCGACCACCTGAGGCGCAGGGTTCGCGCGCTCGCCGAGAACCGCCCTGCCGTGTATCGAATGGTGGATGCCACCGGAAGAGTAATCTACGTCGGTAAGGCGAAATGCCTCCGCAACCGGCTTCTATCCTATTTCCGCGCACGCTACCCGGAGGACAAGGCCGCACGAATAGTACATGCGGCAGCCGACATCCAGTGGGATTTGATGCCGTCCGAGTTCACGGCGCTACTCGCGGAACTGAGACAGATCCAACGACACCGTCCTGTTTTCAATGTGCGTATGAACCGCAACCGCCGGTTCGGGTTCATCAAGGTGTCCGGGGGGCCGGCACCGAAGTTGTTTGTCGGCCATACGCCCGGCGGAGAGCAAGTTCGTCATTATGGCCCATTTGCGGGCGTGGGACGCCTCAAGGAGGCTGTTCGAGTGCTCAGCGACCTGCTGGGTCTCAGAGATTGCGCCCTCAAGATGCCCGTGACGTTTCCGGGACAGGGAGACCTCTTCGCAAGCGATACCCGCGCGGCCTGTATGCGTCACGAGTTGGGGCATTGCACGGGCCCGTGCGCCGGGCTGGTTACTGAAGGGGAATACCGAGACCGGGTAGAAAGGGCTGTAGCGTTTCTCGAGACGAGGTCGATGGAGCCGGTTGAACGGGTCGTGACCAGCATGACGGAGGCCGGCGATTGCCAGGAGTATGAGTTGGCGGCATACTGGCGCGACCGATTCGACATCCTCGAATGGCTGCTGGCAGCGTCGGTCCGGGCTCAGGCGAGCGTTGCAGCGCTGAGTTTTGTGTACATCGACCCTGGTGTCTTCGGTGACGACCGAGCTTACGTAATCAAACGCGGCACCATCAGAGCTTCAGCTCCCGCTCCGCGAACTCCGATCGAGCGCGAGGCCTTCAATGGACTCGTACACGAACACGCGGGTTGGGAGCCTGAATCGCGATCGATTCCGCCGGGATCCGTTGATGAAACCATGCTGGTTCTGCAGTGGTTCCGCCGTCATCCAGCGGCGCTCTCCCACACCGTACCGCTTCACGAATGGGCCTGACATTCGTGATCCCACTCTGACAGTTCGTGACACCAGCTTAGATTCCAGTTCTCATGCTTCTCGCACTATTGCAGTTGACGGCCGGAATCGCCGCACTCTTCATAGGCGGCCATTATCTCGTCACAGGCGCTACCAGGATTGCGTTGTTCGCACGGGTCTCTGCCGCTGTCGTCGGATTGACAGTGGTCGCAATGGGTACCAGCCTACCGGAAATGGCCGTATCAATCGGTGCGGCCGCCCGCGGCATTACCGACCTGGCTTTGGCGAACATCGTCGGTTCCACGATCTTCAACATAGGCGCTATTCTGGGTATCAGCGCCATTGTGGTCCCCATCGCCGTGAAGCGACAGACAATCCGGATCGAATACCCCATAATGCTCTTAGTCGCTGCGGTCGTGGTGCTGTTGTGCCGTGATCTCAACGTGGACCGTCTCGAAGGGGGCTTCCTCTTCTTGGCTCTGATCCTGTTCACCGTGTTCGTGGTTTACCTCTCGAAAACCGAGGTTGCAGAAGACGACTCAGAGTATCTGGAACGCGAGGTACAACGTGCCGCCAAGCTAAAGGGCGGCAAGTGTCGCGCCTGGGTGCTGTGCGTCTTTTCGGTTGTTGTGGGCATTGGCGCATTGGTAGGAGGTGCCGACTTGGTCGTGCGGGGCGCCGTGGTTATCGCCGAGGCAATCGGGGTGGACGAGCGAGTAATTGGGCTCACAGTGGTCGCCATGGGTACGAGCCTTCCTGAGCTGGCGGCAAGCGTTGTGGCTGCTTGGCAGGGTGAACGTGACCTGGCACTGGCAAACGTGATCGGGTCAAATCTGTTCAACCTGCTCGGAGTGCTGGGAGCAACAGCCTTGGTTTTCCCCGTACCGGTCAATCCGGCCGCCATATTCGACAACTGGGTGATGTTAGGCTTCTGCGCCGCCTTGCTTCCATTGATGCTCTACGGCCGAAGAGTGAGCAGGGTGGACGGCATACTTCTCGTGACAGGGCTCTTGGTCTACTTGACGCATCTCGTGTCAACACGAGGGGTCTAGTGGCACAATCTGCGCTTTGGGCGGTGAACCCGCTGCGATCTCAACGATAGCTACCGAAGGGTAACGTCCATACCTTGCCGAGCCCGCGGCACCGGGGTTCACAACGACGACATTGCCTGCCGGCTTCTCGATCAACGACTCGTGCGTGTGTCCGAACATTATTACGTCAGCGTGGGGAAACTCCTCCCGTAGACTGCTTGGAGTGGGGACTCCATACTGATCACCGTGCAGAGCCACAACCACATGCCACTCCAGTTCGAGCCTAACAACCCTGGAACTCCGGCTTCGAACCTCGAAGCCATCGGTATTGCCGAAGGCCACGGACAGGGGCGCGTGTTGGGCGAGACGGTCCATTATCGACGAAGTACCTACGTCGCCACAGTGGACTATTCTATCCACTCCGTCAAAGACCTCGAAAACCTGCGGCCTGAGCAACCCGTGTGTATCCGATACCACGCCAATCCGCATCTTTCGCTCACTCCGTTTCGAGCAGTTCTTTTCTGCCAACAGAGGTCATGAATTCCCCCGCCGGGACGTAGCCGCAACGCCGCAACCGGTTCGCGTGAAACCTCAACAACCAGCCGATACTATCCATCCCGTCATCGATATGCCGCTTTGTATCGAGGTCGCGGTGGCGAGTCCGGACTTGCCGTTGCATGATCGCGTCATGAAACTTATGACTCCAATTGCCGTCGGGAGCCAACGCCACGATGTCACGTTTCTCAGACCTATCGGCTGCAACTGACCAGCAGGTCGTGAAGCGTGCTCGCGAGGATGATGAAGCGGCATATAGAGAACTCCTACGGCGATACCAGCGCCCTGTCTTCTCGCTGATCTACAGAATGGTGCGCGACCGGGAACTCGCTGAGGATCTGGCACAAGAGACATTCGTAAAAGTGCTGAACGCATTGGAACGCTACCGACCCGAATACAAGTTTTCCTCCTGGGTCTTCAAGATTGCGAACAATGCCGCCATAGATCACCTCCGCAAGAAGGAACTCGACACGCTGTCCCTGGAGGGCGGCCCCGACGCGACCACGCCGGAGCGAGTCGAGGCCACCGCTCTTCAGCTCGGCGACCAGAGCGAGTCCCCCCTTGAAGAACTGGAGGCGCGGGAGCTGGGCTACACCATCGAGAGCGCGATAGGACGACTGAGGCCGGAGTACCAATCCTGTATAATGCTACGGCACGTTGAGGGACGCCCCTACGACGAAATAGCGGACATACTCAATCTCCCACTCGGGACCGTAAAGACCTACATCCACCGAGCCCGGGCCGAGCTGCGCGAGAACCTCGACGGTTTGATAGATTGACGGGAGCGCCTTGGTAGCTACCCTTGTTGAGCAACGAGATTTTGCGCCATCTCCAACAACGCCTTGCCCGCGGGCGAATCCGGATCGGAAATCACCACCGGTTTACCGGCATCAGCCATTCCAGCCATCCCCACCTGAAGCGGTATTCGCCCGAGCAAGGGAACGGACAGCTCATTCGCGAGCCTGGCCCCGCCACCCTCTGTGAACACGTCGATGGTTTCTCCACAGTGCGGACACGAGAAGGCGGACATGTTCTCCACTATGCCCAATACTGGCACCTCCACCTGCTCGAACATCTTGGCGCCTCGCAAGGCATCACCCGTCGCCATTTCCTGAGGCGTGGTGACTATCAAGGCTCCGTGGATCTGAGTTGATTGCGCCAGAGTGAGTTGCGCATCACCGGTGCCCGGTGGAAGATCAACCAGGAAATAGTCCAGCGTGCCCCATTTCACGTCGCTCAAGAATTGACCGATCACCTTTACCACTATCGGGCCACGCCAGATGGCCGGTGTATCTCGATCCATGAGAAGGCCCAGCGAGATGAACTTCACACCGTACTGCTCTATCGGAACCACCTTTCCGCCTTGCGCTTCGGGTTTCTCGCTGGTGCCGAATAGGCGCGGGAGATTGGGCCCGTAGACATCGGCATCCATCACACCTACCTTCTTGCCTAGATTTGCAAGCGCCGCCGCCAGGTTGGCGGCCACCGTTGACTTGCCGACGCCACCCTTGCCGCTGGAGATCGCCAAGATCGTCCCGAGATGAGAGAAATCGGGCTTGGGTTGTTCCCGTGCGGCCTGTCCGGGCGCGGCGGCACTGGCCTTCTGAGCTTCTGTAGGGGCGGTAACCGACACGTCAACATCAGTGACCCCCTCTACCTCCGCGACTGCCTGGCGAACCTCGCGCGCCAAGCCAGCGGGGGCGTCGTCGCTGAGGACGAAAGTGAAAGAAACTCGGCCGTCTGGATTCACCACGAGGTTGTGAACCATACCAGCCGAGATAACGTCTTGATCGTTTCGCGGGTTGCGCACATTGGTGAGCGCACCTGCGACCAAAGCTGTCAATTGCTCTGACATGAATACCGCCCCTGGAATGGACTACTGCGACCCCTGGTCTCCCTCGAACAAGAGATCGCGCATTGCAGTCAAGGTTAGTTTCTGTACATCAGCGAGATTGCCATCGAAAGATGCACCCGCGGCGTTCTTATGCCCTCCCCCTCCCAATCCTTCCGCCAGCTTTCCTACGTCTATGTTACCGGTCGAGCGGAAAGATACTTTGATCCGTCCGTTTGCCAGCGACCTGAACATCAGCGCGGCACGGACTCCCTCTATCGATCGAGGATAGTCTACTATCCCCTCCAGATCGTCCGGCTGAAGCCCATGCCGCTCGAGCGCACCGGCCGGCACGGTTACCCAGGCCAAACCGCACTCACTTTCCACCACGAGCGTATCCACGACCTCACCCACCAGACGAACGCGACCTTCGGATTCGCTCGAATATACTGCCTTGCTCACCTCTGCCGGATCTACTCCATGTGCCAAGAGGTGCGCGGCTACCTGCAAGGCGCGCGGCGTCGTGTTCCCGAAGCGGAAGCTTCCGGTATCGGTGAGAATCGCCACGTATAGAGCTTGCGCAGCCTTCTGGTTCACCTCCCATTCGGCAGCCTGAGCCAGATCATAGATCAGCTCGCCAGTGGCACACGCATTCGGGTCTACGAGCCATGGGCCGTCCGGCAGAGTCCCGAAACTCGCATGGTGGTCTATGCACGCCACAGGTGCATCGATGTTTTCAATGATGCGACCGAGGTGCCCCAGCCTCCCGAGATCAGACACATCCAGCACGATGACGGCATCGGCGCGTTCCACATGTTTGACAGCCTGCCCACTCTTGTCAGCCCTCTCAGCACCTTCCAACAGGAATGCGTAGCGTTTCGGAAACTCAGTGGGATTGGTGATTGCCGCCCGCACACCAATGTCTACCAGGAGATGCCAGAGCGCGACGACGCTGCCTGCGCCGTCACCGTCGGCATTGACGTGCGTCGTGAGTGCCACGCGCATTCCCGGCCGCAGAATACTGGTGATTGCCAAGGCTGCCCGCCGCCTCGCGGCCGGCACCCTGACGCCGCGGCCCGGAGAACCGTTTGTCTTGTAAGCAGGCATCATGAAAACTTAAGGTCCCGGCCGAAAACGTTGAAGCCGGGCCTTTACGCTATTCGTATTGCTCCGGATTGGAGAAATACTCCTTCGTGAGCTTCGCTACCGTTCCACCCAGGAACGCCAAGCCTATCAAGTTCGGAAACGCCATGAAGCCGTTGAACGTGGTTCCCAACGCGAAGACGAGATCAACTGCCTGAAAAGAGCCCAACATGATGAGCACTACAAAAACGATTTTGTACGGCTTGATGATCCACGATCCGAAAACGAACTCGATGCATTTCTCTCCGTAGTAGCACCAGGCAATCAGCGTGGAGAAGCCGAACAAGAGACTCGCCAATGCAACGACGATAGACGCAAACGGGATCGTCGTGCTCATTGCCGCAGCGGTGAGATCGCCGCTCGCTTCCTGGTACATCCCCTGTGTCCACAAGCCTGACTGAATGATCACGAACGCCGTCAGCGAACAGACGAGGATGGTGTCGACGAATACTTCGAACACGCCCACCGCACCCTGCTGGCAGGGATGCTTCACATCGGCGATGCCGTGGGCGATAGGAGCCGAGCCAAGGCCTGCTTCATTCGAGAGTATGCCCCGGCTGATACCGTTGCCGATCGCCGCCGAGAAACTCGCTCCTACGAACCCGCCAACCGCGGCGTGCGGTGTAAACGCGTGCTGGAAGATCGTTGCAAATACACCCGGCACTTCGGTGATGTGCCATAACAGATACCCTATCGAAGCGCCCAAGTAGATGACGATCATGGTCGGTACCAGAGCCTCCGCGGTCCTGGCAATCCGCTTGATCCCTCCCAACAAAACCAAACCTACCAGCACCGTAATCAATAAGCCCGGTATCCATTGCGCGATCTCCAAGCCGGTGGTCGCCCGCACCGCCTCGACGGCAGTCCGCGCAATGGTGTTGGATTGCATCATGTTGCCGGTACCAAACAGCGCCGTGGCAGTGCCGAAGATGGCGAACAGTATGGCTAGAACCTTACCGAACTTCTTGTATGGGACCCCTCTTTGGATGTAGTACATCGGGCCGCTGGCGAGTTCTCCCGTCTCACGCGTTACCCGAAAATGAACACCGAGGACGGCCTCGGAGTATTTCGTCGCCATACCTGCCGTTGCACAGACCCACATCCAAAAAATCGCTCCCGGACCTCCAAGGAGGATCGCGGTGGCCACCCCAGCGATATTTCCGTTGCCGACAGTCGCCGCGAGGGCGGTGGACAAGGCTTGGAACGCGGTAATGGTTCCGTCTTCGCTGGTTTTCCTCTGAAAGGCACCACTCAAAGCCCTTTTGACTGCGAAAGGGAACCTGCGGAACTGTACGAATCCGCTGCGAACCGTTAACCAGGCGCCCACAACCAGCAGGACCAGCGGCATGAGCGCGGGTTGGTACAGCCAGTCATTGACGGCTAAGATGTACTCGGTGAGAGTCTCGACAAACATGCACTACTCCTTCGCAATCGGTCGGTCCTCTTCCTGGGCCGACGAGGTTACCCTGTTCTTTTTCCGTGGTCGCAGAACACTAGGTGTCGGCGGGGATGTGTCAAGCGTAATGGTTGGTCGCCCACCGCGAACCACCCATCCATCATCATTCACAAGCTGTAGTTTGGCGACTCCCGCGTGATTACCACGTCATGAGGATGCGACTCCCGGTAACCCGCAGCCGTAACCTGTACAAACTCGGTGTCTCGACGCAATTCTTCAAGAGACGAGACACCGCAATACCCCATTCCGCTGCGCATCCCGCCGGCGATTTGGAAGAGCACGTCTTCTACCGGCCCACGGTAGGGGACGCGACCTTCGATACCTTCGGGTACGAGTTTCCTGAGCGGTGCTTCCTCACTCTGGAAGTATCGGTCGGCCGAACCCTCGTGCATGGCTCCCAGAGAGCCCATGCCTCTCACGGTTTTGAACCGTCTCCCCTCCAGCAGGAAACTCTCGCCAGGACTCTCTTCCGTACCGGCTAACATCGACCCGAGCATCACGGTAGATGCTCCAGCGGCGAGCACTTTCACCACGTCCCCTGAATACTTGACCCCCCCGTCGGCTATGACGGGCGTGTCTCCCGCCCCCTCCACCGCATCTAGAACAGCGGTGATCTGCGGTACGCCGACTCCCGTAACGACCCGCGTCGTGCATATCGAGCCGGGTCCAATTCCGACCTTCACGGCATCCATCCCGCGCTCGACCAGCGCTCTGGCTGCCTCTGTCGTGGCGATGTTGCCCGCAATGAGCTGGGCGTCGGGGAACGCCTCCCTGAGATCAGCCGCCGTATCCAAAACTCCCTGGGAGTGGCCGTGCGCCGAGTCTATAACCACGGCGTCGGCTCCAGCGTCAAACAATGCAATCGCGCGGATCTTCGCATCTTCTCCGACGCCGACGGCACCTGCCACCCGCAGCCGTCCGTGAGAGTCCTTGCTGGCATCGGGGAACTGGCGGCGCTTGAAGATATCCTTGATCGTGATGAGGCCCTTCAGCGTCCCCTCCGCATCGACCACCGGCAGTTTTTCGATCCGATGCCTTCCTAGAAGCTGTTCCGCCTCCTCCAGAGTAGTGCCTTCCGGCGCAGTAACGAGCCCGTCCTTGGTCATCACTTCGCTTATTGGTCGATCGAGGTCCTGCTCGAATTGCAGGTCCCGCGTGGTGATGATTCCCATCAGATGTCCGGAATCGTCCACTATCGGGACGCCGGAAATCCTGAAACGGGCCATCACGCCGGATGCTTCACGCAACAGCTTGTGGGGGGGCATCGTGATGGGATCGAGAATCATCCCGCTCTCCGACCGCTTGACCCTGTCCACCTGATTAGCCTGACGTTCCACGGACATGTTCTTGTGAATCACCCCGATGCCGCCGGCCCTTGCCATAGCGATGGCCATACTGACCTCGGTAACGGTATCCATCGCCGCGGACAGGAGTGGGAGATTCAATCCGATCTTTGTCGTTAGGCGGCCTGCAAGACTTATGTTACTCGGATGGACGGTTGAGTACCGAGGGACGAGTAGTACGTCGTCGAACGTCAATCCGTAGTCTGAGCGCAGCTTCTTCATCGTATCACGTCCGATATATGCGAATGCCCGCCGGACAAAGGGTGACTAGCGGGCATCTTGCTCTTCTTTTTGATGATTCCCATAGCCAAAGTTAGCGGCCGTTCGACACCATGGTCAAGCTGGATTCTCGTTACCTCCCTTGTCCCGTTCCGCGGTCTTCGCTACGTCGTCCTTCGCCTGACCCGATTCACTCGAAGGCTGTTCCTGGTGGCCGCTTGCGACGCCATCTTCCTCGTTGTCGGTCCTGTTCGGGTGCCCGTACTGCGCCGTCTCGGCATCGACAGAGTACTGCAGTTCGTCGAGCATCGCCTGCCCCGCCGCGGCGAAACTGCGAGCAAGTGACCCAGCCGCCTCGATGAAACCTTCTGTGCTCTTGTACGCCGCGTCGCCGAGCTTGCTGCTGCGCAGTGTGCCTTCCATGTTCTCGGCTATGCGTTCGAACGGCGATTGGTCCCGCCTGCTACGGCTGAACTTGGACTCTAGAAATTCCAGGTAGTCCAAGAGTTGTCTGCCGCTCTCGTCCGACAAATGTTCGAGCTTCTGGTTGATCGCGTACTTCAGCTTTTCGTTCATGGTTGCTGCCTCACTGCTGGCGGATCGCCATGTCTACCAGTTCGACGATCGGATTTCCCAGGTATCTTGACCGTGCGGCACGAACTCTACCGATGATCACAATCTGCGTCAAAGGCGCCAACCGTTCCACCTCGGCGACCATTCCCGGCGGAATGATCACATACACGAAGCCTGCTTCAGGAAGGGGACCGCGAGCCAACATATATTCCTGGCCGTCAGGAATCTCACTGCGCAATTCATCGGCCACTTGAACGGCCAGGTATTGGACCGTCCACTGTAACAGAGTGCCCTCGAACTCTGACGGCCGCGCTCGAACCTCGGCACCGGTTACACCTTCCAGCACTCCCGCTGCCGCCGGGCGCAGATCTGTTTCTCTAATCCAGCCTTCCATCTGCACTCGCACCCACTCACCCGACCTCGCCAGCACCCTCAATGGCGTTTCTTGTTGCAGCACCGCGCGTTGCTCCCCTTCGGGAACCGTCAACATCGATGTCTGCTGCGCGGCAACAGCTCGATCCAGACTAACGTTGGAATCGACGGCCGCTGTTTGTTGGACAGTCTCTGCCCCCTCCGCCTCCAGGCGCTCCAAAGACCTCGACCACATCCAGCCTACCCGTCGCACCTCTATCCAATTGCCGCTACGGTCCAATTCGGCCAAAAGAGTGCCGCGTGAGATACGAGCCACTATCCGACCATTTGGCTCGGCACGGAGGTTTTCACCACCCTCTGGCGTCACGCGAAGGTCGTGATCACCTTGCGCCAACTCCACTGACGCCGCCCATATCCATCCCGAAAGCGTTATCTCGATCCAGTCGCCGCCCGCCCGACCTCCCTGCAACTCCACCCCTTCAGGCACTCGCGCGAGGACCACGTCTGAGGCGGACGCACTGCGCCTGAAATTCTCCGGGACACTCGTACGATACCGTACCTGAGCATCCAGGAGACCGACTCCGGCCGTCGCCTCGAGCATAATCACCGCGACGCAGGCTGGTAGCAGCAGCTTGAGACCGCTAGATTGCCTCATTCTTCCCGTAGCTTGAAGATTGTAGGAGGCAACACGCTTGATGTCAAACACCCGCCGTATCACCATGGAACGTCTCCAGTCCACGATTCTCCTCCTCTTTGCCTCAGTCGTCTTCTGTGCAACGGCAACCGCACAGGTTGGCCATCCGCCGGAGTCGTCGCCATACCGTGATCTCCGGGCCAAGCGGGTGCTGTCTTTCGAGGGCGGAATCCTGAGCGGCTCTTCCGGTAAGGCAAAGGTGGGTCCCGGTAGCGGACCGTATGCAGGTGCGCGTTTCGACCTACACGTTAGCGGTCCAATAGCGCTGACGTTCGGTTCCGGTATTGCCGAGTTGGAGAGGATCATTATCGACCCGACCTACGGACCCGCCAATCGCACAGTGGATACGACCTCACAATCGGTCTTGTTGGTCGATGCGGCGGTTGATCTGCTCTTCACGGGGGAGAAGACCTGGCACCGCATGATACCTTACGTTGGGGGCGGGCTGGGAATGGCGCTAGGAGGCGCAGTCAGTGCGGACACGGTCAGCGGATACACCTTCGCCACCCACTTCACCTTCGGTCCTCACCTCGGTGTTTGGCTGCAACCGACAGATCGAATTACCTTGAGAATTGAAGGTCGTGACATAATGTGGCGCCTAGGATATCCTGACGGATTCTTCAGCGCTCCAGAAAACGAACCCAACGAGCCGCCGGTGCTCGACCCCAACGTCGAGAAGGACACACAGTGGGTACACCATGTGGGGTTGACTATCAGACTGGGGTACAGCATCGGGCGCCTGTAGGCCAGACAACGAACCGGGAGGACGACCGCTGCACTCAGGCCGTCCAGAAGAAATACGAGGAGGACCCAAGAATTGCGTTCAGCAATCCTGGCAGGCGGCATGGCCAGTCGTTTCGATGGAGTTCCCAAGGGTTTGGAACTCGTAGGTGGCGAACGCATAATCGATCGTCTCGTGCGGGCCTTGCGCACTGCAACGGGTGAATACCCATTACTCATTGCGAACGCACCTGAAGCAACTGAGTGGCATCCGGACCTCAGTGTCGTGCGCGACGCAATTCGAGATTGCGGAAGCCTTGGCGGCCTCTACACCGCTTTGACCGTCGCTGAAGGACCCGTGTTGATCGCCGCGTGGGACATGCCCTTTGTCCCAGCTGAAGTCTTCGAAGCATTGATTCGCCGGTTCGAGGGTCACGATGCCTGTGTGCCGGAAAGCAGCGCCCAAAGCAAAGCGCTGGAACCGCTCTGCGCTGTTTACGGCCCAAAATGTATTGAACCCGTGAGGAGACAACTGGTGGACGAAGACTTCAGAATTTCCGCCTTCTTCGGAGCCGTAGATACGGAGAGACTGCACTTCGACGAAGTGGCCCGCCACGGTGCCCCCGACACCATATTCTTCAACGTGAATACTCCCGATGACTTGGCCACGGCGCAGGATCTATGGAAGAGCCTGCACGGCTCGTCCTGAAGCATCCTATCGAACGCGTGATCAAGAGAAGGTACAACCATTGTTGATATCGGTCTTTAGGCCCGAGCAGCCATGTTGACCCCGGCGGAAGCGGTCAGAGAGATAGTCAATTCCGTCGAGCCGGTCGCCACGGAACGCGTGCCGTTGATGAAAGCACTCGGACGCGTATCCGCTAAGGACGTGACCAGTCCCATCGACATACCGCAACGGGACAACTCCGCCATGGACGGTTATGCAGTGCGGAGCCAGGACGTAGGTGGCAAATGCCCGATCGAGCTGGCTGTGGTGGAGCACATCCCGGCTGGAAAACTCCCTTCAAAGGCAGTTGGCGAGAATCAATGCGCGCGCATCTTCACGGGCGCACCCATACCGCCAGGGGCCGACAGCGTCATCAGGCAGGAACACACTGCGCTAACCTCAGACAACCTGGTTCGAGTTGATCGTGACAGCGACGTTTTGGGCAACATTCGCCGCTGCGGCGAAGACCTGCCCCGCGACTCGTTAGTAGTGGCTCGCGGAGCGGAGTTGAGACCGGCCGACCTGGGGCTGCTCGCATCGGTGGCCGAAGGGGAAGTTTTGGTCTACAAGAAACCGCGAGTCGCCATAATGGCCACCGGCGACGAGATTGCGGATCTGAGTGAAAGCGCAGCGATTCTCGAGGGCACGAAGATCGGTTCATCGAACACCTACACTATGCTCTCGGCTGTGCGTGTCGCGGGCGGCGAAGCCGTTTCTCTGGGAATCGCCAGGGATAACGCGGAGGATCTTCGTGGCCGCTTCGAGTCCGCCAAAGAAGCGGACCTGCTCGTGACGTCAGGTGGGGTGAGTGTGGGCGAACACGATCACCTGCGAGACGTTTTCGAGAGCCTCGGCGGAAAACTCAGATTCTGGCGTATCAAGATGCGCCCGGGGAAACCCGTGGCGTTCGGAGTACTGGAGGGCACACCGTGGATCGGGCTGCCCGGGAACCCGGTGAGCACAATGGTCACCTTCGAGCTGCTCGTGCGGCCGGCCTTACGCAAGATGCAGGGCATATCGTCCCCGTTCCGGCGCGCTGTGAACGTGCGAATGCTCGAGCCCTACAGTTCAGGTACGTCCCGAACGGACTTCATCCGTGCAGTGGTCCAACTGGAGGACGGCGAGTTCACAGCGTCCCCCACCGGCGCTCAAGGATCCGGGATCCTCACGTCAATGGCCAAAGCCAATGCGTTGGTGATCGTGCCGGGAGACGAGAATGAGGTAGTGAAGGGTCAGACGCTGCGAGCCATGCTCCTCGACGTCGATCACCATTCGTCCGAAATACCCTACTGACGACGCGCCCTGCTGGTCGCCTCCTCCCACTGTTCGGTGAACTCGGCAAGACCGTTACGGCCCTGCCCCCGAACATCGGGGACAGGGCGGAGCGGTTCTCTCACTTGCGAGCGTTGCAGCAGCCGCAGGATCACATCAACAGAGAAAGGAACACTCCCGCTGCGACCGCGGAGCCGATGACCCCCGCTACGTTGGGGCCCATCGCCGGCATCAACGGATTCACCTTCCCATTGGTCTCATCCGAGACATACTTTTGAACGACACGTGCTGCCATCGGGACCGCCGATACGCCGGCCGCGCCGATACACGGATTGATCTTGTTGCGCAGGAAGAGATTGATGAGCTTGGCGAACACGATACCGGCGGCGGTGCTGAAGGCGAATGCGATACCGCCCATGGCGAGGATGGCAAGCGTGCTGCCGGCGAGGAAACTCCCGGCATCCATCGTAGCGCCGACCGCCAGTCCCAGGAATATGGTAACGATATCGATTAGCGAGCCGCCTGCGGTCTTCCGGAGCCGCTCCGTGACACCGCACTCGCGGATCAGATTACCGAACATCAGCATGCCCATGAGCGGCGCGCTAGACGGGATCGCCAACGAGGCGATGGCGCCGGTTATTATCGGGAACAGAATCACCGCAGTCTGGGACACGGGTATCGCCTGCGGCATGTCGATCGCACGCTCCTCCTTCGAGGTGAGCATGCGCAGAATCGGCGGTTGGATTATTGGCACCAGCGACATGTAGCTGTATGCCGCAACTGCAACCGGGCCGAGCAAATGTGGTGCGAGCTGCGCCGTCAGGAAGATCGACGTCGGCCCGTCTGCCCCTCCGATGATTCCGATCGAAGCGGCTTCCCGCGGATCGAAGTTGAAGATGTAGAGCGCGCCCAGTGCAGCGATGAAGATGCCCAGTTGGGCGGATGCACCCAACAAGAAGGTCAGCGGGCGTCCCAGGAGCGGCCGGAAGTCGGTCAGCACGCCAACGCCCAGAAAGATAATAGGCGGGAGCAACTCCGTTCTGATACCGGCATCGTAGATCAAGCGTATGATGCCGCCGATGTTCTCTTCACCGACCGCGCCCATCTGCGCCAGCGGGAGGTTGGCCAATATTGCACCAAACCCTATGGGTATCAGCAACAAAGGTTCGTATTCCTTCTTGATGGCCAGGTATATCAATACTCCAGCCACCGCGAACATCACCCAGTTGCCCCACTCCAGGTTCGCGAAACCGGATTGCTGTATTAGTTGGTTTACGGTTTCCATGAACCCGGCCTCTTCAAGCGATTGTCATTATCGGTTTCGATGAGTCGATCTCGTCGCCGATTTTGACGTGAATCGCAGTGACCTTACCCGAGCATTGGGCTTTGATGTCGTGTTGTGCCTTCATTGCCTCAATCGCGGCGACTTTCTGGCCCTCGGTCACCGCGTCTCCCACGTTGACCAGGAGATCGACGATCTCAACCTGGCCCGCGAACGTTGAGAAGACCTGGGTGCCTCCGGACGGCGCTGCTGCAGGGGCCTCTGCCACGGCGGCTGCAGGTGCGGCAGACGCGGATCCGCCCATCGGCTCCACGGTCACCTCGAAGGTACGGCTGTTTGCTCCCTCTACGACAACACAGCGGGAGGTTACCGGACCAGTGATTGCCGGCGCGGCCGGTGCGGCTGCGGGAGCAGGTGCGGGTTCCGGTGCGGCCGGCGCCGGTTCTTCCTTCTTCTTGAGGGGGATATTGATCTTGGCCTTACCCGTGAGCAACCGGATACCCTCGTTCAGTTCCATCTTCTTGCCCGGCACCATAGCGGCGAGCACCAGGAAGGTGTTCTCGTCGTTGACCTCGAGACCGCGCTCCCTCAACGCCTCTTGCGCGGCACCGATGTTCTTCGGCGCTGCATCGAGCGGATCGCCTTCGAACGGAGGCAGCTCGAGCTGCTCCGACGCAATCTTCACGACTTGGGGGTCCGGCGGCAGCGGTGTCCTGCCGAAATACCCGAGCACTGCCTTACCGTAACCGGCATCTATCTTCTCCCAGCGGCCGTAAAGCACGTTGTTGAACGCCTGGAGCCAATACTGCTGAGATCCCGGCGTTACGCTGGTCCAGGCACCGCCCGCTTCCACAACAACCGGGAATTCGGCGAGGACATCACTGTACCTGTCCAAGATTCCCGCCTTGACCATCATGTGCACGTTGGGGCCGATCGCTCCACCCGGCATCGGGAATCCGAGCACTCGCGCGTCGGCGGTCGTCGTTGCCGGATTGAAATCGTACTCTTTCATCAAATCGCTCAGCATGCCCTCGATGTCGCCCATCGCGTCCGGGTCGACATCGAGCGTATAGCCGGTGCCCTTGAGCGCGTGAGCCAATGAGCGCACGTCAGGCTGAACCGTTCCACTCGCCATCGGTCTCACCGAGAGGTCGACACCGTCGGCACCGCCCGCTATGGCCGCCATGTAGCAGGAGACCGCGGTGCTTGCCGTATCATGCGTGTGCATCCACAGCGGCATCTCGGGTGGCATGAGCTTCTTGAGGCCAATGGCGGTGTTGTAGATCGTCATTGGATCAGTCGTACCGCTGGCATCCTTCAAGCAGATGCTGTCGATGTGGATATCACTGTCCAGCAGCCGCTTTCCTATGTCGATGTAGAAGTCCGAGGTGTGGACCTTGTCGGATTTGAACGGCAAGCCCATCAAGGCGATGCAGACCTGGTGGTGCATTCCCGCGTCGACGATCGGTTTCCCGGTCTTCACCAGGTTCTCCACATCGTTCATGTAGTCGAAGTTACGATCCCAGGTGGTTCCGCTCTTCTTCATCAGTTTCGCCTGAAGCTCCAGACCTTCCATCGACTGGGTCGTCAGGGTCACGCCCGAAACGGAACGCGTGAGTATTTGAAGGTCTACGTCAGGCCCGACCGTCTCGCGGATTATCCGCATGTCCTCGAACGGATTCTCGCCGAGGTAGAAATACGGAGCCTGGTAACGGGCGCCGCCGCCGAATTCGAAGTGTTTGATACCGGCCTCGGCCGACGCCTTCATCGCCGGTAGGAAGTCGTTCAACCGGACCTTGCCGCCGAACGAACTCTGCAGCCCGTCGCGAAACGGCATAAACTGCACTCTTATAGTTTTTGCTTTTTTGGCAAAGATCATCGCACTTGCTCCACTTTTGTGATCTTGGTTTGCGGGTACGCGACAGACAAAGATGCGCTCAGCGCGGCCAACATGGCGGCGTCAAGCTCGTCCTTGACTTTCTCCGGGAATACTTTGATGAGAATCCTCATCATCAACGCCAGGAACGCCAACAACAGGAATACTGCGCAGAATGCCGCTACGCAGATCATCAATAGGTTTGGTTCTCCCATGATCCTCTCTCCCTAATTTGGGAGTGTGTATGGTCGAATTTATGACACACGACGAAACCGCGCGCCCATTGGTCCTCTTTCAGGGGCCGGCGCAGTCAGTTAGGTGGCGCATTTTCCTCAGGGATGATTTTACCCTGACAGACGACATATCGAAAGGCCAGAGGCTATTATGCCTCCGGATCGACGATCAGTCTGCCTCGCGAAACTGCGCTGCCGCGGCCGGTAAAAATGAGTTCCAGGTTGTCGCCGATTGTCTCCACTAATCCCTCGGCTATCACATTGGGCGGTGATGCCGAGTCGTCCGCGCACACCTTCACTCGTCTGCCGACCACGACGGACCGTTCCCTGTAACGGTCGATCAACTCACCGGATCCGCCCTTCAGCAGCGCCTCGTAGTTGCGGTCCAACGCGACCAGCAACTGTCTCAGAACCTTCTCTTTAGTGCATTCTGCCGCGTTCGACACAAAATCGCACAGCGAGCCGACTTCCGGCACGAATGGCGTACCAGCCATCGCCGGGGTCTTCTCGACGTTGAGGCCTATCCCCAACACCGCCGCGTCCACCGTCTGTCCCGCCCCCTCCGTGTACGCCAGCACACCCGCAACCTTGGCGCTCCCAATCAAGATGTCGTTCACCCACTTCACGCCTGCCTTGGAAACCAGTGCCGGCACGGTGTCAATCGCGTCCAGCACCGAGACCGCGGCCAACACCATGAACGGTATGCCCGAAACCGGCCCCTCCTCCCTCGGGGTCAGGTGAACGGACAGGTGAATGTTCCCGGCCTCCGCTGCCCACGGGCGATTGCGCAATCCATGCAGCCCACCGCCAGCGCCCGATAGACACAGGAGTCTATCCGGCAACTCGTGCCCCTCCCTCCTCTCTTCGATGAGCATATCGAACTGCGACCGTGCACTCGTCTCAGAGGCGAACAGATACCGCCACCGCCCCGGTGCGGGCACCTGTGCCACGTACACGTCCCTCTCGCCGAACGCCGCCGCTGTCAGGCCGCGGATTTCCGGGCTTGTTTCGGAATCATCGAATGGACGCCAGTTCGCGCCCGAGATCGAGAAATTTGCAAAGTCCGTGCTGTCGGTGTAGACTATCATCTCTAATGACCGGTGTAGACTATCATCTCTATGGGATGTCTTCGAGTACGATTCAATCCGGAACTAACAATAAGTGGTAGCACAGGCAATGGCGGCAGCAAAACCATCAGGCTCACGGATTCGTCTAGAAACGATGACTTCACAGTTGGAGAGACAAGCGACTTGGTAGCGTTCGACCTCGCGGCGGTGGTGGCCTACTCGCTCGTAATGCTGTTGGTGGGTTGGAGGTCGAGGCGTCAATCCGGCGAATCGTACTGGGTTGCCGCGCGACGATACGGCACGGGCAGGATCTCGGCATCGCTGCTGGTCACGATCTTCGGCGCGACTTCAACTCTCGGTGTCATCGGCCTGGGCTATTCGCGCGGCCTGACCGGCGCCTGGTGGTCATTGACCGGTGCAATCGCACTGATCCCATTCGGATTCTTCCTGGCCGGCCGGGTCAGGGATCTGGCCGTGTACACTCTGCCCGACATCCTGAAGCGTGCCTATGGGAACCGGGTCGCCGTGCCGGCGGCGCTGTTAATAGCAGTATCTTGGTGCGGTATCATTGCCGCGCAGATGGCCGCGGGAGCGCGGCTGCTCAGCGGCGTATTCCCCCTTGGCTTCCTCGCCTCTTTGGCGATCGTCGCCGTGGTGTTCGTGCTGTACACCTTTTGGGGCGGCCAATTGTCGGTGGTGAGGACGGATAGCTGGCAGCTCGTCTTGTTCCTGGCGGCGCTGCTGATATGCGTGCCGCTGCTGATGTATGCACCCCCAACGGGCACTGCCGCCGCCCTACACGACTCTTTGCCAACCGGGCACCTGAGTTTCCCGGTATCTGCGGCGTTCGGCTGGTATGAGCTGCTGGTGTACTATCCCCTGATCGTGGGACTCCCCTTTCTGGTCGGTCCCGACCTGTACTCCCGTGTGTTCTGCGCCAGGGACGCCCGGGTTGCACGGAGATCGGTGTTCATTTCCGCCGCGGCAATCGTGCCGATCGCTTTCCTGCTGGTGTTCGCTGGTATACTCATCCGCGCCTGGCTGCCGGAGATCGCTCCCGACGCTGCACTGCCCGAAGCATTGAACGAGATCTTGCCGGCAGGATTGAGGGGATTGATTGTGGCCGGCTTTCTGGCCGCGATAATGTCCTCAGCGGACACCACCCTGGTCACCGCCTCGACGATACTATCACTGAACGTCGTGTCGCCGTTCGCGCCCGCCTCTGAGAGTCGCAGGCTCACGTACACCCGCGTCTCGCTGGTGGCCGTGGGATGCGTGGCCTGGCTGATAGCGGGTTTCCGTCAAGGCATCATACCGGCTCTGCTCTTGGGCTACACGATCTACGTCGGGGGCGTGGTAGTGCCGACCGTGGCAAGCTTCTTCAGGGAGCGCCTCGGAATAACCCCTACTGCAGCCATGTGTGCGGTGGTGGCGGGCGGAGTGACCGCAATTTTGGGAGAGATCCGGGGCGGCGATCTGTTGCGCGCAATCGTCGGCGAGACGGGGGAGGGGTTTCTCTCTATGCTGTTGGGCTCACGTTATCCCAGCATACTGCCCCTGGTCCTTTCGGTACTCGTTTTGACATTGGTGAGCGGTTTGACATGCGGCGACAGATCGGGTTGCCCGGGCGGAGGCTCAGGCGAAGGGGATGCGGGTTGCAGTGATTGACGTTGTGCATTGTGACGAGACCGTCGCTCGACGCGGAGAGGTCGCGACAACAGTCATGAGCAAAAAGGCCGGGTCGAGCAGCGCGAGTTTTCCGAATCAGGGGGCGAACTCATATACTACAGATGCCGGGACGTTACCGCCCCGGCGGAATCGCTCTTACAACGCGTCGCCGTACCGGACCGCATATGTCGATCTACCGGACCGCAGCTAGCTGCCGAGACATCCGCGCTCCTATGGAAACGGTCAGGACAGGAAAGGAACCCATGCCAGAAGCCCGCACAAACTTTGCTAGCTTCAAGCAGTCCCAGCGATTCACGGTCTTGATCGTCGCGCTCTGTGCGATCGCGCTGACTTGCCAAGGCAGCGGCCAAAGCGACGACTATGAAGTTCTGCGAAGCTACCCACACGACGCGTCCGCCTACACGCAGGGGTTGCTCTACGCGGACGGCCAACTGTACGAGAGCACCGGCCAGCTCGGCCGTTCGCAGGTGCGCAGGGTCGATCTGGAGACGGGACAGGTCCAGGCGGCCGCCTCGTTGGCCGACGACCGCTTTGGAGAAGGGCTGGCCCTGTTCGGCGACAAGCTGTATCAACTCACCTGGAAGAGTCGTGTGGGCTACGTGTATGACGCAGCGACACTGGCGCGTGTGGATTCCTTCCCCTACTCCAGCGAGGGATGGGGACTCACCAGTGACGGGACTTCACTCATTATGAGTGACGGGACCGCTACTTTGCGGTTTCTGGACCCCGGGACACTCGAGGTAACCCGAGAGTTGTCCGTGCAAGATCAGGGCTCAGCGCTCACCCACATCAACGAGCTCGAGTACGTGGACGGCCACGTGTACGCCAATATCTACCAGAGCGATCGCATCGTGCGGATAGACGCGAACACGGGAGAGGTGTTGGCGTGGTTCAACCTGGCAGGGCTGTTGCCACGCGAGCAACAGTCTCGCAACACGGACGTCCTGAATGGCATCGCCTATCATGAGGAGACCGGGAATCTCTTGGTGACCGGCAAGCTATGGCCGCTACTCTTCGAGGTCCGCTTGAAGGATGAGGCTGACGAGCCGGCAGCCGGCCGCTGAGACTGCGTCGCGATACCCCGGACGCTACTCGAGCGCTGTTTTGGAATGGCGCCGTCAGCGTGGCAATGAGCCAGTGGTCTCTATCTTGAAGATCTCGTCATCGTAGGGATCGTCCATATCGCCCAGGTGCTTCATTGTCGCCGACGTCTTTCTTATTGCCCCATTCAGAGCATCGAGAGTCTCTTTGCTGGGAGAACGTTATGGTAATCCAGTGGGACTGCCATCGCGCGTCCGGTTCGATCTCGAACGGTGTCAATAGTTCGTCGAGGTCGAACCGGCACGGTGTCGCGGTGGTGGTGGGACGGCCGGCGAGAGCAACGCCGGCGCCGGCGCCGTCCACCGTCTAACCCGGGCAAAGCCCGGGATCTAG
>CAZOJI010000037.1:0-42530 GCA_964580055.1 uncultured Gemmatimonadaceae bacterium | reverse complement strand
GTGGCCGTTTCAGTCACTCCTCGAATATTTCCCGGAGTTTTTCTCCCAGCGCATTCAGGGAAAAGGGCTTCTGCAGGAAGTCCATGCCCTCCTCCAGGACGCCGTGGTGGGCGATGACGTTGGCCGTGTATCCGGAGACGAATAGCCGTTTCATGCCGGGATAGAGCACCAGGAGTTGCTTTGCCAGCTCCCGCCCGTTCATCTCGGGCATGACCACGTCCGTCAACAGGAGATGGATCTCTCCTGGATACTCCCGAGCCAGGGCTAGGGCCTCCCCCGGGGTGGATGCGGCCAGGGCTTCGTAGCCCAGATTCTCCAGCATCCGTTTGCCCAGATTCAGGATGGCGGGCTCGTCCTCCACCAGGAGAATGGTTTCATGCCCCTCGCGGGCCGAGGGAGCCGGGGAAGCCGTACTCCTGGAATCGCCGGTGTGGGGCTCGTGGGCCGGAAGGTAGATGCGGAACGTGGATCCGTGGCCGGGCTCGCTGTAGACGTGGATGAAGCCGTCATTCTGACTCACCACGCCGTAGACGGTGGACAGGCCCAAGCCGGTGCCCTCTCCCGTAGACTTGGTGGTGAAGAAAGGCTCGAAAACCAGACTCCTGGTTTCTTCGTCCATTCCGCACCCGTCGTCGCTGACGGAGAGGACGGCATATCGGCCCGGCCGGAATCCGGGATTGGCCGTGGCATACTCCTCGTCCACCTCCACCTCTTCCGTCTCGATGGTGATCTTCCCCACCGGGTCGGTGATGGCGTCCCGCGCATTCACCACCAGGTTGGCCAGGATCTGGTCCAGCTGGGCCGGATCCATACGGATGGGGCTTTGGATCGGCGCGGGTTCCCAGAGGAGGTCCAGGTCTTCGCCGATGAGGCGCCTCAGCATGCTGAGGAGAGATTCCACGGCCTGGTTCAGATCCAGGACCTTGGGCTCCACCGTCTGCCTTCGCGCAAAGGCCAGGAGCTGCCGTGTGAGTTCCGCCGAGCGTTCGGCGGCCCGCTGGATCTCGAGCAGGTCCTTGGCCAACGGATGGTCTCGCGGTAAGTGTTGCAGGCCGAGTTCGCTGTGGCCTAGGATCACGCTGAGCATGTTGTTGAAGTCGTGGGCGATTCCGCCGGCGAGACGCCCCACGGCTTCCATTTTCTGAGACTGACGCAGCTGCTCCTCCAACTGACGACTCTCCGTGATGTCTCGGGTGACTGCCAGCATGTACTCCTTCCCCCCGAACCGTACCTTCCCGATCTTGATCTCCACCGGATAGTGCTTGCCGTCCTTGTGGATGTGGTAGTCCTCTATCCTGAAGGAGTCTCCGGGCTCCCAACTCTGCCATTGCTCGATGATCCCGACTTTCCGCGACCTGTCAGGGAGGAAGTCGAAGACACTCATGTCCAAGAGTTCTTGCCTGGTATAGCCCGATTGGTTCAAGGCCTCTTGGTTCACATCCAGGATGTTCCCCTCCAAATCATGCAGGTAAATTCCGTCTTTGGATTGCTCGAAGAGGGCCTGATATCGTTCGCGGCTGGCCTGGAGAGCCTGCTCCGCCTCTTTCCGCTCGCTGATGTCCGTGGCTACGCTGAGGAGAGCCGGTTCTCCGTGCCACCCGATTGGTTTGGTCCAGACTTCCATGGGAATGCGGCTTCCGTCCTTGTGGAAGTGAGAGACCTCGAACCGGGCTTCGCCCTCAGCGAGGATTTGCTCAATCCGCTGCTCCACCAGGGTCGCGGACTCAGGGACATCCAGTTCCTTCAGCTTCAGGGAGAGAAATTCGTCCAGGTCGTCATAGCCGTGCAGCTCCAGGGTCTTCTGGTTGGCGTAAAGAAATCGACCCCGGAAGTCATGAACGGTGATGGAGCCCGGGGCCGTATCCAGGAGTTCGGCCAAAAGGGTTATGCGCTCTTCCCGCTCTTTCTTCTCCGTGAGGTTGCGGGCGAAGCAGATGAAACTTCCGCCGGCGTCCTCGGTATATGTCGCCGAGACTTCAAGTGGAAGGAGGCTCCCGTCCTTCCTTTTGTGCCAGACCTCGAAGAGTTCGGATCCGTGTTCCATGATGCGCTGAATCCTGGCTCGGGTCTCCTCTGGTTTCTCGAACGCGTCCAGATCCCCGATGCTGAGCCCCAAAACCTCCTCCCGTTCGTAACCGGACATGGCCAGGTAGGCTTCGTTCACGTCGGACATTAGGCCCTGAGAATCGATGATCCAGAAGCCGTCGGCAGTAGTCTGGATCATGGTTCGAAGGCGGTGCTCGCTCTCCCTCAGGGCCTCCTCTGCCTCCCTGCGTTCGGTGATGTCATGGACTATGGAGAGGAGGAGGTCTTGCCCCTCAACGTGGATGGGGCCGGAGTACACTTCCACGTCTCGGTGAGAGCCGTCTGCGAGGCGATGGCGGAAATAGAAGTGCGTTCGCCGCGCCTCTTTTGCCGCCCGGGCATCCCTGAGGACCTCCTCCCGGGTCAGCACGTTGATCTGGTAGATGGGCTTTCCCCGGAGTTCGTCCCGACTCCACCCATAGAACGCCACGGCGGCGGCGTTGGCGTCCAGGATCACACCGGTGTCGGGATCGACGAGGAGCATGACGGCGTGGCTATTCTCGAATGCGTTCAGCCCGGCTGGGCCGGACGCCAGCAGCTCGTCAGCGTGCCGGGAGTCGGTTGAGAATCCAGGAGCAGTGGCCGGATCGGACTCGGCGTCTTTCCCCTCGGTGGGGTCTTCATCCAACGGTTTGTCGCGTTCGGTCATGGTATTCTCGGAGATCGTGGTTGGGACGCAGTCAGGAAATTGGTTCGGGGCAGGGTGCGGGGGCAAGCCGGCGGAAGAGGTTGGGCGTGAGGTGTCTGGAGAAGCAGGTCCGGATCCGGCGTGAAGCCGCAGAGGCGTCGATCCGGACTGGGGTCTTCATCCGCAACGACACATTGTGGCTCAGACCGCGATAGACACTCCGTCTATGGCTCCGCTTCGGATGTCTAGGAGCACGCACAGTTCACCCACAGCCAAACCTGCGGTGCAGACGCTAGCGGCAGGAGCGAGGCCCTCCAGTTTACGCATTCTCTGCATCGGAATAACGATGTCACTGCGGCGTAATTCCATAAAATCTCTTGTTGTTAAGTCAGTGTTTCCGCCAATCGTGAAATCTTGCACGAATTGAGAACAGTGTTTATGTTAATATCCAGTTATCCGACTATATGGGATGTCAAATGCCGATAACACAAGACTCGCCCCTGGCCGCGGATCCCAAGGACATCCGCAGAGCAGCGAACATCTTCAAGGTCCTCTCGCATCCATCGCGACTGACCATTCTGTGTAAGCTCTTCGGTACTCATGGTATGACCCAAAAAAATTTGATCGAAGAGCTGGGTTGGCCACAATCGTCAGTGGCTCGTCATATCGGACAGTTGCGTGACGCGGGGCTGATCGAGGCGACGAGACAGGGAACAGAAGTCAAGCTCGAGCTGGCCGGGGAGGTGACTCAGAACCTCATGGGTGCCATGTGCGATTGGGTACATCCCGAGACCGGCGATCGGTTCACGCCCGAATACCGCCGCTCGGCGGAGGTAAATAGAACATGAAGCGACGCGAGTTCATTAGGATCGGATCCGGGGTCGCGGGCGCCACCATGCTCGGCGGGGTGACCACCGATTGGTTCGGTCTCTACGCCAATCCGCTCCCCGATCCCGACACGAACGGCGACAGGGTAGTGCCGTCATTCTGCGAACTCTGCTTCTGGAAATGTGGCATCCTCGCTCACGTCAAGAACGGGCGGGTCACCAAAATCAAGGGAAATCCCAGAGATCCGCTTTCGAGAGGCCATCTGTGTCCGCGCGGAGCGGGCGGCACCGGCCTCCTCTACGATCCGGACCGGCTCAAGAAGCCGATGATCAGGGTCGATTCGCGCGGTAGTCAGAGGTTCGAGGAGGTGTCGTGGGACGCGGCGCTGAACGAAGTCGCTGAAAACTTCGAGCGTATCAAGGGTCTGTACGGGGCCTCAGCACTGGCTCTGTTTTCGCACGGGTACGGCGGCAACTGGATGAAGCACCTGTTCAAAGCTTACGGGTCCCAGAACATCGCCGCTCCGTCTTACGCCCAGTGCCGCGGGCCCAGGGAGGTCGGCTTCGATCTGACGTTCGGGTCCGGCGTGGGATCGCCGGAGGTGACCGACATGGCGAACAGCCGCTGCATCGTGCTGATCGGCAGCCATTTGGGTGAGAACATGCACAACACCCAGGTCCAGGACTTCGCCGAGGCCCTCCGAAATGGTGCGGAGGTGATTGCGGTGGATCCGCGGTTCTCGGTTGCGGCGTCCAAGGCGAAGTATTGGCTCCCCATCAAACCCGGTACCGATCTGGCGCTATTGCTAGCATGGATGAACGTGATCATTCGTGAGGGGATGTACGATCGCGGGTACATCGAGCGTTATGCCTACGGTTTCGAGCAACTACAGGCCCATGTCGAGCCGTATACGCCTGAGTGGGCGTTTCCGCGCACGGGAATCGAGCCTGACATCATCCGCCGAACTGCTCGGACAATGGCAGCCGCGCGGCCGGCAACCCTCATACACCCGGGCCGGCGCGTCACCTGGTACGGCAACGACACGCAACGCTCGCGCGCCATCGCGATCTTGAACGCCTTGATGGGTTCCTGGGGACGAAAGGGCGGCTTCTTCATACCGTCGCAGGTCGAGTTGCCCGCTTATCCGTATCCCGGCTATTCCGAGCTGGAGGATCTCGCCCCCGACCGTCCAGAGCCAAGCGCCTATCCGCTGGGGGACCAAGTGCTGGCACAAGGCGTGTGCGAAGCGACGATCCCCGGTGTCAGGGGCGATTCGGAGATCAAGGGCTGGATGGTCTACGGCTCGAACCTCCCCACGACGCTGCCGAACCCCGACCAGACCTACAGGGCCATTCAGGAACTGGAGTTCCTGGTGACTGTCGACGTCCTGCCCGCCGAGATAGTGGGATGGTCGGACGTGGTGCTGCCGGAAGCCACCTACCTGGAACGCTGCGATGAGTTGCTTACACCTTATTACAAGCAGCCGTACATAGCCGTACGCCAGGAAGTCGTGCCGCCAATGTACGAGAGCAAGCCGGGCTGGTGGATGGCTCGAGAGCTGGCTGGCCGGTTGGGGCTCAACGACTTCTTCCCCTGGGAACACTCCATGGAATACGCCAGGGCGCGCCTGCACGAGACCGACCACCAGTGCGAGGTTCTGCAGCGCGACGGCGTGATCCTCGGCGAGTCCGGACCGCTCTATTACGAGGACGGGGCGGTGCCGGAGTTCTACACGGAATCGGGGCGCATAGAACTCTACTCTCAGAAGTTGGCAAGCAACGGCTTTGATCCGATGCCCACCTACCATGATGGGGAGGTGGATGAGCCACCGCGCGGATACTACAGACTGCTTTTCGGACGGGCGCCCTCCCACACGTTCGGGCGGACGACAAACAACAAACTCTTGTCGGAGGTCTATTCGGAAAACGCAGTCTGGGTGAATTCCGACGTAGCGAAGATGTGGGGGCTGGAAGATGGAACGCGCGTTTATCTGCAGAACCAGGACGGCGTGCGATCCTCATATTCGGCTCCGGTGAAGGTGACCGGCAGAATCCGACCTGATTCGGTCTTCGTCGTCCACGGGTACGGCAGGAAACCGGAGAAGCTGCGGTTCGTCCACGGCAAGGGCATCGACGATAACGAGCTGATCACGCGTTACAAGACCGACCCTATCATGGGTGGGACCGGGATGAACGTGAACTTCGTGACCTTCTTGCGCGCGGAGGACGTCGAAGCGGAACCGGAGGCCGCGGCCGCGGGTGCGGAGGTGGACCATGAGTGACAGGCGGTACGGCATGGCCGTGGACACGAAGACCTGCGTCGGCTGCAGCGCCTGCGTGATAGGATGCAAGACCGAGAACGGTGTGGCCGAGGGTTATACACGCGATTGGGTCTTCACCGAGACGACGGGCACGTTTCCGAACCTCCAGATGACCGTCCGCTCCGAGAGGTGCAATCACTGCGAGAACGCACCGTGCGTGTCGGTCTGCCCCACCGGAGCATCCCACTACGGACCGGGAAGCACGATTCAGGTGAACCCCGATCGTTGCAGCGGATGCAAGGTGTGCATTGCGGCGTGCCCGTACGACGCACGTTTCATCGATCCCAACGAGGGTGCGGTGGATAAGTGCACGTTTTGTATGCATCGAATCGAGAACGGCATACCCACTACCTCGTGCCAGGAGATTTGCCCGACCGGAAGCATAGTGTTCGGCGACCTGAACGATCCGGACAGCGAGATCTCCAGGCTTTTGGAGACGCGGGAGCACTACGTATTGGCTCCCGACGCCGGGACGCGCCCGAAGCACTTCTACCTGAAGTGAGATCGACAACATGCAAGAGATTACCAACAATCGCGGCAATCCGCTCATCGACCCGACTCTCCACGTGTGGCACTACGAAGTGCCCGCCTACCTCTTCCTCGGCGGCGTCGTCGCGGGCGTGATGATCCTCACCGGTCTGTGGGCGCTGTTGAAACCCGACGAGACCCGTTCGCGCGGACTCTCCCTTCTGCCTTGGGCCAGTCCGATCCTGTTGTCCGTCGGCATGCTCTTCCTCTGGCTCGATCTCGAAGACCCCTTCAACGCGTGGCGGTTCTACATGGTTCTGAAACCGACGTCGCCGATGTCCTGGGGCTCTTGGATCTTGTTGGCGATATACCCGGCGTCGATTCTGCTGGCGCTTGCAGGTACGCCCGCCGACCTGCGGGAACGGTGGACGGCGGTATTACCCTTCGGCCGAAAGCTTGCGGCCGTCTATCGAGGGGCCAAGCAGAATCTCTCGCTGCTCGCCGTCTCGAACGTGATCTTAGGCGTGCTGCTGGGCATCTACACCGGCGTGCTGCTCGGAACCATGGCGGCCCGACCGCTCTGGAACTCGGCGATACTCGGCCCGCTGTTCCTGGTGTCCGGGCTCTCCACCGGCGCGGCGTTCATGCTGCTTTACAGGCTGAAGGACGAGGAGCGTCATATGCTGAGCCGCGTCGATATGGGGCTGATCCTGGTGGAGCTCGGCCTGATCGGAATCTGGCTCCTCGGTATGGCCAGCGGTGGAGCCGCCGCGAGGGAGGCGGCGGCACTCTTCTTCGGCGGACCTTACACGGCCGCGTTCTGGACGCTGGTCATTGCCTTGGGATTGCTCGCTCCCTTCGTCGCGGAGTTGATAGAGGTAAGACATAAGGTGGTACCAGGCCGCGTTACGGCGGTGCTCGTCCTGGTGGGCGGGTTCGCGCTCCGCTGGATAATCGTTTACGCGGGGCAGCACGCGGGTTGGGCCAGCGAACTGGCGCTTCGTTAGAGTCGTGATTTTCGGAGGACTTGAAAGATGACAGCAAAACCCTACTGGAACCCATACCTCGCCGGAGTGCTGTTGGGGCTGACACTCCTGGCAACGTTTCTGATTGCAGGTCAGGGCTTGGGAGCTTCCGCTCTACCCAAGCGCACGCTCGCTCTCGCGGGGAGCGAGGTGGCGCCCGAGTGGACCGCCAACAACCCGTCCCTCGGCATCTACCTGGCCGACGACGAAAACCCGCTCAAGAACTGGCTCGTGATCGAGGTGGTGGGCGTGCTTATCGGGGGACTCATTGGAGCCATGTCGGCGGGCCGGTTCAAGACGAAGGTCGAGAAAGGTCCGAGAATCTCCACCCGGGGCAGGCTCACCTACGCGCTGGGTGGGGGCATTCTGATGGGGTTTGCGGCGGCACTGGCTCGAGGTTGCACCTCGGGTCAGGCCCTGAGTGGAGGTGCGCTCATGGCCACGGGCAGCTGGGCGTTCATGATGATGGTGTTCGCCGGAGGATACGCGCTCGCGTACGCGGTGAGGAGGCAGTGGACATGAACGGCATATTCCCTCTCGTGTTCGAAGTCGAGGAGTTCCGCCTCCTGACGGCAATAGGACTTGGATTCCTCTTTGGCTTTTCGTTGGAGCGCGGCGGATTCGGCAACGCGCGGAAGCTGGCGGGCCAGTTCTATCTGAACGACATGACGGTCTTCAAGGTCATGTTCACCGCCATCCTGGTGGCGATGGTCGGCCTTCGTACCTTGGCTGCGTTCGGTTGGCTCGACATGTCACGGATGTGGATCAACCCGACCTTCATGTGGGCTCAGGTGATTGGCGGATTCCTCCTGGGAGCGGGGTTCATAATGAGCGGCCTCTGCCCCGGCACGTCGGTCGTGTCAGCGGCTTCGGGCCGCATAGACGGGCTCGTCACCTTCGGGGGGATCTTTATCGGATCTCTCCTGTTCGCGGTGCTGATAGAGTGGGTACCCGGATTGGAATGGCTGTACACAGGCGGATCGATGGGTGAGTCGATACTGCCGGACATTCTGAATGCGCCGACTCCGGTGGTGGTTCTCGCAATCGTTGTCATGGCGGCGGGCGCGTTCGTCGGCGCGGAAAAGGTCGAAAAACACTTTCAACAGAAGAAACAGCCGGTTGAGCTCACACCTACTGCAACGGCACGCACACCGCGCTTCAAGTTTGCGGTCGCCGGCTCGCTCGGGGTGATCGCCTTGGTGGCCATAGGCGCCACGACTCCGAGCATGGAAGACCGGCCCATGGAGATAGAAAAGGTGGCTCCATTGGATCTCGCGGAGGCCATTATCAGGGGTGAGCCGAACCTCCTGATACTTGATCTGCGAGGGGACGCCGCAGGTGATGAACGCATCCCGGGGTCGTACCCGGTAATGCCGGACAGCTCGGCGCTGAAGCTGTTGTCGGCTGCAGCTTCCTCGACCAGGGTGGTCGTGTACGATGAAGAAGGAGTGTTCCATTTCGTTCCGGAATCGTGGCCCCGCAACCTCTCCTACGAAGCGGTCAGAGACGGCTACATAGGATGGCACAACGAGGTGTTGATGCCGATCGAAGCGGGCAGCTACTCGTTGGTGGAGCGGCAGTTCGTGGAACGGCAGAACCAGATCGCGGGGTTCTTTTCCGGGGTGGCAGTGCAATCCACGGTTCAAGCGCCCCCTCCTGCAATGTCTTCGGGTGGAGAAAAGAAAAAGAAGAAGTCGATGGGATGCTGAACAAAAGTTGAGCGTGTTTAGGCGGTCTTCCTTCACGCCGCTCAGGTATAACGCCGCACAACGCGAACCGTCCCGGGTATCTGGAGCTGGCCTTGCAGCGTTTTGCCGGCGGCTCCAATGCCCACGAGAGGCTCGTTGGCGTCGGCTGTAGACGTTGGCGTGCCACGGGTATTCGGCCGCGGTCCGGACGCTGTCGTGCAAGTGGAATCCCGAGTATGGCCGCATTTGAGAAAGGCCAGAAAGACCCGACAAGAATTGAAGCAGTAATCGTCAGTAGGCGGCCTCTTCGTCTACCTTCGTGCAGTTAGCGGGGCGCTGTGCAAGCGCCTGCAGCATTGCGACCTCGAGTTCAATCGGAGCCACGCACCAACATCCGATTCAGTCACCGTCAGATATCCTCCCCACTCGGTCGACCAACGTGGTTACACCAAAACCGACCACTATGAATACCAGCGCGGCCCCTGCCTGGGTGCCAGAAGGGGCAAACGGACGGGTAGGCCAATCTTCGACGTCGATATCCGCGATCGTTGCGCTATCGAGCATCAGGCCACGGTGGACATCGCCGGGTACCGGCTCCACCGACGCTTGGAACGGCCACAGCCCGACTACCGCCCCGAGCAGCAGGCCGATGAGTACACCCAGTGTGAGTTTCTCGAACCGCTTCAAGGCGGAGCGCAGAAGGTTGCTTACTGCCGCCACCCCGACCACTACCCCGAGGCCGACCGGTAGCACCACCACGACTACGACCTGCATCACGGCTGCGCTGTCGCCCGCGGAGAGCCCGGCCCGGAAGGCATCGATCCCTGAAAGGATCGGTACGTAGGCCCCGATCACCAGGAGCAGGTACCCGCCGCTCACGCCTGGGAGGATCATCGCAGAGGCTCCCAGGAGCCCGGCTACGAAGAACAGGAAGAACCCGCCTTCGCTCGCCGCCGTGCTGGTGCCGTGCGCCTGAGCGAAAGCCAGTGCCGTCATGCCGATGAACCCGCACAGCGTTCCGACGATCACCGGCCGCTCGAACGACCGCGTCATGCTCCACACTACGGGCAGTCCGCCCAGGGTCAGACCTATGAACAGGCTGTACATAATCCAGCGGTGCTCCACAACGAGGTCCTTCACCGCCCCTGCCAACAGCAGGATGGAAAGCATCGCCGAGAGCACCACGACGCCGAGCAGGGTGACTGGGGTCAACGCAAGGCGCAACCGTGTGACCCGTGCAATCGCATCGATGAAGCGCGGGTAAATCCCAACCGCCAGCAGCATCGTGCCGCCCGAGATGCCGGGAACCAGATTGGCGAGACCCATGAGCACTCCGCCCACGGCGGAGCGCAGGATCAGGGGCACAGAAATCTGTTCTTCGTGCGCGTTCAAACGGATTCCTCAGGTTGCGGACGAGTGGGATCTTGTCCAATGTGCGTGCGGCGCGCAAGTCGTGGCTTTGGTGCAGGGTTTCGAGTTTCAACGCATCATTCTAGTGGCCCCGGCACCAGCATCGCCCGCGCTGTCTCGCGGCTCGAGATCGCCTGGGAACGACAGTGGTAGGCGTCCAGAATGCCGAGTGCGAGCCGGAGATATGGATAGTCTGCTACACGCCGGAAGCGCCAATGGTCAAATAACGAACACCATCGTAGCCAGTACCAAAACGAGCCAGCCTATCAGACAGACGCCCACTGCACGCCAAGTGCTGCTGTAGTCGAGCGCCTGCCGCACCGCCACCACCATCGACACCAGCATCCAGATATTGGCAATGCCCACGACCAGCATGCCGAGGCCGGGGATGATACCGAGCACTCGAACTACGCCCGGTGACGCAGAAAACCCAGTGGTACGGAGTAGCTGCCCGACATCGGCCTCGGTTTGTGGCTCAGCCAGCATCTTGGTGCCGATGAGATAGGTGAGGAGCGCCCATACGAACCAACCGATCAATGCGGCCAGAGATCCGACCACCAGCCCAACGATCCCCTCTCCTGATCCGATTCCGGCAGCTATGCTGGAGAGCACCACCACCCACATTGATTGTCCCATGGCAGAGGTGTCAGCCTCCACCTCCTCGTACGTGTGCACGTCGAGTTTCGCAGCGCCCAACATTCGATCTGAAAGAGATGCCATTTTCTCAGTCCCGAGTAGGTTATCCCGAAGCTACTTCCTGACGACTGATGTGCAAGTGCGAAGAATGGTACGCCGTAATGCTCGAGAATCGAGCCGGCGATTCGGGTTACTCCTGAGCGGCGATCGCCCGGGGTTTTTGGGTGTCGAAACCCCGGCACGCCCGACAGCTATCGGGTGGTCTTGGATTGGGGTACGTAGTCTCAGCATGGACTCGTGCAACAAAGCCGCCATTCGAATTCTGGGCGATCTGCGAGACCTGGCTGATAGCGAGTCAATTCTACAGCACCCGCACACAGATTCATCGGCGGCGGACCTCGTTGAGCCGGCAATGCCGGCTGGCACTATCCTGCGGGTCAGCCACACGGTTAACTTTCTTAACAGCCACGGAACGCAGTGGTTCCGTGTGACGAAACACCAGTGAGTGTAGGAAGGGGGCCTGGCCAATGTTCGGGTCCCCATTTCCTTTTTCCCTGCTCGAACAGGGATGGAAATGGTCCTTCGGCGTGGGGCGCAACTTCCCCGAACCCGGTAATATGGCGGGATCCCAGATGAATAGAGACGTGCAAGCGTACAATGACCGATTTGGAAATGAATGGCACGTCCTCGTGGAGTCGAAGCGCGGGGAGCCCAAACGGGTGTCGTTTACGTGCGATGAGTTCGAACTGACAGCTGTTGAGGATGACACGACCGATCAGTCCGACCTTTCCACGACGTGGCTCAAGGACCTCTTTTGCTCCGCGGAGCGGGTTTTCGTGTATGGGAACGAGAAGTGGTACGTCGGATTCCGGTCGCGGATCGGGAGGGGGGGACGGCCACAGGGCGGCGTGCAAACGAGGTTCAGGTCGGAGAGCGGAGAGGAGCGGTACTCCAAGAGGATGCTCCAGTTCAGACACATGCCACACGCTGCGCTGTGCAAACAGTTGGCCGCTGCTATGCCCGCCGCGAGGCCACGTGCCTGAGGTTGAGACTGGACGCTTTGACTAGGGCTAGTCGTGCTCGGTGAGATCCTGGTCGGTGTGCGGTTTGTATTGAGCATCCTCGCGGTCCAGGTCCCTAGCCCGCCACGCTGCCCGTCTTGCTTCTCTCCGCAAACGGGACATTGGAAAAGAGCCCTGACGATAAAGCCATGTGGCATATCCAATAGTCACGATGAGCAGCACTACAACGCTTATCCCCAAAAGCATGCGATCAATCCGATCTGAGAGCAGCACGGGCTACTGAGTCGGAGTCTTCCCGATAAGTCCATATTTCTTGAGCTTTCGGTACAACGTTGCCGTGCCTATTCTCAGCTGTTCAGCGGAGCGTGTTTGGTTCCCGGCGTTCAGCTCCAGTACCGCGAGGATGTACTCCTTTTCGACTTCGCTGAGCGGTTGCACGGTTTGCCTGCCAACCACCGGCCTGGGGAAGGCCTGACGGATCTCCTCAGGCAGATCCTCGAGTTCCACGCGGCTACCACGCGCGAGTGCGACCGCACGCTCCATTGCGTTCTCGAGCTCGCGCACATTGCCCGGCCACTCGTATCGCAGGAGCTGATCGACAGCACCCGGGACGAGGCCCGAGATCTTTCGCCCCATCCGAGAGACGGCATCCGCGAGCAACACGCGCGCGAGAGGGAGGATGTCGTCCCTGCGGTCGCGGAGTGGAGGCACGTGCAGCTCAACGACCTTGAGCCGGTAGTATAGGTCCTGCCGAAACGCCCCATCAGCGACTCCGTGGGCCAAGTCACGGTTGGTCGCGGCCAAAACTCGCACATCGATCGGTCGGCTCTTGCTCTCTCCGACCCGACGGATCTGCCGCTCCTGAAGTACCCTCAGAAGCTTGACTTGCATGCCCGGCGACACCTCACCAATCTCGTCCAGCAGCAGAGTACCGTGATTAGCCGTTTCGAATAGTCCGTGACGGTCCGAGGTGGCACCGGTGAACGCACCACGCTTGTGCCCGAACAACTCACTCTCGAGTAACGTCTCGGTGATCGCGCCGCAATTGACCGCGATGAATGGCCCGGCGGCGCGTGTTGACTCTTCGTGGACGAGGCGTGCGATCCGTTCCTTGCCAACCCCGCTCTCACCGGTGATCAGCACGGTGGCGTCGACTTTCGCCACGCGTCGCGCCAGCTCAACCACATGCTGCATCTTGGAGCTCTTGGCGACGATCCCCAGCGGCTCCTCCACATCGCGCACCACCCGCACCAGCACTTTCCGACGTTCGCGAAGCTTCGCCTCGGCAGCTTTCAAGGTCGCGGTGACCCGGCTGAGCGAGACGTCGAGGCACTCATCGAGGCGCCCCGAGTCGAAGAACGCCAGCTCCTCGGCGCGTTCGTCCCCCCATTCTTCGCGTGTACGCCCCAGGAGGTGGCATGCTGCGTGGCCATCACCCAGACAGCGATCTTCGAGGACGTAGATTTCCCTGCCGGTCGTGTGGCTGACGTAGCCGCTGGTGAGACCGCATATCGTCCAGCACACGGGCGAATCGGAGCGACCGAAATGCAGGAGATGCTGTTCCGCCTCGTAGGAAGCGAGCAGCATGACCCCATCTTTGCTCAGCGGGTCTTCACTTTCCGGCTGGGTGCGGAACAGGCCTGCGAGTGTGTGGATTCGAGGGCCGGCCCGACGCCACTCATTTGTGTTCGCCCAGTTGAATTCCTTCTGCATGGCCTCCGCCATGCGCCAGCCGTGGGCGAATCCAAACTGGGTGAGCACCGCCCGGGCCGCGGTCAGGCCAAAGTTGTCAACGAGATACTGCCGCAAGATTCCCATGGCCACGGCGTCGAGCAGGAGCGCCCGCTGCCCAGCGAAACGGATCACTCCGCCATCTGGATCCAGCTCCAGGAGTTCCTCGTGATGCAGATCGTCGACGCGCATTGGCCACTCCATCATTCTGGTCTAACCATACTTCATTTCGATCTGTCCGGACACCCCGCCGCGACTTGTTGTGGCGCCTTCGCTCGAGTGTCTTTCGTCTCCGCCATTGGCACCAGCGAGACCTTCTTTCGGCCACGGGCCGGGCGCGCCGCCGTTCCGGTGAAGCCCGGTGATCGAACACGTCACGGACACAAACGAGGCGACAAGCCCATACCCTCATTTCCGGCCCGCGACTTGCAAAAGTGACTCTCTGAGATGTTGGTCAGAGTGACGCTCACGCCCAGTGGTCGTGACGCGCCGCCTTCACGCGCAGTTAGGAGAAGAAGACATGCCTGATTTCAAGAGAACTACGATGGCCAGCCGAGCGTATGACAAGGCGCACGATGCGCACTATGCGACGAAGGACTTGCATCAAGCTCTCGGACTCTACAAGGGCGTTATGGCCGCACATCCGCACACGCAGGAGGCCGAATACTCGAGAACGCAGATGCACAATATCGTGAAGAGCGTGGTATCAAAGGAGGATCTCCTGCTCGCGCAAGTAGACCTGGCACTAGCCCACCTCACACCGGCCTAGCAGCAAGAGGCCCCAGTGCGCCCCACGCCATCGAGTATTGCCGGTTGATGATCACGCTGCGTAAGAACGCCGAGCGCCGCCACATCAAGAGCGGGACGCAAGATAGCTGGCTCACGTTCCACAATCACGAGCGTTTCGGTCAGCCCACCGAGAACTTTGGACCGGTTACCGCCTTCAACGAGATCCTGCTAGCACCTGGCGCCGTTTCTGTGCCTTTCCTTCGTCAGGAAGCAGAGGTGCTCACTTACGCGTACAAGGGCGCAATTGCGCAGGAGGACTCGACTGGGAACTCGGGCGTCGTTCACGCGGGCGAGTTCCAGCACATGAGTGCTGGTCGTGGAATCCGTCACAAGGAAACGAACCCGTCAGGTACCGACTGGACGCAGGTTTTCCGGATTGCCCTGCGTCCTTCGCAAGTAGGGCTCGACTGCGATCATCAACAGAAGCGCTTTCCGGCGGCCCAACGCCACAACCTGCTGTGTGTCGTGGTTTCCCCTGACGGGCGGAATGGATCGCTGCGCATCCACCAGGACGCACTGGTTTACTCGTGCATCCTCGACCCCGGTCACCACATGGTGCATGAGCTGTTGCCGGGGCGACGTGCGTGGCTTCATCTCATCTGCGGTGCAGCGACTTTGCACAACATCGTATTGAACCAAGGTGACGGAGCGGGGGTAACGATCGAACCCTCGGTCTCCGTTACGGCTTTGGAGAACACCGAGGTGCTGCTTGTCGATCTAGGCCCTGCGCCCTAGCTGCACGCTGCACCGGTTCGCAGCCAACGCAGAAGCGCCAGCAGGAGCTAGGCAGGTTATCGGCATTGTCAACCACGCGGTGCCCCTCCATCATATTGAGGTTCCGATGCTTCGTTTCGATGAATCATTGAGGATGGTAATGTCCGCGGCGGCTCGGGAACGCCAGTCGAGCCTGTGGCATTGGTGACAATCTAGCAGTGGGAATGAAACTGGAGGTACCATGGAAGGACTGTCTGCACTGAACTGGCTCTTTCCGGCGTTGGTTTTCTTAGGACTAATCGTCTTTGGGGCGGTGTTGTCCTTCATACCGGTACGCCTCTGGATCGAAGCGCGTTTCTCCGGTGTGCCTCTCGGAATCGGAAGCCTGATCGGCATGCGCCTTCGCAAGGTGAGTCCCCCGGTCATAGTGCGCCCGTTGATCGCTGCGACCAAGGCAGGGCTCCATCTGAATGTCAACGACCTGGAAGCGCACCACCTGGCCGGCGGGAGCGTTAAACGCGTCACACACGCCATCATCTCTGCCGACAAGGCCGGGATCGAGCTCACGTTTCCAACGGCGGCGGCTATCGACCTCGCAGGACGTGACGTGGATGAAGCGGTGCAGGTATCGGTCAATCCCAAGGTCATTGAGACGCCGCGAGTTGCCGCGATGGCCAAAGACGGGATTCAGCTCATAGCCGTCGCGCGGGTGACGCTGCGCGCCAACATTCACCGCCTCGTTGGTGGAGCGGGGGAGGAGACAATCCTCGCTCGCGTTGGTGAGGGGATCGTTTCTACCATTGGCTCGTCGGTTTCTCACAAGACGGTTCTCGAGAACCCCAATGGAATCACCGGAGTGGTACTCGGCAAGGGGCTGGATGCTGGCACTGCTTATGAGATCCTCTCCATCGACATCGCGGATGTGGATGTAGGCAGGAACATCGGCGCAGAACTACAAACGGATCAGGCTGAAGCCGACAAGCGGATCGCGCAGGCTGAGGCTGAGCAACGGCGTGCGATGGCGGTTGCCGAGGAGCAGGAGATGAAGGCGAGAACTCAGGAGATGCGGGCCCGCGTGGTTGAGGCAGAGTCTGAGGTGCCGCTGGCCCTTGCCTTTGGTTTCACCTCTGGGCGGCTGACCGCGGACGCAGTGAGCGATGACGAAACGACAACCGACAGGTAGGAGGCCTTGGATGGCCTGTCGGTCGAGTCGCTCTCCGTGACCAACTGCTAGAGTATCCAGCGAGTCTAACCCGCTGCGACGGCCGGCACCGTACCCACTATGCGTTCAAAATGCGCCATCACGCGATTGAGCATGGGCTTCACGTCGTCCACCTGCACCACGATCAGATCACCTGACTCGACAATCGAGAACGCACGGTCGATGGCATCGATGGGGTCGTCGACGATTTCAACATCTTGTTCGGCAACACCCTTTTCCAAGGCACCGGTTTGCACGAGGACCGGAGTCTCGCCCGGGCTACGATGGCGCGGATCTGCGTCTGTTACGATGATATGGTCATAGACGTCGGCTAGCGCGGCACCGAACATCATGATGTGCTCATCCAGCCGATTACCGGTGCCATGCGCAACTACGATCTTTCGGCCTTTGGTGACGTGCGGCAACGCGCTTCCCAGAGCTCTCACCGCCGGGACGTTGTGCCCGTAGTCCAGGATTACCTTGAAGCTGACGAAGTCGATGAGATTCATGCGTCCGGGGTTCTGGGTGGCGCTGGGGTGGAAGGTCCTGATGCCATTTCGAATCATATCGATCGGTATTCCCAAGCCATGTAGAGCTGCCACCGCCGCAAGGACGTTCGAGATATTGAACGCCGCAACGCCGCGCATGGTAATCGGAGCGTCGAGCACTGAGAGCAATTGAACGGAGGGTTCGGAGGAATGAATGACAACCTGCCCGTCCTCGAGAACCACAGCTGTTCCGCCTGAGCCGACATGCTGGCCGATTGTCTCGTTGTCTGGATGCAAAGAAAAAAAGATGGGGTGGCCGCCGGCCCGATCTCTGAGCCCAACGGAGATGGGATCGTCTGCGTTGATCACAGATACGCCCGAGTCTCTCACGACCTCGATGACGGTGGATTTCACCAGAGCGAGTTCCTCGAGATCTTCCACGCCGTCCACGCCGATATGGTCCTCGTTCACATTCAGCAAAACACCGACGCTGCAGCTGTCAAAGGCCAGGCCCCGTCGTATGATGCCGCCACGCGCAACCTCGAGCACTGCATGATCGACGGTCGGCTCGCGCAGCACGATGCCGGCTCCCTCAGGGCCGCTGTAGTCTCCGGAAACGATTGTGATACCATCGATCTCAACACCCGTTGTGCCCGCGAATCCGACAGCCTTGCCACTGTACTTCAAGGTGTGAGCAATGAGCTTTGCCGTTGTGGTCTTCCCATTGGTTCCAGTAACTGCAACAATCGGAACATCAAAGCTGACGTCCGAGGGAAACAACATCTCAACAAAGGGCTTGGCGACATTGCGCGCTTTGCCCACGGTCGGGTCCAGATGCATTCGGAATCCCGGGGCCGCGTTTACTTCGACGATTCCGGCTGAACCGTGGGGCAAAGGTTGGTCGAGACTCGGCGCCACAATATCGATGCCGATGCAGTCCATTCCGACGATACGAGCAACGCGCTCGCACATCAACCGAACATCCTGGTGAATTTCGTCGGTCACGTCTCGCGCGGTCCCACCTGTGCTGAGATTACCTGTGGATTTGAGATACAGTTTCTCCCCGGCTGGAAGCAGATCGTCGAGTTCGAGGCCTCGGAAAAAGAGCAACCGCTCGGTCATGGCATCGACGGTGATAGCGGTGAGCATCCTCTCGTGTCCGATACCTCTTCGTGGGTCTTCGTTGACTTCATCGATGAGTTGACGAATAGACGACGTGCCGTCTCCCACGATATGCGCCGGTTCACGGCGCGCTGCAGCCACCAGTTTGCCGTTGATGACGAGGACACGGAAATCGAGCCCGGTCAAGCTGTTTTCGACGATGACCGAGTCAAAAAACCTGTACGCTGCTTCGTAAGCGATGCGCAGCTCCTCTGCTTCAGAGACACGCGCGGTGATTCCCTTGCCGTGGTTACCTACCTCCGGCTTCACCGCGACCGGGTAGCCCAGTTCGTCTGCCACTCGTGTTGCTTCCACTAAGGACTTCACGATCGAACCCTCCGGGGTCGGGATCCCCGCTCGCCTGAGAAGCTCCTTGGTCCTGAATTTTTCGTCAGCTATTTCTACACCGAGCGCGCTGGTTCGATCGGTCATGGTTGCCTGAATGCGGCGCTGTTTGGAGCCATATCCGAGCTGAACGAGGCTGACGTTGTTGAGTCGCAATGCCGCAATCCCCCTCCTCTTCGCTTCTTCCACGATGCTTTGGGTGGACGGACCGAGGAGATCCTTCTCGCGAAGCTCCTTCAGCTGTGCGACACTCGTATCGATATCAAACGAACGCTTCCCTGCGACGGCTTCGACGAGGGCAACCGCTTCTCGACCTGCATGTAATCCGACCGATTCGACCCGATAGCGGTACACCACTTTGTAGATGCCACGCTCGGGTGTGTCGAAGGTCTTCCCAAATCCGACGGCCATCCGAGCAAGACACTGCAGCTCCAGAGCAATATGCTCGACGATGTGACCGGCCCAGGTGCCTCGTCGCAAGCGCTGAATGAATCCGCCGGGCTCGCCTACCGAGCATTCGTGACTGTGAAGCGATGGGACCAGTTCGATCAGACGGTCCGTGAATCCGTCAAGGGTGTCAGAAGGTGAGTCTTCAAACTCGCCGATATCCAGGAGCAGAAAGATGGTCGGGTAGCGGCTGTAACGATTAGGACCTCTGAGTGCACGGTGTTCGAGGATCTTCATGAGCTCGCATCAGTGCACTCTCTGTGCCAACCCATGGCGTAGTGACGAGCGACCAATAACGATTTGGGGATATACGCCGGCGTGAGATTGTGCTACCGTCCAGACACCAATCAAAATGAGAATGGCGCCAACAGCTATGACGAGATCCGAGATTGACGATCACGGAGGTTCAGGCAAATGCCACGATTCCTAATCCCAATCGGTGGCAACGAGCGGAAATCCGTGGACTCGGAGATATTTCGGGAGATGGTCGATTTGGCCGGGGGAGGCAAAGCGCGAATTGTCGTCGTCCCCACCGCCAGCGAAGAACCCAGGGAACGTGCGCGCGATTACAGTGAGCTCTTCTCGGCATTCAACCCCGAGGCCATTCATACCGTCCACATTGGAGAACGCTCCGATGCAGGGTCAACGGAACTGATCAAGCTCATCGGTGAGACCACTCTCTTCATGTTCGCTGGGGGCGATCAACTTCGCCTGTCTTCGCTGATTGGAGGTACACCCCTACACCACGCCCTGCTGGAGCAATACCGCACTGGAGATTGCGTCATTGCCGGAACCTCGGCCGGAGCCGCCGTCATTCCTGAGGTGATGATCTTCCAAAACAACCGTTTCCGGGTATATCGCAAGGGCGGTATCGAGATGACCAAGGGGTTGGGACTGATACGCGACAAGATCTTCGATACCCACTTCGTTCAGCGATCGCGAATCTCTCGCCTCGTGAACGCGATTGCAACAAACCCGGCGCTATTGGGTCTTGGTATCGAAGAGAACACCGGATTGATCATTGAGGATGAGACTAGGGCGAAGGTCGTCGGCACTGGAACGGTCATCGTGTTGGACGGCAGCGCCATGGAGATCAACCACGTCGGCTACGTCGAGAACAGAGAACCATTCGCACTCACGAATGTGCTCTACTCGGTACTGACTCCAGGAGTGGTATACGATCTCAAGCGCCGAACGGTGGTCGACGCCGGGCCGATAGCACCTCCCAAAAGCATGGTCTCGAAGCAACGCAAGCGCTCAAAGAAGGCAGGCTCGAGTTAGCCGGAACTCATCAATTCTCCCTATGCATTCAATTGCCTCACGCTGTCCTCAGCCTATCCGAGACGTTCCGTTGAACCAACAGGTTGGACGATCCCGTCGGAACGTATTGGCCGCGGCTGCCATTCTGATCCACTCGCCGCTTGACGGCAAAAAGCAGATCCGGAGCGTGTTGTACCTCTCCGCCACGCCGGCACCGCTTCACGATCGATGACCGCGGCAACGTCTCACACACGTTGCCATACCGCATGGCGGTGTTCGAGAGCAACATCGAACAGCGGATGGCGGCCTTAGAGAGCGAGATGGAGCGGCGATTGGCGGCCTTCGAGAGTAACGTCGAGCAGAGAATGGCCGCATTTGAGAATAGAGTCGATCAGCGAGTGGCTGGACTCGAGGCCACACTCGAGCGACGGCTCGGCGAGCAAACGCGGTGGGTGTTTGTTGCTTGGGCCGCGCTGCTGATCCCCATAATCGGGTTGTGGTTGAGAGGAGGCTAGGGCGGCGGAACAGGAGATTGCTTTACCTCTACCTCTTTGCGTAGCGCCTCCGGCTCGGGCTATACGGTGAACTCCTTATCGTAGGTTACACCCCGCGGCGCGTCGTGCGCGCAAAAGCCCGAGTGCGGCCCAGGCGACCGCCCCCACCTTCACCGCCCAGCCGTGACGTCGGCGTTGGGGAACTGCCGGCGCATGACCTGCAGGATGACCTGCCGCCCCTTCACGGGGCCGACCCGGGGGGGGGGGAGAAAGACGGCGTCCTCGGTGTGGACGTCCGCCACGTGGAGGTAGGTGTGGGGGAGTACGCACGAACGGTGGAGGCGCTGATGACCGGGTTGAAGCCCCAATACCCGGAGTAGGTGAGGCCCGGGCCGGTGCCCCGGGGCTCGCGGGGCGTGAGTTGCGCCGCCAGCTCCCGGAGTTTTTCATGCAGAGAGCAACGCTTACGGCTCGGTTACGAACGCGACGATGCGCCGCATCTCCTCGCCGTGCCGGCAAGCCAACGCGTCGGCTTCGGAAGACGCGTCTCAGCAGCTCCGCCCAGCGTCTCTTTGCCTCGGGCCTCCGGCTCCGGCTCTACAGTGACGAGAGGGTGCTCCTCGTGTTCCTCCTCGCTCCCGGCGGCGTTGCGACGCTTGTACGGAGGATAGCCGGCATAGAACCGAAAGAGCCGAGGAGTTACTTGACCTCGGCTCTTCAGACGCAGCGAAATGCTGCTGGTAGACGCCTCACACGCAGAATCAATGTACGCTCGGCGAAGGAGAATGCGCAATGCACTCTACACCATGGCGCGGTGGGTGCCGGCGGTGGGATTCGGACCCACACGGGCGATTCGCCCAAGCGCGTGTGAGGCGCTCGCGTCTGCCAATTCCGCCACGCCGGCACCGCTTCACGATCGATGACCGCGGCAACGTCTCACACACGTTGCCATACCGCATGGCGGAATCTGAGAGGGAGGCTGATGCAGGCATAACCAACAATCCGCAGGGAGTAGCAAACTAGTGCACCTGTCTTGGCCTGACTCACAAGGGTGGAAGACGCGCGGTTTTCCGCACCACTGTTGCGGGCTTTCGGTTACCACCCCGCCGAGCGTAGCTTTTATGTTGCCGACGAGATCTTGGAGTGGTTCAACCAGGTGAACCAGGCCTATCGCAACGAACTGCGCGATTTGAATGAGCTGAACTTCCAGCGCATCTCCGCTCGCTTGGACGAGCGCGTGGGGGCGTCGGAAGCGAAGGTCGAGGTGAGGCTCAGCCAATTCGAGCAGCGATTGGCGGCCTTCGAGAGCAAGATCGAGCAGAGAATGGCCGCCTTCGATCGTAACGAGCGAGGGATACACGCCAATGAAGCCGGCCGCCACCCAGGTGACGTGGCGAGGATTTCGTACCAAGAGCGTCCCACAGCTTCTTTGATTTCTCAAACCCGCTCGTGCTACCTTCAGTTGACTGGTGAGGTCCCTGTTCGCTGAGACTTGAGAGCCAGCGATGGCCGCGGGGACGCTCCGCACGTTCCTCTGTTTCCCGAACGGTTACCCGGCGGGAGCGAGAAAGACACGAGATCGGAGTCCCATATGAAGAAGGAAGACGACAGCCGCCTCTCCGTGCCTGACGAGCAGGAGGGTAACGGCAACGGAGACGGTACGACGCGACGCGTGTTCTTGAAGACCACCGTGGGCTCGCTGGCCGGTCTGTCGGTGGCGTTTTACTGGGCCCTGCCGCCCGAATTCACCCAGCAAGTGATTCTCGCGAACTCGACCGGGATCATCGTATCCGATCCGACGCGTTGTGTCGGTTGCCGCCGCTGCGAGCTGGCGTGCACGGAGTTCAACGACGGTAGAGCGCAACCCACGCTTGCGCGCATCAAGGTCTCGAGAAACTACAACTTCGGTCCGCGCGGCCAGAAAGCCGGCTTTCGTAACTCCCTGGGTGAATTCGGAAACTTCAGGATCATCCAGGATACCTGCCTGCAGTGCCCTCACCCGGTGCCTTGTGCCACGGCGTGTCCCTATGATGCCATCGTCGCCCATCCCGAAACCAAGGCACGCATCGTCGATGCGGACCGTTGCGTGGGCTGCCGCATCTGCCAGCGCGCCTGTCCCTGGGAGATGATCGTCTTCGACGAGCAGGCTGGCGTGGCGAGCAAGTGTTTTCTCTGCGACGGCGAGCCGGAGTGTGTAGCGGCGTGTCCGGCCACGGCCATACGGTACGTTCCCTGGCGCGACCTCAGCCGCACGATCCCGATCCGGCAAGCCGGGTTGCCGGTGACCAGGGATTACGAATCCGCGGGCTGTGCTGCATGTCATTAGAAGGAGGTAGCCGAAATGGCTGATTACGGCGGCTGGACGGGCAAGACGCTGAGGGTGAATCTCTCGACGGGCGAAACGACGGTCGAGAACACCATCGACAAATACAAGGACTATCTAGGCGGAACGGGAGTCGGCTACCGGGTGCTCTGGGACGAGGTGCCCGCCCGAACCGGAGCCTTCGACGAAGCCAACAAGATCATCCTCGGCGTGGGCCCGCTCACCGGTACCGGCGCACCCTGCGGCGGCCGCACCTCCATCACCACGATCTTCCCTACCGTCTATCCGATGGAGCTGGTAGGAACGGGACACATGGGTGGAGATTGGGGCGCGGAACTCAAGTACGCCGGATGGGACAACGTAATAGTCGAGGGCAAGTCTCCCAAACCGGTTTACCTCGTCATCGTAGACGACAAGGTGGAGATCAAGGACGCGACTCTCCTCTGGGGCAACGGGATCTACCACACGACCTCGGCCCTGAGCCAGGAACTCGGCCCGGAGGTGCAGGTGGCGGCGATAGGACAGGCGGGCGAGAACCAGGTCAGGATGGCGACCATCATGAACAGCTACTCCCACTCGGCAGGCGGGGTGGGAGGAGTCTTCGGGGCCAAGCTCCTCAAGGCGATCGTCGTCAAGGGGACCGGTTCGGTGGCGATTGCCGCCGACCGCAAGGCGTGGAAAGAACTCACCCGGGACATCCTCTCCGTTTTCGGCGCCAACAACCAGCACGTGGTGCCCAGTACGCCCCAGCCATGGGCCGAGTATTCGTCCCCGGGAAGCCGGTGGACCGCGCGGAAGGGCCTGTACTGGGGAGCGGCCCGCCCGCCCGTCGAGACCGGAGAGTGCCGTCCGGACGATCTGAATCGCATGGCGTATCGGACCGCCAAGGCCACGTACGATCTGGGGCCGAACGCTGAGAAGTACACGGTTCGTATGGGCGGCTGCGCTTCCTGCCCGATCCGCTGCCATTCCCACCTGAGTGTGCCGGCCCTCGAGCAGAAGTACAGCGTCAGCCGGCACGTCGCCAGCACCTGTGTCGGCTGGGGTTCGCGCAGCTTCTTTACCTCGTTTCCCGACGGCCGGCAGGGCGAAGCGAGCATCGAAGCCGCGGCACTGGGGGTGCAGCTCGCCTATGACTACGGCATCTGGAACAACTACAGCCAGCTCCAAAGGGATTTCAAGTACGCTTATGAACACGACTTGATCAGACCCAACGTCCCACAGGAGGAATACGATTCCATTCCTTGGGACCGGTATGAAGCCGGCGATCCGGGTTTCCTGAGGGAAATATACGGGCGCATGGCGTTCCGGAGAGGCGAGTTCGGGGACGCGCTCAGCGAGGGCGCGGGCCGAATGGCCGAACGCTGGAATTTCCCCGAGGAGTACTACAGCGATCCCTCGGCGGGATGGTGGAAGATGGGGCATCCCCGGCATCACTCCTCCGAATCGGCCGGACAGACGGGCGTGTTGATCAACATGATGTACAACCGTGACTGCCAGTGCCACTCTCACACCAACTTCCTAAACAACGGCCTGCCGGTGGAGGAGCAGAAGAGACTCGCCGCCGAGCTGTGGGGTGCGGAAGCGATCGATCGAGAAGATCACTACACTCCAATGAATCGCGACAAGGCCGTGTTCGCATTCTGGGCCATGCTCAGAAAAGAGCTGCACGATTCACTGACCCTGTGCAACTGGATGTATCCCCTGGTGGCCTCTCCCCACAGGACCCGCAACTACGAGGGTGACAACGGCGCCGAGGCCAGGCTCTACTCCGCCGTCACCGGAGACCAGAAGGGCACGGAAGAGCTGGACCGCGTTGCCGAGCGCATCTTCAATCTGCACCGCGTGCTCACCATGCGTGACATGGACACCGTGGATATGAGAGCGCAGCACGATACGGCTCCGGATTGGGTGTTCGACTACCCGGAAGGCGCGGAGCCCTTCACGCCGGGTAACACCAAGATGGATCGGGGCGATATCGAGACCGCCCGCGACATGTTCTACGACGTGTCGGGATGGGACAGGAATACGGGAGCGCCGACTCGCGAGACCCTCGACAGGCTGGGACTGGGAGATGTTTCCGACCAGCTGAACGCAATGGGGCTGCTACCTGGATGAGCTTCAACACGGCTGACTGGACGAGCCCGACCACCACTCACTGGATGAGCCCAGACTCGGTCCACGAGGGCTGCCAACGAGCTACCGGTAGGAGAACGTTTGCCGGAGGCGAGCCGAAATGAGCGAACCATCCGCACCTTCTCCGCAGGAGGCCGCGAGCAACCTGGCACGCGAGGTTCGTGAAGCCTCCAGGCGCGGGGAGCTCACGCGGTTGGCGGACGTCTGGCCGGCAACTAAAGAAGAATACCTGGCCTTGGAACGTGAAGCGGAATCGTACGGTCTCGCTGACATCGCGTGGGTGCGCGACGGCGGAGACCTCCTCCTCTACTCCGGCGTATACATGACTGGACGTTACGCTCGCACCGCGGCACTGGCGGCATCCGGCGACGTGCTGCGATTGATAGCCGAAACCGTTCGCTCCGACTCGGCCACGTACCCGCGGCCCACGCCGGTCGAGACTTTCGCGATGGAGCCGTTCCGCATGTCACCCGAAGCTGTCACGGCGGCGGTAGAGCAGCTGGCTGCAGATACACAGTACGACGACATACAATCGGTACGGGCTTCCGACGGGTCGCTCTTCCTGTATTCCACTAAATCCCTCGAACCGCCTCATGCCCGTTCACTGGCGGAGTGGACGGCGGTGGAGCGGTTCGAGAATCCGTAGCTTTTCGCTTCCTTGCTCCTCACAAGAGCCTGCGGAGCGGTCCAGGCGGTGGTGCGGAATTCCTCTGCAAGCACCTTCTTGAAGTCACCCACGCCGGTCACAGCGCGAGTTCCTCGAGCCCCGCCTGCCACGGGACTGCCAACACATCGCCGATCTGTTTCCGCACCGGGTCTCTCGAGAAACAGAGCAGGTCGGCGTTCGGGAAGTCTGGAAGAAATTGAGTCAGGCTGCGGATATCGCGCTCGTCGACGTGGTCCGTCGATTTGATCTCTACGAGCGCGGGGCAACCCCCCGGTCGCTCGACGATCACGTCGACCTCTGCCCCATCCTTCGTGCGCAGGTAGGAGAACCGATAGTCCTTCTGTCCATAGCTGTTGAGCCGAACCATCTCCAGCAGAACAAAATGCTCAAAGGCTCGTCCAAATCCATAAGTGCCTGGTACCAATTCCACATTCAGCAAACCGCCAAGGGCACGCGTGACGCCCGGATCGAAGAAAAAGAACTTCGGCGCCTGGCGCTGCCGCTTGCGAACTGACGTGTGGTAGGGCTCGAGCAAGAAACCCAGCAGCGTGTCTTCCAGGATCTCGAAGTAGGAAGACACCGTCTTGTGGTCCGTCCCGACGTCCCGCGCGACGTTCGAATAGTTGACGATCTCACCATTGCTCTGCGCGGCAACCGACAGGAAACGGCGGAACGGATCGAGCTTTCGAATCAGATGCTCAGCCCACACCTCCTCTTTGATGTAGGTCAGGGCATAGGCCCGTAAGAACGCCTTCCGTTCGTCATCGTTTGAGAACGTTTGCAGACCGGGCAGCGTCCCGTAGTGCATCGCCTTTGTGAGATCGAAGCCGTCGCCCAACTCTGTACTCGTCAGGGGAAACAGGTGGTACACGAAAGCTCGGCCGGCGAGCAGGTTCACGGAGTCCCGCTTGAGCTTCCGGGCGCTGGATCCCGTCAGCGCGAATCGAATCCCGTGAGCCTCGATGGCGGAGTGGGCCACATCGAGCAGCTTGGGGACCTTCTGGATCTCATCGATGACAACCCAGTCAAACCGGTCGAGGCCGGCGCGGATTTGCTCCAGCAGTTCACCCGGGCGGAGGGCGTAACGGTTCTCCTGTTCGGGGTCCAGAAGATCGACCCACAGTGCCTTTTCGGTTTCAAACAGGTGTCCGAGCAGTGTAGACTTACCGGTGCCTCGGGCGCCGAACAGGAAGAAGCTGCTGGAGCGCAGCGGGTGCTGCAACCTTGGAATCATACTCCCAATATGTACGCCATTCAGGGATTGTTGTCAACCATCGATTCCGTCACTAATCTCGTCTCCTCTCTGAGAAGCGCGGCGGCAGGATCAGGTTCCTGGCGAGTGTGACGCCTCCCGCATAGATCCGCACCCACACGCATAATTCCGGTACAGTCACTGACGTTGCCGCGTACCAGACTACCCGCTTCCAGGTGGAAGCGGTCGGCACATGGGAGCGTCAGCGGGCTTTGCGCAGAAGACACAGCCTCGGGACACCACGACGCCGAGCGGCGTCTACAGGCCACGTCGGCCTCAGGCCTCACCGCTGTACCACCTCATTGAGGATCATTTTGACGAGTTCAGCACGGTCTACTACGCGCGCTTCGCCGTGCGTTAGGAGGAGCGGTTCTCGCGGCGCTGGGGCTACTGGCGCAAGGTCATCGGCGAGGTGGTTGAGAAGTTCCAGGCCTGCGGGATTCTCAAACACGGCTTCGCTTACGTGCGTTTACGCACGCGTACGCTGGGATTCCTGCAAGCATGAGTTCTTGCTGGCGCTTTCGTGCAAGTGCAGGTACTTCTGCCCCAGCTGCCATGCGAAACGGCTGGCGATCTGGGACATCTGGCTAGAGGAGACGCTACTGCCGACGGCACCCACCTCGACGACCCATCACTCCTTGAGGCGTCGGTCGACGTCCCGCACAGGCAGGTGGTGCTGTCCGTTCCCAAACGCCTGAGGCCCTACTTCCTCTACGACCGCAAGCTCTTAGGCGAACTCTCCCGCGTCGCAGCTCGCACGGTCACTGCGTTCATAAGGGCAACGGTCGGTGAGAAGGACGTCTCAGTCGGCATCGTTTCATCGATCTAGACCCACGGATCGCTCGCCAACTGGCACCCCCATTTACATCTCCTTGTAACCGACGGCGGTTTTCGTCCCGATGGGACTTTCGTCCATATGCCGCTCCATGACGTCGCCACTCTCACCGAGGCTTTCCGCCGAGCCGTGCTCAAGATGATCGTGAACCGTGAACTCATGGACATCGAGACGGCTGAGGGCATGCTCAAATGGCCGCACTCGGGATTCCACACACACGACGGGGTGTGGGCCTCGGCCGACGACACCCATCTCGACGCCCTAACACTCACAGTGGCGTCGGTCGACGACAAGGAGTTCACGATCCGCCTGGCCCGCTATTGTCCCGCTAATGCGGACGCACCCGCGGACGCATTTGCGGCGTAACCCTATAGCGCTCGGCCGTATGGAATACGACGAACAACAGAGCGCCGTCACCTACCACTCAGACAAGCCCACGGGGCCGACCGCGGGCAGCGAGACGACTGACGCACTCGAGTTCCTCGCCAAACTCACCTGCCACATCCCGGACAAAAACCAAGTTCTCCAACGCTATCCGTTGTGTGTCCAGATCGAGCCATCGGTGACCGTCAGTCTCGCTCGCCACCTCAGTGATCCATAGTCCGACTAGGTTGCGTGGCCGAGTTTCTTCGGGTCGTACACCTCCATTGAACGCCACAGCGACAGTACGATCGCTGCGATCTGGCGGGCGATGGTTAGCTTCGCCAGATTGGGCTTGGTACCGCCATCCAGCAGACTCACGTAGTGGCGATAGAGCGGTTCGTCCTGAGATCGGCCGACGACTGTCGTTGCCGTTCCCTTGAACACAGTCTTGAGCACGCGGTTGAAGTTGCGGTTCAAGCCACGCGTCTGCTGCACCGGTGCTCTCATCCACCCGCCATCTTGCCCACGTACCCAGTCCGACGAACTCCGCATCACGATCCCCAAACCACAGTAAGGCCAAAACACTCGCTTGTTGGCAAACCGATACGGAGTCACCACCACCGGCAGGATCTGTGCGGCGCGGATCTCGCCGATACCCGGACTAGTCCGGATGATGCGATACACGTCGTGCTTGCGTGCATCGAAAATCATCTCCCGCTCTGCTCCCTGACGCAGTTCCTCCACTCCGTCGTACTCCAGAAACAGCAGCTCCGCCAACGACCGGGCCGACTGCGGTAGCTTCGACAACCACTCCTCCCGTCCCTTTGTCGAGTAGACGTCGCTGCCAGACACAGCGACACCGCGCGATCGCAACAGAGCCTTGATCCGACTCTGAACGCGCACCGAATCGGCGTCGAGCTTGTCGTTCTTCGGCCCGCGGCTCTCGTTCACAAGAGCCACTACAATCTCCTGAACGTGAGGAGACAGAACCTCGTACAGCCAGTTCGAGTGCGGACCCTCCTCGAGGCAGAGATGACGGTCCTTGGGCACCGCCCGGATCACATCGATCAGAGCCTTGGCGTTTGTCTCGACCACCTGAGAACGGAGCCGCTTGCCGCTCTGGCCGATCGTGGCCACTGTGCAACTTGACGTGTGGGCGTCCAATCCGATATACCTGTCCATTGGTGTTCTCCTTCAGTGCTGGGAGAACCTGCGTTTGTGATAACCACAGGTTGCCATCTCCCAGCGGAGAACGCCATAGTACGGTCAGCCTGATGGTCAGGTTGTATGTCAGTCGGATTGAACAGAAATCTGCGGGGGACGCCATACCCCAATGATGCCTATACCGATCGTAAGCATCGGGCGGGAGTCGTCCCTCCAATCTCAATTTGAGCAGCAGAGTCTTGGAATCCTCAACCATGTACGACGCCTCAAGCTGTTCAAGCTCGGCGTCTGTGGATGCTCTGGCGGTGAGTTCCTCGAACCGATATCGGCCTGTAGACACCAGTTGAGAGCGAACCGTATCGTCGGTCAACTCGTGCACCCACGCGGAGCCAGGGTGAGTGCAGTCGAAACCCTCCGGCTCAGGAGTGCCGGCGAGGAGGACGCTGTCGCCGGGACTCGGTGACTGTGGAAACGGAAGATGAGTATGCCCCAGTAACCAAATGCCCATGTTCAGCGCTTCCAGCTCGCGTGCGGTCATCGGGTAGTAGCGCTTGTCGAAGTCCCGAGACACACCCTCAAGGCTCCCGTGCGCCAGCCCGATGTGGTACCCCATCTCTGCCGAACGCTCCTCCTCGGCGATCCAGCCAATCGCGTTCTCAGCCGAGTGCTTGGAAGTGCATGGACCCGGATAGACCGTCGCGTCAACATCGAACTTCGCTAACGGGTATGGCTGTGTCTGATCGCAGACGAGCACGGTACCCTGGGGCCTTTTCTTTGAACGTGTGCCACAAATCCGACTTGTCTGCGCTCACGTAGTCATGGTTCCCGGGTAGGGCCACCACAGCCGCAGCATCGAATTCGCCGAATGCCGTTGCTGCTCGAATAATGTCGCGTTTCGCTACGGTCACCCGATCGAACAGATCACCAGCCACAAAAAGTAGGCCACAACCATGTTCGTTCGCCGAAGCAACGAGCCGTGCCAGGCACTCGAACCGAGCCTCAACCAGCTTCTCCTGCACCTCCCCGTCGTACGAGCCGAACTTCATCCCGATGTGGATGTCGGAGGTGTGCAGGATTTTGAGTGCCATGGGACTTCTCATCACAAACCCAGGGATCACACTATCGCATTCCAACCTTTATCGCAATCATGGGGGTGCATGGCTCCAACCACTGCACGAGAGAGCGTATTGGTTCCACGTTGACGACGTATGCCCCGTCGAAAGAGCGCAAGTCACCCTGATTGTGTCGCACAGTGACGTTGTCAGTCGCATTCTGCCTATTGCTGTGGGTGCGACTCCGTGCATACTCTGGCTACTATCGAACAAGGGAAGATGGCCGCCTCTGCCAAGTTGCATCTCCTCGCCGCCTCACTGATGAGAATCTGCTGGTGATTGTGATGCCTCAATCAGAACCGGGAGTTCGCGTGCCCGCCGGCCCAAAAACAGAAAACCTCGTAGGTGCAGCCCCGTCGTATGCGTGTCTCCCTCAGCCGTCACATATGTCTGTCGACGCTGCCGCGGTTCATGTCTTGGCGCCGCCCTATTCCGAGCCGACCAAAGTGGTTAGTGGATATGAGAAGCCACGGTTACCGATCGGGTCCCTTTTGTGTGTTGAAAGTCGGGACAAGGCAGACACACTGTGTACACTTGCCTATCAGCTAGCTGCTTACCCGTGGGCCATTCCATGCGCTATGACAACGGCCAATGCGGCTGCGCTCCTCCAGGTGTCGCACATGATCCCTGCATTTCTGGGCCGCCTATGCGTAGCCAAGGTCGCGTCAACGCAGGGTAGTTTTTCTTCTGCAGCCGTTGTTGAAGCGTGTCGTAGGCGGGGCTTACCGAGCCCTGCAGTAATGGCCTACTACGTAGCGCGACGCCTGCGAGTTCCATGGATCCTGGAATTGCTGACCGAACAGTTCTCGCTGGGGGTGACATGTAGCAGTGTGGGTGCGACTCGGAGCGTAGCAACATATAGCCGTGCGTTTTCGCGCCTAGGAGCGTTCACCGCGCGAGACTGGCGTTCATTGGCTCGACTGGCGCACGGCCTTTGCAGCTATCGCAACGAAACCACCTCACCAACCAAAGCAGTGTCATGCCAGACGATGGTACGCTACGCACACAAATACCTAGGCCTCTCGTGGGGTACCGCAGCGTGCAGGGTAGGATGGGAATCGGTCATTGAGCAAGCCCTGCGCCGGAGTGGATACGTGGACGAAGTTCGTTGATCATCGGCTTGTTGAGGTGACCCGCCTCAACGTTTTTCTGTTGTTCAATCGATGAATCTTGACGTGTTCGATGTGCATGGCCATGCGCCACCTGCCAAGCATGTAATCGTCATCGAATTCGAGTATCCTCCCTCCTGTTGCGACGTCCACGAATCCAAATATTCTCCGATCGGCGGCGAAGACCTTCCAACTGCCAATGCGGTCCTCGTCGCGCAAGGCGTCGTGAGCCACCCACACATTGCCGTCCACGTCAAAGGTAACCCACCCATGAGCGAGCTTCGTTTCCGAGAATTCCAGTGTTTCAGCACTTCGGCGCACCATGTACCGAAGTCGCCAATGCAATACTCGCGTTATAGCTCCTCATCCGCACGGCTACTGGCTGGCATGAAGTTGGTTAGAGGATGATACGAGTGAATTCGGCGTCTATATGGAAAACGCGGACGCCGTAGCATTCACTCGAGCCGTGGTAGAGATGTTCCCCGCATGCGACCCACCAACCACGTGGTCCAAACGCCGTGCTAGTGCTGACGCTACAAGCGACTGCTTGGTGGTTGTCGCGCGTTCTATGGCTCAAGATATCGATTGAATGGCGAAAAGCTGGCCCAGTGGGTCCGAAAAAGCAGCATCCTGCGAATAGCGCCTGAAGAGTCCCTGCACCTTCAGAAACTGGAATCCATAGCCGGTAGCGGCAGCTGAATGAATCATAGGTTCTATGCCGAGTAATGTTCTATCGGAAAGCGTACGCGCACACTTCGAGAAGGTACCCGGCTCATGGTCCAACAGCAAAGTCCTTGCAAGATCGCTCGCTTCTTAAAGCAGTGTAGTCGGCTCCTGCCCGATTTTCACGACGACAACCGAATCCTGGAAGAGCCATATACTCCATATTTCCTTGAGTCCCCCAGAATCGTACCCGTCGCTTCCCACCACGTAGAGGAACTCACCGCAGGGATCGTAGTACCTGATTTCGTCGGCGCCGCTGTTGGTGATGACGATTGAGCTGTCGAGCAACTTTGCGGCTTCCCTTACCTGGTAGAGTGAGTATTCGTCTGGGCCTTCGTCCAAACCGATCATCACGGCGCGCTACGCTTATGCGGTTCAGCCTTCGTTCTCTGCCAAGGCGCGGGGCCAGGACCTTCTTATCATCGTGACACTGGCGCTGCCCAGCACGATCACTCCGGAATTGTCCGCGTCAACCGCGGAAGCGCCAAGCATTCCTGTGGTAGCCGTTAGCACTGTGTAAGCCCAGAGTCGACAGGCAGGCTTGTGCGTGAGCATGCGGCCACCTTCCTGCTGGGGTAGGGCTGGACCGAGATGCCGCACAAGCGGCTCAAATGCAGAGTCATCTTACAACCCTTTATACATCGTCCCCATCCCTACGCTAGTCAAGGGATTCCGCCTGTTCAGTACTCTGAACATCTCAAGCCTGCAACGTACTGAAATGCGAAGGGTACTAGGTGTTGAGGGACACACGGTGTAACGCTAAATTTCCATGCCTGTAGAGAAGCATTGTACACTAGAGGCGTGAGATGTCGTTGATGCAATACAACGACGACTGCGTTCCAACTAATGTCAGATTGCGTTCTATGCCACGTGACGTCTTCGAGTTCAAGGGCTACACACAGAACATATCGTCGACGGTCGATCGGTGGACACTGCTGGAGTCGGAGCAGGCGGATATTGGCACAGTTCTCGACTTAAATGCCGGGGACCTCAAATCAATCGAACGAACTTGGACCCGACTCGATGGCGATGAGACGACAGCGTATGCGCCCGATCGGGGAGGATCACTGATACGTTTGACCATGCGAAAGAAAGCAACAGCTATCTGATCAGTTGCCAGCCGGGAACCAGACGTTTCGCGGGGAAGCTCTTTGAGGGTGTACCGACACTCAGTTCGCGCGGTGACAGGCCTGGGCATTGGCTGAAGCATTCGGCTGCGTTGTTTGGGACATTCCTGACCCTTGAGGACATCAGCAACCTGAACCCGGGACATCCGCAGACGTGCTGACGCGTATCCCGGGTATCGGCGTCTCGTCTGATGGATGGGTGAGTGCGCCGCGCCACAGCGTCTGCAGTGGTATTGGCTACTATATCGATGGATTTCATGCCGATGGCTCGCAGGTCTCGTACGTGTTACCGAACGTCCCTGCTGGAATGGAGGTCTACACGAGCGCGGCGGTTGTGCCCATCCAATACCACGATGCAGGGAATCCGCGATGTGGGGTGATTCTGATTTGGACAGTAGACGGACGGCGAGTCCCATGAAAAGGCCCCTGTATCTCGCAAACACAGGTCTGGTTGTTATACTCGTTGCATGTGCTGAACCCATATCGCCATACTCGCCCCCACCAGCTTCCTTTGCCGTGTCCGGAGATAGCCAGGTTCGATTTCCCAATACCACGCTGGGGAGCCCCCTCTCCATTCGCCTCGTTGATAGTGATGGCGGTAGTTCAACGACCAGCGGGATGCCAGTCACTTGGACGATACTCGAAGGTGCTGGGACGCTGGGCCGGTCTACAGATACTACGAGCAGGAGCGGATTGGCGTCTACATCATGGACATTGGGTCCTGAGGAAGGAGTTCAACGAGTCCAGGTAACTGTAGGGTCTTTTCCTCCATACGTGTTCACTGCAGATGCGGTACTTCCAGGCCCAATAGCCTTCGTGTCCAATCGCCGTTCCGGTTTCACGGGGACCACTATGCGAGATCCGGGCGGAGACGTGTTTGTAATGGATGAAGAAGGGAGTAACGTAGTACAACTGTCGCCTCAAGATCGCCCCGTTGATTGGCTGGGAGATCCAGCCTGGGCGCCCGACGGGCGCCACCTCGTCTACATTAGGTGTGTGGATCAACCGACAGGTGCTTTGTGGGTCGTTGACTCCCGCGGAGAGACGGAAACCTCGACCGGTCCATCCGCGTGGACGTATTCGAACCCTTCGTGGTCGCCCGACGGGACGCGGCTTGTCGTGGCATGGCCAGGTAGGGGAATGCACCTGATCAGTGCTTTGGGCAACACCAGCTACACGTGGTTAGGATGGCAAGCGACCAATCTTCCTGAAGCGGACTCCTGGGCACCAGACTGGTCACCGGATGGAAGTGCCGTTGTCTTCGAGTGTGGTAGCTCGACAAGTCGTGATATCTGCACGATAAACGTCGACGGGACTGGCCTCATGCGTATCAAGGGTGACCCGACGGATCGGGACCCCGCGTGGTCGCCCGACGGAAACCAAATACTCTTTGCGCGCGACTCAGCCAACGCAGGTGGTGTCTGGCTGATGAATGCAGATGGATCGGAGCCGGTCCAGCTAATCACTGGCAAGGCATCCGGACCACGGTGGTCGCCTGACGGTACGCAGTTTGTGGTGGCCATCACCGAAGGGTGGGGTCGAGACATCTGGCGGGTAACCATCGCCACTGGTGAGGCCGTCAACCTCACCAACGGAGTGGGCCTGAACTGGGACCCGGATTGGCGCTGGGAGCGAACTTCGCTAAGGAGGCAGCACTCAAACTCGAAGATTTGAGTGGATCTTCGTGGTCCTTCGGTTTTTGGAAAGCGAAACAGGCCGGTTGCTGCAGCACCGTGCTTGGGTTGTGCAATCTCGCCTAGGAAGTCGACTTCGATCCCACCGCAGTTGTGTCAAGTCGACGCTGTGAACTCGACCTCGGTTGCCTCAACAGTCTCATACACTGGGCACAATAGGCGAAACAGACAGCAATCCAGGACGAGGTTCGTCCTATCCAGTCTGACGTGCAATTCGATGAAGTGGGTTGAGCTGCAAAAGTGGACCGATGGCTAGCGGTCGTTTACCGCGTACTTCGAGAGCAGGCCTCTTACGCCGGCAAGGTCGGCGTCCGGATACCGCTCCCGAAACAGGGCTGCGATGCCGGTGATGTGTGGTGCGGCAAAGCTGGTACCGTATTCGACGGTTGGCTGACCACCCAATGAATGCAGCTTCTGGTTATATCCGCATGCGACGCACTCAAACGCTTCCCCAGCATGAAAAGAGAACTGATAAGGATCAGAGAACCGCCCAGCTCCGACCCCTATCACGTTGTCAAAGACTGCTGGGAAGCTCTGTTCTCCAAGAATATGACCTGCCGCGACCACAATGACCCCATATCGGCGAGCGATCTCACACGCCGCGTATAAGATATCCCGTGCTTCACGAATCAATGTGCCCAGACTCATGTTCACGATTCGCAGATCTTGCTCGACGGCCCACATGAGCGCAGCGTAGAGGACGTGAGGGGAGGTTTCGAGGCTTCGGCCAAAAACACGAATGGGCACCACCTCGGCGTCAATGGCTATGCACAGGATCAGATCAGTGCACGCAGTACCGTGACCGTTACGATCGTGGTCGTCATCTGACCTGAGCAGCGTCAGTCCGTCGGCTGGATCGACAAGGCCCACACCCTGTTTCACATGCGAGTCTTCCAAAGCGCGGTCCCAGCCACTGTCGATGACACCTATGCGAACGCCTCTTCCGGTTGCCGATCGCAGCTCCGCTCTCACCCAGCCTGGCTGCTGCAGTCGAGGCCGAATCATGAGCGACTCGATTCACCAATAGGCGCATCGCTGGGTCGGCCGATCACGGGTATCCCTTCAATTTATCATGTATATAAGCCACGAGCAGTCTGATAATCTTCCCCGATCTCGTGATAACCTTTCCCTGCACGGAAAAGCCGCGTCTGAGCTTACCGGCCCCAATAGCCAAAACCTCGTCTTCGTCCAATTCCGCGATCACGCGATACAGCCCTGCCTCGGCGTTGGCGGTGGGACCGTCTTCAGCCCTCATCGGATCAGAGGCGACCGACACGACTGTGCCTCCAAACAATTCTTCGCGTAGGCCGGCGAATGCTGCGACTTCAACCTTGACAACGGCTCCGACCTCGACACGATGGACATCCCGTTCCGGGAGGGAAAGGATCGCTCGCCACCGGCCCAGCGCTGCCACTTCAAGCACCTGCTCTCCTTTCCGGAAATACCTACCGGGGAGCTGCTCAAGCCGTTCGGTGAGGACCATACCCGCTGCCGGAGCAGAGACCGAAAGGCGGTTCAACCGTAGGCACACGTTGCTTATCTGTCGCTTGAGTTGCCGCAATCTCACTCGTTGTTCTTCACGATCCAGTTCGCTATTCGCCAACAGTTCATGTTGGGCCACGGCAGATCGCACGTCCGCTTCGGCAGAGATCACATCCGCGAGCGCCAAATCTACCCCAACATGCTCACCAACCGTGTACGCTCGCACCACGGAATCAACATCTCCCCCAAATCCAAAGTCGACCAGCTTCTGCCGCAAAGTTGCCCTCGCCCGAACGAGATTTGCATGAGCCTGGTTGGTGAGTTCTTCCTGACGCCGTTGCTCGATTGGCTCGGCGAAAATGGCTCGCTGATGCTCGAGCCGAAGTGCCTCGTACTGAGCTTGGAGTTGGAGAAGAGTGGTCTGGAGCGGCAGGGAATCCAGCTGCACCACCACTTCGCCCTTTCCCACCGTGTCGCCGGTGCTTACCAGGACTCTACTGATGAGCCCGGCCTCTTGCGTTCGCACCGGCCAGATGCCAATCGGCTCGAGCACACCGTTGCCGCTTATCGTCACATCCATCTCGACAACCGACGCAACCAGCGCAGCGGAAGCAGCAATTAGCGCCAGCATTGAGAAGATCGCACCAACCGCGCGACGCACGATAACCGCTCCAGGCAAGCCCTTTTCACCGATTTCAGGCAGCCTGTATTCTTGCCGTGTATTTGCGTCGTTTCCAGATCGACTCATCTGCCCAACTCACAGCCAACACTCGCGAACACGCGCCGACCTGCGCTATTCCGTGCAGTCATCCCGCTACCTAATGTGCGGCAGCCCGTACCAGGCGAGTTTCCTTTCGGTCGATATTCGCCTTGAGCATCGCCTGATATATCTCACAGGTGTTCAACAATTCGCCGTGGGTTCCGCTACCCACAACACCACCCTCGTCCATTACCACAATCTGATCTGCTAGTCGAGCGGTCGCCAATCTGTGGGTCACAACGATGACTGTCTTTCCGTCGAGACGCAGGTACAAGTCGGCCAGAATCGCGGCCTCATTCGTCAAGTCGACATTGGCTGTAACCTCGTCGAGAAGCACAATCGGAGTGTCCCTGACCACGACATGCGCAATCCCCAACCGTTGCCGTTGCCCACCCGACAGTGTTGCCCCCCATTCAGCGACTGGGGTGTCGAGACCATCCGGGAGTTCGGCGATCAGTGACTCTAGACGGCAGACACGAATCGCGTCTTGGACAACTGACAGATCAACCTCTCCACAACCCAACGTCAGGTTTTCCAGGATTGTGCCCTTCACAGGACTAAAGTCCTGCCATACCGCCGTGATCTGGCGTCTCACATCGGGAAGCGAGATGTCCCCAATGCGCACTCGATCCACAAAGACATCACCTGAATCCGGTCGTTCCATCCCTGTGAGCACGCGCAATAACGTGGATTTCCCGGCTCCGCTCGGCCCAACAATTGAGGTGATTGTTCCTGCTGGAAACCCGACGTTCAGGTGACGCAAGACGGGCTTGTCCGCCGAATATCCGAACGATAGGTCACGCACTTCCATATTCCCCGTCAGTGTGTGGCGAATTGGTTCCGGATTGGCATGGGCAATCTCGGGGTGCTGCTCGGTCGCACAATCCAGATACTCAAACATACGTCCAAGACTGACCGCCGATTTCTGGAAGTCCGAGAATAGCGACACAAACTGATTCAACGGACGGTACATGTATCCCATGTACGCCGAGAAAGCTATGTAGCTCCCGAGTGACAATTCCTGTGAGAGAATCAGAGTCCAGCCGAACCACGTGAAGAGCGCGGTGTTCAATGCCGATACGGTCGAGCTTGCTGTGCCAAAAAGCTGGCCGGCGCCTCCCGCCGTGAGCTGCAGCCGCAACGCCTTCTCGGTCTGCTGTTTTGCCCGGCTATACACGTGATGTTCTAGCGCCAAGACCTTGAATGTGCGGATGTGACTCAACACTTCGACCTGAAGGGCGCTGAGATCGGCGGAAGCCTCTGCGCTACGCTTCAAATACTTCCGCAACACTCGGCCGGAAAGAATGGTTATGGTTGTTGTGATCGGGAGGCCGATCAGCGCGACGAGCGCCAACTGCCAGTGAAGCAGGAACAACAGGGGTGGGACTAGAATCAAGTAGACCCCATTTACGAAGAGTGTCTGGAATACTTTGTTCACTGCTGCGAGGGAACTCCTGACGTCTCCAAACCGGCTCATTATTTCGCCAACCTGATGCTCATCGAAGAACCGCACCGTCAGGTGCTGCAGGTGGTTGAAGAACATCAGGCTTGTGGCAGTGGAAAGCTGTGCGTTCACGTACATTGAGAAGTAATTGCGGATGGCCCCCATGACAGACGAAGCCACACCGATCGTCAGAACACCTGCTACCACCACATGCATTAGCGTCGCGTTGCGCGAAGGGTACACCTCGTCAATGAGCAGCTTCGTCAATAACGGCGTCACGAGCCCGACTAAACCCAAGAGTACCGCAAGCCCCATAGCCTTCAGAAGCGGCGACCAATACGGCCGGATCATGCGGACGAGACGGCCGAACTGCTTCAGGGCCTCTCGCAGCGAAGGGACTTCAGTGGCTGTATTCAACAAAACCACCTGCGCCCATGATGCTCGTTTCGCAACCGCCCTGCGATGTGCGTCACGCTGGAATCTCACTCGGCAGAGGTAAATGGACCGCTTGCGTACCCCTCACGACGCAAGCCAACTAGCAGCCCACACTCAACCATCTCGAACTCAGGAAGGCGTAATCCAGAAGTCAGGCCCACCCAATCCAGGTTAGTTATTGTCCTGCGGTTTGGGCCCTACATACAAGTACAGCCATACGTATCGTCGGTACCTCCACCACCGCAGCAGACGCCAGTGTCACAGGAATAATCGCATGTGTTCTGGCCACAATCTGTATTGTTGGTGCAATGCTGTTCGAAACACGTACCTTCACACGACTCGTTTGTGATACAATAGGGCTCACATGTCCCCGCGCAACTCTCTTGATATGTACAATTCAGATAACATGTCCCGCCGCAGCTTTCGCTGGCGTAGCCCCTGACCGTACCGTGACCACCGGGAGGTCCGTCCGTTGTTTCGAACGACTCTACCTTCAGATCATCAAAATCAAGCTTGAGTTTCTTCATCGTATTTCTCCATTCAATGGACGTGGGGAGGCTGACTCCTGGACTCGGTAGGGCAAACAACGGCACACCGGGAGATGGTGCTGGAAGCTGTTATGGAGGTGGAAGAGAGCAGCCCGGCCCGGAAAGCCGCCTTGAGCTGATCGACAACCTTCTGCGCAAGCACCGCCGACGAGAGTGTGTCTTTTGAACACAAGTGCTGACGAACTGATTCGACAATTTGATCGAGCGTTACAGGGTCCTGAAGGTGCGTTAGCACAAATGCCGCTAGAGAACTCACTCGCTTCATGACTACTCGACAGCCCGCTTGATAAACCAGGTGCGTCACCCCACTCATGGCAGGGGTTGGATGACCTGCTGATTGTGCGTCTGCCAACCATTGGTCCCAATCCCACTGCGATTGCACCAAACGCACACTGGGTGACAGTCGCAGCAGTACTTCACCCCAGGCGATCTCTGAAGGATCGGGACGTTCGAGTTCGGCCAGAAACTCGCCACAGTAATCGTTGGGTGAAAGAGCCATCTGGTATCTGGCTCGTTCTGGGCCAAACGCATCGCGAATCAGATCCCTCACGCAAGCATCACCTTCTTTCTCTACACGTTTCTGAATGCTCTCAAAGATCGCAATGACGTCGGATGACTCCGCGGGAGACCCGCTACAGGACCGAATCGCGATCGACTGTTTCGCCCCGTCGAGCTTTTCGATCACCCTCAGTGTACGGTCGAAGAACCCCCTGATGTATTCATCTTGCACGTCACCGTAACTCTGTGTCTCCAACGCGGCGCGGTTTATCGAGAGTCGTACCGGGAGTTGCAGAACAGACGGGATGTCGTTTCGGTGGAGACGCAGGTAGAAGTAGCCGATTCCAGCTTCGCCCATGAGTAGGCTGGGATCTGTGACTTCTCCTAGCGTACCGCAGGGCCACGGCAACTGCGGTTTTTCGTAGTCATCCCAGCCCCGGATTCCACATTCCTCTGCCAGTTGCCGCAACGAAGAATCCCCAAGAACATCTGTGCCGCGAAGAAGCGCCTCACAGTTCCCCCCATCTCCATGACACAAAGAGTAATTCCCGAGAGATTCACGAACAGACTTCTGTGTTGCGCGTAGCGCCGCTTGCGCCTCTTTCGCATAAAGAGGATCTGCCGTCAACTCATACGCACGTAACCTGGCAAGGGCTATTCCAGGCGCGCCGTGACACCAAGCGCTCATGCAGGCAGGGCGGTACGGAGGTATCTTCTCGCCCTTCCGTAGTAGTGTTCGTAGTTCCCCGAGACGATGTCCATACAAGTACTCCCCCAACTCCAGGTGCCTGAGGTTCTGCCAATTGAACTCTCTAGGGTTGAAGAACTGTTTCTCGTAGAGAAACGCCTGCTCCGCGGCGTACCTGAAGTTGCCCAAGGCCGTTGCGTCGTGGAGTGTCAACAGCCCATGACCGATGCCAGCAGCGCCATGCGCAAAGCCGGTAAGGTGTCGAACGTTCGGTGACGGCCCCGGACTGCCCCAGGACCACCCGTTGGGTTCGCGATGGGCGATTTCGATGAGGTGATCACCCAGCGCGATCGCCATTGGAATCACTAGGTCCTGGTTCAAGGTATCGGCCAAACCAAGCAATGCCGGGATGGCTCCGGCCGCACCACCGACGATGTCCAGCCCATTGTCACGGCATTCGTTGCCGCGCAACGGTGACAACAAGGTCTCCGCCTCACGAAACTGTTCGGACTTGCCAAGCACGATACCGGCTCGTGTAGCCGCAAAGGCGATCCCAACCCGTCCAGTGTGGAACCCGAAGCTGTTGTCTGGGAGCTCTCTTCCATGGCCAAGCGCATGCTTGATCGCTCCCTCGGCACATTGGGCTGATGCCGGGTCCCCCGTCGCTTGATACAGTTCGATGAGGAACAAGGCAATCCCGGCTGTACCTTGATATACGGTTCCGGGCGCCATCGCACCAACAGAGCGGCGCAATTGCGGGGACTGGCGATCAGGCTGCATGATCTCCCACGTACAGGAACCGTTGTTCCATCGCGCCTGCTTCACGATGCGATGGCCAATTCGGCTGGCGACTTCTAGAAAGAGATCACTATTGCTCATGGATTCCCACCAGCTTGCGTCATGCGCGTTATCTGATTGCGGTTGACAAAGCGCGCGCAATGAGATACCCCAGATACGATTCGCCCTGAACCGGGATGCCAAGCCGGTTGTTTGTCATGTGCAGATAGCTGGGCACAACCGTGCGCACGAATTGCCCCCAATCTGCTTGACAGCCGGAGTTGTTTTCGATCACGCCCGCATCATGGAGTTGAGCCAGTTCCTCCCTGATTGCCCGCAAACCAGAGCTGTACCTGTCCACCGCGTCAGATACGGGCTCGCTGGCTTCAAGACGAGCCCAAGCTTCTTCGACATGACGCGCCAGTCTTTCCGATTGTTTGGCGAATCCGTCGTCGAACACACCCAGCAAGGCCGTTTTGTGCTCTTCGAGCCGCACCAGCCCACTCAGGTAGTTGTTGCAGTAACGTTCACAGAATGCCGTCGCAGCATGGCGATGAGGAGTGAACACAGAAACGAGAGCAACCATGTAGAGTAGAGCTTCCCCCTGTGTTAGGATAGTTGTCGCCTCTCCTGAGCGGCCGTTGGTGTCGGGG
>CAZOJI010000036.1:5142-45046 GCA_964580055.1 uncultured Gemmatimonadaceae bacterium | reverse complement strand
CCAGAACGATCAAAAGACCCTCGCCCGCAAGACCCGACGCCTCCAGGCTCAGGCCGCCGCCCTCGGCTACAACCTCGTCCCCGCACAGGCCTCATGAACTCCGTTTCTTAGAAGATAATGGCGTTCTCCGCTGGGAGATGACAACCTGTGGTTGTTCGCTTAGCAGGTTCCTCCGGCGCAGAATACGGTTTGTTGAGTCTGTCGGTATTCCTTTGGATGTCAGGACTGGCATTCCCTTGCGCCTCTCCCGGGCATGCGGTCCCGAGACGATGCCGGCCAGCGATCCGGAGTGCGGATTGAGTTTGTCGCGGGTGGTCAAGGTCGCGGTCGATCGTCTTGGCGACGGTGATGAGCGCAACGATGCGCGTCGTTTGCCCGCGTCGACACGATGCCGTAGGGGCAGTTCGCGAACTGCCCCCGCCCAAAACGATTGCGGTCAGCGCACCCCGGCGCCCGCGCACGACGCTCTCTTCAGGGATAGCAAGGGCAAGCGCTATCCCGGTCCATTGCATTGGACGATATGGTGTCCTTGGACGCGACGCAACGACGCTGTAAGTCCCAGGGTACCTTGTTGCGAGATCTTCTTCGTCAGGCGGGGAAGTCGACGCTGGCGAATCACTTGCCCATCGAGAACCTGAAAGCCGTCGTGTGCGATCCGGTTCAGGATGTACTGGAACCCCGCAGCGACCCAGACCTGTTTCTGCAGAATCAGCAGGAGCCATTGTTCCCGAAGGTATCCCCCGCAACTATTAGCTGCGATCAAACGCAGGATTGACCGCGACAAATGACCGGCCGTTACCTCGTCAATGGGTCACAGAACCCGGTCATCGCGGCGTTTGCAGCAGCCAGCTGTCTTCACGGATCCACCGGCGTGTGAGGACCGCCAGCAGGAGCCCGAAGGCCAGGTGCGCGATCACGACCGTCAGCTGCATCGCCGGCATCTGGAAAGCCATGAAACCCACACCCATAGCCTTGACCGCCGGGCTGGCAAGGAAACCGAGGCCGATCAGTACGCCGTAGCCGAGTCCCCAGCCAATACCTCTTCTTCCGAGCAGCACAGCGAAGATCATCCCGAACGACGCGCCGTTCCAGAAGTGATATCCATAGCCCAGGAAATCGGAGAGACGAGAGGGCCCGAGCATGAAACGGTCGGTGAGGAGCACTCCGAGCAGTCGGGGCAGATCTCCCGGCATGCCACCCAGCCGAAAGCTGGAAATACGCACGGCTTCGAGCGCTAAAGTCGCGATCAGGCCGGCACCGACCCCTGCCAACAGCCTGTTCACAAGGCGACGGTGTACTCGTATCCGGGCGGTGATAAAGACCAAGGCGATGATGACCAGCGAAGGGACCAGCAGACTGACGGCCAGTACTGAGAGCTTCCCATAACCGGCCTGGGCTACCGGAAAGAGGTTGGGAGCCACACCCGCCGCAGCAAGGACGACCAGACTCAGGATGATCTCTTCGTGGAAAAAGCGTCGCATGGAACCTCCAGAGGGCAAATGGAGGGCGGGTCGAATACCCACCCCCTATGCCGGGTTTTGCATCAATTCGATAGCATCTGGGTCATCATCAGGAGCTTCCCGTCGAGCATCTCGGCGATCTCATTGATCATCGGCTTGTTGAAACCGCTCAAAAGTCGGGTGGGCGGTATGTACGACACGACCGTTCGGCCTGCCGCATTGGCATACACGTTCACCCGGATCGGGACCACGAGACCCACGGCGGGATCGGCCGTGAACAGATTCTTCCCAACGGTCGGGTTGCCAACGAAGATGGTCTCGGACTCCACTCTGAGCCCGGTCATGGCCAGGACGTTCCCTTGGTGGAGTTCCCCCATCACCATCATGCCGCCATCGGCCACTGCTTTGGTCAGCTTCCCGAGCACCTCCTGAACCGATCCTTCCACCTCGACTGCCACGCCGGTGCTCGACTGCGCTGCGGCCCTCGCCGTGCCGGCGATCATCAGAGATCCCGTCAGTGCCAGAACCGGCATGAGTCGTGAAAACACTATGTTCTTCCGCATGATCGATTGCTCCTGTTTCGATGTTTTTTGGCTTCGGGCCAGCCCACCCGCCACCGGGCGTTGTCGGCCTTTGATTGCCAGGTGTGTGCACCGCTGAGCGAAATCATTGCAGTCGGACGTGCGGAAGCATCGGGCAGATGGGACTCGGGCGGGGTGATAAAGCGTTTTGCTGATGCACGGCAATTAACGTTCGGAATGGGACGCCGGATGCCGTTTCGATCATCCGAACCCGGAATACCCCTGACGGGATTTCGGCGAATGTTTCCCGTCTCGTTCCTGACCGCCGCCGCTGCCTTGCCGTAACCGCACTCCCTTATCCAGCGGAAGACGGTTTGTTGGCGGGCTCTACAGTTCGGCCAGCGCCGCCAGCGTCTCCTGCGGATCCGGCCGGATGGTGTAGTCCGGGTTGATCGCGGCGTAACGGATTGTGCCGCTTCGATCTACGATCAAACGGGCCGGCATAGGGAGTTCCCAGGATTCGTCACCGTTGTACTCATGCACTCTGAGACCGAACTGAAGGTAAACCTGCTTCAGGTCGTCCGGCACCTGGTAAACGATGCCGTACCGTTTCGCCACCCGGTTGCCCGGATCGCTGAGCATGTCGAATCCGAGGCCCTTTTCCTCGATCATTGCTCGGCTGTAGCGTTTTTCCTGTGGGGTGACCGTAATGAATGTGGCCCCTGCTTTCGTGAATCCCTGCAAAGCGTCGTTGAGAGCCTCCAGCTCCATGTTGCAGTAGGGTCACCACTTGCCCCGGAAGAAGTTGATCACCACCGGCCCGCTCACCGTGAGTTCCGACAGGTGCACCGGTTTGCCGTCGGCGTTGTTCAAGGTGAAATCTGGCGCCTTGTCGCCCACTTTGACCGTCTGCTTCAAAATCCCCGAGTGTTTCAGATCCTCGGTCGCCCGGTGCATCACAACCAACGCCTCTTTGGGAGCAGACGCCGCGGTCTGCTCGGAGATCTTGTTGAGTTTTTCTTGCAAGGTCATGTCGCCGTTCCTTTGGATGTGGTCAGGACTGGCATACGCTATCGCCCCTCCGGGGTATGCGGCCCGAGGCCGGGCCGCGGACCGGCTGGATCAGCATCCGGTCAAGCCGGAGATCGCGGAGCGTGCGGAATTGCTCGATCCCGATCTCCATGCCGTTGTGTCCCTTCGCCGGCTGAGCCCGGTAGGTGCCGAGGAGACGGTCCCACCACGGCAGGTTGAAGCCGTAATTGCTGTTGGTCTCCACGGGGTTCACCGAGTGATGCACGCGGTGCATGTCCGGTGTCACCACGATCAGTCGCAACACCCGGTCCACCGGGTGGGGCATCTCGATATTGGCATGGTTGAAGAGCGAGGTCGCGTTGAGGAACACCTCGAAGAGGAGCACGGCGGCGGCGGGCGGTCCGATTGCCGCCACCACTACGAGCTTGAGCCCCATGGAAATCAGGATTTCGACGGGGTGGAATCGCAGCCCGGTGGTCACGTCGAACTCGAGGTCGGCGTGGTGCATCCGGTGCAGCCGCCACAGCCCGGGCACCGCGTGGAACATCACGTGCTGAAGGTAGATCGCGAGATCGAGCAGCAGCATGGATGCGAGGCTGGCTACCCAGGCGGGCGCGTCGATATTGTTGAAAAGCCCCCAACTCCGCTCCTGAGCTATGACCGCAAGGCCTACCGCCAGGATAGGGAAGGTCAGTCGCAGAATCGCCGTATCGAGCACGACGAGTGCCAGGTTGTTGGTCCAGCGCAAGACGCGGGAAATCTCGCGGCGCCGACGGGGCGCGGCCACCTCCCACAGAATCATGACCGCAAGCACCCCGAGGAAGGCGGCAAAACGAATCGTAGGTTCGTTTCCAAGCATCGTGTCGGTTATGGACCTTTCCGGAGCGGTTGGGACTGTCGAGGGCGATGGGTTTGCTCATGAGCAAGATATCGCTTCAAGGATTGGGCGTCAGCCGTCTCGTTTCGCCACCCGCTGGTACCCGCAGGCCTCTCCTCGCGCTTCGTCCCCCTTGACTCCGTACCACGATACAGGGTTTATCCTTCCAAGCAACCATGGAGCGAACCGTGCGTACCGGAATGTCGATCGGAGTCCTGGCAGGCCTCACGGGAGTAGGAATCGAGACCGTCCGTTTCTACGAACGGGAAGGGCTACTCCCCGAGCCGCCCCGAAGTCCCGCAGGATATCGCATCTACGATGCCGACCCGGTCCGGCGTGTCCGGTTCATACTGAAGGCCAAAAACCTCGGCTTCACACTCGCGGAGACCAGGGAACTGAATCGCGTCCGCCGCGCACTTCACGAGTTGGAGCAGGCGTGCGCCGCCAACCGGGAAACCGGCGAGTGTCCGATCCTCACTGCGCTGGATGACGAGCTGTAACCGAACATGCAAAGGAACAAGGGTATGAAAGCACGTGCAATCGAACTGGTCTACTTCGATGGTTGTCCGAACGCGGACAGGGCCCGGGAGAACCTCCGAGCCGCTCTGGGCTCCGAGTCCTGGATAGAATGGAATCTCTCCTCCCTTGAAACCCCGGAGCGATTCCGCAGGCACGGGTCGCCCACCGTTCTGGTGGACGGCCGTGACGTAACCGGTGAAACCGGTGGGAACACTGCCATGGCGTGCCGCGCAGACGGGGCACCTTCCCCGGCGCTCATCCGGGGGGCGCTATCGCGGATTGGGTGATTGGTTTAAGGCGGTAGCGCCGGCCGTGGACGGACGATCCGGAATCGCGCAGGTCTCGCGCTGAACACCCTCGCCGAGGGTGGCGACAATCTTTCAGCTGTCGGGTACCGGGAGGGCAGTGATACTCGGTTCACCTGCAGTCGTGTCGTGCGCCGCGTCCTGCGATCGCAGCCCCCACCCAAGCATCAGCCACACTACCGCCGCGACGAGCAGCAAGACCGTCATTGGCGCCGCGCTTCGCCCGGCGAGTTCCCCCCGGGTCGCACCGCTGAGCCAGAAAAGAATAGCCACAGCCGCCATGCCCTCACCCATCCGAACGCCGAACCCGTCGATGACGAGCTTCGCGAAGCCTCTGGTACGGTGGGCGATCGGAGCGAATGCCTGTTCCCAATTGGATCGGTAGATCGACGACTTGATCCCGCCTTCCGCAGCGCGAAGCCCGGAACGCAGCAGCAGTGCCGAGCTGGCCAGGAGCATCGCGGCCCCACCTACGAGGGCCATGGGCAGCAGCAGGAGGCTGCCGACCGTGCCGATCCGGCGCTGGAGCGCCGGCACGACCGCCAACTGAACGACGAGAGCGGCGGCGTTGAGGACCGTGTACAGATTCGCGAAGAACACGGTGTTCTCCGGCCCGCTGTTTCCCGATGTCGCCGCGGCAAGGTAGAAGTGAAACTCTACGAGGATTCCGGCTATCGAGCCGGCGACAGCCATAGTCAGGAGTAGGAGCACGTAGGGCTGGGAGAATGTCTCCGCGAACCCGCGCAGCATCTTGATCTCGCTGCCGTCGGCGGACGGCGGCGCCATTTGCGGCCGGTAGCGTCGGTGTGCGGCCCCCATCGCCGCGGCCGACGTGAGCAGAAGAACCGCACCGGCCAGCAGCATCGTGTTCGCTGTCAGCAGGCCGGCCATTGTCCTTGCGCTCATTCCTCCCACGAACCCACCCGCGATCGCGGCCGCGCCGATCGCACCGTACGAGCTTCCGAGCTGTGTCGTCGGCACGCCCTCCAGGAGGTCGGCGGCGAGCAACCAGGACAGCGAGAACAACACTCCGAATGCCAATGGGACGAGCATGAAGAAGCCTGTCATGAACGGACCGCCGCCGGGGTGCACAGCGAAGCTGAGCCCGGCGAACGCGAGGGCCATGACGGCGGGGGCCGCCACGCGGGTGGCACGGGGTCCCCACTTCCGCATGAGCAAGAGTACGAATGCGGCGGTCGGCGCCGCCATCAAGGCAATGCCGAGGTATGCGGCGGGAAGGTCGAACAGCCCGTCCCGCTGGAAGTACAGTGCGTCGCGGCCGGTCTTGATGAGAACGAACGACGCCGTCATTAGGAACAGCGCGACGGCGACGTACGCGGTACGATCCTTTCGAGCCTTCGGCTCCATCTTGTCGTGTGTTACCTGATTGACTTCATCGTGCTCAGTGCGCGTTCTCGTGCAGGGGTTGCAGTATCGGTGGCCTCCGAGCGACGGGCTGACGGTACACCCGCCCGGTCGACAACGCAAGTGTCGGCGTTGCGCGCCGCCGTAGACTGCAGCTGTTTTCAGGGCCACGGCCTCGCCTCCTCCGGTTCCCTTGTTCGACCTTCCACCGCCCAACAATCGAGCTGTAACAGATTCACCCGGCAACGCACTCACACACGGTAGCAGGTATAACGGAGCCGGTTTGCGATACTGCGCATAGTTCTCTCCGATCCGGCTTGTGCGTTCGTCGCTTTCCGACCATTCGCCTAGAGGTGAGACGGATACAAAAAGTTCAACCAGGAGCAACAATGATCTCAAAATGGCATTCCATTGCCGCAGTTGCCCTCATTTCAACCGCCTGTTCCGGCGCAGTGAACGGCATAGACCTGCAACAGGCCGCCGGCAGAGACTGTAGCATCGACAATTCCGAGATATTCAGCGGCGGTCCCGGAAAGGACGGGATTCCGGCTCTCACCAATCCGACGATGGTTGAGGCCGACGGCCCCGGCACCGCATACCTCGGACGCGACGACCGGGTGATCGGTTTCGAACTGGGTGGGCAAGCTCTGGCGATCCCGCTCAACATCCTCTGGTGGCACGAGATCGCGAACATCGACCAAGCTGGGATCAGGCTCGCGGTAACCCACTGCCCGTTGACCGGGTCCAGCATCGTGTTCGACCGCTCGGCAGCGGACGGCGCGGAGTTCGGCGTTTCCGGCCTCTTATACCAGAACAATCTCATCATGTACGACCGCAACGCTGAGGAATCGCTTTGGCCTCAGATGGCGCGTTCGGCCAGGTGTGGACCAAAAGACGGGCTGGATCTGGAGATGTACCCGGCAATCGAGATGTCTTGGGACGGATGGCAGACGCTGCACCCACAGACGCTGGTCGTGAGTTCCAACACCGATATTGGACGCAACTATAGGGTTTACCCGTACGACGACTACGACCGGATAGACAATGCGAACTTGCTCTTCCCATTGGCATCGATCGACCAGCGGCGCCCGCCCAAGGAGCGCACACTCGGTATTCCGGATGGTGACGGGGGACGGGCGTATCCGTACGGCCTGCTTCAGGACCAAGGCTCAATCGCTGCGATTCAAGAACACCACGACGTCATCTTCTGGGACAGCCAACGGCAAGCGGCCATGGCGTATTACCGCGTCATCGACGGTGACACGCTAGACTTCTATGTCGAGGCAGGACGGATACTCGACGTCCAGACCGGAAGCCAGTGGCGCGTTGACGGTCTTGCAATAGCAGGTCCCCTATCAGGCAAGCGACTCGATCCGGTGGCTGAAGCGTATGTGTCCTACTGGTTCGCCTGGGCGGCATTCCAACCGGACGCCACCCTATGGAGTCCCCGGTGATGCGGATGAAGCATCCCGTCGCCATGGCGGCCGTGCTCAGTGCCGCAGTGTTGACCGCGCCGGTTCCGTCGCGTGCTCAGGCCATATGCAGTGCGCCGCATTCGTCGCCTTCCCTGGTTCAGAGCGGCTCCAACAGTTTGCTCTCGCCCGGCGCGGGATGGCTCCAAGTCTCACTGTACCGCCAGCATGCTGATGAGTCTTTCAATCATCTGGGCAGCCGGCAGCCGTTTCTGGCAAACGGCCGGTTCGATACGCGGTCGCTGTTCTTGACCGGTTCAGTGGGCCTGTTGCACGGACTCGAACTGTGGGCTCAGGTCCCTGTCCACAACCTGAAAGCGAACTCCGCCGGTGAAGTCAGCACTACGACGGGCGTCGGCGACTTGCGGTTAGCTGGGCGAATCGGTTCAGAAATCCTCGGGCTCGGGGTACCCGTGGCTTTACGAACGGGCATAAAGATCCCCGGCAGCGACTTCCCTGTGGATGCGACGGTGCTGCCTCTCACGGAGGGGCAACTCGACTTCGAGACGAGTCTCGAAGCCTCCAGCCGCATCGGCACATTGCCCCTATATATGACCGGCTGGGTCGGCTACAGGTGGAGAACCGAGAACCGGGATGCCGCCCGCAAACCCGGCGATGAAGCCCACGCTCACCTCGCGCTGGGTGCGTTCGCGGGAGACTTTATTCTCGAATTGGCAGCAGACGGACTGCGGGGTCGTGCTCCATTTGCTCAAGGGGTCCGGCTCAACGGAGAGCGCAGACGTCTGCTGCAACTCATTCCAACCATCGGATACGGGTTGGGGCCTGGGCGAATGGAATTCACCAGCCAGATCCCGGTATACGGCAGGAACCTGCCGAGTGCCGTTGGAATGAGCATCGGCTACCGCTTTACGTGGGGTCGATAGCCCTAACCGATCATGGGAAGAGAAAGCAGACAACCATCAAGAGAGAGGGCATCAAAATGACTTCAACCAAGAGAATCTCCAAGACACTTGCGACGGCTATTGCCGCGCTCGTTGTGACCGCCGGAAGCCTCACGGCTCAAGACAGGGAAGCGTTCACCGAGGAACGTTTCGAGGCCCTGCAGGTAGCGGGCGAGCTAGTCCTCGTCAGCGTCCACGCCGACTGGTGCGGCACATGCGCCCGCCAGGCCGACATCCTATCTGCATTCCCCGAGAAGCACCCAAACACCGAGCTGTACGTCCTCGTTGTCGACTTCGACGAGCAGAAGGACTGGGTCAGGCACTTTGGAGCACCCAGCCAATCGACGCTTGTATTGTTCAACGGCGAAGAGCGCGTCTGGTTCAGCGTTGGCGAAACAGACGAAAGTGAGATCTACGGCCAGATAACCTCCGTGGCTGCGGACGAGGCGCGTTAATGAGCCTCGACTTGGCGGCAGTACCGCTCGCGTTCATGGCCGGTGTTGTCGGAGTCCTTTCTCCGTGCGTCTGGCCCCTCGTGCCCGTCGTCACTTCCGCGGCGGCGGGCAGCGGCCGCACCGGCCCCATTTACCTGGCTGGCGGGCTGTCGCTCTCCTTCGCTGTGGCCGGCACTCTCTTTGCTTGGCTTACTGTTAGCGCCGGGCTCAACACCCAGATCTTCCGCTATTTCGCCGCGGCTCTCCTCGTTACGCTCGGTGCAATCCTAGTCGTGCCCAAATTCGGCAACTGGGTGACACTCAAATTGTCGATGCTGTCGGGCAGGATGGGTATCCAGCCGGGTAACGAAACTGTATCCGCTCCCGGTCAGTTCGGAGTGGGAGCACTGCTCGGCTTCGTCTGGCTACCGTGCGTAGGCCCGACACTCGGCGCTGCCGTCGCCCTCGCCGCACTCGGCCAGAACATGCCGATGGCGTTCATCGTCATGCTCGCTTACGGCATCGGTACCGCCGGCGTGCTACTGGTGGCCGGTACGGTATCTAGCAAGGTGCTGCTTCGTACACGCTCAGGCGTGATATCCCGCGCTCAACTGGGCAAGAAGATGCTGGGGTGGTCAGTGCTCGTGCTGGGCCTAATGGTACTCACCAAGACCGACAAGATCCTGGAGGCGTGGGCCGTGGGCCTGCTGCCCGGTTGGATGTTTGCTATCTGAGACGAGGTGGAGAGAGAGAAGCTTCGGAGGCCGTCGTGCGGTGCTGCATTTTGCCCCGGGGAAGGAAAACGGCGTTGAGTTTTTTGACTCGTTGTGATCATGCCCACACGGATCGAGGTAACGCGGATGCCGAGCACGGCAAAACCGACGGGATGTTTAGGCAGCCCTAAACCTTGACGGCAAACGAAACTCCAAGTACACTGAAATCCGTCGCGATATTGCGACTGCACTCATCCGAGTAAGCGCACTCACTCGCTGGTTCCGGACAGAAAGGAGCATTCCGTCTGAGCCACGGACGCCTTGGAGTATCGAAACGTCGAGCCTTGCTCGCGCTGTTGGTTGTGTACGGCACCGCAACCACGTTCGTGCCGTTCGCCGATTCGCTCCTGGAGACCGCGGCACACCAGTCCGTCGAACACTTCGAGCCGGTCTCGCCTCCGTGCTCAATCGGGCACGACCATCTCACCTGTCCGTTATGCCGGTTCGTCAGTTTGGCATCGAATACGGCTCCAATCTGCTGCCGGTTCGAGTTTCAAGACTCCCATCCTTGCTTCATTGCGGTCGCCGAGGTGTTGCCTCGGGACATGCGTTGGTATTCTCGTTTAGGTCCTCGCGGACCACCTCCAGCCTAGTCGTTTCCCCCAATTTGTCCTCGATCGCGGTCGAGGTTCCGCCAACACAGACGACCTGACCGGCTCCTGCGAGCCCGGATGGCGTGCGTTGGCACACAACCGGCGGATAGAAACAGACAACAATCGGAGGCCAAGGTGAAGAAACACCTTTTCAATACATGCATGCTGCTCACGGCCGCAATTCTACTTACGCCCTGGATTGCTCTGGCTGAAGATCCCCCATCGGTGCCTGAAGATCCCCCATCGGTGTCGGGAAGCGTCGCGGGGGACGGCGGGCCCATTGTCGGCGCGCACGTGATCGTACAGGGAACGGTCGTGCGGGCAATAACGGATGCCGACGGCAGCTTCCAACTGCCCGCACTTCAGCCCGGGGAGTACTCCGTTCAGGTTAGGGCAGTCGGGTTTGCGATGGCTGAAGGCAAGGTGACAGTGAACCGCAATAGAACGACGCGGATCGATTTCGAGCTGGAACCGATGATCGTGGAGATGAACGCAATCACGATCACGGCAACATTGAAGGAAGCATTCGTGTCGGAGTCGCCCGTAACCGTCAAGGTCGTACCCATCGAGCGGCTTCAGAGGTTGACCACGTCGAACATCATGGAGTCGCTGGAGCAGGTTACCGGGCTATATAAGCAGGTTGACTGCGCGGTTTGCGCTACAACCAACATGCGGATCAACGGACTCGATGGAGTTAACACGGCATTCCTCGTTGACGGCATGCCGATCATGGGATCGCTGGCGTCGGTGTACGGCTTGAACGGAATCAACCCCGCGATTGTGGAGCAGATCGAGATCATCAAAGGACCCTCGTCGACGCTGTACGGCTCTGAAGCATTGGCCGGTGTCATCAACGTCATCACCAAGGATCCAAGGTTCGCGCCGAGCTTTGCATTCAACGGGTTCGCGACTTCGGACCAGGAAATCAACGCCGATATGGCGATGGCGACAGGCACCGCAAACACCCATGCGATGCTCAGCGGCACCATGACCTACATGAACCATTTCCTGGACAATGTTGCGGACGGATTCGCCGACATCCCTCTTGGTGGCAGAGGAGCCGTTTTCGGGAAGATCGACCACTACGGGCGAACGAAGAAGCGCTTCGGCCTTGCCGCGAAGTATTACTACGAGGACCGGATGGCCGGGACGGAGGCTTTTGACCGGGGCATGCGTGGAAGCGGGAATATCTACGGCGAGTCGATCTACACCAACCGGTTCGAAGCGACGGGCGTGTACCGCCCACCGGCCGCCGAGGAAAACCTGCAGTTGCAGTTCTCGTATGCATACCACAATCAGGACAGCTACTATGGCGACACCCGTTACGACGCGCTGCAGCACATCGGCTATCTCAACATGCTATGGAACGCCCGGTTGGGAACGCGGAACGATCTGCTGATAGGCGGAACTCTGCGTTATGACTCGTATGACGACAACACGGGTGCCACGCCGGAGGCCGACAACAGGTTCACGCCCGGTGTCTTTGCGCAGAACGAATTCCGAGTGACTCCGGATCTCGATCTTCTCGGTGGCGTTCGGTTCGACCACCACGGTGATCACGGAGTGATCTTTTCGCCGCGCGCGGCGATCAAATGGGCCGCGACCGGCAACACTACATTCAGGTTGAACGGCGGCACCGGGTTCAGGGTAATTCATTTGTTCACCGAGGATCATGCGGCCTTCCACGGGCACCGTGAGCTGATCATCGAAGAGGAACTCAAACCCGAGCGTACCAGGAACGTCACCCTCAATGTGAACCAGGCGCTCAGAATCGGGCGCAACCCGATGGTCGTGGACCTGGACGTTTTCTACACGCATTTCAACAACCAAATCGTGCACGACTACGACCGGTCCCCGAACGAACTCCACTACTACAATGTGGACGGACACGCAGTCAGCAGGGGGGGCGCCTTGACTCTCAATCAGGCGTTCGAGCACCTGCCGCTCACCTACGCCGTGGGAATCACTTACCAGGATGTCTACCATATGGAGGCCGGAGTGAAGAACAAGCAGTTTTTCGCCGCCGACTTCATGGGCAACTGGAGTGCGTCGTACATGTTCGGCAACGCCGTGCAAGTCGACTACACCGGCTCGCTCACCGGACCGATGCGGCTACCCGAGTACGACGCACGGTTCGAGCGCGATACCGAGTCGCCTACGTACACAATTCATAACCTGCAGGCCAACGTCTCGCTGCGACCGGGCTTCGAGCTGTACGGCGGGGTGAAGAACATCTCCAACTACACGCAGGTCAGCCCGCTGATCGACCCCACGGATCCGTTCGGCGACGATTTCGACACGGCATACGTGTATGGACCCATGCAGGGCCGCCGCTTCCTCGTCGGCATGCGGATGACGAGAGGCCGGTAACAGTGCCTCTGGGAAGTTCCGCAACGGCACGACATCTGTTCGCTTGGTGGGTTGCAGGCTTGCTCACCGGTGCCTTACCGGCGCCGGTGAGCGGCCAGATGGCGGCAGAGTATGGCGACACGGCGGAAACGCGCGCCGAAGCGGAGCTTCTCGATCGCGCCGACTACTCTTGGGAGCTTCAGGCAATGAACGGTGAGCGGCTCTCACTCGAGCAGTTCGAAGGTAAGGTCCTCTTCATCAACATGTGGGCGACCTGGTGCGCGCCCTGTGTGGCCGAGATACGCAGCATCATTGCTCTGAGGGATTCACTGGCCGACACCGACGTTCAGTTCCTGCTCATTTCACCCGAGCGACCCAGAGATGTGCGCCGCTTCCTGCGGCATTATCACCACCAAAATCAATTACCTGTGTACGTCGAATACGAACGCATGCCGGCGGTGTTCGGGCTCGAAGCTCTGCCAACCACGTACATAGTGGATCGTCAAGGTCGAATCGTCTTCAAGCTGCGCGGCACGACCAACTGGGACACAGGCGTCGCGAGGAATCTGCTGCGGGCTCTGAACATGGCATCCCACTCGGCTTCCATGTAGATGAGCATTTCCGCAGGCACCAGCAGCGCCCTCTAGTGCCGGTCAATCGCGCGGCGCTCAAACGGCGTTTTGGTGGGCGGCGATACACGCCCACTCGCATCTTTCATCCCGCTCTGAGGCACACGCCTGGTCCGGATCCCTGCGAGGCTGCGCCGGCCGGTCATAGGTAGCACGGCTGGCAGATGCTCTTGCCGGCCGGTTGCACGGCACTCTGACCCGTGCGATCCCAAGTCACTGATGCTTCCTTGCTGCCGCCTCTTCCTTATTTACAGCGTCCAATCTAGCCACTGCGCTCTCAGCAGTCTCATGGCGGTCGCGCTGTCGACCCCGTAGACCGAGCTGAAGAACTGGAGGATCCACTCGTCGAGGTCGATGTCTTCGAACAGATCCGGATAGACGGTGCCTGCGACGATCATGGCGTCGATCGGATATTCCAAGCGCTTGTCGCAGTTGCACGGGCTCCAGGGGAGCGCCGCGACTCGTCGCTCTTGGACGGCGTCGAGCAAATCCAGGTCCCGGAAGTAGGAGACCTCGTACAGCTCACGCGGCGGGTGAAATCCGTTCGACGTCGGCAGAATGATGACATCCGGGTTCATGCTGAGCATCTGCTCCAAGTTGAGAATCGCCGAACTGTTGCGGCGGTACGCGTTTCGAGCATTGACCAGCTTCTCGACGATATGGGAATGGATGTCCCGCGCACCGTAGGCAAGTCCGACGGCCCCTGACTCACCGCGGACGTTGGGGTTCAACCCCAGCAGCAGCACAGATGGTTTCCGGCTGTCGGGTATCCCCCGAGTCCGCTCGACGATCGGTTCGAGTGACTTCTCCAGTGTCGCGGCCAGAGCCGCTGCTTTGCGGGGCTCGTTGAACACTTCTCCCAGGATCCCGGCGACCTGAGAAAGGCTCTCGATATCCGGATTCCCGCCGGAATTGGGACCCTGGAGTATCAGCGTGGGTATGCCGAGCCCCTTCAGTAGCTCCAGTCCCTGCCGCATGGCCCGTGGCTCGTTCCTCCAATTCAGGGTGCAAGAGCCCAGATCGATCAGCAGAAGGTCGGGTTGGAGACTGGCCAGGGTCTCGAAGTTGATCTCCGTGCCTTGGCGCACGAAGAGGGGCAGGTCGGCGATTTCCGGCTTCAAGAGGAGCGCCGGATTCATGCCTCCCGAATATACGAAACTCTCGATGTCGCCCGCGAATTCGTACCGGAACTCTCTGATCAGGCAGGTCGAGCCAATCCCGGCAAGGCGATCCTCGACACCCAGAACGATCATGATCTCCTCGATCAGACAGTCGCTGACCGTGACCACCCGCTGAGGATCACGGGGGACTTCGACCGCGACCCCGCGGCTGTCTACCACTGTTCGCATCTCGCTCGATGCAGAGGGATGCCCTTCAGGTGACCTCGAGCCGCGTCCCGGGTCGCCGCAACACAGGGTGACTGCAGCCACGACGGCGAGGAGCACCGTGCACGGCCCGGCCTGTTTCATCGCGGCTCCACAGCGGTCGGGCAACGAACCGGGTCGCCGTCCCGAGATGCCGAGATGGGTTCGTCCGGGACCCGGCCTTCCGTCACCACCCTCGGCACAACCACCAGCGTGCCGTCAAGCTCCTTCAGGGCACATGCTTCCCGGTAGAAAGCATCGAGGGTAGGCTCGGCCAACACCGCTGCGGGCGGGCCGTCTGCCACAACCCGGCCCTGGTTCAGCGCCAGCACGCGGTCCGCAAACCAGAGCAAGTGATTGGGATCGTGACTGCAGGCGATCACCGTGGTGCCCTGACCGGCAAGCCGGCGCAGTATCTGCCATATCCTGATCTGGTTGCTGAAGTCCAGCGCCGACGTCGGCTCATCCAGGATGAGTATCGGTGTCTGTTGGGCGATGGCCCGGGCGATGAGCACCAGCTGGCGTTGTCCCCCGGAAAGCTGGTCGTATCTCTCGTCCGCGAGGTGCACGATGCCCAGCGTCTCCAGGGCCTCGCCCACGGCTCTCCCGTGATGCCCGCCGAGGCTGAAAAGACCGCCGTTCAGGTGCGGAGTGCGGCCCATCAGGACTATCTCCTTCACCTTGTAAGGGAAAGGCGGCCGGTGTTCCTGCGGGACGTAGCCGATCAGACGCGCTCTGTCCCGAACCGTCAGCCGCGAGATGTCGCGCTCGCCCAGGGCGATCTCCCCCGCTTCAATTCGAAGGAGTCCGAGGAAGCATCGGAACAGGGTGGTCTTCCCGCTTCCATTGGGCCCGAACAAGCCGTTCAGGGTGCCTGGTTCGATCCTGAAGGAAATGTCCTCGAGGATTCGTCGCGGACCGTAACTGAAACGGAGGTTCTGAACGCGAATCATCGTGGTCCGCTCAGCTCCCGAACACCGCTCGTCCACGGCTGCGAATCAGGTAGAGAAGGTAAGGAGCACCCAGGATCGAGGTGATGATGCTGAGTGGGATCTCGGTTCCGATCAGGGTCCGGGCCAGTGTGTCGCACAACAGGAGGTAGGCGGCGCCCAACAAAGCTGCCCCTGGGATCACGAAACGATGGTCGGGGCCCAGCATCATCCGTGCGGCATGCGGCATCATCAGCCCGACCCAGGCAATGACACCTACCGAGGCGACGACGATACCGGTCATCAACGTCGCGAGCAGGATGAGAACGAGCCTCAGCCGTCCCGGGTTGATGCCGAGCGAGCGAGCCTCGTCATCTCCCATGGAAAGCACGTTGAGACGCCAGCCCATGGTCCAGATGATGGCGACGCTCCCAACGACGACGGGGGCTAGGTAGCCCAGGTCGTTCCAACCGGCGAAGTAGAAACCTCCCATGATCCAAAAGACGATGGCTCGCAGCGCAGCATCGTCGGAAGCGTACTTGAGAATCGACACCAGTGCCTGGAACAGGGAGCTGACGATGACTCCAGCCAGAATCAGGTTGACCGGGGAATTCTGACCGTCGATCCGCGACGAGAAGTAGGCGATCGAAACGGCCACGAGAGCGAAGCCGAACGCTCCCACTTGGAGATTCAGGAAGAGACCGGGATAGAGGATGGCCAGGGAGGCTCCAAAAGAAGCACCCGCCGACACGCCGAGAATGAACGGCTCCACCAGGGGATTTCTGAAGGTGCCCTGGTAGACTGCTCCGGCAGTGGCCAGCCCGAATCCCACTAGCACCCCCACCAGGACTCGCGGAAGCCGGATCTGCCAGACGATGGTATCGTGAATTCTGTCGACGCGGGAATCCGATGCCCCGAGAAACCGCGCTCGGAGCGTCTCGAACACGTCCGAGACGGATAGGTCGTAGGTGCCGGAGAGTGTGGCTACCAGAGCTGTGATGACCACAAACACCAGCAGGAGAGCAATCAGAACGGCTTTGCGCCTCTCGCCGAATTCCAGGCTCGTGGAGCCCGCTACCGTACCGTCCTCCGGGATCTCGACGGGAAGGGCCTTGACGACACGGCTCATCGACAATCTCTGCAGAGGCCGGGGAGCGTGACCTGATCGACGTCAACCGCGAAATCGTAGCGGGAGAGGATCGCGTCCGCGAGCCCTTGCAGCGCCTCGCTTCCGACTCCGACTACTCGACCGCAGGAACGGCAGCTCAAATGAAAGTGGGGGTCCTCCGAACTCTCGTGAATGTAGCGAAGCCTTCTGTCTCCCACGTCGACCACGGAGACCAGACGCAACGACTCGAGCAGGTCGAGCGTCCGGTACACCGTGGAGAGCTTCACGCCCGGCCTCATGCGGTGCGCGCGATCGTGAATCTCCTCCGCGGTGGCCGGAGCATCGAATCCGTGAAGCACCGAGAGTATGGCTTCGCGCTGCGGGGTCACACGAAGTCCCCTCTCATGAAGCGCTGTCTCGAATCTTCTCTCGCAAGTCATAGGGCGCAGGAACCTTCCGTTATTGCGAACTTTCGCAATAAGGACTGTACCGTGCAGCGGGCGTGTGTCAAGGTGTCCGGCGGGCGCGGCGGGTGTGTGCGTCATTTTCTTGAAGACACGATCCTGGTAAGGAATTGGCTCGGCAACTCAGGTGTGAGTGAGTTGCATCAGCTGCTCGCCGTATTCGATCCCGACACATTACCGGATCGGGTGGGCCGTGCACTCCTCTGGCATCGGTACCTTCATCAGCTCACGTAGAGCTGCGATACGCTCGTCGATTTCCACCAGAACACCTCCCATCGCAATCATTTCCGCGGTGCGGCGGCATCATAGCAGCTCGCACGCCGCAAGGCTATCCACGCGAACACGGCGCTGGGTTGTCGTCCTTTGTTGAAAGAGATTTGTTTGCGGACCTCACACGCCTTTTGCTCGCGAGCGCCGGTGAAAACGGCATGCTCCCCAAAAAAAGACGGCGGTGAAGACGACGAGCATCAATCCGCTCAACCAGTGGGGAAAGAAGCTCGGTTGGCCGAAACCTGCGCGAATGAGGTCTCCCGCGTACGCCAGCGGCGAGAAGGGCGCCATCCAACGTGCCCAATCCGGCATCTGGCTTATGGGAACGAAAATTCCGCTGACGAAAAGCAACGGCAGCCGCACCATGTTGGACAGCAGCATGATGTTCGAAGGGCTGCTGGCGGGAGGCGCGGCTAGCAGCACGCCGAGAGAGGCAAAGCTCGCCGCCCCCAGGACAATGCCGGCGGCGAGCGGTCCGCCGTCTGTGATTGCCGCGTCGGTCACCGTTAGTCCCAACAGCACCGGCATTACCGACAGGCCGGCTCCGAACAGCAGGCCACTGACTACATCGCCCCCGATGATCGCGCGAAATGAGATCGGTGCAGTGATGAGCCGCTCGTAGGTGCGCGCCCGGCGTTCCCAAGGGGTTACCAGCGGTCCGACCGTGGTAGAGGTGAACCACAACGCCATGGCCACCATGCCAGGCAAAATGTCACTGCCGGCGACGGGACGGCCCATCTTGAAAGCCAAAAAGAAGAAAATCGGAAACAGCACACCAAAGATGAGAACCGGTGGCCGAAGATAGTAGAGCATGGCGTTCTTCTTGACGATCACCAGTGCCCCGTGGATTTGGTGCCGCCATGTATGGAGGGTTTCCGTGTGACTATTCACAGTGACGCTTTCCGTTCCGTTTTTTCCGTGATGTGGATGTAGACCTCTTCCAGGCTGGGGCGGCGTGTGCAGATGTAGTCGATTCGCCAGCCTTTGGTGTCCGAAAAGCGAACCGTTTCGGCCGCCACTCGTCCCGGCCTGTCACTATAGAGTAGAAAATGGCCGGATGACGTGGTGATTTGAGCGACTCCCGGAATGGTACGGAGATCATCCGCAACAGGCGGCTCGCCTTCGAACCCCACTTCGACGTATTGTCTGGAGCGGATTACGTTGCGAAGTCCCTCAGGAGTGTCCACTGCGGCGATGCGGCCCTGGTTGATGATCGCCAGCCGGGAACACATCTTTTCGGCCTCGTCCATGTTGTGCGTGGTCAAGAATACCGTCAACCCGGCTCGGTTTCGTTGTTGTACAATCTCACGAATAAGCCGAGCACTCTGGACGTCGAGTCCGCTCGTCGGCTCATCGAGGAAGAGTATCTCCGGTTCCGTCACCAGGGAGGTGGCGAGCATCAAACGCTGACGCAGGCCTTTGGATAAAGTTCGTGCCTTTTGCTTCTTGCGTGCGGCAAGACCGAGCGATTCCAGCACCCGGACGGCGTTGTCGAGACGTTTTCGGCGCGGCATTCCATGGAGTTCGGCCATCAGCATGACATTGCCCCAGACGCTCAATTCCGAATAGACGTTGGCGTCCTCGGGCACGATCCCCAGATGCGCTCTGGACAACAGCGCATCGCGACAGACATCGTGATTCTCGATGGTCGCGGTGCCCTCCGTCGGCTCCAGCACACCCGTAAGCATGCGCACCGTCGTTGTCTTGCCGGCACCGTTCGGCCCCAGGAAGCCGAACACGTCCCCTTTTTTTACCTGGAAATCGATGTGATCCACTGCAGTAATCTCGCCGAATCGGCGCGTGAGACCGCAGACATTGATGACATTGCTCATGAATCTCCATCCAGTCTCGGCTTCGTTTTCGTTTTTGACTCCGGCTCCGGTTTCGGCTTCGATTTGGTCATCATCGTAAAGAGACACGGCATCAACAACAGCGCAACCGGGATCTCAGCGAGCATGAACACCCCGAATCACAAGCATTCTCGCCACGTTGGGCCCTTGAGAGATCCGGATATAGCCTTTTCGATGCCTCGCCTGCCGTTTCTCCGGGGTCCTTTGCGAAAGCGCGTGGAAGGACAGCGGCGGCGATCCGGATGTAGACGCGTGCAGCCATGCCATGCTCAGGTTCCGGGTCGGCCGATACGCTCATCGGCCGCCTGCCCCCCAGAACCCGCTTGTCACGCGCCATGTCTGTGAGTAGCTGCAACCATTCGGCCTGGTGCCGCAAAACTCTCATTCCTTGGTCTGTGATGCCGTAATAGCGCCGTCGCTCGTCGTCGAGCTCGGGAACCGGACGCTCCTCCGACTCCTCAATGAGCCCAGCGCTCAACATTCGCTTGATGGCCGAGTTGGCAAGACCCAGGAGGCTCAACATTTTCCGTTATACGACATTTGACGGCAGCGTCGTCATTTATTAGCATAAACGACGAGACGGTCGACGTACTACAGAAATGGGAGTTGAATGCCCACAATCGATAGGGTACCTGACCTGAGGAAATGGCTCCGCAGTAAATCACACTTCTTGTTCGGTCCCCGCCAGACGGGAAAGACGTTTTTGATTCGTAAAACGCTGCCGGAGGTGCGGACTTACGATCTCCTCGACAGCACCGTTTATCTCGCGCTCAGCCAGCGCCCGGATCGGCTCGCAGAGGAACTGGCACCGGACGATCGGATTGTGGCGATTGACGAGATCCAACGACTGCCGGAACTGTTGAACGAGGTGCATCGGCTGATCGAGCAGCGCGGCGTCAGCTTCCTCCTGACCGGCTCCAGCGCGCGCAAGCTGCGGCGCGGCGGCGTAAACCTCCTGGGTGGACGAGCGCGCACCCGTTACCTCCACCCTCTCACCCGGCGCGAGTTGGGGCAGCTCTTCGACCTCGGCAGAGCGATCGAGTGTGGCTTGTTACCTTCGATCTACTTCTCGGACGATCCCGTGGCGGATCTCAACGCCTACACGGGCACATATCTGCAACAGGAGATCGTCGCAGAAGGGGCCACCCGGAACGTACCCGCATTCAGCAGGTTTCTGAGGGTCGCCGCTTTGTGCAACGCCACCATCATCAACTACACGAAGATAGGGAACGACGCGCAGGTGCCGCGCACCACGATCTACGAGTACTTCGAGATCCTGAAGGACACGTTGCTCTTGCACGAGGTGCCCGCCTGGCGCCTGTCCAAAAGACGCAAGCCGATCGTTTCCTCGAAGTATTACTTCTTCGATGTGGGCGTCGTTTCGGCCCTCCAGGGACGCGCGGTGAAGCCGGCAACGCCTGAGTTCGGACCGGCATTTGAGACATGGCTGCTTCACGAACTGGTGGCGTATCGCGACTACGTGTCGGGCGAGCCTGTGAACTACTGGCGCTCGACGTCGGGTTACGAGGTGGACTTCATCCTGGGCGACCACACGGCCATCGAGGTGAAGGCGAGGGACACGGTGTCCCAGGCAGATCTCCGATCTCTTCGCGCGCTGGCCGAGGAGGGAAAGCTCAAGCGTTTGCTGTGCGTCTGCCTGGAGCCGCGCCGCAGGGAGGTCGACGGAGTGTCTGTGCTGCCGTACCTGGAGTTCCTCGACGCGCTATGGGATGGGGAGTACGGCGCGAGCGACTGAATTGATCCCCGGTAAGGAATGGAGCCGCCATACGGATCCGTTGCATGGACTTTCCTCCCTTCGAGTCTCTCACCAAAGAGCGCTTCTGGGAACAGATGCGCGAGGTGTTGCTTCAATACGTCCCGTCCATGGAGGCCGAAACATGGTACATGAGGTTGTTGCGGGCGTTCTGGCGCCTGCGGGAAGAAGAAGCCGCGCGGAACGCCACAGCGGGCTTGCTCGACTGGAGCCGGAACTTCACGCGCGCGTTCATCGTGAAGGGCCAGGAGTTGGGCACCGTACGCACCGATCTCCCCCTGGAACTGATGCTCGAGATGTTCCTGGCCGCGGATCAGGCGGGGGATCGCTGGATGATGGACCGCTGCCACGAGCTGAGCGAGCGCGAAAGAACCGAACTGATAGACGCCCGCCTGGACTTCGCCCGCGACATGCTCGATTCCGGTCACATGGGCTGGGAACGATGACCCCCCGTGACGTGCGGCGCGCACTCCGTTGCCCGGTGGGCCTCAGTGTGTGGATGCTGCTCGCGGCGCTCTCTCCGAACGCGGTCACCGCGCAGTCCGTCCGCGAAATGACCGTGGAGGAGGGGGTCCGTTTGGGCCTCGAGCAAAATGCCCGCCTGCGCGCAGCGCGTGCCGAAGCGGATGCGGCGCAAGCGGGCGTGCGCCAGGTGGGGTCGGCGCGGATGCCCGCGCTCCGCAGCATGGCATCGTACGGACGCCTGAGCGACAACATCCCACCGGTTGAATTCACTCTCCCCGGTTACGACAGCACCTTCACGTTCCAGGGCGTCCAGCTCGACCGTTTCCAGACCGAGTTGAGCCTGGACGTTCCCATCCTGTCTCAATTCAGGCTGGGTCACGAAACACGCGCGGCCCGGCACGACGCCGCCGCGGCTGAGCTCACCCTGGAGCAGGAGCGCTCCGATGTGGCATTCGAGATTCGCCGTGCGTACTGGAACCTCCGCCGCGCCCTGGAGCTGCGGGCCACGGTCGAGGCGGCTCTCGGATCTGTAGAGGCTCATTTGCTGGTGGTTCAGGACCGGGTGGAGGAGGGAGCCGCATTGAGGCGTGACCTGCTGGCGGCGCAGACGCGCCGATCCGAGGTACTCCTCGAGCAGGTCGAGGCGGACAACCAGGTACGCGTGGGTCAGCTCGAGCTGAACCGCTTAATAGGGCTACCGCTGGACGAGCCCCTCCAGCCGGTGTCCGAATCCGGCGAGATGCTATCCCGCGAGGCTTCGTTGGGCGACTCAGGCGCAGCAGGCATCTCCTCGCAGGACGACCGCCCCCGCCTCGAGGCCCTCGAGCGACGGGTGCTCGGCCTGCGCGAGCGCGTTAGTGCAACGGGTACGAGGTGGTTCCCCGAACTGGACTTGTATGCACGCTGGCTGCGTGCGAAACCCAACCCATACTTCTTCATGGAGCAGGATCGATTCAACTCCACCTGGGAGGTCGGCGTCTCCGGCCGCTGGACGATCTGGGAGGGCGGTAGGCGTTCCGCGGCGCGGAGTGAGGCACGCGCGCACCTGGAGGCGGCGGAGGCGCGACTGGATCTGACGATGGAGCAGTTGGCTGTGGAGAGCGCCCGGCTGCGGCTCGAGGCGTTGCGCGCCGCCGAGGCCGTGGGTGTGGCGGAGCAGAACGTGCGCGAGGCTGAAGAGTCGTTCCGCGTCGTCGCCAATCAGTTCGCGGAAGGTGTGGCGCTTTCGGCCGGCGTGCTCGACGCTGAGGAAGCCTTGAGGCGAGCCCGCGCCCGTCTCGCCGATGCCATGGCCGACAAGGCAATCGCCGAAGCCGCAGTCCTGAATTCGCTCGGCAGGGTTTGGTGACCCATGGCTGCCGATGTCGTCTTCCAGGCACGGAGCGTCACGAAGGTCTACGAAATGGGCGAGGTCAAGGTGCACGCGCTCCGCGGCGTCGACCTCGAACTGTACGCCGGTGAATTGGTGGTGCTGCTCGGTGCGTCCGGGAGCGGCAAGTCGACGCTGCTCAACATCCTCGGCGGACTGGACACCGCCACCTCCGGTCAGGTGCTGTACGAGAACACCGACCTGACGCAGGCAGACGACGCGGCGCTGACGCAGTACCGACGCCACCACGTGGGGTTCGTGTTCCAGTTCTACAATCTCATTCCGAGCCTCACCGCGCGCGAGAACGTGGCCATCGTTACCGAGATCGCGGAGTCTCCGATGGTGCCGGCCGACGCGCTCGACCTGGTCGGATTGGGAGGGCGTTTGGATCACTTCCCGGCACAGCTCTCCGGGGGGGAACAGCAGCGCGTCGCCATCGCGCGCGCCATCGCCAAGCGCCCCGCGGTGCTACTCTGCGACGAGCCCACCGGAGCCCTCGACTCCGAGACGGGCGTGGTGGTCCTGGAGGCCCTGGAGCGTGTGAACCATGAGCTGAGGACCACCACTGCGGTGATCACCCACAATGTCGTGCAGGCCGGAATCGCGGAGCGGATTTTCCACCTCCGCGACGGCCTCATCACCGATGTGAAAGCCAACCCCAATAGGACGCCGGCGCGCGAGCTGACGTGGTGATATGAAGGCTTTCGACCGAAAGCTGTTCCGGGATCTGATGGGCATGCGCAGCCAGGCCGTGGCAATCGCGTTCGTGGTGCTCGCGGGTGTCGCCACCTACGTGGCGATGCGCAACGTGATGGCCTCGCTGGAGCGCACGCTCGACAATTACTATCGCGAGTACCGCTTCGCCGACGCGTTCGCGTCTGCCCGCCGGGCGCCGAACTTCGTTCGCGAGCGCCTTGCTTCAATTCCGGGTGTGAGCGCAGTGGAGACCCGAGTGACGGCCCCGGTCAACCTGGAAGTGCCCGGTTTCGACGAGCCGGTGTCCGGCTTACTCGTGTCGGTACCGGAAGACGCGCAGCCCATGCTCAACCGTCTGTTCGTCCGCGAGGGGCGTTTGGTGCGTGCCGGGCGCGACGACGAGGTACTCCTGAACGAGACGTTTGCCGAAGCCCACGCGCTGCGACCCGGAGACGAACTGACCGCCATCGTGAACGGAAAACGGCGAGTGTTCACGGTCGTTGGCATCGCGCTAACGCCCGAGCACCTGCTGCAGGTCCAGCCCGGAACCCTGTTCCCCGATTCCGAACGTTATGGTGTGCTCTGGATGGGGCGCCGGGCCCTCGCTGCAGCGTATGACATGGAAGGTGCATTCAACGACGTGGCTTTCTCGCTGACGCCGGCAGCCAGCATGGACGACGTGCTTGAGCGGGTCGACCTGATCCTGGAGCCCTACGGCGGTGTGGGTGCCTATGCCCGCAGCGAGCAGCTCTCTCACTGGGCCATCTCCGAGGAGTTCCGGGGACTTCGTTCCACATCCACGACACTCCCGATCGTGTTCCTTGCCGTAGCTGCGTTTCTGCTCAACGTCGTGGTCAGCCGCCTCATTACGCTGCAACGCGAGCAGATAGGCGTGCTGAAGGCGTTCGGCTACAGCAGCGTCGCGGTGGGGTTCCACTACGTGAAGCTGGTCCTCGTAATGGCTCTCGCCGGTGCAGCGGCGGGCATCGGGGTGGGACTATGGCTGGGCGCGCTCATGGGGGATCTGTACATGCAGTACTACCGGTTCCCCGCCCTCGACTATCGGGCCAGCGTGCCCGTTCTGGTCACCGCCGTGGGCTTGACCACCGGGGCCTCCATTCTCGGTGTGCTGAGCGCGGTGCGGAAGGCCGTGCGTCTGTCCCCGGCCATTGCCATGCATCCAGCCCCGCCACCCCTCTATAAGCGCACGCTCGTCGAGAAACTCGGTCTCGCGCGTGTACTGGACCAACCCTCGCGCATGATCGTGCGGAACCTCGAGCGCCGGCCGGTACGCTCGCTGCTCACCGTGGTAGGGATCGCCAGCTCGTGCGCGATCCTGATAATGGGGATGTTCTTCACAGACTCCATCGACCATGTGCTGCGCGTGGAGTACGGCGTCGCACAGCGCGAGAACTTGAACGTCTCGTTCGTCGGGGCCACCTCCACCGCCGCTCTCCAGGAAATCCAAGCTCTCCCGGGCGTGATCTGGGCCGAGCCGACGCGAGCGGCACCCGTGCGCCTGCGGTACGAGCACAGGCACTACGATACCGCGGTCCAGGGCATCTCACCTGCAGCATACCTTCGCCGGGTGATCGATACCGAGCTCGAACCGATCGCGATCCCCCGTGAGGGAATCGTGTTGACCGAACGCCTCGCGGATATCCTGAATGCTTCGCCCGGAGACGAGATCGTTGTCGAGGTGCGCGAAGGGGCACGCCGCATCCGCAGCGTTCCAGTGGCCGCCATCACCCAACAGTACGTGGGAGTGGCCGCTTACATGGAGCTGTCGCAATTGAACCGCCTGGTGGGTACGGGAGCGTCGGTCTCGGGCGCGCTACTCATGACCGATTCTCGGGAGGAAGAGAAGCTGACGCGCGCCCTCAGGGAGCGGCCCCAGGTGGCGAGCATCGTGTCGCAGGAGCGTTTGATAGCCTCGTTCAGCGACACCATGGACCGCAGCATGCTGACGATGACGCTGATCCTCACCGTGTTCGCGGGAGTCATAGCGTTTGGCGTGGTATACAACGCGGCGCGCATCTCGCTGTCGGAGCGCGACCGCGAACTGGCCAGCCTGCGCGTGCTCGGCCTGACGAGAGCCGAGATCTCATTCATACTGCTGGGCGAGCTGGCGTTATTGACACTCGTCGCCCTCCCCATCGGATTCTTCCTGGGCTCAATCGCAAGCGCCGGCCTGGTGCAGGCATTTCAGACCGACATGTACCGGTTCCCGCTGGTTCTGGGTCGAAAAACCTTCGGCATCGCCGCGGCGGTCGTGCTCGGCTCGACCTTGGTTTCGGCTCTGATCGTTCGCCGCAAACTCGGACGCCTCGATCTCGTTGGCGTTCTCAAGACGAGGGAATGATGTTCCGAATGAATCGAAAACACATCACGCTGGGGTCCGTTGCCGTGCTGGTCTTGGCGGCGCTGGTCTGGTCGTTTCTCCCCAAACCCGTCCCGGTCCAAACCGCCGAGGTGCGGCGCGGACCACTTCAGGTAATCGTGGAGCAAGAGGCGCGGACCGAGGTGGCGGACCGCTATGCGGTCTCGTCTCCCGTGACGGCCTGGGTGCGCCGTATCGGCTTCGTGGTAGGCGATTCCGTGGTCGCAGGCCAGGCACTTGCTTACCTGGAGCCTCCACGGACTCCCGTGCTCGATCCCTCGGGACGGACGAGCGCGCAGGCCCGTGTGCGCGCCGCCGAGGCCGCGGCCGAGCACGCGCGGACAGAGCGCGAACGCATCGAGCGGCTCGCCGAGTCCGGTTCCGCCACACGCCAGGCGCTGGAGCGGGCAGTGAGTGAGGCCGAACGCGCTGACGCGGAACTCGCAGCCGCACGAGCAGCACTGCGGCGCGCTTCGGGCGCCGGCGATCTCACCGTTGAGGAGGTGCTCCGCTCCCCGGTGGCCGGGCGCGTGCTCTCGGTTCCCAATCGTAGCGCGCGGCAGGTGAATCCGGGCGAGCCCCTGGTGGTCGTCGGCAGCACCCAGAGCCTGGAGGTACACGCCGATGTGCTTTCACAAGATGCCGTGCGCATCCGCACCGGTACACCGGTGCTGCTCGACCAGTGGGGCGGCGACGAGCCGCTGGAGGCAGTCGTGACGCGTGTCGAGCCGCAGGGGTTCACGTCGGTCTCCTCCTTGGGCGTCGAGGAGCAACGCGTGCCCGTGGTTGCGGTGATCCAATCGCCACCCGAGCGGTGGGACGGATCCCTCGGTGCGGGCTACCGGGTGCTGGCCCGGTTCATCGTTTGGGAAGGGGAGGACGTGCTCCAGGTACCGAGTGGAGCGCTTTTCCGGGCCGGTGAGGCGTGGGCGGCATTCGTCGTCGAGCGCGGGCACGCGGAGCGGCGCACAGTGCGGATCGGTCAGCAGGCGGGCCTCGCCACGCAGGTGCTGGAAGGGCTCAGCGAAGGAGACGAGGTGATCGTGCACCCCGGGAACGACATCGACGACGGAGTGGCCGTCAGCCCGGGCCTCGGCTCGGGGAATAGACGGTAATTCTCCGCTCACCGGTACGGTCAACTCGAGCCGGTGCCTCCCAGGCCCCAGCGGCTGCCGCTCAGCCACTATATCGTCGATCCGGGGGTAGTATGACCTGCTATGCCGGACGCCGCCGCTTTTCCTTCACTACCCGCCGCGGCTTCGGCTGCTTCATGTATTGCCGTACCGTCTTGCGATCAACTCCCATGTCTCACGCGAACTGACGATCACCCAAACCATCGGCCAGGTACCCATAACGGATAACATTTACCTCTTCGATCCTGAACATCTCCTTCACTCCACGGTATCCAAAATCGCGGAGAAACTTGCCTCAGAGCGAGGGGAATCTCCGATTGCCGAATTGAGGAGTTTCCGGCTGCCAAGAAAAAAGGAACAGATGAGGCTTCTCACCCAGTCTGCCGGCATTGCCAACTCAATTCGGCTTTGGCCAAAAGATTGACACATCAACATTTATTGATATGTTTTTGAGCATGCCCCACCCTGTTGCACCGGACCTTGCACTCATGGCACGAGCCTACCACGCTATTGCCGACACCAAACGGCTGCAGATTGTGGCGTTGCTGACCAACGGCGAGCGTTGTGTGTGCGAGCTCGCGAGCGTTGTCGGTGCAAAACAGCCGCTGCTGTCATTTCACCTGAAGATTTTGAGAGAAGCAGGCGTGGTAAAGAACCGGCGCCGTGGCAAGTGGATGTATTATTCGCTCAACTACGACATGCTCGAAGAAATGGAGGCCCTCGTTTCGTCGATCGCCGATGGTCGAGAGCATTCCGAATCGTGTTGCTGCGAAACCCTCTGCTGTCCGACCTGATGGGCACGTATCGATGGAGAGAGGAAGAGCGATGAAACGAGACGAGGGAATCAAGAAGACCGTGCGCGACAAGTATGGTGCGATCGCGTCGAGCGTGACTACAGACGGATCGGGCTCTTGCTGCTGCGATCCAATTACTTCCGGCCTGTACAATATCGAGCAACAGTCCGGGCTCCCCGCCGACGCGGTGGCGGCATCGCTGGGATGTGGCAACCCTGCTGCGTTGGCCGCGCTCGAAGAGGGGCAGGTGGTTTTGGACCTCGGCTCTGGTGGGGGGATCGACGTGTTGCTGTCTGCCAGGCGGGTTGGCCCGTCAGGCAAGGCATATGGCTTGGACATGACGGATGAGATGCTGAGCCTTGCACGCAAGAACGCTGCGGAAGCGGGAGTGGAGAACGTAGAGTTCTTGAAGGGGGAAATGGAGGCCATTCCTCTACCGGACAACTCGGTTGACGTCATCATCTCCAACTGCGTAATCAACTTATCCGCAGACAAGAGGAAGACTCTCAGCGAGGCATTCCGAGTGCTGAAGCCGGGTGGACGGTTTGCCGTATCCGACATTGTGGTGCGTGGTGACGTTGATCCCGCGATCAGACAGAGCGTAGAGCTTTGGATTGGCTGTGTTGCTGGCGCTCTGGAAGAGTCCGAATTCGAGCGAATTCTGAATGACGTCGGCTTCGAGAATGTCGATATCGAACCGACACGCATCTACGGCGCCGACGACGCACGAGCCTTCCTCGGCGGGGGATGCTGCGGCACAGATACCATAGGTCCCGCAATGGACGGCAAATTCATGAGCGCTTTCGTGCGCGGCACCAAACCGTTTGGTTGAAGGGCACACACACTCTCTCGATCCCCGGGGAACACGTGAGGGCCGCATGATCACACCATTCATCGTGCATCGAAGTGTTGGTACCTCACTGTGTCTTGCACTGATGCTGATGTTCTTCCGGATTGAGTGCGGCGAAACAGAAGAAATCCTCACGCCGCAAAGCGCGCGACTTGCCGGTTCACAGCTTCCGCTCCCTGCTGAAGGATCTCAACACTCTCTGCCGGCACCGCAGCACGCTGTCGCTGCAGCTCAGGCACGAGAACCGCGTTCCGGCCGGTACGGGCTCTGATTGAAAAAACCGAGCAGGCTCACCTTCTCAGCGATTCCAGCAGCGTGCGAACGTCGGCTTGTCCCTGATCGGGATCGACGAAGTGTTCCAGCAGGGCCACCACGCCGACACCCCGGTGTTCATTGCGCGCAGCGGCGAGGATGACGCGGAATCGGGCCTCGTTGAACCCTGAGCCCTCGATACCGAACAGCACCTGCACGAGAACCGGTTCCCCGGCATCGGAATGGAACGTGGATGTCGGGGCGAGTTCCTCGAGCGACGCCATTCTTCTACCGACACCCTCACGAAGTGCGTCGAGAATCGCTTCCGGCGTGTTCTGACGGACTCTGAGAATTCTTATTGTCCCGAGCCTGCTGTCGTACTTGGCAATCTCAGGAGGGTCGCTCGGAACCAGCGACCATCCCTCGGGCGCAGCGCGAGCGAACAGGTCTTCCGGCCCGGAGATCTCGCGGACCGGCGGTTGCGCATCGACTTGCTCCTGCACTTCGGGAGCATTCACGGTTAGCGCCGACTCCCCTGCCCGCCCCCCGGTCCGGGCCACGATGTTGACAGAGCCGGCCCGCACTCCTGAAACCACCCCTTTGCCCGTGACAGTGGCAATCGACGAATCTGTAGACTCCCAGCTAATCTCCCGGCCGGACAACCGTCTCCCTGCGGCGTCTTCCACCAGAACATCCAGGCTGATCGTCTCCCCTGCCGCTAGCGATGCAATCTCCGGCGTTACCAGCACTGTCCCAACGGCGGCCGGCAGTACCGTGACAGTCGCTGAGGCGGTTTGGCCTTCCACCGTGGCGACGATAGTGGCTTTGCCTTGTGAAACTCCGCGCACCCTCCCGGCCCCGATCACGGTGGCTATCGTAGGGGCGCTGGAACTCCATTGCACAGCGCGGCCACGCAGCACATTGCCGGCCATATCGACTGGACGCGCGCTGACGGCTAGCACTTCGCCGGGCTCGAGCTCGGCTTGCGACGGGTTGACTGACACATCCGCAACCAGAGCCGCACCTGCGAACTCCAGGGCGACGTTCGACCCGGCGGCAACGTTCACCTCTCGTTCGAGATCTTCATGACCTGGCGCCGTGAGCCTGACCGTATACGTACCTGGTTCGAGGTCGAACACCGTATCGGCCTGCTGCTGTCCGTCGACGGTGATTGTCCCGCTTGGAGGAAGTTCGGACACCGTGACCGAGCCGGTGGCCGGCGGCGGCGCGGGCGGGGAAGGTTCCAGTTCGGTACCAGTAGTATCGTTGGCAACGCGTGTTCCGGGATCGACCTGATTCGGCAGAACTCCCCGATCGGATTCGCCCTGCCTGTTGGAGAGCCAAACGCCACCGATCACACCACCACCTGCAATCAACAGCACCAAGGGAATCGCGATCAACCAAGGAGTCTTCTTTCTCGAGTTGCCGTTCGTCCGGCCGCCGGGGCCCCTATCCGTTCCTGCCCCTTCCTTTCCGGCCGCCGGGTCCTCGTCCGCGATGCCTATGAGCTTCGTGCTGATTTCTTCTCGAACCGACGGATCGGTATTCATATCCACCGTATCCATCTCAGCCGAAATCTCGGGACTCAGCGCCTTCAGACCTCTGGCGAAAGCAGTTACGCTGGAGAAACGAGCGTCGGGACTCTTCGAAAGGGCCTTGTCGACGGCCATGTAGACGTAACGCGGCAGGTCGGCATTCAGCCTGCTGAGTGGAGGCGGCGGTTCCTTGCAGTGTTTGTGCAGAATATCGATGGCCGAATCGCCGTCGAACGGCACCACGCCCGAGAGCATCCGGAAAGCCATCACGGCAACCGAGTATTGGTCTGAAGCCCCCGACACCGCTTTGCCCATGCCCTGCTCTGGCGACATATAGTAGGGGGTTCCGATCACCGATCCCGAAGCTGTCAGGGTCGCCTCGGTCAGCGCCTTGGCGATGCCGAAGTCGGCCACGGTTACGCGGTTTCTCTCGTCGAGGATGACGTTCGCCGGTTTGATATCCCTGTGAACGACCTGGTTTTCGTGAGCGTAATCGAGAGCATCCGCCACCGGCGTCAGTATCTCAATGGTCCGCTCCAGCGACAGCCGTTCGTGTTGCTTCAGAAAATCTTCCAGGGAATGCCCTTCCACGTACTTCATCGTGTACCAGAACAGCTTGCCGCCGGAAGCGATCCGATGAATCGGGATTATGTGAGGGTGATCGAGTGCGGCGGCAGTCTTCGCCTCTCGCTTGAACCGTTCTACGCCGTGGCCAAAAGTGAGGTCGGGAGGTAACACCTTGATCGCAACCTTGCGGTCCAAGTGCACTTCCTTCGCCAGGTAGACCAGGGCCATACCGCCCCTGCCGAGCAGCTTCTCAATCTCGTATTCCCCGCCGGTTTCCGCGCGGAGCAACCGCTCGATTTGCTGTTCTCGTGTCTCGTTCGTTCCTTCGACAGCCGCAGCCCGGCTCTCAGGATCTGAGAGCGCGGACCCGCATCTGTGACAGAAAGTCGCGTTTTCGGGAACCGGTGTAGAGCAATGGGCGCACCGCACAGTGCCATAATCTACAAACAATCGGCTGCACATCGAATGTTGGCATAGAACCGCCCTTGCTGTCGCTATTCCCATCCGACAGATTGGTGGCATCCAATCCGGCTCTCTGGAGAGCCGAATGCTCTCGTATTGGCCGTTGCTTCAATTGTCATCCATGAGGTACAGCATGAGACGCACGTTGCGTTATCTGGGTCCCATCTTTGTGGCGCTTTTCGTTGTTCTGACCGTGCAAGTTATGGCGCCCGCTTCGGCCGATGCTCAGCAGCAGGAAGAAGACGTCGTTTATCTGAAGGACGGAAGCGTACTGCGCGGGACCGTCATTGAAGATATCTCCGGGGAAAGCCTTCGAATCCAAACCCGGGACGGCAACATCTTCCGAATCGCGTACGACCGTATAGATCGCAGGACGAGGGAACCTGCTGTGGTGGCTGCGCCGGCACCTGCCGAGGACAGCAGTCGACAGCAATCGCGAGTCACGGCGGAGCGACCGACCAGAGAATCACTGCGCAGCGACTTCGGCATTGAGTTGTTGGGCAAATCCGCAGTCTACAGCTTCTCATATCAATACATGGTCATTCCCGAGGTTGGCGTGCAGGCTGGTCTGTCTGCGTTAGGGGGAAGTGTGACAGACGGCACAGTGGTGTTCGTTCCACTCGGTGCGAAGATCTACTTGGTACCCAAGAGCGGTTCGCCTTTCATCACCGGTGGTGTGGTAGCGTTGACCGGGGCTGCCGATTCAGGCCCAATCGAATCCGGCACGTACGGGTACGCCGGTTTCGGATTCGAGTACCGCTCCAGCGGTGGATTCCTGTTTCGTGGAACCGCATACGGGTTGTTCACCGAAGGAGAGTTCTTCATCTGGCCAGGGCTCGCCGTCGGGTACGCCTTCTGACTCGAGTGCGGTTGCGTATGTTAGCCGGCTATTCGTGTTGGCCGCGCAAGTACCGTATCGGCGAATCGAGGCGGCGCCGGCCGGGTTCACTCCGTTACCGGAACTCGGGGTCACAATACCCTCTCGACGTGTTCGTGCCGCATCCAGCCCGCGCCCACGTCACCCAAGTCTATCAACGTCTGCGCGTACTCGCCGGGCGCCTCCGTTCCGAAGCGATCGACGGGAACCAGGGATGCCCCAACCCCCCAGCACCCCGTGGCGTTGACAGTATGTAAGAGAGATGACGGGGCTTGCGCGTCCGCCCTTCGGTCTGATGTGAAGCCTGTGTAGCCTACTCATAGCACGTCGCCACTGGCGCTGGCTAACGCTCAGCATCAGCGGCGGCGCGCAGCGCCGTCCGCTGCATGCTGTTGTTGTGATACTCGACGTCTTTACAAAGAAAACAGGGACGAAGCCAAAGTCGGTCATTGAGAGCTGCAAGCTCCGCTTGCGCCAATACCAGCAACTCCGGTAGGAAGGAGTCGACGTCATGGACAAAAAGAAATTAGAACGACTCAAAGCCGCGGGTTGGGCAGTTGGAGATGCCGGTGATTTCCTCGAACTGACTGATGAAGAGCGAGCATTCATTGAGACAAAACTCGCGCTGGCAGTGGCAGTTCGCGATCGGCGCAAGCGGCGTAAACTATCACAGACACAGATCGCGCGGCGCCTTGGCTCTAGCCAATCGCGAGTCGCCAAGATGGAGGCCGCAGACCCGAGTGTGAGCCTCGACTTGCTCGTGCGATCACTTCTAAGTCTCGGTGCCACACAGGCCGACATAGCTAAGTACGCCGGTCCATAAATACGCTGATGTATGGAGTCCGGTCGTAATGTGTTATACTTGTGGCATCCAATCCACCTTGAAGGGGGAAGAGATGCCGCAAACAAGCCCATTCCCCATCACTCTGGCCGATCATGAACGTGCGACGATCGAAGCGATGGCTCGTAAATATACAGCATCGTATCGAGAAGTCACGCGCGCTAAGATCATCCTGTATGCCGCAGCCGGCTTGCAAAACAAGGACATTGCGGCCCGCCTCGATACCTCCCCCCAGATCGTCAGCAAGTGGCGCAAGCGCTTCTTCGAGGAACGTCTCGACGGGCTCGATGACGCTCCTCGCCACGGCCGCCCGGCGAGGTTTTCCCCCCACAACCGCCGTCACCATCAAAGCGATGGCATGTGAGCTGCCCCACCAACACGGAATCCCTTTGTCCCGCTTCAGCATGACCGAGTTGAAGCGATCCGCCGTGGACCGAGGCATTGTGGCTTCCATCGGAAAGACCACCATCTGGCGGTGGCTGAGCCAGGACGCCATCAAGCCGTGGAGCCACCGCAGTTGGATCTTCCCTCGTGATCCCGACTTCGAAGCCAAGGCAGGCCGCATCCTTGATCTGTACGAGGGCTTCTGGAACGGCCAGCCCCTGGGGCCTGACGAATGGGTCATCATCGCCGATGAAAAGACCAGCATCCAGGCGCGGTGCCGTCGCCATCCGACTCGGCCACCCGCTGCGGGTATGACCGCCCGGGTCGAACATGAGTACACCCGCATGGGAGCTTTGGCCTACATCGCCGCCTGGGACGTCAAACAGGCCCGGGGCTTCGGGCGTTGCGAAACCAAAACCGGCATAAAGGCCTTCGACCGCTTGGTCCTCCATGTCATGTCCCGCGAGCCGTATCAGTCTGCTTCTCGCGTGTTCTGGATCGTGGACAACGGCTCCTCGCATCGGGGCCAGGCCAGCATCGAGCGTCTCCAAAGCCGATGGCCCAACCTCGTGCTGGTACACACACCCGTACATGCCAGTTGGCTCAACCAGGTCGAGATCTACTTCTCGATCCTCCAGCGCAAGGTCCTCACTCCCAACGACTTCGCTTCCCTTCAGGAACTCGAGGAGCGAATCCTGCGCTTCCAAGACCACTATGAACAGATTGCCCGTCCCTCCCAATGGAAGTTCACGCGGCAAGATCTTCAGCGCCTCATGAAACGCATCGACCAACGGCCCTGCCTCAGCCAGCTTGCCGCATGAGCACGAAGGATACATCATCGAACTTTCGGACTGAGGTACTTAGGCAGACTGCATCAAGGCTCGAACATCTCCTGCAGAACTGTCAGCACACGCTTCAGTGTCCCCGGTGATATCCGGCCGAGGTTCCTGACCAATCGATCACGATCAACAGTTCGTACCTGATCCAATACCACGTGCCCGACCTTGTTCTTGAATCGGCACGGTACCCGGAATGGATAGCCGTGGCCCCCGGACGTGAGTGGTGCCACAATGTGAGTTCGCAAATGCCGATTCAGGTCATCCGGGGACACAACCACGCATGGACGCTTCTTCTTGATCTCGCGGCCACGCGTGGGATTCAGATCGACCAGATGAACCTCTCCTCGTTTGACCACCGTTGCAGCTACCACTCCCACTCCTCGTCGTCGAACTTGGTGTTGACCTGGTGATCAAGCAGCTGATCGTCGCCATGTTCATGTAGGTCGCGGGCCGCCTCCTCCCACCCGGCACGAGCGCCGCTCGCAGGTGAGATCACGATGGCGCCTTTGCGAGCCTCAAGTTCGACTTCATCGGACAGTCCTGCTTGTTCAATGAGAGGTTTCGGGATTCGAATCCCTCGCGAGTTACCGATTCGGACCAACTTTGCCTTCATCAACACTCCCAACAAAACGTAATTACACTGTATATCCCTACCGTAGGTACGTCAAGTTCTCGGCAGCAGTCTGCCTATCGATCGGCGCTCACCCGCGCCGGCTGCGGCGCGAGAGCGACGCGGGCGGCGTCGGCTGAAGCGCAATGTTAGGTCGTTTCACGCACTCTGGCGCGAATGAGTTCTTCGCCGGTTCTGACAAGAGTTGCCCAATCCGGCCGATTCAAGAGGGTGGGAAGGGCGGTTGGCTCTTCCGGCAAGTCGGCGTGGGCCTTGAGACCCAGTTGCCACCAGCCCACATCGTGCCACGTTCCCATCTTGTAGCCGACTCGCTCGTACACCCCGATCCGCCTGAAACCAACGGCCTCGTGGCGCGCAACGCTTGGCGCGTTGGGAAGGGTGATTCCGGCGTAAGCATTGAAGAAGCCCTGCACCTCCAAAATCCTGAACAGCGAAGAATACAAACCACGCCGGACGCCGCAGCGGCGATGCTTCGAATCGATGTACACCGCCGTATCGACCGACCAGCGATATGCGGCGCGTACCCGGTGCTGCGTGGCGTACCCGTATCCCGCGACACGGCCGCCGAGTTCGCAGACCAGCCAAGGATAAACAGCGGTGGTCTCAACGACACGACGGGCCATCTCGTCGCCGTCTGGTGGGACGGTCTCGAACGAGATGACAGTGCTCTCGACGACAGACCGATAGATTACGGCGATCGTTTCCGCGTCAGCGTCTCGAGCGAGCCGAATCTTGACCATCCGCCATGTTCTCCTCGTCGACCTAACTATCCAATTCTCCAGACCACCGCATCGTCATCCCAGTCGCCTTCTCGCTTGGTGAGGAAATGGACTGCGAGAGTCTGTGATGAGTGAATCCATACCAAACCCCATGTTGGACCGCGTGACGCCGCTGAAGCAGCGCGGTTAACCTGGCGGAACTGAAGCCGTTAATACGCGCCAATCCGGATGCCTGTAACCAGTCGGTAACAGGCTGTTCATTGTCCCGGCGGCCATATTCCTGCTACCCGCCTCCCTTCACCCGCTTTGCCGCCGTTCCCATGAAGTTGGTGAACACCAGCACCCGGATGCCGAGCGCCGCCACGATCACGCCGAGCGTCTTGCCGGCAAAGAACGCGAAACGTTCAATCTCGCCCGTGCCGTCTACCACATCTGAAAACGCGGCGCCGTATTCGCCAAGGAGAGATTCCTGACGCACTGAAATACAAACGGAGGGAGTGGGTGAGCCCGATGTCTAACTCGACCGCTGGGGCAAAGCCCGATCCAAGACGATTCGTTTCATCATCGGCAACATGCCCGGAACCCGGGCGCTTGATTGGACACACACAATACTGAGCCTCAATAAGTCTTGGGTGCGGAACAGCGCACCGATCTCGCAATAAAAGTCAGAACAGGCCGATGCCGAAAAAACCATACGAGCCAGGCACCACCACACCCCGGGTTGACTTGCTACGCCCGCTTGACTTCCGAGGCCTTATGAGTGCTGGGCTTTCTATCCTATGCTTTCCTTTGTTTTTATCCTGTATCACATTTCGAACATCAGTTCCCTTAATCCCGATTCAGGGCCTCCCGCACTTTCACCGCCAGGTCCCGGGTGGAAAAAGGCTTCTGGATGAAATTCACCCCCGAGTCCAGCACTCCCCGGTGGGCGATCACGTTGGACGTGTAACCGGACATGAACAGGACCTTGAGCGTCGGATAATGGGCCTTCAGGCTTTCCGCCAGGTCCCGGCCGTTCATCTCCGGCATGACCACGTCGGTGATCAGCAGATGGATATGACCAGCATGTTCTTCCGCCAGGGCCTCCGCCCTACCGGGAGTGGATGCGGCCAGAACCGTGTATCCCAAGTTTTCGAGAATTCTTTGGGCCAGCTTTAAAATCGAGAAATCGTCCTCGACGATCAGCACGGTTTCACCCCGGCTCGTCGGTGTTTCCGCCACTCCCTGTGCTTCAATCAGGCCGGCTTCCCCCTCATGACGCGGCAGATAGATCCGGAAGGTCGTGCCCTTGCCAGGTTCGCTGTACACATTGATGAAACCGTCGTTCTGCTTGACGATGCCGTACACGGTGGAAAGGCCCAGCCCCGTGCCTTTACCCACTTCCTTGGTGGTGAAAAACGGCTCGAAAACATTGTCCAGGGTGTCCTTGTCCATGCCGTGCCCGTCGTCGCTCACGGCCAGCAGTACAAAATCGCCGGGCACAAATCCGGCATGGTCGTCGCAATAGGCCCGATCAAACGTGATATTGTCCGTTTCGATGGTGAGCTTGCCCACCCCGTCGATGGCGTCCCTGGCGTTGACGCACAGATTGGCCAGGAGCTGGTCGAGCTGGGAGGGATCCATGAAGACCGGCATCCGGCCCGGGCCGGGCTGCCAGGACAGATCGATATCTTCGCCGATGATCCGGCGCAGCATCTTGAGAATGTACTCCACGGTTTCATTCAGGTCGATCTCTTTGGGATCGATGGTCTGCCGGCGGGCAAAAGCCAAAAGCTGCCGGGTGATGTCCGTGGACCGCCGCGCCGCGTCGAGAATTTGCTCGAGATCCTCATGCAGTGGATCGTCCGGGGGGATCCCGGCCAGAGCCAGTTCCGCATTGCCTAGGATAACGCCGAGCATGTTGTTGAAGTCGTGGGCCACACCGCCGGCCAGCCGGCCGACGGACTCCATTTTCTGGGCTTCGAGAAGCTGCAATTCGAGTTTCCGCCGGGTCTCCTCTGCGTGCTTCTGATTCGTTACATCCACGACCAGCCCACGCAATCCCACCGGCCGGCCGTCACGGATGATAAGGGTCGAATAGATCACCACGGGAAACGGCGACTGATCCCTTCTCAGCGCCGTGTACTCGGTCCCTCCGAGTTCTTCGCCGGCCATAACGCGGGCAATGTTCATCGACAAACGTTCGCGATCCTCCGGGATTAACATTTGAAAGGCGTTCAAACCGGCGGCGAGAGCCTGCTGGGTGTAGCCGAACATCTCGAATGACCGTGTGTTTACGTACGTGAATCGGCCATCGATGTCTATTTCGAAGACAACCTGCGGAAGGGAATCGGCCAATTCCTGAAACCTGACTTCTTTTTCCGCAAGAACCTCTCGCGATTCGATGGTGTACAGAGCAAACGCGATGTCGCGGACCAGTTCGCGGAACAGAGACTGCTCCTCCGGGTCATCCGCCAGTCCCGCGGGCAGGGCGACGACAAGCACGCCGTAGTCGCAGGCACCGTGGCGGAGCGCCCCGGCCATGGCCGCGGTGTCACGGTAGGTGTGAGACAGGGGGCAGGTCTTGCAGTTGCTCTCGGTGTTGTGTATCGGCACAATCCCGTCCGCCTGCTCCAATGCGCGGCGGTGACATTCGGGCCATTCTCCCTGTTGCATGGCCTGGCGCACGACGGCGAAATCGTCGCCGATTCCGGATTCCGCCACCGATTCGAGGTTGCCGTCCGCATCGCGCAGCGCCACCCACGCGCTGCGGTAGCCGCGCGTGGATATTAGAATTTCGCACGACTGTCGCAGCAGCTCGTCGCGGTCGTTCTCGTGGGTGATAAGCTGATTCACGTCGCGAATCGCGCGCAATACATGCAGGAGATGTTCGATGTGTTCTTCGTGGCGTTTGCGCTCCGTGATGTCCTGAAAAGAACCCAGCACATTGACGATTGAGCCCTTTTCGTCTTTTACTGCTTTGCCGATGGTCCGCACCCAAACGCGTCTTCCTTTTTGGGTGATGATTTCCATTTCCTCATCGTAAGGAATACCCTTTTCCGCGCAGGCGCTGAAAACCTCTGTAATCTTTTCCCGCCATTCTGGAGCGTAAAAGTTTATGCCTTCCTGCACCGGCGGTGCATACCCGTGCGGCACATCGTGAATATCCGCCACGGCATCCGACCAGGTGCAGATATTTCTTTTCAGATCGACACTCCAACCGCCGAATCTCGCTGTTTCACCGGCAATCCGCAGCAGCGCATAATTTGACTCCAGCGCCTCCCGGGCCGCGCGTTCTTCGGTCTGATCGCGGAAGACCAGCACCACGCCGGTGATCTCGCCGGCTTCATTGCGGATCGGCGCGCCGCTGTCGGCAATCGGGATTTCCCGCCCATCCTTCGCGAGTAGCAGGGTATGATTGGCGAGTCCGACGATACGCCCGCTTTTAAGGACGTTGGTGACCGGACTTTCCACCGGCTGCCTGGTCTTTTCGTTGACGATTCTAAAGACGGCTTCCAGCGGCTGCCCGGTTGCATCCTTCTCGCTCCAGCCGGTCAGCGATTCCGCCACCGGATTCATGGCTACGACAAGGCCATCCATGTCGGTTGCAATCACGGCATCGCCGATGGAGTTGAGCGTTGCGCGCAGCGTTTCTTCGCTCTCCCGCAGCGCCTCTTCGGCCCGTTTCCGGTCAGTGACATCCCAGACGGTGGATATCATCACCTGCTTATCTTCCAGCGGGATATTGCGGGCGCAAATGTAAAACGGGCCCTTGCCTTTCCGGGTGAAAGGGACATCCTCCCAGGTCATTCGCTGCGGATCGCCGCTGTTGACATCCTCGACTACTCTATTTTTGATTTCTTCCCTGAAGTCGGGCTCTTCGTAGACGACATCCCAGAAGGCGCCCGGCTTTGCAAGGGCCTCTCTGGTGGTGCGGTAGATTTCCGGAAAGTTCCCGTTCATGTAGCTGAACTCCACGTCGGGATCCACCGAGTTCACGGCTATGCCTATGGGAAGGTGTTCCATGACCGCGTTGATGAAAGATTCCCGTTCACGCAGCGCCTCCTCTACCTGTTTGGTCTCAATCATGGCCCCAATGAGCCGGGCTGTAGAATGCAGCCGCTTTTTGGCCAGCTCAATA
>CAZOJI010000036.1:0-5042 GCA_964580055.1 uncultured Gemmatimonadaceae bacterium | reverse complement strand
CATGGCCCCAATGAGCCGGGCTGTAGAATGCAGCCGCTTTTTGGCCAGCTCAATAACAAACGGCGGGCGCGAGTCGTATGCATTGGCCTCGCGAACCAGGTCGTCGTAATCAAGGTGGTAAGTCTCAGAGAGCTTTCGCAGTTGTTCCGGATCCTCCGGCGGATCGCCGTATCCTAAGTTGATCGCCCCCACGACGTCTTTGCCGGCGAAGATCGGTACCGCGAAAATCCGCAGGCCGCCGTTGCACTCGATATCCACCGGTGCACATTCGGCAATGGCCTGTTTGGAGCAATCCGTCCAGCAGGATTCATGGCACAACCATCGGCCGGAGTTCAGCGCTTCGGCGTTATCCGAGGTGTCGCAAAGCCGGCGCGAGGCGCTGTCCATCATTCGGCACCATCCCGAGGAGAAAATCCCAAAGGCATAGTCGCCGTTAACCTCGTAGATGGCGGAGGAGGTCCCGAGCAATTCCAGGTGGTCGTTGGCAAAGCTTTCCAAACGTTCGCGACCTATGGATCTGAGGATGATCCCGTCACGATTCAATTGCGTCAGGTCGCCATATCCCTGGTCTTGAGTCTCTGCCTGGACTTCAATGTTCGAAATCGGCTCTCCTGACAGCATCCATTCAAGCCGTTTCAATTTTTCATTGGCCTTTTTTTGTTCCGTGATATCCGTAATGAACCCTCGATAAGCCGCGATCCGCCCTTTCTCGTCCCGTATCGCGCGGACATTCATGGCCCCCCAGAGATCGATCCCGTCCCGGCGTCGAAACCGGCACGCGTGATCAAGCACCTCGCCGTGCTCTTCCAACAGGCGCATGAATTCGTCTCTGTCAGCGGGATCGGCATACAACTGAGCGGCAATATCCGTAATGGATGCGATCAGTTGTTCCGGGCTCTCGTACCCGAACATCCTGACCAATACCGCATTGGCCCAGATGATGCGACCTTCGGGCGTGGTGGTGAAGACGCCGATTGGGGCGCTATTGAGGAGGTCCTGAATATGAAGTGCAGGCATAGAGTTGCTGCCGTTGCGGGAGCAAGTTGATTCAGGCATGGACGGCTCCTCGTGGTTGCAAGTCTCCATTTCAGTTCGGTCTCTTGTTGCGAACGCATATTGAGAGCGCGTCCCGAACTGTTACCATGGGGTTTTCGAACACCTGTGGATCACGGCAAGGTGCGGCTCTCAATTGGTCGTCCGACCGGCCCGGTCGTGGAGGTTCGCTGCGGTGCGCTCGGTGGATCAGTCTATCGCAGATAGCGTCTACGAGCGTGGGGTCGCCGATGGCCTCATGCCAGTTGTTCAGCGGGAGCTGTGTGGCGATGATGGTAGCGGCGCGTTCATAGCGGTTCTCGATGATCTCGAACAGATCGTGGCGCTGTTGCTCGGTGAGAGGGGCGACCAGCCAATCGTCGATGGCAACGAGATTGATCTTTGCCAATTTGGCCAGTAGTCGACCGTAGGATCCGTCTCCCCGGGCGACAGCCAGGTCATGCACTAATCTGGAAGCCCTCACGTAATGGCCGGAGAATCCGGCACGACAGGCGCGTTCGGCGAAAGAGCAAGCCAAGAAGGTCTTACCCGTGCCCGTCGGACCGGTCACCACCCCCTGCCATCGCTCCGCAAGCGCGCCGCGGTTTGCGAAGGCAGGCACCGTGCTGCAAGGCTGCGCCAAGCCGAGAGCGCCAACAAGCGGCTTCCCGCATTGACTCGGCTCCTCAGGGCTAAGCGGAATCTCCGGACGAACTCGATGACGAGTCAGAGTCATCGGAGGACTTGACCTCTGCACCAACCTTCGGATAGGGGATTGGGACCGGCCCACCCACATCGGGATCCGGGAGTTTGCAGATATCGGGCATCGCGTCCGCGCCGCCAGACACCATATCGAGTTCATCGTCGTTCACTTCATCGTCAAACTCGAAGTCGTATTTCGCGGCAAGTGCGACCAGGTCCTTCGCCAGTTGGGGTTTGTCCGCCGCAAGCTTGAGGAAATCGAGGATGGTGCCTTTCATGGGAACCTCCCGTACGAGTTGATGACTGTCACTAAGATGCGGTTCCTCCACCGTGACCGCAACTGAGTCCGTAATCCAAACCGGACACCGAGACGCCAACGAGCACCGCCGAGACGCTGGAAGTCGACAGCGAGTACAGCGTCAGTTCAAAACCACACCCGAATCCCCGGGCGTTCGCCGCTTTGGGGGTGGCTGGGGTGCGCGGGTGTCCCCATGAGCGCTGCTAGCATCCCCGCCGGTCCCCTTTTGTGAGCCGGAATCGGCAGATCCACCGTCTTCCACTCGCGTTTGGCTGTGGAGGAGTTCGGCCCTATCGACGGCGCATCGTGGGTCATCGGCCAACCTCTCTAACCAACCATCACGTTTCTCTCAGACACCCGCCGCCAGCAAGTCGGACTTCACGGACGATCTTCGCGACCCCTGTGGCGTCGCCTGCGTCCAGACGAATACGATCCGCAATCCAGTCGCGCGCTTCCGAAACTGACTCAACAAGCTCAAGTAGCAGTTCCTTCAGGTCCCGATTGGCCATCTTGGATACGTGTGCCCGGATGACTCGATCGGCCTTCGACTGTTCCCGCACGTCGCTCTTTGGCGGCCCATCGAAAAGTACATCATACTCGGGGACCCAACCGCCGTCCTCTTCGTTCTCTTCATCGGAAGAAGCATCTCCCGCAGCTTTACTGCGTATTGGGAACCGGTTGTCCTCACTGCCTGCAACCGGGATCGCGCGTTTGCGCTTGAGCGCGTCGAATGCTGCGAGTACTACGGCCACACCGTGTTTGCATGCGCCCCGCTCGTACGGGCACGTGCACGAACACGACAGGCCGCCGGTTTCCGTGCGGTCCACATGTGTCACATAGGTTTCGGTGCCGGAAACGGTAGCTACCAAACCACCATCAGGAGTCGAGCACAGACTGAGAACGCGCTTCTCGTACGACTTGCCGCGGCTCACTATCGTGCAACCAGCCCATTCCTCCAAGTCCAGCCGGGTGAGGTCCGTGAGCTTACGACACCTTTGTTGCTGTTTCAATAGCGCAGCAGAGTCTGTGCACTCGCTTGAAGATCTCGTCGTTCGAGTGGAACAGCATGATGGCTCGGTTGTAAACGATGATTTCGGTCGTTTCGCCGCAATGTTCGATTCGCAGATGATCGCACTGAACGGGGTGCCCGGCGTGCGGGTCTCCGTAGTCGCCCGACTTCCCCAGCAGTTCGTTGTCGTGGATTGAAAGCAACACTTCCCGCGGAATCGCTCCCCCTTCAAACACGATCGCGTCGAGCGCTTCGTCAACTTCCGTGTCGCTCAGGAATGCGCGGCGATACGTCATTCTGTCGATCTTGGGCAGGCTCCCCCTGCATTCCCCGTCCCACTCTGTGTTCTGCCAGTTGCTGAGCACGCCGCGGTCTCCGCATTGAGGGCATTGCCAGACGATATTACTGGTGCCCAGCTGAAAACCGGCGTGGATCTTCCCGGAGCACGGCTTCCTGTTGGGTTTCCGCCGGCACTTGATGTTGTGCTCTCGAGTCGATCCGTGCGGTGTCGCAGAAACAGCCTCCACGATCGACGCGAAGTATTTTGCAAGGTGCCTTGCGGGGTTGTGCGGCGATATCCTGTCGTCCCGGTCAAGCATGTCCCTGAAATCTGTGATCCAAGTGTCTGGCATTGCGTTCTCCGGTGTTCGCTCTCAACATAACATGAGGCAGCCCTGACGGTGCCCCTTTGGCCAACCGCGATGATTTCAATGGCATCGTGCCCATCTCCGCTCCCAAGGAGACCATCACTGGTCGAACGTTTTGACCTTCACGCTATGCATACCTGTCCGGCAAGTACAACGAGACCCAATTGTGCCGGGAGTTACCGAACACGTCGGCCCGCCCCATTTATTATAAGCGAATATTTTACAGCTGCGAACAATTGCCATATTTTGTTGCTCGTTTAACGATTTCATAGCGCAATTGTTCGACGACATCAAACAATGCCCAGAAAGAATAGAGTATCTTCCAGAGCTGGAATTGAACTCGTCAGGCTATTGGCCGGTGAGGGAGACCGGATATTCACGACTGCCAGAGCCAGAGAGCTGGCTCCGCTCGCCGGTCTGTCCGAGGGTTACTTGCGTCAGGCTCTCCATCACCTCGCCAGGTCCGGCTGGTTGGTACGCTTGCGCAAGGGACTGTATGCGTTGTCGTCCTCCGTCCCTGGCGTCACGCCGGCTCACGAGTACGAGGTCGCCATGGCCCTGGTCGAGCCGGCCGCAATCTCCCATTGGTCTGCGCTGCACCACCACGGTTTGACGGCGCAACTGCCGAGGAAAGTCTTCGTGCTGACGACAACGGAGGCTTCCGTTCCACGTCTGCGGCGCGTTGGCTCCGAGGAGCGGCGCGACGGATATCCGGCCGGCGGAATGGTCTACCAGTTTGTCCAGGTCAAGCCGGAACGATTCTTTGGCATGGAACGCGTCTGGATCGGAGACTCGCGTGTGACTATAACCGATCCGGAGCGCACACTGCTCGACGGGCTCTCCATGCCGCACTACTGCGGCGACTTCGCCGAGGTGCTCTACGCGTTCGGAATCCGCATGCCCGCGTTGGACCTCGACTGGATCATTGCGTACGCGCTCGAACTGGATGCTGCGACGGTCAAACGGCTCGGGTGGGCGCTCGAACATTTTGGCGCCGATCTGTCATTGTTGGATCGACTGCTCGATTTCCCCATCAACGGCTACCGCAAGCTCGATCCCACTGGTCCGGATAGCGGCCCTGCCAGCCGGCGCTGGAAGGTACGGGAGAACCTCCCCGGGAGAGTCACGACGTGAGACCGCAATGGATCTGCATGAATCATTCGTCGTAACTATTCAGGGGTACTTCGCCATCGCACCCGACAGAACCAAGCCATGATCATACCCTCCGAGCCAAAAACCGCCTACCTCGGCTCTTGACAACATAGGAATCTCCATCTATTCTGCGGTCCATCCTAGTTTGTTCCCATCCGGAAACTCGAAAGCCCCCGCGTGGTAAGGGAAAGCGGCGCATCCG
>CAZOJI010000035.1:0-45875 GCA_964580055.1 uncultured Gemmatimonadaceae bacterium | reverse complement strand
GTCGCCAGCGCTCAGTGCAAGCGACGCCGCTCGACCCGGCAGCTCCGACTGTTCCAGCACCGCTACCGCGCTGCTTGTGTCTCCAGCGCGCGCGTACAGCAGGCCGCGGGCAGCCGCGGCCAGTGGCTCCGCCTCCGGCTCCACCTCCGCAAGCAGCCGGATGGCGCGTGCCGTGTCACTACTGACCGATGCTTCGCGCAGGGCCAGCCAACCCGCTAACTCCGGCACCAGGTCTGATGCCAAGCCATACTGCGCCGCGGCGGCTGTCAACATTCCCGCCCTTTCGTAAGCCACTCCGGCACGCGTTGTGAGGATGCCTCTAGCAGTTCCCTCCTCCAACTCCGCCGCGATCACGAACGAACGAGCCGCAGCTTGGAATTGGCCCAACCCGTACTCCGCCTCGCCACGCACTCGGAAACCAGTGGCGTCCCAAAGCGAATCAGCGCCCCCGTGCTTCGTCAAAATGCCGAGCGCACCGGCGTGTCTTCCCATCGTGACTTCCAGTTGCGCCGCCCTGAACGCCACCGATTTGCCGGAATCCTCCGCGCCGAGCCGCGCCGACAGTTCCTGGGCCTCCTGCCAGACTGCGCCGTCTAGAGATTTTGACCCCGGCTGTGCCGCCGCTGGCGCCGCAAGCATGACGGCGTGGATGCTCAGAGCAATTAATACAGCCCGAGAGAATCCAGTGACAGATGTCAAAGCCACCTCTTCCCAGATGGTTCGTGTTCTCCTTGTTCGATGTCCGACTCGAGACGTACTATCAGCAATCTGCTCCGTCAAGACTTGTGCCCACGCACGACCGAGCCTGAACAGCAGACAATCTAATGCCCTCCACGTCCGCTCTAACGACTCCGTGCTCCGAAACTCGGGCAGCGGCAACGTCTCCCTCGCTGCGACGGTTGGTAACATCGCAAAGCTGCCATGCCGACTCTACTTGCCGCTTCAGCGAAACGACTGTTACTTTCGCCAGCTCAATGACGACTGAAAACTTTGCCGGCCGAACCATCGCCGGGTACAAACTCCTGGAATTCGTGGGCGAAGGTGGGACGGCGACCGTGTACCGCGCAGAGCATCCTGAACATGGTACGTGTGCGGTAAAGTTCCTCAAGCAACGGCTTCGCAAGGACCCGACTTCCGTAAAGCGGTTCTTGCGCGAGGCAGGGTACGGCGCACGAGTCAAGCACCCTGCCGTGGTTGAAACCTACGACTACGGGCAGGACGGTGACCTTTACTACCTTGCTCTGGAGTGGGTCGACGGAGAACCCCTGTCTACTTTCGCTCAGAGATCGGGTCCGCTCGCACCGCCGCTAGTCGTTAGTATCGTCACTCAACTCACAGACGGCCTGGCGGCCGCGCACGCAGTAGGGATTATTCACCGTGATCTCAAACCCGAGAACGTCGTCTACGATCCAACCACCCAGGTGGCCAAGCTCCTCGATTTCGGGATTGCGCGCGACGCTCAGGAACCTGCCGCAGACCGCCTTACCAGAACTGGGTTCTTCGTCGGTACGCTCCAATACGTGGCCCCGGAGGCCCTGTCCGGTGAGCTCGTTGGAGAGCGGGCTGATATCTTCAGCGTGGCGAAGATCACGTACTACCTTTTGACGGGGGTCCTCCCCCACCCCGGGCGTTCTCCGCGTGAGGTTTTCCAGCAACTGTTGACCCAGCCTCCGACCCCCCTGAACCAGGCTGTCAGGGATCTCAGCTTCCCGCCTGCCCTGGAAGAGGTCGTCATGCGCGGATTGGAGCGCCAACCGGCCGACCGTCAACCAACGGTTGCTGCGTTCGCAGAGGAATTGGCCAGGGCTGCACTCGGCGGTACGCCGGAAGAACCCAAGAAGGGCCTCCTCGAATCGATTAGATCCTTTGTCGGAGGTAAGCGGCGCAGAGACTGAGTCGGGTGTGAATGACTAAAGAGCCTCTAAAGCAGTCCGACGCCATCGTATTGGGAAGGAGCAACAAATGGCGTTGGGTCATCCTGGGACTTGGCACTGCACTGATCCTACTCTGGCGCCCTCTGGGCCTCGAACACCTCGCTCCATACATCGTCGCCTTCCTCGTCGGTGGAGGTGCCCTCGCAACTCTATCAGCAGGGATCCTGTTGCGCCGGGGATGTTGTCCGCGGTGGCTTGTCTACGCATACTGCTTAGTTGACGTTGCCTTGGTCGGGTCGCTAGTGACATACTTTGGCCCCGGCCGCGCGATCTCCGTGTTCTTCCTGACGGTCGTGTCCTGGGCCTTGGGTACGCGGCAGACTCTTGGCGCCTTTGCCTTGGGCTCCTCGTCCGCTGCCTTTTTCCTTTCGACCCTCCTACACGGATATTTCTCCAATGGTTCTGCGGCCAGCACCATGAACCTGGCTGCTGCTTCACTCGAATTCGCGATCTTCCTGGTAATAGCAACGGCGTTGGTGGTAATCAACTGGAGGTTTTTCGCACGCCTCGCCGCCGCGCAAGCAGCGTTCGAGAGCATTGGGAAGGGACCTTTCCAGCAGGCCAAGCCAGTCGAGCATCGAGATTACCTGAGCCGACTCGAGCAATCGCTCAATTCGGTCTCCGGCCGAATTGCTTCCGTTTCTCACGGTTTGCGGAACGAAGCTCAGGAAGCCACCGCTATTCATCAATCCGTTGTGAAGTCGGCAGACAGCCTACTCGGCAGAGCACGAGGTTCTGTCTCTTCGGCACAAGCTCTGGGCCAGGAGATTCGAGAGTACCACACTGCAGCGCAGGCCTTGCACGCGGAGACCGAAGAGGCAGTCCAGGAGGCAATGGCCCTTCAATCCCGTACGGAAGAATTCGAGGGGAATGTGCCAGGCGTATTCGAAATTGTGAGCAGTAGCGGCCAGACTGCTGCGGCTACCTTAGAACAGGTGCTCGAGGTTGGCGTTGATATCCGCTCGGCGGCCGATAGAGTGGAGCAGTTGGGCGACCTCGCTAGGCGAATCGGCTCATCCGCCATATCAATTGCCAAGGTGGCGCGCCACACCCATGTACTTGCCCTCAACGCTGCTATCGAGGCGGCCCGCGCCAAGGAACACGGACGAGAGTTCGCGGTAGTCGCCGACCAGGTGAGGAGTCTGGCCGGTGAAGCAGCTTGCTCGGCTCGAGAAATCGCGGATCTAATAAACGACCTGCACGATGGAATCGCTGCTACGGCGAGGACCATGGCTGCCGGCGAAGGCAAGGTCAACGAAATAGGCATTGCAGTAGGCGAGCTTCGCAACGCCGTAGAAGATCTCAATTCCCTGACTGCCCACGAGGCAAACGACGTCTCAGCAATAACAGAAACAGCGAAGGCACACGCAACCCGCCTCCGCGACGTTTCTGCCAAGCTGTCTGAACTGGCCTCTAAGGGTGACCGTTGGGCCACCCAAATCAACAGTGCGCTGTCCGATATGGAAACCCAGCTTTCTCTTTTCACGGAAATCGAACTAGATGGCCGCCGACTCGCCCGACTCGCCGGTCGCCTCCGCGAGACCGCCGTCTTTCCCGAACGACCTCAGGATGCGGCACTCCAACGTGGGGCCAAAAGTGAATGATCGTCCCTCCCAATCCGTTCATCTCTATTGCCCGAGGTATCCCACCCCTTGGTCGAGCGGATGAAAGGTGCTGAACGTGTCTTGGAAGGGAACGATCATTCGATTTAGGAATTCGTCGATGGCCACGTCGAAAGGGTACCGAGCCCGAAACTCGCTCGCCGTTGTGCCCAGTTCCGTGCGCAAGTGGCGTCCGAAGCTCTGCGGCGAAGAGTATTGCAGGCGGTAGGCAACGTCGGTTAACGACAGGCCAGGTAGCTCCAGAAACGCAGCCGCATAGACGAGCCGCAATCCCGCCAGATAACGCTTGGGAGATGGCAGGCCCGCTCTGAAGAAGCGGGAGGTGAACGTGCTGGGATTCATGTCGAGGCGTTTCGTGAGCAGCTTCACGCTCGTCAACCCCGGAGCAAGCCTCACCAGCGCCTCGAACACGGCGCGGCAATCATTTGTCGCACTCCGCAACGCCGGCACCATGGTAGACAGAATGCGCGCCGCAGTCGGTGAGGACGGGTGCGATATGAGATCTCGCAGATAGTGCCACCCACCATGAGCGCTCAGATCTATCATGCGACGCACACCCGAAGCGCCGAGCTCCAACAAACGCTCACTCGACGATCGGTCGTGCCGACAAACCACTGCCACCGTCGGTACACTTGGAAAACCATCCACCAGCGAAGCGACACCGGAGAGCTCCTCACGACTAACGCAGCACGGCGACACAAACACTGCCCGCACGGGCCGCTCTCGCACCGCCCGCAGCGCTTCTCTCATTGAACTGGCGTGATACGCAGTGAAACCATCGCCCACAGCTGCGTCCAACTGTGCCCGAACATTAGGCTCGACTACCGTCGCTACTGTGGTAAGCTCGTCACGATACTCCATTGAGCCCTCCGCTTCCAAACCGCACATACGTTAGCACCTGTGTGTCAAATCGGCGTGAACAAAACCGCGCAAGCGTCAACCACCCCAATTCACACCGATGTCGACTCGCTCCGTCTCTTCAAACTGCAGCCCGGGCGCACTATCTTTGTGTGAGGTGGCGGTGCGCGACGGTCGCGGCCAGACGCGAGTCGGGTCGAGGAAAGTCCGAGCTCCACAGGGTAGACTGCCAGGTAACCCCTGGGCGCCCAGAGGCGACGGAAAGGGCCACAGAAAACAGACCGCCTGTCCTCAGCGGCAGGTAAGGGTGAAAAGGTGGGGTAAGAGCCCACCGCACGGCCTGGCAACAGGCGTGGCACGGTAACCCCCAGTCGGAGCAAGGCCAAATAGGCGGCGAGGCCTGACCCGGGCCGATTGAGCCGCGGGTAGGCCGCAAGAGATGGCAGGTGACTGTCATCCCAGATAGATGACCATCCGGGCGCTCTTCGCGCCCGAACAGAACTCGGCTTACGGTGCCGCCACCTACCCGCTCCACCCCTGGCTCGATTCCCGCGTGTGTCGTATGATTCCCCCGACCAAGTGTTCATTCCATCGGGGAGCCATGAACCGCAAAACCAAGCCTTACCCACCGCATTGGGACAAGGTTGCCGACCTGAGAGTGTTTCGCACCACACCTAAGGAGTGGCAGAAATTGATCGGATGGCGGTCGGAGATGAAGAGCAAAGGTTGGCGGCTCCTTCAAGTCTCCACGGTAGAAAACGATCTCGTGGCGGTCTTCGGACGTACCAAGGCTGAGTTATTGTCCCACGGAGGCGGAGGCAGATGAATCTGCGCGAGCTTCTCGCACCTTCGTCAACGCTGCTGGTCCTCGTTATGGCATTGGGGGGGTGTGGTTTGTTCGGCGGAAGTTCCGAACCGAAACCAGTGACAACGGCGACCTATCAACCGTTCAGTGCGGATTACCGGGCCGTGAGCTTCACCCGGACTTCTCAGCACTTCGATGATCAAGGTACGGAAACGCGTTTTGGGCTGCGCTACTTCGTCCACACCGATGTCGACGATGACAGCGGATCTCTCACGGCCACACTCTCCTTGGACTCAATTATCCTCGAAGAGAACGCGTCGGCCGGCATCTCGACCGCGCAGGTCGACTCTGCTCGCGGAGCTGAATTCAAGGCCACTCTCGCTCCAACTGGCCGTTTGACGGACTTCGAGAACTCCAACGAATCGGGCAGTCTCGCACGAGAACTCGCTGATAGGCTCCTCGAGACTTTCTTCCCGATAATCCCGGACCACGGTGCTGAGGCCGGTGCTTCCTGGGTGGACACGGTCCACACGGAGATGGTCGCCAACGGTTTGCGGAATCGTGTCAGACTCGTCAATGAACACGCGGCGACCGAGTGGCGCCTCAAAGCTGGTGAACGAGCGCTCCATATTGAGACCATGTCCGCCTACACCTTTTCCGGATCAGGGTCACAGGCTGGCCGCTCGTTCACTATTGATGGGTCTGGTCGCCGACATATAGACAGGTTCATCAGCGAGGAAGGAAGGTACTTGGGACTCGTGTCGGCTGATACTTCTCATGCGGAGGCCCTGATAGAAGACCTGGACATGGTCATACCGATTCACCAAACGCGGTTTGACTCCGTCTCGATCGTGCGATAAATGCGACGCAGTCCGGCTCTGGTCGCGTGTGCGGCCGCCATGATATGCAGCACGGCTGCGGCCCAAAGCTTCCAACCGCGATCTATCGACTATTTGTTTGCTGCCACCGCCAACGATGCGCGGGCGATCTGGCTGAACCCAGCAGGCCTCGCTGCTGTACCTGAGGCATCGATCCTGGCCGAGGTCTTGGTCCAACGCAAACCGGACGCCAGCACACGTGTTTCACAGCTAACGCTCGGTTTCAACTCCCAAGGACTGTCTTTCGGCTACAATAAAGAGCGCCTGGTAACTGATTCCTCAAATCACACTTACCGCCTCGCCTTCGCCCGCGGCCTCGCACGCTGGAGCGTCGGTCTTGCCGTATCGCATCATCGTGCGGGGAACAGCTCCACCGGCTTTGACTTGGGTGTCCAGTACATTGTCGCTCGCCCCATCCGGATTGGATTCGTGCTGAGAAACGTCAGCGAACCCCAATTGCGACTCGACACCCTCCCCGTGACCGGCGTAGCCAGTATAGGCATTGCCATCATTCCCGGCACCCTTGTTCTGGCGGCCGAGAGTATCGCGGAGAGACGGATCAACGAAATCGGATATGACGTGCGATATCGAGGCGGGGCAAGGTTCGGATTCACACCAGGGATCCCCATCGCAGGTTTTGCGTCGGCCCTCCTCGAAAACGAACTGGGCGTTATGAATTGTACCTTCGGCATCAGCATCGGCGGGAGCCAGCGCGGCATTGTTGTGGCGGGTTTCGTGCCTGGAGATCCCTCGCGCATCGAAACCATCAGCGTCACTGGCCTCGCGACCAACGACCTCGCGCCGTCGCGGCGCTGACGCCAACGATTCTAGCTGCTATTCAAGTAACCGCAGCGGCATAACTAGGCACAGGTATTCAGCAGGATCGTCCCAATCCACCGGTTCGATTGTCGCAGCCCGGTCCGGAGCTTTCAGCGTAATTCGCACATCGTCGCCCGGCATGAACTTCAAAATGTCCAGCAGGTAATTGGCATTGAAACCGATCTCCAGAGGATCGTGATCGTAGGCCACCGCAATTTCATCCTGCGCCTCTCCGAGATCCGGCGTATTTACCGAGAAACCGAGAGTGTCTTGTGCGAACGCCAAACGCACTCGGTGCGTCTGATCACTCGCTACCACACCCACGCGACGCAGGGCGGCCATCAATCCTTGCTTCGCCACCGTAGCCGTTTTGTCATTGTCCCTAGGGATCACCTGCTCGTAGTTCGGATAGGGACCTTCGATTAGCCGGCTGAAAACGACGGTCGCACCGCACTGAAATCCCAGATGATTGTCGCTGCGAGCTATTGCTACTTCATCAGTTGGTCCAAACAGCCTTCTCACTTGCTCCAGCGCTTTAGGGGGCACGATGAATTCCGCAGCAGCCGTTCCGCCGGAGATGGGCACATCCATCTTGGCGAGTCTGTGGCCATTGGTAGCAATCATGCGCATACGTTCCGGTCGCAGTTCCCAGAGCACGCCATTGAGAATGGGGCGGCTTTCTTCGGTCGAAGCGGCAAACGCAACATGGCCTATCAGCTTCTGTAGATCGCTCGATGTAACTATCCAGCTTTCTTCGAAGTCTACGTGGGGAAAGCTCGGAAACTCTTCCTTGGGTACGCCGAGCAGCTTGAATCTCGCCTGCCCGCATTCGAGGTTGATGCGCTGCTCACCCGCAGTTGTGATACGAATGGCAGCGCTCGGAAGCTCTCTCACTATTTCCACGAGTTTCTTTGCTGGGAGGGTGATCGCTCCTTCCTCATCCACTTCTGCGGGCACCGTCGTACTGACCGCAATATCCAAGTCTGTGCCTGATATCTGTACACCGTTGCTAGAAGCGTCGACGAGCACATTGGAGAGTACTGGAAGTGTAGTCTTTGCCGGTACACTGGCTGCGACTGCTGTGAGTCCTTCCTGAAGTCGTTCCCGAGTTATAGTGAGCTTCATGGTCTCTCCACAGGTGGATAAGATATTACTGTACTCCTAATAAATGTATTTATACAGTAGCCGTAGTAGGGTGCGGGGAAATCTTCATAGAATCCGCAACCGTTTGATGAGTTGGGCTTTACAGATTCCGCTTAATGTTTGTTCTCCGTCGAGTCTGTTGATTGATAGTGGACAGATGACGGTATGCGCAAGTTTCCCCAAACTCTCCACGGTTTGAACAAGCAATGATTATGGGGCCACCAACTCTTGTTTAGCAAAGTCGACGCGGTCACGAAACTGCCGATCCTCCTTCATGCAGCGCTCCACCTTGTCGAGGCTGTGAATCACAGTCGAGTGATCCCGGCCCCCAAAGGCCTGTCCAATCTCGACGAGCTGCATACTAAGAAGATCGCGCGCGAGGTACATCGCTACCTGGCGCGGCACGGTGAGAGACTGGGTGCGGGCCTTGGAGCGCAGTCCGTCCGGCGTCACACCCCACCTGCGTGCAACGACCTCCTGTACTCGGTCTACGCTTGGCATGGGACGAGCGGCATCCTGGCTCGATTGTCCACCCTGTTCGATCTTGTCAACCAGTGCTTCGCGGGCCAGATCGATAGAGATCTCGCGGTGTTTCAATGATGCGTATAGCAGCAGCTTTATGATGCAGCCTTCGAGTTCTCGGACGGAACTGCGCACGTGCTCGGCTATGAAGCGCAGTACGTCATCCGGTATTGCCAGCTCGAGGTGGTCCTGCTCGGCTTTCTTGCGGAGAATGGCGATGCGGTGCTCGAGGTCGGGTTGGCCGATGTCGGCCACCATGCCCCACTCGAACCGGCTCACCAACCTGGATTCCAATCCGGGGATTTCCTTGGGTGCGCGATCCGAGGTCAAGACTATCTGCCTACCTGCTTCGTGGAGAGCGTTGAAGGTGTGAAAGAACTCCTCTTGCGTCATTTCCTTGCCTTCGAGGAAATGGACGTCGTCCACCAGGAATATGTCGACGTCTTCGCGATAGCGCTTTCGGAACTCCGGCATCTTGCGGCCGTGGATACTCTCGATCACGTCGTTGATGAACTGCTCCGCGCCCATGTAAGTGACATGGCTCTCCGGCCGCCTCTCTAATACCGCGTGCGCCACCGCCTGCATCAGGTGCGTTTTGCCGAGTCCTGTAGCCCCATAGATGAAGAGTGGATTATAGGTCCGTCCCGGCGCAGCCGCGACCGCGTGTGCTGCTGCAGCGGCCAGTTCGTTGGATTTCCCGATCACGAAAGTCCGGAACGAGTAGCGTTCGTTGAGCGGCCTTGCGGATCCGGAAGTGGGGGCCGTACCGATCGTTCCGGCAGGTGCAACGAAGAAATCCATCTGAGGACGCTGGGTGCGTTCCTCTTGCACCTGGAATACGACATCGAGCGGTTTGCCGAGAACGTCTTGTGCTATTCGCGACAGGACGGCAGCATGCTTGGATTCGTTCCACTCCACGGCGAACTGGTCGGGTGCACCCACGATCAGTCGGCCCTCGCTGAGAGCGATCGGCTCAACAGGCTCGAGCCAGGTGCGTACCGTGGCGTCGGGGAGAACGTGCCGTGCTTCCTCGACGAGACGCTGCCACGTGTCGATGACTGATAGTTCCATCTACGGTTGTCTGGTGGTGGGTGATTTCAAGGGCGAGAGATGTTATCCCCGCGATGTGGAAAAGTCAACCTTGCCCCAGCTACCTGGCAAGACTAGCTTACACGCCCGCAAGTGAGGGAGTAGCATGAAACCGACTTATAGGCCGCGCAACAGCCGCCGCAAAAACAAGCATGGGTTCCGCGCTCGCATGAAAACGCGATGGGGGCGAGCAGTGTTGAGCCGGCGTCGCAGAAGGGGCCGCAAGAAGCTCTCAGTGTGCGTGCCCAGTAAGCACGCGCGCGTTTGACTTCGGAGGGTTTCCCTAGGAGTCGGCGTCTTGCCTTGGCCTCAGACATCCAGAAGGTGGTTAGAAGTGGACGCCGCCACCGCACGAATGCACTCATCATATCATGGCTCCCGAACGGGCTGAAACAGCCCCGCCTGGGCGTTGTAGTAGCACGTTTCGGCAACACAGCGGTTGCGCGGAACAGGTTGAGGCGGCAGCTGAGAGACATCGCTCGCCGAAGCCTGCTGCCCTTTCTACTCCCTATAGACCTGGTGATCCGGGCCACGCCCAGCGCCTACCGCTCCAGTTTCACGGAGCTTCGCGCCGAACTGGAGAATTGGCTCGCCACATACAGAGACTCTCTCGTTGGCCAGCACACGTAGTGAAGTTTCTGATTCGCGGTTACCAGCTGTTTGCGTCGCCGTTTCCATCTCCTTGCCGCTATTATCCATCCTGTTCGGCATACGCGCTGGAAGCAGTGGATCGCCATGGCTTCGTCAAGGGCGGCTGGCTGGGTCTGAGAAGGATCTTGCGGTGCCACCCCTTCAGTAGGGGGGGGGTCGACCCCGTGCCCGAGTGAGCGACTAATGGAACGACGAGTGGCCCTGGCAATCGGTTTGATGCTGATAGTGGCGATCCTGCCGTCGCTGTTGTTTCCGCCCGAGCCGCCCCCGCCCGGCCCTTCTCAGGAACGATCCCCAGGTGTCGATACGTCCCCAGCTCAACCGGAAGCCGGGACCGATGTGGAGGCGCGAGCGCCGCTGAGTCAGGAGCCTCCCGCTCCCGTGGAGTCGGTTGCGCCACAGGTAGAATCGGCGGTCGAGGACAGTCTTGCCGAGCAGCGAGTTGTGGTGGAGTCGGATCTGTACGAGTATGTGTTTTCGAGCCGCGGCGTCCGGCTCGTGTCTGCGACACCGAAACGCTACCGCACCTTCGCAACGGGAGATTCAGGCCTCGCCCAATTGATTCCCGAGGACTCTCGGTTTCTAATGTACGATCTCGTGGTTGGCAGGGATACGATATCTCTCGCGGAATGGGATTTCGAGCCTTCACAACAGCGCTTGAACGTGACGGCTCCAAATTCTCAAATGGAGTGGGTGGCCCGCCGCGGTGCGGCAACAGTACGGATTCGACAGAGCTTTGCGCCCGATCGGTATCTATTCAATGTGGACGGAGAATTCTCCGGAGTTGACATAGACGCGGGCCTGATTCTGGTGACGCTCGGCCCGCGAATCCGAGGTAACGAGGCAGACAGCGTCTGGGATTACCGGAGCTACGCCGCGGTCGTCAAGAACGGCGCACCTCAACGGACGGACTTCAGTTCTTTGGACTATGGTGAGCAGGACGTGATGCCCGGACCGTTTCGATGGGCCGGCATGAAATCGCGCTACTTCGCGGCGGTTGTCTTGACGACCGGAGAGAATGTGCCTCGCATCGGCGGCGCGGTTATGACCGGCGGACCGGAAACAGGCCGGCACGAAACCGAGGCCGACCTGATGGTATCCATACCAGCGCCGAATGGCCGATTCAGCCACTCCGTGTACGTGGGTCCGCAGGAGTACAGGCGACTATCTCGTATCGGGTATGACCTGGAGGACATGAATCCGTACGGCTGGTTCCTGAAACCCATCATCCAGCCGATCGCCAACGTGATAGCCCTTGTATTGTTGTGGATGCATGAAACCCTGAACCTGGCTTACGGTTGGGTGCTAGTGCTGTTCGGTCTCGCTGTTCGGGTGGTTTTGTGGCCGCTCAATCAGAAAGCGATGCGGTCGAGCATGGCCATGCAGGCCATTCAACCCGAGATCAAGATGATCCAAGAGCAGTACAAACAGGACCCTCAGCGCTTGCAACAGGAGATGATGAAGCTATACAAAGAGCATCAAGTGAATCCGCTCGGCGGATGCCTGCCGCTGTTGATTCCAATGCCGGTCTTGTTCGCGCTGTTCTTCGTGTTCAGAGAGACAATAGAATTCCGGGGAGTGCCCTTCCTTTGGCTGCCGGATCTCTCCCGCGCTGACCCCCTCTACATAATCCCGATCATCATGGGGTTGTCAATGTTCGGCGTCTCGAAGCTCGGTCAGATGGGCATCGCGCCGACCCCGCAAACCAAGATCATGGTCTATTTCATGCCCGTGATGTTTACGGTCCTCTTCCTGCGGTTTTCCGCAGGCCTGAATCTCTACTACGCCGTCAGCAACATAGCGAGTATTCCCCAGCAGTGGTTGATAGCGCGAGAACGTATGGCGAGAGCAAAGAAGCAAAAGAAGAAGCGGCCAAAACCGGAAACGTGACCATCCGTCCGGATCTGATCCCTCAGCCTGCCCCGTACGCGGTGGATCCATCTTTCATATAGTTTTCCGGTATGCTGAATGACGTTGTTGCGGCGCCGGCTACGCCGTTGGGCCGGTCGGCGTTGGCTGTCATAAGGGTGTCCGGGCGGAATTCTCACGACGTTGCGGCTTCCGTGCTGTCTCCTTTCGACGTGGACCCACCTAACACGGCCCGGCTTTCCAAAGCTCGTCACCCAACCAGCGGAGAGCTACTAGACGAAGTTGTGTATGTGGCTTACAGAGCGCCGCGTTCCTACACTGGCGAGGACATGGTGGAAATCTCTACACACGGAGGGTTGCTGGTTCCGGGTGAGGTCCTGACCGGTTTGCTGGTGGCCGGAGCGAGGGAGGCGCTGCCGGGCGAATTCACTCGCCGAGCGTTGCTGAACGGGAAGCTCGACCTGATACAAGCCGAAGCTGTTGGGGACCTCGTGGCAGCGACAGCTCCGGCTCAGCGCAGAGCGGCTTTGGGCCAACTCAACCAGGGTCTCTCTGCGGAAGTCGGCAGGTTGAGAGAGCGAGTCCTGGAACTCGAGACGCTATGTTGCTACGAGATCGATTTTCCTGAAGAAGACAGCGGTCCGATACCACCTGAGAGAATCGAGGCAGCAATCGAAGCTATTCGTTGCTCACTGTCCGATCTCTTGGTCACGGCGGACGCGGGAGAGCGTCTCAGGGGCGGGGCTCTCTGCGTCATAGCGGGCCGCCCAAACGTGGGGAAGTCCACGCTCTTCAACGCGCTACTTGGGTCCGAACGCGCCATCGTGACGCCGACGCCAGGTACCACCAGGGACGCGGTCGATGCTCCGGCTACGTTCGGCGGCTTTCCGTTCAGATTGGTGGACACTGCCGGTCTTCGTGATACCGCTGAGTCCGTAGAGCGTTTGGGAGTAGAGGTGAGTCTTCGCTACCTAAACAAAGCTGACGTGGTGATGTACTGTGTCGATGCCTCCACCGATGCGGTGGCGGCGGTGCCGGAATCAATTCGCAATATCGATGCGCCTTGCCTCGTAGTGCGAACCAAGATGGATCTGCTCGATGCAGATGCTTTGCAGGAGAGGCGGGCGGGGAGCGTGTGCGTCTCCGCGATCACGGGAGCGGGCCTTGCGGAGGTGCAGCAGGAGTTGGTGAAGGCGACATTCTCCGTGCTCGGCAACAAGCAGGTTGGTGAACCGATAGTCACTAGAGCGCGTCATCGCAGTGCCCTCGAGGCCGCGAATGCTGAATTGGGTTGTTTTAGGGATGCGCGGGCGGGTGGCGTAGAAACCGCTGTCGCGGCTACACACCTGCGTGCAGCAGTGAGCGCCTTGGAAACGATTGTGGGTGCCGTGACTCCAGAACAGGTTTTGGATAGGGTGTTTTCGACGTTCTGCGTCGGTAAGTAGGCTTCGGGTCGCGGGCGCTAATTTGCTTGTTGCTTGCCCTCCAAGGCTAAGCGCCATACCTCGTCGGCAAGCCACTGCAAGCGCTGCTGGGCATAGTCGACCTCATCGTCAGTGAGGCCGCCCCCTTCCGTCGAGACTTTGCGCACGTAATCGATCAGCTCATCTAGGACTTCACGCAAGGCATGGTTTGCACGCCGATCCGTTCGCGGCCCGTCCGTTGACTTCACCATCCGGCTGTGTCCCCCTCCGGGTTAGGCGGTCTGATCCGCGGCTCGTTCCTCCATTTCTGTCAATTCTGATGCATCGGTTCGCAGCGCGTTGGCCAGGCCGAGTTCGATCACAGCGCTCTCCACCATGCGGTGGCCGACGTAATATCCGGACCGCTCCGGTATGACTTTGCCGCAGACGAGCCGCTGCGCCGGGCTGGCGCCGCCAGCCAGATAGCGCAGTCGATACCCCAATCCGGAACCGTCGAGTTCAGGCTCAAGATGATGCGTGAGGAAGGCCTCCAATTCTCGGAGGCGACGGTACTGCCTGCGACCGTAGCCCAAATACTCCCAAGGGTCGAAACCGGGCGCCACCTTGCGGGCGGCCGCGACGGCCAGGCCCTCATTGACGAGCAGCTCGCGGAACGAAGCGCGGCTGCCGGTTTCCCAATAGTCGTAGTAGCCGCGCATCTCGGCAATAATCTGTTTCATCTCACTGTTGCTCTTGGGTGACAGGTAACGCACCGTATGTGCTATCTCGTGAGTGAGCCACAGGGAGATTTGCTGAGGCTGCAGCCCCAGGCCGAGCGTGGATGGATTAGCGCGACCTGTGAAGTGTTCGAGACACACGAATGCGATCCCGCGGCCCCCTACGACCAGCTCGCCGGCATTTGCACCGCCTACGCCCACAGTCAGGTATACATCGATACTGGCATCGATCTCGAGGAGGTCTTCGCACCTCGCTATTGTCTCGTTGGCGCACTGCGCCACGTCGAAGCCCTGTAGCATCGCATGCAGATCTCTCCGATCCGCTTCGACGGTTCGAAGAATGACGCTGTCGGCGTGCGGGCTGTCTAAGTCGATTATATAGTTGTGCCAGTAGGCTTTGAGAACCGGAAGGTGGTCATCTAGGTAGCGGCGATACGCCGCCATTGGATCTGACGCCTCCAGGGAGGCAAGGAATTCGGGTACGAGGTCAATGAGCATGAAAGAGCCGCCACCAATTTGGGAAGGCGCGGCACTCCAGACAACCCCTGAAACTGCGTCCTCGTAATGCGTGACCAGGAGACGCCTCAACCGTTGCGCAGTTCTTGACTCTCCTCTTCGAGAAGCTTTCGTTCGTCGGTGGTGAGGCTGTCGATGCCGGACTTGGAGATCTTGTCGAGTACGCGGTCGACGGCGCTCTTGCGGTTGGCTTCGGTTTCTCGTGGCGGGGATGGCCGCGACGTGGTCACGCTCACCGTCTCCTTCTCTTTCTCCTTCTCCCTCAGCCTTAACGGGGTCGATTTCTGTGCTTGCCGCTGTTGATAAATGATATCTCTGGCGCGTCGCATCACGCGTTCTTCGGCGGTGATGTAGATGAATCCGAACAGCAATCCTCCAAGATGAGCGGTATATGCAACGCCGCTCTCCACGCCAGCTCCCGCCATCAGTAGGTTGATGGCCACCAGAAAACCAACCAGCCATTTCACCTTGATAGGAACAGGCAGCGGAAAGATGTACACCGGTGCGTCTGGCCAGTTGATCGCAAAGGCCAAAGCCACTCCCAGAACGGCTCCCGAAGCTCCCACGAAGGGTTGAATCGGCGTGAACATCCCCGCCACAAGAGAGAATGCGGCTCCCCCGAAGCCGCACGTGAAGTAGAAGATGGCGAATCCTGAACTGCGCATGCGCTGTTCCACGGCCGGGCCGAAGAAGAACAGCATGAGCATGTTGAAGGCGAGATGCAGGAAACCACCGTGGACGAACATGTAGGTGCCGAAGGTCCACCAACGAAATCCAACCTCCATGGGATCGAATGCGAGTACGCCGGTGACCCACGGACCGGTGAAAACAGTAATCGTGAGGAAGTACACGACCGCGTTGGCCACGATTAAGCCTTTGACCCACGGGGTGAGCGCGAACGGTGACTGACGAGGCGACGACCGAAATTCCATATTCGTCAATCTACAACCTCAGGGGTCTACTTTGTTCCCTACAGGCGCTCGGCTCAACACCATCTCGCAGATTTCCTGACAAAGTGCTCTGAACGGAATTCCAACTGCTGCTGCGGACTGAGGGAGCAAGCTCGTGGCGGTGAGGCCGGGGAGGGTGTTGACTTCGAGGCACTGCGCAACGCCCTCAGCGTCTTGCTTGAAGTCGGCGCGGGAGAAATCCCGCAACCCCAGGGTCTGGTGTGCTGCGAGAGCGTGACCTCGCAGCAGATCGCTGAAGTCGTCGTCGACAATCGCAGGAAAGATCTCGTCCGTCATGCCTGGCGTATACTTGCACTCGTAATCGAAGAGTTCGTGCTTCGGACGAATCTCGCCGACCGCAAGTGCACGGTCGCCGAGCACGCCGACAGTGAACTCTCTCCCGGGCAGCAATCGCTCGAGCAAGACCTCGTCGTCGTAGATTTTCGCAGTTTTCACGGCTTCTTGTAGCTGATCGAAACTAGTAACCACCGAGAGCCCGACGGACGAGCCAACTTTGGAAGGCTTGACTACCAGTGGGAAACCGACCGATTCGACCGCCTCTGGCTCGGCCGGCCAGACACACCATGGTTGAGTCGGGATGCCGGCAGCGTCGAGCCGCCGCTTCGTCGCGTCCTTGTCCATCGCCAGTGCGCTGGCGTCCGCGCCCGCACCCGTGAAGAGGTGGCCCTCTGCCTCCAGGAGAGCCTGCAGCTCACCGCCCTCTCCCTGCCGCCCGTGCACAACCAAGAATACCATGTCCGCCTCGCGCAACTCCGCCAACCGCACTATCTCCAGGAGATTCTCTCGCCGCCCGAACTCGCGTAGCTCGTCCGGCGTCGGAGGGAGTTTGCCGACAGGAGGATCGAGGAATCGGTTCTCGGTTTCCCTATCCATCGGCCCGGTAACCGTATCGATGACAGTCACCGAATGGCCCAATGCGCGCAGCGCTTGGACCACTTGTGAGGCGCCTGCGAACGCCACGTCCCGCTCGGGTGTGGAGCCGCCGGTGAGCACGGTTATGCGGTTCATTGCGGGCGGTACACTGCGCGATAGTTCTGCATCTCCCACACCTCAACCTCTGCGATTGTAGCCGCTGGAACTGCTGGTTCGACCCGCGAGACCAACCGCAGATAAATCTCACGCGCTATCAGTTCAGCAGTCGGTGGTCTGTGCCTGAATACTTCCAGGTCATTGAGATGAGCGTGATCGAACTCTCGCACGGAAGCTCTCAACATCTCCTCGAACTCTCGAAAATCGATAGCCATACCGTGCTCGTCGAGCTCCGATTCGCTCACCCGGACTGTCCCTCGGACTCGCCAATTGTGTCCGTGAAGTTGCTCGCAACCCCCGCATCCGGGCAGCGAGTGTGCTGCCGAGAAGGTGGTTTCGGTCGAAAGCAAGTACTGGCCGGAGCCGGTCACGGCCGTTCCCCGGGACCGGTGCGAACAGGGTGTCGGAAGTGCACTGGCTGCAGGAAAAGGGTGGCTACTGGCGTGCCGTTTCTCCGGGCCGGCACGAACGTCAAACCCTCCACTCCGGCAACGGCCGCGGAATCGAGCTGCGGCAAGCCGCTAGTTTCGGCCACCTGAGTGGACTCGGGTACGATTGTGCCTTCCTCTGTTATGAAGAGGCGCAACACCACAGAGCCTTCTATCTCTTGCTCGAACAGTTCGACCGGGTAGAACACAGGTGATTCCGCGTTAGTCGCGACCGGCAGCTCAAAGCCCCGTTCGACGTCAGCCACTACCGCGTCATCAGAGGATGAAGGTCCGGACCAGCAACCGGCCACAAAGCAGAGGCAACCGCCCAAGACTACTCTTTTCAAAACTCCTCCATGCGGCGTTTGAGTTCGGCCAGTCTATTCAGCGCTTCGATCGGTGTCAGCGTTTCCGGGTCGAGATTGCGCAGCACCTGGAATACAGCATGCTCATCCTGCGTGAACAAACCTAATTGACTCGAATCGGGCGGTGGTGGTGTGCTCTCACCGGCGACCTGGTGTCCGGCTTCGAGCAGCCCGAGGATCTCCCAGGCCCGCCGCACTACGTCGCTCGGCAGGCCGGCGAGTCGGCCTACGTGAATTCCGTAAGAGCGATCCGATCCTCCTGGAACCAACCGGTGCAGGAAGACTATGTCTTCACCCACTTCCTTCACAGCGACGTTACAGTTGTGTGCGTGCTGCAGAGTGTCGGTCAACTGCGTGAGTTCGTGATAGTGCGTCGCGAATACTGTTTTGCAACCGGTGCTGTCATGGAGATGCTCGGTAACCGCCCAAGCGATCGCGACACCATCGAATGTCGATGTACCACGTCCGATTTCGTCCAGCAACACCAGACTGTTACTCGTGGCGTTGTGAAGGATAGAGCTGGTCTCGCTCATCTCCACCATGAATGTCGACTGGCCCCTGCCGAGGTTGTCGCTGGCTCCCACACGTGTGAAGATGCGGTCGACTACACCGACCGTGGCGGTCTTGGCCGGCACGAAGCAGCCAATCTGGGCCATGACGACAGCGAGTCCGATCTGGCGCAATATCGTAGACTTGCCGGCCATGTTGGGTCCGGTCAGCAGCATCACGCGTGAGGACCGGTCCAGATAGACGTCATTGGGGATGAATTTGCCCGGGGGAAGCGTCCGTTCCACCACGGGATGTCGGCATCCCTTCAGGTCGAGTGCGAAGTCGCCGTTGATCGTGGGCCTTACGTATTGTTCGCGGACCGCCAGGTCTGCAAATCCGGCGAGCACGTCCAGTTCCGCCAGCATGCGCGCTGTGCGTTGCAGCTGCGGCAGCCTCGCCGCGACTGCCCGGCAGAGTTCGTCCAATAGCTCCCGTTCGCGGGCTATAGCGCGCTCCTCGGCGCCAAGCACCCGGGCTTCGTATTCCTTCAATTCGGGAGTTACGTAACGCTCCGCGTTCGTGAGTGTCTGGCGGCGCTCGTATTCGTCCGGAACTGAGTGCTGTCGAGCCTTGGTCACCTCGATGTAGTAACCGAACACCTTGTTGAAGCCGACCTTCAAAGAGGCGATTCCGGTGCGCTCCCGCTCGTGTGCCTGCAGTTCCGCGATGAACCGTTTCCCTCCGTCCCGCAGGTCGCGAGCACCATCCAGTTCGGTGTCTACACCAGAACGGAAAGACTCGCCTTCGCCGACGGTCGCCGACGGCTTCTCTACCAGATAGCGCGCAAGCCGCTCGGACAGTTCGAAATGGAGGTCGATTTCGTCTCCGATTCTCGTCAACAGCGCGCTTTCATCTCGCTGTCCCAGCCCATTCAGGGAGTTCTGAGTATCGGGTAGCCGCCCCAAAGAGTCTCTGAGTGCACCGAGATCTCGAGGAGACGCGCGCCCCGCGGCCGCCTTGCCCACCAGTCGTTCCATGTCGCGCACACCGTCGAGTGCGTCTCTGAGCCGCTCCCGTCCCCGCGTGTCTTCTACCAACACCTCGACCCCGTCGTGCCGCTCGAAGATTGGCTCCGCGGCATTCAGCGGCGCCAGCAGCCATTGCTTCAGCAGCCGTTTGCCCATGGGAGTGACGGTGTTGTCGATTACCTCCAAGAGGGTTCCACCGGGCTGGTCGCTCCTGAGTGGCTGCTCGAGTTCCAGGTTCCGCTTGGTCATGACGTCGAGCGGCATCGTACTCCCACCGGCCCGCCTGACCGTGGGCAACGAGATGTGCGGTATGCCGCTCGGCTGAAGAGAGAGCGCGTACTTCAAGAGCGCTCCCGACGCTTTCAATGCCGGCGCATCGGCTTCCCCAATGCCCAGCCCGTCGAGGGAATGCAAGCGGAAGTGCCGAGTGAGGTCCTCTGCGGCGAGGGTGGCGTCGAACTCCCAAGCATCCCGTTGAGTCACCATAGCCGCCTCGGACAGAGTAGCAGGGTCGCAACTGTCCGGCACCACCATCTCCCTAGGTGCGTACCTGGCAATCGTGGGATCCAAGTCCGCAGCGGGTACGGTTTCGAGAACGAACTCGCCGGTGGAGAGATCGAGCGCCGCAACACCCGAGGGCTCTCCTGGCTGTATCGCGACCAGGAAGTTGTTGCTAGATCCGTCCAGCCAATCCTGCGCAACGACCGCGCCGGGCGTAACTGTCTCCACCACCTGCCGCTTCACGACGCCCTTCGCGTGTTTCGGATCTTCTACCTGCTCGCAGATGGCAACACGATGCCCCAACTCGACCAACCTTCGCAGATACTCGCTCGCCGCCTTGACCGGGACTCCGGCTAGCGGAACGCTGGCCGCGCCGCCACTGTTTCTGCTCGTCAACGTGATGCCCAACTCGCTCGCCGCACGTTCCGCGTCGTCGTAGAACATCTCATAGAAATCGCCCATCCGGAAGAAGAGGATGGCGTCTGCATGCTGCGCTTTGATCGCGCGGTACTGCTGCATCAGGGGCGTGTCGGTCCCTGCCTCGTTCTTGCGGTCGTCGCTCACGACTCCTCGACCACGAAGGGAGTGGTTCCCACTAACGCGCGCAACTTGCCCAAGAGCCGCTCAGCGTCGGCTCTACGCGGGAAACGCCCTACCCTGACCTTGAGTAGTCCGTCACTGTCGCGGATCACGTGCGGCTCGTACCCCTCGGCGTGCAGTCGCTGCATCAGTTCGTCGGCAGCAGCAGCCGACTGCATTGCAGCTACCTGGACGGAATACACGGTGCCGCCGCCCTGTGGCGCGGCGTTGGGCGCACGGCCCGCTTCATCTGGATCCTCACCGCTCGCAGGGCATCTCTGCAGGTAGTAGTTGGCCCGGTTCTCAACTTCGTAGTTGTCGCCGGCGGTCTCCACCGCGCGCCGCAGGAGCGGGCACGCTTCGTCGAGTTCTCCGGACGCCAGGTATGCCCGGCCAGACCAATAGGCTGCATCCGCACGGAGGTCGCTGAACGGATAGTCCAGCAGGACGCTTTTCGCTGAGCGGATTGCTGAACGGAGCTGCCCCTGGGCGAAGGCCATCTGAGCCATGCGCAGTAGCGCATCATCCGCCCATTCCGATCGAGAGTATTCGATGCTGACGCGACGCAGATATTGCAATGCGGTATCCATGTCGCCTGCGACGACCCCGGCCGCGTACAGCGCTTTGGGATAGAGCGAGTCCGCAGGCTGCAGCCGCGCGATCCATGCGCTCGTCAATGAACGAGCTGAATCGGCTTGTCCCTCGGTGGCGAGACGGATCGCCTCTTTGAGCAACGAATCCGGCTGCGCGTATGAGGGTGCCACGAAGCCCGCGACGAGGGTCAGAGTAAGGAACAAGCGTTTCATGCGGCCACCTCGATTCGGCTCATCTGCAGCAACACATCGGTTATTTTACCCCGCTCGTCACTCACGGTTGTCGACTTGAGGGCCTTGTCGCATTCGTACGCAGCCCGCAGCGCTAGGTCTATCTCGGCGCCTTGCCAGATTTCGGCGGCACGCGCCCAGAGCCCGAACGGATCGTCCCAGTCGCGAAACATCCACCCGATCCTGGCCTTCTGAGCCGTTCGGCGAAGTGCGCCCGCGACTCTACCGCGAGTTGTACCACCGTCCAGCATCGCGCGAGCCAGCCGCAGACCGATCAACGCCGTTCCCAGCGTGGATATTAACCGCACACCGGAAATGCCCGAGTTGGAAAGCACGACGTCCAGTACGTCCACTGAGCGGGACGTGTCGCGGAGCAGAACGGCTTCGATCCAGTCGAGTGCGGTTTCACCACGGCGCACGCCAGCGAGCTCGGCCACGGCATTGACCCCCAACTGCTCTCCCTCGGTCGCAATCGCTGCGAGTTTGTCGATCTCCGTAGCAAGGATGGACAGGTCGCTGCCAACAGCTTTCAGGAGGTGTCGAGCGGCTTCCTCCTCGAGATTGAATCCAGCACGCTCGGCGCGGACCATAATCCACTTGAGTTGGCGTTCATGGTTGAGAGGCTCGAGAGCAACATGAGTCGACCGTTTGGCAATGGTCTTGTCGGGTGCCTGACCCGGCCCTTGGGTGAATATCACTACCGTGGAAGGTGAAGGGCTTTCGAGATACCCATGCACCACCTTCCAGACCTTTGCGTTTTTCCGCCATTGGTCGATGTTCTTGACGACCACAACACGTCTATCGGCCAACATGGGAGGCGTCTCCACGAGGGCGTGAAGGCTCTCGCCATCGAGGTCAGCGGCTGAGCGAGAGTCGAAGTTGAATTCCCGGCTGGCATTGTCGACGGTGGCGCCGACTATCATTTCGATGAGTTCCTCCTTGAGGAGTTCTTCGTCACCGGTGAGATAGTAGGCGGGGGCGGGAGCCTGTCGCTTCAATGCGCGATAAGCCGAGTCGAAATTGTGGGAAGCCGCCATATCAGGCGGAAGTTATAGTGGGTCTACGAGGTAAGAAAGTGCATAGGTCATCAATCGGGGACGGAAACCCATTCGGTGATGGGCATGGGTTCGCGCGCGGGCTGAAGTGTGGCTTGCACCGCTCTGGTGCCTGGGTCGATCTCCCTTGCCGGGAGTGGGGTTGGTTTCGGAAGCTTCACTGTTGGAGGGGGAGGAGACGGCTCTACCCGGGCAACCGCTGCCGATGCTACGGGCTCTTCCGCCTCGGGCCAGAGTAGCAGGGCAAGAGCGGCCGCTACCATGAGCGCGGCAGCGAATCTAGCCGGTGTTGGGGATGCCTGTACTGCCGTATCAGGCAACTGGCCGAGGCTGGCGTAAGAGATGGTCCTTGAAGGCTCCAACTCCTCTGCCGCGCGCAGAACCATAACACCACGGCATATGGCCGCGTCGTAGTGCATGCACGCGTCGCACTCGCTCAGATGCTTGCGCACAGCGCGCGCGACTGCGGGGTCCTGAAGACGCCCGTCACGGTAATCCGAGTACAGTTCTAAGAATTCGGAACAGTTCATAAGAGCCACGCCCAACCTGGTCAATAATACTTCAGGGGGTGTGTAAGGTTCCACTTCTGGGTCTAGGAATCCGACTCAGAGCGGACGAAACACTATCGGCCCGACGAACTTACATGTTCAGCCTGCCAACCGGGAAGGCGCTATTGCAGCGCCGGCGCAATCACCTGTGCAAAGCGATTGCGAGCTCTGTTTAGACGGCTTTTCACCGTACCGAGGTTGCACCCAGTGATGACGGCGATCTCCTCGTAGGTCTTTCCCTCGAGCTCGCGGAGCACGAAAACATCTCGATGGTGCTCAGGGAGTTGCTGCACCGCCCACTGTACGAGGTCCCTGAGGTGACGCTTCCGGAACAGGTCGTCGGGGCGCTGGAACTTGTCCTCAAACTGCAAAGGTCGGTGATCGCCGTCCCAGTTCTTCTTGATCGTCTGGAACAACACCAAAGGGCTACGACTTCGGTTGCGCAGTTCGTTCTTGGCAAGATTGGACGCTATCGTGTAGATCCAAGTTGAAAACTTCTTGCTCTGATCGAAACGGCGCATGTGCCGATGCACGCGTATGAAGACCTCCTGGACGAGATCTTCCGCGCGTTCGCGGTCCCCAATTGTGCGGTGGATGAAATTCAGCAACCGCTTCTGGTACCTGGCGACCAGCTCGTCGAATGCGCGCGTGCTTCCGGCCAGATACTCGGCCACGACACTGGAGTCGTCCCAATCATGAAACGCGGGGCGCGCCGGTTGTCGCGCGGTGTCGGCCGCAGCCGCTCGCGGTTTTTCCACAACTGCTCGCATCTTACAACTCCCGGGGTGCCTGGCCACGCTGGCTGGAGGTCACCCTCTACAATTCGGACAAAAAAGACTCGCTACGCTCTCCTCCGCGAAATGCTGACGTTGAACTCCATTGCGAGAGCGGCAGGAACCGTGCCCTATGCTCTCTCCCGAGAATCCTGTGCTAAACTTTTGAAAACTAACATCTTATGAAGCCAAGCCACAGGATGGACCAGTGTCCTAACCTGGTGGCCCTGTGTCCCCTTGCGGGGACGCTCTTCACATACCGAGTCGAAATCCGGCCACGTAGAGCAGCCCAGCCACCGACTTGCCGTCGATCAGCTCTCCGTCCCTTATCATCTCCAGGATGCGCGTTATGGTGAGTGCCTTCACCTCGATGAACTCGTCCGCCTCGTGTTGAGTCTCTCCCACGGTCAGGCCGGTGGCGAGAAACAGATGGATCTTCTCGTCCGTGAATCCTGGCGTCGTGTAGATCGTCGTGAGATGCTCCAGATGCTCAGCTTCGGCACCAACCTCCTCGCGCAGCTCACGCCGCGCACAGTCGATTGGCTCCTCCCCGGGATCCAGCACACCGGCGGGGATTTCCCAGATGGTGCCGTCGGTTGCGTAGCGGTACTGGTGTATCAGGAGCACGGTGGGATCATCGGCGTCGGACAGCAGGGGCACTATGGCGGCTGCACCGCGGTGACGCACTATCTCGAGGTGCATTTCCGATTTGTCGGGTGCGCGCACGGTGTCCAGGTCGACTTTGACGATCCTGCCGTCATATACTCGTTCCGTATGAATGCGGTCCGGCGGAGGTTTGCTCATGCAGTGTGCTCTTTCTCTAGGTGTCGCGCTCGAACACAACCGCGACACGGTCCGCGTCCAACTGGGTCATCGCGTGGTACCTCCAACCCATGCGCGTGCGCTCGTTCAGAAGATCGGTGAGGCTGTCCTCGTCCTCGCGTTCCTTGCCGGACAGCCTTACAATCGCCACTTGATACTGCTTCATCATCTACTCCGGGTCACCTTGGTGGTAACGGAAGCTCAGACTGTTGAATCTTGCACGATCGTCCGAAGATAACAAACATAGAGCCACGGAGGCGCAATTCGATGTCTTACTTTGAGGTTAGCGCAAGCAAGGTGGTTCGTGGTGTTTTCGCTGCAGGGACGGTCGTCTTCTTTGGCGTTGGCCTGGCTATCCGCGACGACCCGCGATGGTTCGCGGCCGCAGGCGCGTTGGGGATCATCTGGTGGATATGGGACATATTGGTGGACCACCTTTTCTGTGCCACGGGAGAATGGTTTTTTGGGATGCTGACAGGGCACAGCGCCGTCGAGCCGTTGGGGGAGTTGCGTCCGACCATTGATGACACGATCCGGTTTCTGGAAAGCCATATCGAACACGGAGCCTCCGAGCAGGTGTGTGTAAATGCGGCGATCAGGTTGGAGGAGATCTACAGGACGGTGAAGAAGGATCCGGAGCGAGCGTCGGAGGTGGTGCGGTCGGTGAAAGCGCAATTTCCTGATGCGCCGGAGTGGGAGAGGTTTGACGAGGTGGTGCGGGAAGATCCAATGTCCAATGTCCAACGTCCAATGTCCAAGTGAGGCGCGGCTCAGGAGCGGACGGGGGAATGGAGGCACTTGGACACTGGCCATTCCCTGTTGGACATTGGCCATTCCACCGCCCTGCCGCCCCGGACTGGGCGGACGGGAAAGGGGAGATTATATTCCGCCGCCCAGGCCAGGTAGCTCAGTTGGTAGAGCAGGGGACTGAAAATCCTCGTGTCGGCGGTTCAATTCCGTCCCTGGCCATAGAACAAGACACGCATTTCAACGGGTTCGTGTTGAGTTTGCCCAACCGCCATCCCGGCACGCCGATCTCAGAAAACCGCTCCTCATCGCCGCTGATAGTGAAGCGCGGGAAGCTGTACATGTCGCCGGCGTTGGAATCGGGCACGAAACACTCCCATCCGGACAGATCTCTGCCATTGAATAGCTTGATTTCCTGGCCGGAAGGCTCGGCCTCGGATGCCAGAGAGATAATGGGCACGGCAGGAAGGCCGGATAGGGCGGATTCGAATCGCTTGGTCTCTTCACCCACGGGCTTGGCTCCAGGGACGGTCTAACTGCACCTACATTGTGATGTGGTACCTGTGTTCGCCAAGTGCCCGCAAGAGATTTCCCATTCGCTGGAATTCCTATGTTCGATTCTCGATTTTCGATCTTCAGACAATCTCGAGCAAGGCCGGAGGTGGCCTCGGAGATCATAGTTTAATGCCCGTTGCCCAGAGGTCGTCGAACTGGACTCACGGTCTAATGGGCATAGGCGACTCAATGGAACGTACGAAACTCAAAATCGCGATCGCCCCCGATTCCTTCAAAGGAACCCTGACCGCCCTCGAAGCGGCCGAGTGCATCGAGCGCGGGTTGCGCCGGGAACTCGGAAACTTGGTCGTCCGCAAAACCCCCATGGCCGACGGTGGCGACGGCACTGTCCAGGCGATCGTCGACGCGACAAATGGCCGATTCAAGCGCGCCAAGGTCCACGACCCGCTTGGCCGCCCGGTTTGGGCCAGGTACGGGATCACCGGGGACGGGCGAACTGCGGTTATCGAGATGGCGGCGGCAAGCGGGCTCATTCTCCTCGAACCGTCCGAGCGCGATCCCATGGTCACGAGCACTTTCGGCACCGGCGAGTTGATTCGTGTTGCGTTGACAGCGGGCGTCCGGAAGATCCTGGTCGGCATCGGCGGCAGCGCGACCAATGACGGCGGGTTGGGAATGGCACGTGCGCTGGGTGTAAGGTTTTTAGACAGTAACGGCCGCGAGATTCCCGAGGGCGGTGGTTCGCTGGGAGAATTGGAACGGATCGACCTAAGCGGGAAGATCCCTTCGCTCTCCCGAGCAAAGATCGAAGTAGCCTGCGACGTGGACAATCCATTGACCGGGCCAAACGGCGCGGCGTGGGTTTATGGTAAGCAGAAGGGAGCCAGCGCCGATCAAATCCGGATGCTGGACGAGAATCTTAAACACTTCGCCGGGATCGTGAAGCGAGACGTGGGGATCGACGTGGATGTTGTGCCCGGCGCTGGTGCCGCGGGAGGGTTGGGTGCTGGACTCAAGGCGTTCGTGGATGCAGAGTTACGCCCCGGCGTTGATCTGGTGTCCAAAGCAGTGCGACTGACTCAGAGGCTAAGAGGTTGCGGCCTCGTAATCACCGGCGAGGGGCGAACCGACGATCAGACGCTCCACGGCAAAGCACCCATGGGAGTGATACGGGAGGCGCAGAAGCTGGGGATTCCGGTGATCGTGATCTCGGGATCGATAGGCCCAGGAGCCGAGGCGCTGCTTGAATATGGTGTTGAGGCGTACCACGGCGCACTATCAGAGCCATTGGTTGATGGAGAACTCCGCCAAAGCGCACCGAGATTGTTGGAGGATTGTGCGGCATGGGTGGGCAGGGAGATGGGAGCCGCGGATCCACCGCAGCAGAGGCCGCCTACGCCCAAGTCGCCATGATCGGTTTCAACGTCATTCGCGCCGCGAGTTCAACGCCCACGACCCTTGGAATGCCGACTACCAAACGGGGAATCGTTGACCTTTCGGTCAGTTTCTGCGGTGTGGTTGCGGACGCGGTGGCGGCACAGCAGTATTGCGAAATCCGCGCAGTGCATAACCCCAAACTAGGGGTGACACGGCGAATGACCCAGCCAAAGCGCGCGTTCGGATACGCCGGCGCCCTACGGACGAGTGCCGCGCCAATGACCGGTTATCTGGCCCGCGTAAGAGGCGCGGGGATTTGGCGGTTCATGTATCTCTTTGTACGAAGAGCATGGGTGGGACTGCGTCTCTTGTGGCCTCGGCTGCCATTGCGATTTGAAACATCTTCCTTCATGATGACTGAAGGGGGGCGCGGCTTGAAGCTCTCCACGAGATCGGACAGCAACTTTGCCCGAATATCTCGAGTGCCTTGTTAGGTCTCTCCGCCCTGAGTGCTCCCCTCTTAACCCAAAATATGAAATGGGCGCCGCGTCCAGCTAACCGCTGATGTAGAATGGATGGGTGGCGCCTAATTGTTGCAACAAAATCACTTAAACCACTTCGCTTCATGCAAGGTGTTAGCTGTTCTTCCCTCGCTTCCAGCTCACCTCTTCCGCTTTCCGCGATTCCGCTGCACATCGTCTGCAAATCGTTGAGCTGCCCGTACATCTCGCTGCTCGCCGACCACTGCTCGTTGCACGACCTCGAACATCCGTGGCTCGTCGCCGCCCGGAGGTCCCATGACCATGCGCTATTGTGCCAAGAAGCTGAAGTTCCTTGTATTCTGTTCGTTCTTCCTCTCTGCTGGCTCCCATCCACCCGCTATCCACGCCGAATGCCTCGCCGTTCGCGGCGGCCGCATCTATACGGATGCCGGCGGCCTCATTGAAAACGGCGTTGTCCTGATCGAGAACGGCAAGATCGCGCGCGTCGGCCGGGACCTCGCGATTTTCAGTGACGTGACAGTGGTGGAATTGCCGGTGGTGATTCCAGGCTTGATCGACATGCACACCCACGGCGGCACCGTCTTCACGATGGCGGGCGATCCGATCGAGGGACTATCGACGGTGGACTTGGTGTTCGTGTCGGGGTGTCAGGTTTATGCAGGACATCGACTTGACCGGTTCCCGTAAAGATCTGATCGGCCTGGCCGATAATCTGATCCATGGAATACACCTCGTTCATCGAACATCGCGGCAAACAGATTCTCTACATTGACATGTCGGGTCTCGAGACTGTAGCGGAGACGTACGACGTGATGAAGGAGATTCGTGATGTCGTGGGTTCGAGCGGGCGCGCCGATCTCCTGACGCTCACCAACGTTGAGGCCACCATCGACTCGTGGCATGTGGTATCGGCCCTACGCGGCTTGCTTCGCCACAACAAACGTCACGTCAAAGCCGCTGCCGTAATCGGCCTGACACCGGTCACGAGAGGCTTTTTCGACATGCTCGCGGCTGCGACCAACAGGAAAATGGCAGCATTCGACGACATCGAGAAGGCGAAGGACTGGTTGGTGGAGCCCAACGATAGCGTCAACGCCGCCTAGTCCGGCCTAATCAGTCCTTTCCGGGACTTTCCATCCACCAATATTCTCGCGGGTTTCTCGAGTCGCACATGCCGGATGACGCCGTCCATCTGCTCAGTCGCAGACGGTTGCTTATCCAGCCAGTCCCAGTTGACCACGCCCGAGTTGCGGCCTTCATGCACCGTCATGTAAGGTATCCCGAAGCTTGTTATGTTTTGAAAGAAGTGCGATCCGTACGAGGGCTCGATTTCCAAATCTGGAAAATCCGTTTCGACTATCGCTCGGGCAGATGAAATCTGTGACCACGTTACCGGTATTCCCAGCCAAGGGTCGCGTGATCCCCACCTGCCGGGGCCGATGAGCACGTATTCCCTGCCCTGTTCTGCAATTTCTCGATTCATGGCTTGGATGTGGGACGCCACCTGCTGCGTCGTCGATCTTTCCAGACGGCTTGGAGAGATCACCACGAGATCCCTGGCTGAAAGGCGGCGGCCATGCCCCAGGGCGTCTTCGGAATAGACGATCGAGCCGGCACCCGAGTCGATGCGAACGTCGATGTCTCCTGAGACATGTTCGACCATGAGAGGCCTTATCTGGAGCAGATGGAACACGGGGCGGCTCTCGCCATTCGTGTCCGCCTGCAGCGCGAACTCGATTTCCACCGGACACTCCATGGCGGCGTGCGAGATATCGAGGATGCGGCGGATGATCTCCGCTAGAGGATACGCGTTGCCCCTCAACAGCGGGGCGAACGTGATCACGGGCGTGCCGTTCCGAGCCCTCCCCATGACAATGGCGTCGTCCTCGCGGAGGTAGCTCGACGTCAGCAAATCAGCGGAGCCCTGCTCTACCGCTTCAACAACTTCCCTACGTTCCAGGTTCAAATCGGGAGGCACCATGGTAATTATGTCTTCTTGGAGCATGTCGAGCGCATAGAAGCGTCGTTGTGAGTTGCGCAGAGTATCTCGTACGCTGGAGAACTGCGGCAGCATGTCGGGATAACGGGGGCAGAAGCGGAGGGCCTCGAACCCTTCCACTACCGATTTGCCTAGTCCCAGAGCGATCTGAGCAACTCCATCCTCGGGTTTCATATCTCCGAATGGGTAGAAATTATGGGACGAGGCAATGCCGGATGCCGTGGGATAGAACAAATCGCCGTGGCGCTGACCTACCAGCCGTTGGATGAGTACCGCCATACGTTCCTCTTCGATCCGGTGCGGAGTTCCCGAGAGGTACTCGCGGGCATCCTCCAGGAAGGTAGACGCGTAGACGGCCTTCACTGCCTCCAACACCTGCGCAAGTCTCACATCCAACGAAGCATTGTTGTTGGGAAGCATGATTGTGGCGTAGACACCGGCAAAAGGCTGGAAAAGCGAGTCCTCCAGGATGCTCGATGACCGTATCGCGAGAGGTTCCCTGACTTGGTCCAGGAGACCCGCCAGTTCGGTTCGCCGAGTATTATTGAAGCGCCCCGCGCGAAAGCGGTTAAGGATCTCGGCGTCTGAAAGAGACTCCACCTCCCGAGGGAGTCGCTGCAGTCCGTTTTCGTCCAGGAATTCCTCGAAGATGTCACTTGCCAGAGCCACGGTCTGGGGCACGTCGATTTCCGCACCCGGTATGTCGATCCGGTTCTGGTTGAGCAGCTTCTGGACGAAGGCAAGGCCCCGTCCTTTGCCGCCGAGCGACCCGTCCCCGATCTTGGCAAAAGCGACGAACTCGTCAAAGGAACCCGTCTTGTAGTCCATGATCGCTTGTCGCTGGATCTGTCTCAGATAGTCCGTCATTGAAGAGATCAGATACTGGCGTAGATCCTGGAGAGACGGGAAATCGTCTACACCGCGTGGGCGCAGCCGTGACGCGAGCTCGAATTCCGTGCGCGCCTTCAGCCAGGCCGAGAAATGATTCCGTTCTGCATGATGGCGGATCAGGCTGCCAGGGACGACGTGCAATGCCCGTATCATCTCGCGGAGGTCCCGAACCCTGGCTTCCTCTCTTCCGTCCGGCCATCTGAACACGAAGTCTCCGAAGCCGAAGTTATCGATTATGAAGCTCCCGAGCTCATCGAACATATGTGGCGAACCCTTGTGCAGGAACTTCGCGCCCAAGCGGGTGCACTCTTCGCGGCGCGCCTTCTCGGCCGATTGCAGTAGCAGCGGAAGGTCTGGGATCAGTTGCCGCACGTGGTGGGCCAGCTTCATTCCGGCGTCGTCCAGGACCTCGCCATCGATGGGAAATCTCAGGTCTGAGATAAGGCCGAGAACATTGTCCCGGTATTTCTCGAAGAAGTGCCACGCTTCCTCAAAAGTCTGGGCGAGCAGGATCTTGGGCCGTGCACGGATGCGCAACAGACGATGAGAGAGGTTCAAGCCCTCCGACATGAGCCGCCTTGTCTGGCGAGTCACCTCGGTGTAGATATGCGGCAAATAGGCGGAATAGTATCGAACTTCGTCTTCCACCAAAATGATCACCTGGACTCCGCCCTCAATCACGTCATGATCTGCGTTGCGTTGATCTTCGACCTGCTTGATCATGGCCACGAGCGCCTTGACGTGTCCTTGCCACAGGAACAGAAAGTCGACGTCGCCCGACCTTCGGAGTTCGTCCAGCTCGGGGAGATTCCAGGCATGAGCGGCTAGGACACAAAATGCGATATCCGGACGCAGTTCCTTCGCCCGGCGCGCCAAATCGCCAACTTGCATGTCTGGCAGGCGCGGGCTGGCCACTATCATCTGAAAGTTCCGCGCGTCGCCTTGCAAGAGTTCGAGCGCTTCGGAAGCGCTCGTAACCGGTGAGATGTGTGGTGTGAAGCGCAGACTCAAGGCCAGATTGTGATATTCCTCGAGAAGCAGCTCGGTCAGTTGTCCGTCTTCCTCGAGCACGAACGTGTCGTACCGAGAGGCAACGAGCAGTATCTCCTGGACCCTGAATTCCATGAGGTATCTGAACTCGTCGGCGCGCGTTGTGTATTGAACGATTGGGTTTGCATGCATTTTTTGCTCATCCATGGAGAAGAAAACTGCGGGCTGCTCGTGCGATGGGCCCTGTTCGAAGAGCGACGCGCGCTATTCGACCAAACACTCGGTAGGATGCAGTTGTCAGGGGAATCGCGTGCGGCTTCCCCTCAAAGAGTCTCCAGCTCCGTCGCCTCTAAGAAAAAGCCGTCCTCGATGCACGCGCTCAGATCGTTCAAGTACGCGATGAACCGTCCGCGAGTGACACCCTCGTGCGCCTTTACTACAACTGGCCATCGCGACGCGGCAAAGTCCTCATCGACCGATCCCGAAATGGCCGTGTTACCATGGATCTTACCGTAAAAGTGATCGCCGGCCCAGTTCTCGGCCTCGTCAACCAGATATATGCCGCAGCGGCGGCCATGACCAGGGAAAGACCGTTCTCCGGTCCCGCGCGTTTGCTCGACGCTACGTCTGGGTTCATCAGTGGCAGGTTCTTTGTCGGACGGAGCTACTCCAGGCAACCGAGTGCCCGTCCACCGCCAGTATATGGCCGCTCCGATGGCTGGATCCATGAAGAACCCGCTTTCGACGGCTTCTGCCAGGCCACCGAGATATTCAGTGAGTTCCTTCGGCGTTACGTGAGCCTTGGCTTTGACGGTTACGGGCCAACGACACTCCGCAAAGTCCTCACCGATCGACGCGGTGAGGATAGGCATATTCGTCGAAACGAGCGATTCGTCGTGTCGCAGGTAGGGGTCCTCTTTGCCGAGCGTGTAAATGCCACAGATCTGCCCCATTCCTGAGAGCGAGCGTCGTGCCATCGGTTCTTGCCTCCTCTCTTCCACAACACGATAATCAACGCCGAGCCGTCGTGCAAAAAATTGCAAGTCGATGGCAGCGTGCCTGTTATGTCATCTTCCTCGAGCGCTTCCCGCTCCTCGCGGGTCCGCTCCGCCGAAGAAACGGATAGGCCTGCCAGCGCCGTCGTATTCGATGGTCAGGCCGTGCGCATTACCCAGTGCTCGGACATCCTCGACCTCGTGACCCATCGCTGCGAGGTGCTCACGTACGGCTTCCGGGATCTTGCGTTCGACCGCCAGCGAATTCGGCTCGTCAAAGCTTATGCGGGGCGCAGCTATTGCCTGCTGAATGTCCATGCCGAAGTCGACCGCATTCATGACGATCTGCGGTATGGTCTGGCCGATAGTATGGCCTCCCGGAGTACCTATCACGAGCCACGGCCTGCCGTCCCGCATTACAAACAATGGGACGTCGCCGGAGAGTTTGTGGCGACCCGGGAACGCATCCATCGGGTTCCCTTTGGGCTCGAATGTGCAGTAGGCGAGAGAGTTGTTGAGCCATATCCCGGTACCCTTCGGCATTATCCTCGCCCCGAACGAGTTGCCCAGCGTTTGCGTAGCCGAGACGACGTTGCCCCACATGTCTGCCACGACGAAGTGAGTTGTGTGAGAGTCGCCGTCGGAGAAAGAGCCTGGGGGGGCAAAGTCCGACGCCCGACCGGGGTCGATCTTCGTCACCTCGTCGCTCCAATATTCCTCCGAGAGCAACATACCGAGCGGCGGCGGACTCACCTCAGGATCCCCTGCCCACCGCAGGCGCGTCCAGAATGCGTGTTTGGTCACCTCGGCGTAGGTGTGCAGGTATGCAGCGCTGTTGTGCCCCAGATCCGCGACGTCGTATCTGCTCATCATTCCAAGACGGACGAGGGCCGGAAAGGAATTCGCGGGTGGGGGGGCAGTCAGGATTTCCATACCGCGGTAGGTTATCCCGATTGGCTCCCACCACTCTGCCTCGTTCGCGGCCAGGTCATCAATCGTCAGAAACCCGCCCGCCTCCTGTACTGTGCCGTGTATCGCCAATCCCAACCCACCGCCATGTACGACCCTCGCGCCGTACGTCGCTATCAGCTGTAACGAGCGGGCCAGGTCCCGTTGTACAAGGACCTCTCCAACCTGCAACGGCTCGCCGTCGCGTCCGTAGAACTCTTTGGCATGTGCGGGGAAGCTGGGGAACGCGCTTTCGATTAGCCTGGCGGTGCGGGCGTCTATCTGGAATCCCTCCCGTGCAGTACGTATGGCGTCCTCGAATAGAGCCGGCCACGCGAGTCGGCCGAGCCGCTCCCACATCAGTTCCCAAGCGTTCACGTTGCCGGGTGTTGAGATGGCCTTTGCGCCGCGTCGATTGTCCAGGTACCCCGGCGTCGGTGCCCTGTAGACGTCGGAGTCTACCGCGGCCGGTATCCGGCCGCTGGGGTTCAGGAACCACGTTTCTCCCATCGATGCGTCGTAGATCAGAATCGTACCGTATCCTCCGATGCCGGACATCATGGGTTCGACCACATTGAGCATGGCCGCAACGGCCACGGCCGCATCGAAAGCGGTGCCGCCGTCGTCGAGAATCCTGAGAGCAGCTTCGGTGGCCGACGGATGCGCGCTACTAACCATACCCGCCGCGCCAAATGCCGGCCTTTCGGCCGTATTCGCTGTGGCCGTAGCCTGGGCGGCTGCCGACACCGCGCTCAGACCGAGGAGCGCACACAGCAACAACCCACTCTTCCATCTCCTTGTCTCTGTCGGAGCCATTCATTCCTCTCGGGCAGTGAATCGGTGAGAGAGACTGTCGAGTCAAGCCAAGTTTTGCACTCGGATTCTCCAAGTGTAAGCTAGTCTCGTCGTTGCGCCAGGGGTTGGGAGAGTGTGCGGCAAAGCCAGGCTGTCAGCATTCCCTCCGATGGGCTACATTTTTGGTTCGAGGCGCATCCATAAACCGAACAACGGCAACCGCCCGGCGGGATAATTGACTCGATCGGGAACGAGGAGTGAGCAGCGATGAGTGGTGAATTCCAGAGCCCAATCCCTATCAATGAACCCCAGCGTACCTACGCCCCCGGCACACCCGAGCGGACGGCGCTCAAGGCAAAGCTCAAAGAGTTGGCGTCCGAGGAAATCGAGATCCCGATCCTCATCGGCGGCAAGGAAGTGACAACTAAGAAGGTCACCAGCAACGTAATGCCCCATAATCACGGTCATTCTTTGGCGAAATGGCACTGGGCGGGATCAAAGGAAGTCAAGACTGCGATCAAGGCAGCCGCGGAGGCGCGCGCCGATTGGTCTTCTTGGACATTTGAACAACGTGCCAGCGTCATTCTCAAGGCAGCCGAGCTCCTGTCAACTACCTGGAGAGATACTATCAACGCCGCGACGATGCTCTGCCAAAGCAAGACGCCCCACCAGGCTGAGATCGATTCGGCATGCGAACTGATAGACTTCCTGCGCTTCAACGTCTATTTCGCGGAACGGATCTACCAGGACCAGCCGATCTCGGCTCCCGGAATGTGGAACCGGATGGAATACAGGCCGTTGGAAGGCTTCGTGTACGCGATCACGCCATTCAACTTCACTGCGATAGCCGGCAACCTCCCCACGGCGCCCGCATTGATGGGTAACACAGTGATATGGAAGCCCTCCAGAACTACGATCCTGAGCGGATACTACGTGGCTCAGGTGCTCGAGGAAGCCGGCATGCCGCCGGGGGTGATCAACTTCGTTCCGGGTGAATCGGGTGAGATTACCGATGTGGTACTGAAACACGCCGATTTCGCCGGGGTCCACTTCACCGGCTCGACCGCCGTGTTCCAGAGCTTTTGGCGCACGATCGGAGACAACATCTCGACATATAGGTCGTATCCTCGCATCGTCGGAGAGACCGGGGGCAAGGATTTCATCATCGCCCACCCCAGCGCCGATGCCGACGCCCTGACGACAGCAATCGTGAGGGGCTCCTACGAGTATCAAGGTCAGAAATGCAGCGCCGTTTCGCGGGTGTATATCCCCGAAACGCTGTGGAAGAAGATGAAGGATCAGTTGCTGTCCCAGGTGGAAGAGCTCCGCATGGGGGATGTCACGGACTTCCGCAACTTCATGGGAGCCGTGATCGACAAGAAGGCTTTCGACAAGATCTCGAGCTACATAGGTGACGCCGAGAAGGCATCGGACGCGGACATCCTGATCGGTGGAGAGTCGGACGATAGTGAGGGATACTTCATCAGGCCCACCGTGATCCAGGCCCACAAACCCGATTACGTCACGATGGTCGATGAGATCTTCGGACCGGTTGTAACCATATACGTCTACCCGGACAAGAAGTGGGACGAGGCCCTTCAAATGGTTGATTCGACCTCGCCCTACGCGCTTACCGGGGGCGTCTTCGCCAGAGACCGGGCGGCAATCCATGAAGCCCACGTTGCGCTCAGGAATGCGGCCGGCAACTTCTATGTGAACGACAAGCCGACGGGCTCGGTAGTGGGGCAGCAGCCATTTGGCGGTGCACGCGCCAGCGGCACCAACGACAAGGCCGGCTCGGTGCTCAATCTGGTTCGCTGGGTATCGGCTCGCACTATCAAAGAAACCTTCGTGCCGGCGACCGATTACAGATATCCGTACATGGGCGGGGAGTGACGCCCCACTTGGCTTGAGCCTGGAGGAGATGCGTTTGTTGACTGGTGGGCCGGCTCCGATGCCGGCCCGCTGCATTTCTGCGTCTTGAGTCTCGGTACGGCTTTTGCCTATTTTGGCACCAACTCCGGAAGGGATTGCCAATGACCCGCGCAATAACTCGGCATGCGGCACTATCGGCCGTATTTCTGTTCTTGCTTGCAGCTTGCGAGCCGGAAAACATCACCGAAGCTCGGAATCAAATCGGCCGCGGCGGAGAGCGCAGCATCGTCTTTGCCCTGCCGCTCATCGACACTGTGTTCAAAATAGAGGAGCTATTAGAGGATACCGACATTGATACTACCGCGGCCGGCTTGCTTGCGGTCGAGATCGAGCCGGAATCGGTGAGCGTCGGGGTCGGTGAGGCGCTCGAGTTCGAGGACCTCGACTTCGACCAGTTCGTGTTCGGCTACGATCAGATGCTGCAGACCAGCGAGGCGAGCACATCGGTGGCGGTACCGAGCCCCGCGATGATCGGGCCCGCCCGAGCACCCGCCCAGGGGCCGGACCAGATACAGTTTTCTACGCCGGACGGCTCTACCGTCGTTGGAGCTACGATCGACACCGGGACGGTTGTGCGCACCATGAACAATGCTACAAACTGCGACGCCACCGTTACGGTTACGCTCACTGACGATATGGGCGCAACGATCGTCGATTTCGGCACGACCGCCATCGCCACCGGTGAGGTGAAAACCGATAGCGTAGACATCGCGAATGTCACGGTGGGCGGCGATGTGACTCTCAACAGCAGCGCAACCTTTGGGGGATGCGTTCCAAATCCCGGAAGCTCCGTGGCCACCGAAGTCACGTTCCGTCCAATGACGTTGGCGTCGGTCGATCTGGAAAACGTCAACGAGAGCTTCAGCGAGAGTTACAGTCTGTTGGCCGGCGAACCGGGAATAAGCGCCGTGGACACGGTGGTGGTGGCGAGCGGCTCGTTTTCTGTAACCGTTCAAAACCGGCTGCCGATCAACCTCAGCTTAGACATCACACTCAACGGCATATTCGACGCATTCGGACAGCCGCTTTCCGACAATCTGATCGTGGGTGCGGCGCCGGGAAACGGTAGCTACACCAGCGGAATGCTCACCTTTCCGCTTGCCGGTGTGACTATCGTGCCAGAAGACGCCGAGGCCGAAGCGCTGGGTAGCGCAGTGGCTTCCGCCGCTACGATCACGAGCACAGTGATCGAAGACGCAGTGATTGTGGACGGGAGCGGCGGCCTGGAGGTGCAGTCCATCTCGGGGGAACTCGATCCCGCGGAGACACCTGAACTCACCGTGAGCATCGAGGAAGTCGAGGAGATACCCGAGGCCGACATCGATCTCGGCGATCTCGAAGAAGCTATCGAAGAGTCGACCATCAACGATGCTACCATTTCCCTGACAATCGGCAATACCACCGGCGTTCAGACGGTGCTGTCAGACTTCTTCCTCGGCGTCGTTAACCTCGATGCGGCGGGCAACGTGCCTCGTGATGTCTTCGGCGACCCGATCTACGAGGAGGACGCCGGTGGGCAGCCAATCCTTTTGCCGGTCACCGATCCCGGTCAGTCTACATTGACCCTCGAGGCATCGGCGACAACCAACGTTGAGCTGGACGCGGCGGCTCTGCTCGACCGGCTGGTCCATCTCCTCCTGGACGATGAGCGCGCGGCGATCGTCGCCGCGGGAAGCGTCGTGGTTGGTGACGGCACTCGGGCAACGGTGACTCGATCGGATGAAGTGAGTGTGGAGATCGGCATGACACTCGGACTCGACTTCACTATTCCTTCCACAGGAGTGAGCTTCACGCGGAACACCATCAGCGACGGCCTGCAATTCGACCCCGAGGACGCCGATCAGCTGGTCGAGCGAATCGACAGCGCAGGCGTGGTCACAGAAGTGGTAAACAATACGCCGTTCGGCGTGGAGGTTGACATCGCTTTTGCCGAGGATTCGCTCGGAGAAGATTTTGACGTCTTCGATCTGCCCGACGCAGTCGTGTTGAGCACGATTTTGCTTGCCGCCCCCACCGTGGATGCGCAAGGTGTCGTAACCACACCGAGTTCCACCACCGTGTCGATCGTATTGACCGGGGCGCAGGCGCGGGAGCTGGCTGGGGACAGATTCACCGCAACTGTCAGGGCCCGCCTCCTCCCCGGTAGCGGCGGCGGCGGAAGGGGCGCGATTCGAGCTTCAGATGAGATAGAATTGGATTCGCGCGCGCGTGTGGTGTTGAGTGCGGGAGGTACACAATGAAGTGGATCGCAGCGGCACTGGCTCTGGCCACCGTGACGTTCGGAGTAGGTCTAGAGGCCCAGGCAGTACCTGAGGGATCACAAGCATCTCGCATAGACCCGGGATATCTCCGCACACCGCACTTTCGGTTGGATCCGTTCCGGCATGTGACCATTCCTCACTGGGGTCTCGTTACTTCTCTTGGGGCATCGGGTCAGAACAACGCATTGAACTTCAAGGATGTCGGGGCCCTGATCTTCTTGAGCGATGAGGACAACAACCCCGACGGCTTGCTGTACGGGGACCTCCTGGATCTCCTGGGGCTCATTCCGCGTGGTGCCGGACTCGCGGCAAGCTTTCAATCCGAGGGAGGGATACACCTAGGTGGACCCATCGGCAGTCGTTTCAGCCTCGGGGTGTCGGGAAAGCTGCGCAGCTATGCCGGCGCGTCGCTCGACGACGATTTCGTAGCGCTGCTGCGCGACGGCAACGGCGCCCGGCAAGATTTCACGCTGGGTGATTCTAGGGTCGACATGCTGGCCACGAGCGAGTGGGGTGCGCATGCCCTGATACGGACGGGGGCGATTGGGGGGATCGACGGGGCTCACCTTGCCGTGGGGTTCGGTGGCCGATACGTGATTCCCCACTTCTACGCGCGCGGAGCATCGACGCTGGCAAACGGTGGATTTATCAGGGTCACCGGCGAGGGGGTCGCCGCGAACGTGGCTCTCGAAAAAGCAGTTGCGATTACCGGTGGCAGCGCCGGGTGGGACGACTTCGAGTTCGAGGACTTGATCAAGAGAAAGGGGTCCGGGATCGTCGGGGACCTACTGATGCGAGTCGAGTGGCCGACTTCGGGAATGGCGCTCGAAGCCATGGTAGCCAATCTGGGCAAGGTTACGGTTCAGAATGTGGAGTTCTCCGACTGGAGCTACAATGTGGCGACCACAAAGCTGGAAGAGGTCTTAGATTCTCTGGACGCGTTTCCGGACGAACTCTACCCCGACTCCACCGATATCCAGTTCAAGGAATTCGAGGTAAGAAGTGACACCACCGATCTGGAGATAACACTGCCGCGAATCGTGCGGTTTACGGGCAGTGCCTGGGCCAACCGGATTTTACAGCTGGACGTAAGTGCCGAACTGCCGGTTACGGGCGACTTCGCGAAGCCGTTGACGGTGGACCTAGGATCGACTTGGCGTTTCTCACGCGTCATCCCCATACGGTTCGGCCTGGTTTTCGGCGGCAATCAAGGCCTGGGGTATACGGGCGGTATCGCGATCGAGAGCCGGCACTTCCTGATGCGGTTTGCCGGAGGTTCGCTGGGAGGCTTCATGCAGAGAGCGACCGGGCTGGCGGGTCGCTTCGAGTGGGCATTCTTCTTCTAGAAGATCCCGCTTCGCGCCGCTTTCCAGAGTTTGACTATGCGGTCAAAGCCCGCCTGGAGCTGGTCGGCCGCCATCATATCGTGCGCGCCGTTCAGCGCTTCCTTGAGCTGCGCCGCAAGCCGAGGCAGCTCACGCCGCTGCGAGCCCCTGGTCTCGTCCAGGATTGCGTCGACTATGACTCGGGCGTTCTGCCACTGGGTTTCGTCATCTGGAACCTGGAACAGATAGGTGGCGATCTCCTGTCCCTTGAAACAGAGCTTGCCCAATCTGTCGAGATGAAGTGGTACGCTGCCTGTTGTTGGACCCAATGACATTATGCCCCCTAGGTTTGCCCATTTCGGGTTATGGCCAGGTGCAATTTCCAACACTACTGCCTGTTCTCTTCCAATTGTCGGCAGCGACGCCGAGATATTGAAGCGAGGCATCCGCGAGCGGTACGGCCTGCTCACTGTTGGGGCGAAAACGCACGCCCCCCTGTCAGTTTGGCTTGTTTGTGCCCAATTGACAGTCATGAGAAGCCGGCTCGGTCACCTGCTTCAGCTCAAATGCGGATAGATGAAGAACTGCGGCGATGTTTCGTCTATACCAATTCCCGGTGCGAAGGTTGTGTCACGCTCCTCGGCACGTACATGGCTTGGCGGCCACATTCGGGGCACCGAAGAACGACCTGACGGTGTGAACCCCACCGAGTACCACTCAAACGTCTTTTCGGTGTTCGTTCGATTGTCGGATGTCCACACGATGGGCATCCCAGTTCAACGCGGTCGCGATCAGCGAGAATCAACTGAAGCGCTTCCGCGGGTCGGTATTCCTTGATCCCGCGACGTCCCACTCTTATGACTCCCGTGAAAAAAAACCTGATATGGGGGTGGGAGAATCTAGCCCTATTCTGGCGCTCTGGCAATTCATTACCCTTGACGCAACTGCGTACGGGGTTATTAGTAGCTGACAGTGCCCAAAGGAGCGCGAAATGAACGCAGATCGGAACACCGGCGATGATTATGTACCGGTTGCAGACATAGAGGTGGAAGCCGTGCGCCCGGAGCGAGCCGGATTCGTGCTGCAGGGTAGGGGTGCGGATCGCGCCGACTACCGCATTGAAATGCACCTGGAAATACCGGTCGACAGGCAGACCCAGACCGTGTTGGGTGAAATTCTGGCGCAAACTGAATTGAGAATCAGGCGTCGTGCGCCCGCTTCCATGAGGAGGCCGGCTGCCAGAAAACGCGGCAAGCCGGTGAATTCCTGACTGCCCTCTTTCGTGCCCCTGCACCGCACGCCTGAAGCGAAGGCTGGGAGCGTTTTGGCGGGCCATAAAGTGTTGTCTTTGCTTGCTTTGCAGTGGTCAGACCGCAAAATGGCGTGCTTGACGTAGGTGTGCGGAACGGCTAGTTTGCCGCTCCATTCTCACCATTGAAGGGAACGCCTCAAATGCAGGGCGACATCGGCAAGTCACAGCTCTCATCACTATTGGAGACAGTGCCCGGGTTGGCGAACGTGCTGCGCAGCCCGGTAGCTGACGCAATAGTGAATTTGGTGCGTGCCGCAGCTGGCCTGCGCGACTTCGATTACAACGAAGCGAAGGAGCTGGTTCAGTACGCTTCCCGAAGAGGTCTGATTCCCTCATCAGAAGGAACACGCCTTCTCGAAGAGGTGAAAGAGGCCTCGTCGCAAAAGGCACGGGCAACCAAAAAGCCTGGCAAATCCGAGGCTGCCAAGAAAGCACCAGCCAAAAAAGCGCCGGCAAAGAAGAAGACTGCTAAGAAGACCGCCACCAAGAAAGCAACAAAGGCGCCGGCAAAGGAGAAGAAGGCAACAAAGGCGCCGGCAAAGAAGAAGACTGCTAAGAAGACGTCCAAAAAGTCAGCAAAGAAAGGCCGCGGTTAAGTCCTCAACGCCCCAACCAGCGAGCGCAGTCTTTCTGCGACTCGGCTCAACTGGGCAGCGCGAGCGGCAACTTCTTCGGTCGATGCTCCCTGTTGTTCGACGGCCGCGGCCACGTCCTGGCTGGCAAATGCGTAGGCGTGAGCCGCTTCCGACGCACTCTTCAATTCCCTTTTGATCTCTCCGACTGCGCTGAGATTATTGGTGGCTTCGCCAGCAACGCGGTTTGCTTCTGATTCGACCTCACGAACGGCGTGGACGATCTGCTCCAACGCCCGAGCGGCTCCCTCGGACACGGAACCGATTCCGCGAACCTGAGTACGCCCCCTGGACATGGTGGAGGCCATCGTAACAACGTGTTCGCGGATGGTTCCGACTGTGCCCGAGACCTCTTCGGCGGCCTTTGCACTGGATTCTGCCAACTGGCGCACTTCGTCAGCTACAACGGAGAAACCAACTCCACGCTCCCCGGCCCTCGCGGCTTCGATAGCCGCGTTGAGCGCAAGTAGGTTGGTTTGGGATGATATCCTTTTGATCAGGTCGATGAAATCGTAAATGGGCTCTGATAAGCGGTCGAGCTCATCCACTTGGTGTGCTGCCTCCTGGACCACGTCGCCCAGAGCGAGCAGAGAGTCTCGCGCTGCAGCAACATCTCTGCCGTATGTCTCCGCAAGACGGTGTATGTCGCGCCCCAGATTCACGACGCGACTGGAGGCGTCGCTGGATGCGGAAACCGCCCCCGCCAGTTGCTCTGCTGCAACATTACTCTTGTCCAGGCTCTCAACCTGAGCTTGGGCCCCCTCCGATATTCCCACCACTGCAATGGAGACTTCGCCAGCGCTGGATGCCAACTGACCGCTCCCAGTAGATAGGTCATCCGCCGCATTGGCGATGGATTCGGCCTCTGCCATCACCTCGGCCACGAGACTGCGTAGCGTCGTTCCCAGCTTGTCCATCGCTTCACCGAGTCCGGCCAATTCTTCGGGAAGTCGGCCTAGCGAGACAGGTCTCAGGTCACCATCACCGAAACGCTCCGCTGCCCCCGCCAATCGTGCCAATGGCCTCTCAACGGAACGAAGAGTTGCGACCCCAATCGCGATGCCAATGCACGTGGATGCGATAAGAACCACCCAAACGAGCAGCTTTCTGTCTGCAGCAGCCTGCTCGAGTGAACTGGACGTTGCCCTGGCACGCGTTCCCTGAGTAGTAGAGAAACGCCGTACGAGCTGCACCAGTTCGGTAGCCCGCGAGCGGGCAACTGCGGCCCCAGCCTCGGCGCGATCACGCCGCAGGAGATCCCGCTCGGCATGTGCGTAGCTGTACAACACCTCGGTTTCGCTCTGCACAGCAACGATCCTCTGTATCGATGCGCGATCGGCGCCGGTTAGTTCCGGCAAAGTGGATAGCTGGCGCTGCAAAGAGTAGGCACTATCGCTGTGGGCCACGAAGCGTTCACGTGCAGCACCAGAGCCGTCCACGAGATACTGCTCTGCCGCCAGCATCTCCTCGAAAACCGCAGTTGTGAACTCGTTGGTCTTTTCCGACACGGTGATGAGCGAGGCCAACTGCGTGCTCACCGTGTCTTGGACGGTCTCGAGAGCAGCAATCCCAATTAGCGCAACCACAACCAGTCCAACAACCAGGGCCGCCTCTCCCAGCGCGATCCTCATCCACAGGGTGTTGGCATTCATTTTCAAGGTCAGGGCTCGGACGCAGGTTCGATAGTACCGTCTCGCACGAATCCGACGTTGACCACTGGATTCAGAAGATCACCGTCCTCGTCGAAGGATATTTGGCCCGTGACTCCCTGAAACGCCTCGGAGCTGGTTCCGACCCCAGCCAGATAGCCACGAATCCTTTCCCTGGAAACTCCGACTACGGTGATGGCGCGGGCAATCAGGTATACGATGTCGAACGAGGCCGCAGTCGTCGCATCCGGTTTGCGGCCATCGTGGGTCCGAACGTAAGCGGCGACAAAAGCCTCATTTCTCACACCGCCGCCACTTGGGAGATATGCCGAGGACAATACGGCGCCTTCCAGTATACTGCCCGAATCTGGGTATTCCCGCAGCAACGCGTCGGTGCCGAGGATAACCGGACGAAGGCCAACTGTGTCGGTAGCAGCCACAATCGAGTTGATGCGAGAACCGCCTCCCAGCACCACCAAAGCATCAATCGGGCTCCTGTTTGCCGCACGCGTCAAGTATGGCTCGAAACTGGGCAAAGCTTCCGAGTAGGGGTCCTCCGAGACCAGTAGTCCTCCACGATCGGAAAACTGCGCTCCAAAGGCTCCTGCACCAGCCCTGCCTTCAGTGTTGTTTTCATACAGTATCGCAGCGGTTCTGATATTGCGCTGGCTCGCGGCCCATTCTCCCAATGCGATGGAATGCGCGACGGCGTCGGGACATACCCGGAATGAGTAGGGGCCGGCGCGCTCGAAATCCGTGCTCCAAGCCGACGGCGATATGGCAACGACGGGGGTTGCTCCGGATCCATAGACGGGTGCTGCGGCGAGGGTTGTGACGTTGCCGCCATGGCCGATAACCGCCACGACCGACCCGTCTTCACGGTATCGCCGAGCCACGCGCACTGCCGTATCGGCGCGGCCGAAGTCATCAGCTAGAAGCAGCTCTACCTTGCGTCCGCTGATCCCACCGCTCTGATTGATCTGAGACACCGCCAGCTCGGCGCCGAACCGCATGGAGCGGCCGACAGGATCCGTCAACGGCCCAGCGAGCCCAAGCACGACCGGGGTATTCGAATGGCCGCACGCGGACAAGGCGATAATACTGACAAGGACGCAGACCGCGCGACGGAATTGCACCGCAGACGCCTAACTTCGAGGGCGCCGAAAGAAGCGTTTGAGTATTGTCACCCCGCTCTCAGGGACTGTCTCGTCAAACAGAAGCTGGCTTCTCACAGGGATGTACATACCGACCCACTGTGTCGAGTCAGGTCTGCCTTGGGCAGAATCGGGAAACCAGGTGAAAGTGATCTCCCTGCTGAAGCGATCCCACTCGCCCTCTATCCACTCGCCTGGCGGATGCCGCCACCAAGCTCTCCCATCTGCGAGCATCCTCAATTCTATCCGTGAATCATCGGAACGGCTGGGTGATCCCAACCAGTTCCCCCTGAGTGGCCTTGCCAGCGGCCCTTGTGAAGCCATTGTTATGACGCTGCCCGAATCAGTCGTAACGATCATGCGGTCTAGCGCAAATCTGTAGTGGACCGAGAACGAAGTGTCTCCAAATACGACGATGGAGTCCCTTGTGGCGTAGTAATCCGCAACCAGACGATCCTGGATCACGACCATCGTATCCCCGTAGAAATCGATGTGGAGCGGTCGTCCCTTATACGTGCCTACCCAGCGCGTCTGTAGTGAATCCCGCCAGGTCGGTTGCGCGCTGTCCGCTGCCTGCCGCTGCGCTCCAGCGGTCAGCGGCAGCAACAGGCCAATGATCAGAATGACTGCTTGAATCGATGCTGCGGCACCAGCTGTCTTGGTGTCTTGCAAAGCTCCTCGGTCCGTTCGAGACTGTTGGCGAAATCGCTGGGAACGCGCCGATGCGCTAGACGCACAACTTGGTCTGCTCTCGGTTCTCGCGCAATGGCAGTTCCGATTCCAGGGATGCACTTCACAACCCGCACAAAACTCATACACCTGTGTTACACCTATGGCACGGGTTATGACACCGTTATCTTGTTGCGCATGTCAGACGCATCCTTTTCCCAAACAACCTCCACCTTCACCGATCGAGCAGAGGCACTAGGCCACTTCTTCCAGCGGGCTGGTGAGGCGCCACGGCTAATTGCGTACGATGAAGAGATGGGTTGCCCTCTACACAACGCGCTGGCCACTCTCGAATGGACCCTTGGCATTGGGATCCTGACCGACGACGACCTGATGCACGCAGCTCGTCTCAGCGGAGAAACCGCGGCGACGGTGGTAGAGAGGGTGAGTGAGGGACGTCGGATCTACGTCTACATGGGGCCTCAGGTGGACGCACCTCCGGCTGACCCCTACGAAGGTACGCTCTTGTACGATGACGCGGGTGTGCGAGCATATGAATTCGCTCAACGTGTTCACGCTGTCGCCCATTTCCTCAGAGCCACCCACGGAGTAGGCAGCGTGATATCCATGCTGTCGCGCAGGGCTCCACAGCTTCGCCATATGCACCGTTGGCTGAGCGCCCTTTATGAATCTCCTGCGACGGAGTCTTCCAACCTGATGCTCGCCGGTTGGTTCGCCACAAGTGGAGGGGGCCTGCTGTACGTCCCTAGGCCCGGGAAGAGCCCGTTTATCTACCACGAGGTGGCTGCGACCACCTGATTGCAGGCGATTCCACCTGTTTTTTGTGACTATTTGGTGTGGAATACCTATGGAAAAACGGTTTGCACAAGTCCACAAGCTGTGGAAAAGGCTTTGTAGA
>CAZOJI010000034.1:0-47546 GCA_964580055.1 uncultured Gemmatimonadaceae bacterium | reverse complement strand
ACTAGCCCCGGCCCCGTTCAAGCTTCCACAGAACGTTCACATGAGGTGGCGCAAGCCGAAGAAACATCGGCGCTTGCGCGCATTGTGCGGCCTTCTAGATTGGCAATCGTCTCTCAGGGGAAGGGTCAATACCCCGGCGTAGCGACCACGCCCTGAAAGGCTGGCCCAGCGGGAATTCCGGGGAGGCCGCCGATGCAACCAAGGGCTCAGGCGTCCGGCGATCCGGGTGATCACCCCGACTTGGGATAGGCAAGGCCAGTCGCGCGCCTTGCCCACGCCGATCTGGCGCCTCGGCGTGCAGTGTAAGGAGCCGATCCGCGACTCGGCTGACTTACAGCGCTGGCGCTGGCGAACCTTGCGGCTAGGCCAGGCTGCTTGGGGATGGAGGCCGGAGCTCCCAACAGGCCCTACCGCGGGCGTAGCAGTCCAGGCGGCGGCTGAGGGAAGAAGAACAGAGGGAGTGAATCCCCTGGCTCCGGGTAGCCAGTGCGTAGACGGCGGGCCGCTCCAATGGAGTGAGTCCGCCGTCTCATTATCTATAGCTTAGTCTTTGGTCGAGCCCCAATCACAATCAGTTCGGCATACACGGCGGTTGTCGAGCGACCACTGTGGCCTGGAGACCGGACCGTCAGTGAAGTTCTCATCGTTCGCCAGCGCATCTGCAACGCTGGCGCTCTTCGCGCTGGCATTGTCTGCCCAGTGCAGCGCCTCTGCTTCCAGGGTCATTGGCGTGACCGGGCTTCCATATTCGAGCCTGCCGTGGTGAGAAAGGATGAGATGCAGGAGCACTTGGCGCTCCTCTTCGGAACATGGGGGCTCGGTCTCCTCGTCGAGCCTGCGATCCAGCATCAAAGCGCCGAGTGCGACATGTCCTACCAACGATCCCGCTTTCGTGAAATCAAATGTACCATGCCAGGAGTAGCTCTCGAGCTTGCCGATGTCGTGCAGCAGCACTCCCGCGAAGACCAAATCGAGGTCTGCACCGCAAGAGCGAGCCACAGCGCGGGCAATCACCGCTACCTCAGCGGTGTGTTTGAGGAGGCCGCCGAGCTGCGCGTGGTGCCCTCGAGTGCTGGCCGGACAGCGTTCGTAAGCCATCCTGAATCCTTCGTCGTCAAAAAACAGCGAGAGCACCTTCCTGAGCCGCGGCTTTCCAATTTCGGCGCGCCAACCGTCTATTGTCTGCCAATAGCGATCAACCGGACCTACAGATGGAAGTAGAGCGGAGATTTCAACCGCATCCTCAGGTAGAACTCGAATCGAGTTTACCTTTATCTGCTTCTTCTTCCTGTACATTCGGATTTCGCCGACCACCTGCACCGGGTGGCCCTTGCGTATGCCCGTAACTTCTTGCTGGCGATTGGGCCAGAATGGTTCAGTCGGAAGCTCACCTGATCTGTTGCCCAACGTCAGGAAAGTGTACGGGTCACCCGAATCGAGGGTCCGATTGTCCACGTCCAGAACCACAAATGTGTCTTGAACCGAGTCGCCGGCCTGCACAGCCGGAATGTTGGTGGGAGGCATAACGCAAGCTAGATGATTGGAGGCACGAAGGGCAGAGGCTTGGTGCTCTTTTGCCGACGAACCGTGCTCGGGCAGGCGTTGCACAGAGTACAGGAACTAAACCGCCTCTGGTATCTCTCCGTTCTTGTCATACGCGTATGCCATCGCTTTCAGCCGGGCTATCCGCATTGCCATGGGAGGGTGTGTACCAAGGAGATTCGCGATGAAGCCCTGTTTGTGGGTGAGACGGCGTCCCAAAGGGTCGGCGATGCACAAATGTGCGGTCCCCTGCTTGATAGCTTTGGTGGGTGCGACGGCATCCTCAATTGTGCGCAACGCCGATGCGAGCGCCGCGGGGTTGCGGGTAAACTGGGCGGCCGACGCGTCGGCCAAGAACTCGCGTTTTCTGCTCACGCCAAGCGCCAGCAAACGCGACACAACGGGTGCCAAGAGTACGCTGATTAACCAAAGAACGAGCAGAATTGCTGCCAGAGGTGCGTTACCACCCTTCTTTCCGCCGCCGCCGCGCCGGCCACCGCCGAACCACAGCACCCGCCAAGTGCCTTCAGCGATCAATGCCATCACTCCCACCAGGGCCGCAAGCAACGTCATGAGTTTGACGTCGTCGTTCCTTATATGAGCCATCTCATGGGCCACTACTGCCTGCAGTTCGTCGCGGTTCAGGGATGTGAGGAGCCCTTCTGTGACGGCCACGTGAGCGTGGTTCCTGTCGATGCCGGTGGCAAATGCATTAGGGTCTGGATCCGGTACGATCCAGGCGGTCGGCCGGGGAAGGCCTGACGCGATTGCCATTTCTTCGACCACGTTGGCGAAGACCTTCTCCTCGAGCTTAGCCGGTTCGACCAACTCCCAGGCGCCTGTTGCGGCCAGGATCGTCTTCGGACCTCTCCGCCAGCTGAGCCACGCCATACCGGCAGCCAAGAACGTAGCGGCCGTGCCTAACCAGGGAAACACATGGCGATATCCATTGCCGCCAGCTTCCGGGTTCGTCGAGCCTGCAGTGGTGTGGAAGTACAGTATCAGGTCACCGCCAAAGCCGATCCAGGCGAAAAACAGTAGGAAGACGGCGACTAGGATCGCCGAACGGCGCCGGTTTTGTGCCTGCTGCTCGAACAGATTGGAGTCACTCACCGAGTTCAGCTCATGGAAAGGTCGACTTTCGGTACCGCTCGTTCACTCTGCTCCGTAATCTCCCACAGTTCCACAACCTCTGCTCTTGCCATTCCCGCTATCATGTTCCACGGAAACTGCTGTTGCTTCACATTGTAGGCAGTGGCAGTGTCGTTGTAGAGTTGTCGTGCGAATGAGACTCGATTCTCGGTCGAAGTCAGTTCTTCCTGGAGCTGACCCACGTTAGATGTAGCCTTTAGATCGGGGTACCGCTCGACCACGACATTCAATCGCGACAGAGCGGAAGAGAGAGCGGCCTCGGCCGCCGCCAGCTGTTGCACACCGCCGGTGGGTGCCGCATCGGCCTGAATATTCACCGCCTGATTGCGCGCCTCGATTACGGCCTGCAGCGTCTCCTTCTCGAACTCCATGGCCCCCTTCACCGCCTCCACGAGATTTGGAATGAGATCGTGACGTCGTTTCAACTGGACGTCAATCTGCTTCCACGCGTTCTCGGTCTGGCCCTTGAGAGCGATGAGCTTGTTGTACGCTGAGACGAACCATCCCACCACGATCACGATGAACACCAGAAACACAATGCTTGGCAACATCACATCACCTCGTTGGAATTACGACCAGGCCGCGGGGACCGGGTCGATCGTAAGTCAGTGTCGGCCAAATGACATGGGACGTTTGAATGAATGCAGGAAACGGCTGTACGGCCCGGCAGGATCCTGCCAGCGGCTGAGCGGGGCGTTCAATCCGTCGATGTTGACGAAACGTCGCTTTCCGACGTTCCCCGTCGCGGTCCGGTTTGGTCAAAGGAAGCTCCCAGCATACGGGTGACAGTTAGACGCACAGCGTCTGCGAGCTCCGCATCGCGATCGTTCAGTATGGCGAGTGGATGGCCTTCCTGCACGTGCAACTCGATGCCACGGGAAATCGCGATTCGACGCCAGGTGGTGGCGCGACCACCCTCCTCGCCGACGTCGTCTTCCATCAGAGAGTTCTCTGATAGCCAGGTGCGCAACGCTCTACCCGCTCGCCCCCATGTGGGGGCGTCCTCTCCCGAAAGACAGAGTTGGTCGGGGGTCGGTAGAGTGGGCCCCAGCGCCGAAGCGACCCTGCGCTCCAGCACATCGCCGGTCATGTCGTTCAGTTCCTCAACGATTGCATCCAGCGTCAAACCTTCCATCTGGCGGAGCTTTATGTGCAATACCTGCAGCATATGGCGGTAGCCGTATGTGGCTGATGTGCCGCGCCCGTTCGGCGGGGTCACGAGGCCCCTGGCAACGTAGAACCGGATGGTGCGCTCGCTGGGGCGCACGCTCGCGACGGCATTGAGCGGCCTAACGCCCGAAGCCTGCAGTATTGACCCGGCAAGCGTCGCCATGTCCCGCAGACTCCACGGGGCTAGACGGCGATAATCGCGCAGTGCCGACAGCGGATCGCCAGGGGGTGTGCCAGTGGAACTCATCTAAGAACTGTTGGCCTGCCGCCGGTCGACCGCAGTCAGTACGCCGATGAGGGAGATCATCTCAGGGAGCGCAAAAGGTTTCTTCAACACGGGAAGATCGTAGAGCTTGAGCCATGCTTCGTTTTCAACCGCCCTTTTATCACCTGTCATAATGAGAATTCTCCCTTTCAGCTCGGGCCAAGTACCCATTATCACGTGGAAGAGAGTCTGCCCCGACATTACCGGCATGTGCAGATCCAGCACCACCGCGTCTATGTGGTGGCTCTTGAGGAGCTCCAGAGCCTCATCGCCAGATGCCGCAGCGAGCACGAAGTAACCGGAGGCCTGGAGTGCGTCCCTCAGGCTATCGCGGAATCTCGGATAGTCATCTACGACCAATACGGAAGATTGATTCATAATGCGTCGGCGAGCGCCTTTTCCTCTGCTTTCTGCAGGTAGCGCTCCCGCACTATACCCATTGCTTCATCTCGAGTAAGCACGAAGCGCAGTTCGCCCGGAGTGACTCCCAGAACCTCCTTTACATTTTGCGCCAGGGAACGAGTCTGAGCGTAGCCCAGTTTTGATGCGACATCCTCCACAGTGTAGCCCGGATCCTGCAACAGCCTGTGCGCGTATAGCACCCGCAACGCCATCAACATAACACTCGGCGGCGGCAGGCCCGCTCTTACAAACCAGCGCCCGCATGTGCGTCTATCCATCCGAGCTCGATCGGCGAGGTCCTGCACCGACTGAATTGCGCCGGGCTCACGGATGATGGTCTCGATCGCCCAACGCAACTCGCCCGGGCACCACTCGAGAGACTTCAAGATAGCCGAAACGAGCTCGCCGGAAACGGCTCTAGTCGCCTCAGCCACGAGAAGGTGCCTGAGACGATCGGGATGATCGTCGTGACCGGCTATGACAGCCTCCCGTATGCCCGCGTTTCCCAACCGCAAAAGAATCCGGGCTATGGTGGGCGACAGCTCCCCGTAGAGAATCAACGGCAGCGACGGAAAGAGTACGCGCAGCCGCTCGATCTCCTGGGTGCGCGGTTCCCCGGAAAGCCCAGGATCCACAACAGCCATCTCGACCGGCCTGCTAAGGATGCTATCGATGGCTTCGTTCCAGCAGGTAGCCGCAACGAACTCGAACCTGTGACTGGCCGCCCGAACGAGCCGACGTTCGAGCAGTTCGCTAACAGCTGCGAGAACTAACACAAATGTCCCAAAAACAGCATACGATGCCCCAAAAACGCACTAACGAACGTGCTTCCATCACGCAATCTTCACCTCCGCAGTACAGACACCGCTCCAACCCCCTACTTGTGGAGGAAGTATGACACGCCGCATTCGCATATTCGCCATTGCACTTGTTACTTCGCTCGCCCTCAGCGCCGCAGCCTGCGGCAACCTCACGGCCCCTGACCGAGATGCTTGCACGGACCAGGAGTCTGACAGTTGTGCGCAGTTGACCATCCACGGTTCGAACACGTGATCTGACACCCGGACCGAACTGGAAGGTCAACCCCGCCGGTCGGCCGTCAAGCATTCGAGACGTTCAACCGTCTTCCCGATGTGCTGGAGTTCGGCGGCGTTCGCGACCGGCGAGGCCGGTGTTGCGACCGTCGCCGTGCGGCGTTTCCGCGCCTCTTCGAGTTGTTTCTCGGCGTGGAATACCCGCTCGCCCATGCCGTACTCCTCGGCGAGTAATACGGCCTGCTTCAAGTGCGAATCGGCTTGGTTGTGTTCGCCGAAGAGCGACAGTCCAACTCCCAATTTGAGTTCGAGATCTTGTCGCGTTTCCTTCATTATTTCGCCGCGCTTGGCATCGAGCGCCTGGCGGTAGCGTTCAAATGTGATTCGATCGTCCACCAAGGCCGCCAGCTCGAGGTACTCCAGTTCGGTTCTGGCGCGTCCGTCTGCGGGTAAATCCTCGGCGAGGACCAGTTCGAAGGCGTCTTGGGCCGCCGCGTAGTGGCCTAGTTCCTTGAGAATCGTGCCGGTGTCACCCAAGGCGCGTGCCCGGTCGAGCGCGCCGTCGTAGAGTTCGTACGCACGAAACGCGAGCGGTACGGCTTCGGCCGCCCGGCCGGCGAAGTACAGCGTTCCGGCGAGGTCGTGACATGACCGCGCCTCGGCATCTCGGTCGTTAAGTTCGGACGCCCGAAGCTTCACTCCCCAAAGCAAACGCTCGGATTCGGGCAGATTTCCAAGTTGACGCTCCACAATACCGCATCCGATCTGCCCGAGCAGGGCCGAATGTGTTTCGCCCCTCCGCTCCGCCATCGTGGTGCCAGCGATATAGGCGTTCTGTGCTTCGTTCAGTCGACCAGCACGCCTCAAGACCCGACCTCGGTGCAAGTGCACTTCCGTTTCGAAGTCTCCGTCGCGGCCGTCGCTCAATCTTGCGGTTGTGTCCAGAACATCCAGGGCTTCGTCGAAACGAGACTCTTGCTCGAGCGTGTAAGCGAATGCCAGCAGCGGCGGGAACAAGAGCCGGCCGTCGTCTGCCCGCAACGCGGCCTCCGCCACTGCTGCGATTTCGCGCAGCATCGCCGTTTCCCGGGTTTTGGGATATATGTCGTCCACAAACCTGGATGTAGCAGAGCATTGGTATTCTACGGCCGCGTAGCTGGTGTTGTTCGTTCCAGGGGCGTATTGGTCAACCAGCCGAAGTACGAGAAACGCACCGAGAACCGCGGAATTGTCGCGCTCGTCACCTCCACTTGCGGCGCGCTCTAGAAATGGCCTGTGCAACCCGGGGCCGGAAAAAGATGGAGGCTCGGTATGTGAGTTTGTCGGGAGCAATTTCAGCTTTCCTCGCGCCTGTCAGAATTGCCGTATGCGGCAAGTATGGTGTCGCGGCAAGAGCGCGGCAAGGGTGAAATTCCAAAACATTGCATGAGTTGTGCCGTTCTTGTCACCGCGGTATTTGGCGCTTTGCCGCATTATTGCGGTTACTTGGCCGGATCGGTCGCCTCCTACCATCCCTTCATGCGAAATGGTTTCACGTTGATCGAAATGGCTATCGTTCTCGTTGTGGTTGGGATAGTAGTCGGCTTGGCCAGCCCGAGAATAGTCGGGTATGCCGACCGCACGGCAGTGCGCAGGGCAGGAGATGAAACGGCGGCCTTTTTCAGCCGGGTCCGGACGGTGGCAGTCTATCGCGCCGTTCGGATGCGAATAAGCTTCAGCGGCGATTCACTGATTGCACTCGCCGAACGTGAGGTCGATTCGATCGTATCTATCGCCCCAGGGCCAAATCGGCATGGCGTCTCGCTCGCGGCCTCTCGCTCCGAGATACGGCTCTATCCCAACGGACTCGGCTTGGGGGCCGCAAATACCAAACTCGTGTTTCGGAGAGGCGACGCAGCAGATTCCTTGACGATTTCCCGCTTGGGCCGACTTCGACGATTGCCTTGAGTGGATACCCGTTCGCCCACCCACCGAAAGACTCAGACTGCGGCCTGTTACGACCGCGGACGGACTATTCTTGGTCCGTGTCGTCTATGAAGACGAGTGTCCTGCGGCTGTCGACTGCGGAGCACATTCCGTCCAGAACCATCGGGTCGACTATCTTGCCAGATAGGAGACTCATTCGATCGACGGCTTCCTCGGGCGTCAATTTCTCCTGATATGGTCGGGTTGTTGTCAAGGCGTCATATACCTCGGTGGCGCATATTATGCGCGCGCCGAGGGGAATCTCGTCACCTTCCAACCCATCAGGGTATCCACTTCCATCCCAGTGCTCATGGTGGCTTCGAACAAACGATATGATCGCACCGAGGTGCTGCAGCGGAGAGAGTATCTGCCACCCGATCAGCACGTGCTGTTTGACGTGTTCGTATTCATCGTCAGTGAGTGGCCCCTTCTTGTTCAACACTGACTCTCTCACGCCGATCTTGCCCAGGTCGTGCAATCGCCCGGCCATGCGGACGTTCTCAACATCATCATCGGAAAGGCTCAGGTGGTGCGCCACCGATGCGGCGAAGGCCGCAACGCGGGCCGAATGCCCGCTCAAGTACGGATTCTTCGCTTCCTGTGCGTTGATCAGCGCGTCCAGTGTGGCGATTGTGAGCTTCTGTTGTTTTTCGCGCTCCCTCTCGACCTCCTGAGTCCGTCGCTGGACCTCTTCCTTGAGCCAAGAGGAGATTTCACGATTCTGCATCATCGTGTCACGGCGCCTCAACGCCCGTTCGATTGCCTTGCTCAGGTCGTTCAGCTCGATCGGTTTGGTGAGGTAGTCGTATGCGCCTCGTTGCATGCACGAGGCTGCCGTGGCGGCATCACCCATGGCGCTCAGCATCAGTATGGCCAGATCGGGCTTCTCGTGAATCGCCTCCGGCACCAGGTCCAACCCGCTGATGCCGGGCATGCGAACGTCCAGTAGCATGAGCGAGTATGACTCTGCTCGAAGAGCTTGTAACGCTTCCTCACCGTTCGCGGCGCTCGCAACCGTGTAGCCGCGCGTGGATAGAAACCGAGTAAGTGCCTTGCGTACCGATTCCTCATCGTCCACGACGAGCAGTCTGTGGGGTTGCAGCACCTCATCTGATGAATTCACTGAAACAACACTCCGTGTCGTGTAGAGGTCTGAGCGGACGTAGCTCGGTGTGCTCTGGCACTACCGGCGCATCAGAGTAGAATAATCGCGATTGCCCTCATTGCAACGATGCAGCCTACTGTCCATGCGGTGAACTCCGTTTCACGCAGCGTTCTGTTGCAGTGAGGCTCTGGTGCGCACCTAGAGTATCGGATATCAACCGAGAATCCTCAGTTGAATACCTCAGTTGCCGCTCTCTCCCATTGCTCGCCTCGCCTCGGATAGAAAAGCATCGATGGAACGCTGGTGCAGCATGTACTCCCGTCGCTCGATCTTGGATTCAACCCTGTAATCCTCGAGAAAACGCTCATATGCATCGTGAACCGCGGCAGAGTCACCTCGCGCCGCCGCCGCCTCCTTGCGGAGAGTCGTTGCAAGGAGGTGCACGGGGACGGTCGCCTGAAGCGAATCGGCCATTTCGAGCATACCTTCGTAGTCCCCTAGTGCTCCGCGCAGCAGGCCGACATGATACTTCGCGTCCCCGTCGAGACTATCCAGGTTGCGATACGCTTCCAGTGCCATCGGCGCGTGGATGCGCACTCTGGCCGTGTCACCACTCTCTTGGGCGATCATAGCGGCTTCGAACAAGCGGTCAGCGCGCTCCAGGGGAGTCATGCGCGCAAGGTCGGGTACCGGTGACCTTGCACCGACGCCGGAACCGGTGCTGGAGGACGCCGGCGTGTTGCGTGTGGTACCAACGGCTATCGCCAATGCGGCGACCACCAAAGCCACGCCTGCAACAATCCACGGCATCCTCCGGCTTCCCGGCGATATACCGGCACCGCTGACTGGAGTTCCACATTCATGGCAGAACCCTGCGCCCGGCGAAAGCCTCGCCTGACAATTCCCACAGGACGACTCTCGGATCGGCTCTCCACAACTGTGACAGAACTTTCCTGTAGCTTCGGTACCGCAATTCGGACAGGTGGATGGTGGCAAATCTGGATCCATGGTTTGCGCGGTGTAGATGGCTTTCTAAGATCTCCTGACCTGCAATATAGGCTGCTGAAGCCTGGTGTGCGCATAGCGAAGTGTGTCCGCCATGCGCACTCGACCCTCAATGAAAGGTGGCCCGTTGCGGGAACCACGCCTAGCGTCCTCGCGCGTTGAAGGTTACTGTAGCCAAATGCCAGTGGATCCCAACGGCCGAAAGACTCCTACGCAGTTCAAGCCTGCCTGGAGCGATATCAAGACCCGCCAAGCCGGCGAGCTGACGCGCGGCTCCAGCCAATGGGACGTCCTACTGGAAACCGCGATGGATCCGGAGTTGGGGGCTGTTCGCGGCCGCATCAAGTTTGTATCGGGAAATCTCCACACTCTATCCGGCTGGATATTCCTGGAGTGGTCCGAGAAGGAGGTCGAAACGCGGTTCTCTGCATTTTCGGCGCAGGACCTCTGGAATCTGCTGAAGTCGCTCGGTGGAGATTGATGGCAGGCCTTCGGATGGCAACACTGTAATCAAATTTCTGTCACATCTGCAGATTTGTCATTACTTTGGCACGAGACGTGCTATCTACGTGCACTAGTGTCGTTGATTTAGTGCGTTCAACGCAGATTACAATTGACGCAAGACAACATGAGGCTTATCGTCGTGTGGAATGAATGCCACATCGAGCGAGGCCACTCCACCGCGATTTCAGATACCAAAGGGGGCAGGATGACGTCCGGGCACAGATCTTTGACCGTACCCAGTCCAGAAAAGACAACAGCGATAAGGGGCCGCTTCATCGACACGAAAGGGGCGTCCGAGTCCGACATACTGTCGCTTGCCCAGGAATTGGAAGTTGACTTCCTTCGGCTGCAGTTCACTGACGTGACGGGGATAAATAAAAACGTGGAGGTCCCGCGCAGTCAGTTCGGTAAAGCGGTGGCCGGCGACATCATGTTCGACGGTTCCTCGATCGAAGGGTTTGTGAGGATCGAGGAGAGCGACATGGTTCTGAACCCGGACCTGGACACCTTCAAAGTCTTCCCGTACGATGACGAAGGCGGCAGGGTAGCGAGGATCATCTGTGACATCTACAACCCTGATGGGTCGCAGTTCCCTGGTTGTCCTCGGCTCACCTTGAAGCGACAGATTGAGCGCGCAAGGGCCCTCGGCTACGAGATGATGGCGGGTTGCGAGGCGGAATTCTTCATCTTCCATCTCGATGAGAGCGGGGAACCTTCGCTGCAGACACAGGATGCCGGCGGTTACTTCGACCTCGCTCCGGTGGACAAGGCCGAACCCATTCGCAGGCTGATGATTCATGACCTCGACCACCTGGGATTTCAAGTCGAAGCCGGTCATCATGAGGTCGCTCGAGGACAGCACGAGGTGGATTTCCGTTACGCGGATGCACTGGTCACGGCAGACAATCTCGCGACTTTCAAGTTCATTGTTCGAATGATCGCGTATCGTCACGGATTTCTCGCCACCTTCATGCCGAAGCCCATCGAAGGACAGAACGGTTCCGGAATGCACACGCATCAGTCGCTCTTCCAGGACGGCAAGAACGCCTTCTACGATCCGAATTCCACTTGGGGGATCTCCGATGTCGGGCTTGGTTACGTTGCAGGACTATTGAAACACGCGCGCGGGTTTTGTGCTGTGACAAACCCTTTGGTCAACAGCTACAAGCGGTTGGTGCCCGGGTTCGAGGCGCCCACCAACGTCGCTTGGAGTATGCGGAATCGCTCACCATTGGTTCGCATTCCCGATCGGCGCGGTCAAGGCACACGTTGCGAGGTGAGGATGCCGGACCCGTCGGCGAACCCGTATCTCGCGCTCACCGTGCAGCTGGCAGCCGGGCTCGAAGGGGTGGAAAACGAGATGAGCCCACCGGACCCGGTCAATAAGAACATCTTCACCATGAGCTATCGGGAGCGGCGGCGGCACCGGATCGACGAGCTGCCGCGAGACCTGCACGAGGCTCTCGACTGCCTCGATAAGGACCAGGTCGTCAAGGACGCACTCGGCGAGCATGTGTTCGCGAGGTTCATGGAGGCGAAGCGAAGTGAGTGGCTCCAATACTCTGCTATGGTGAGTAGCTGGGAGGTTGACAGATATCTGGGCGCGTTCTGAGTTCGGCGCATCCCAAGGAAGCCTTCGGGCGTTACAGAATCGTCGCCTCGGGGCCGCCTGCGGTCTCGGGGCGTTACGTTTAGGTTTGATTCCGGCCAAGACATGAGATGCGCTGCGTTCGTCGGATTGTTCTTCGGGTTGATCCTCCCCGTCGCTGCCCCCGCACAGGAAAGGCCGGCTGCGGGGCCTCCCGTCGTTGATACGATCGTCATCGTAACCCACAACGTGTTCGGTCCGGAAGAAGCCCGTTCCAGCATACTGTTTCGTGCCGCCAACTCCCTTCATGTAACCACACGGACTTCCGTAGTAAGACGAGAGCTACTTTTTTCTGCAGGGCAGCCTTATGACTCTTCGTTGGTCGCCGAGACGGAACGTAACCTGAGGCGCCTGGGGATCTTTCGGGATGTAACAATCGACACGACACGCATGGATTCGCGCATGGCGGTCGTGGTGAAGACCGGAGATGGTTGGACGACACAGATCAACGTCTCGGCCCGTTCCACTGGAGGCACTTTCACATGGGCGGCCGGGCTGGCGGAAAGAAACTTCCTCGGCACCGCGACGCGTGCCGGAGCATCTTACAGACAGGACCCCGACCGAACGGCGACCACATTGCGCGTCGGTATGGATCGAGTAGTCGGATCCGACGTGGCGGTCTCGGCAGTCTACGATGATCTCAGTGACGGTGTACGTGGGGGCGCGAGCGTCGGGATACCCTGGCGGGCGACCACGGACCGCCAGTCGTTCCAACTCAGTGCCGCAGCGGGGCGGGAAAGGATACTCCGCTACCGTAACGGCACCCTCTCGGAGCAGTTTCGAAGACTCTCGGTGCGCCAGACGACGAGATTCGCGCGTGCGATCAGTGCCAGCTCCGCGGGCTATGTGCGGGTTGGGATAGTCGGTCAGATTCTGCGGGCAGAGCATATTTCTTATGCCGACACAGGGTTGACCGTCCCCGACAGTGTGAGGGGGATGGTTGGTCTTTTCGGCGAAGCAAGCCGGGCGAGATACCGCGTTGTCACTCATTACAACGGATTTGCACGTGACGTCGACGTCGACCTCAGCTCCCGAGTCTCCGTGGCGGCCTGGTTCGCCCCGGCCACGTTTGGATACGAAGAAACCGGCGTCGGCGCCGCTGTGGGATTCCAGACCGGTGTTTCGCTCGGCAGGGGTTTCGCGGCGTTCGGAGCGAAAGCCAATGCGCTCTTTACTCCGGCAGGGGCGGACTCTGGGCAAGCTTGGGCCGGTTTGACGGTTGCCGCCCTGCCGTTTCCACGCAATGCTACGGTATTACATGTTGAGGCAGGAGCGCAGCGGGGGATCGCTCCAGGTGCCGAGTTCGACATTGGTCACGGACGTGGCCCCCGGGCCTTCGGACCTCACTCGTTCACGGGAACGCGTATGGTCTGGGGTTCGTTGGAGCACCGTGCTTTCGTGCTCGATGAGGTCTTTGGGTTACTGGGGGTGGGGTTTGCCGCATTTGTAGACTATGGCGGTGCTTGGTTCGAGGACCAGTCGCCGCGCCTGGGAGGCGATTTGGGTCTCGGTTTGCGTCTCGGAGCGACGCGAGCCACCGGAAACAACGTTGGGCGGATTGATTTGGCCCACAAATTCGGCGACGGGTTTGCCGGCAATAGGTGGGTGTTGAGTTTCGGGAGAGGCTTTGCTTTCTGACGGAGCTGCGATACCGGCCGATTTCTTGAAGGCAGTGCTCGACGGTTCCAGCGACGGCATCGTCATAACCGACGTCAACGGAACTGTTGTGGAATCCAGCGATTCATTCTGCTCATGCCTGGGCCTGAGTCGCGCGGACGTGTTGGAGGCAAACCTTTCGACATGTCTCGCGCGCACCAGTGCGTCTGCCAGCAGGCGGTGGGTTGAACTCGAAGAGCGCGTTCAAAGCAGCGCGAGTCGCGGAGTCTGCGATTTGGAGCTGCTGACCAATACCGGTATGAGACGCTTCAGGGTCACCGCGACACCGCTCGGACAAGGAGGGCTCGTCAGTTTCTGGCACGACGAGACCGAGCGGGTCCGCGAGAAGCGGGACCTTCGCCTCACCCAGTTCGCGGTGGACCGTGCCACCGACTGCATACTATGGATGCGTCCCGACGGTCGCTTGCTATACGTCAACAGGTCCGCATGCCAGGCGCTCGGTTACTCGGCCGGTGAACTGTTGACGATGTCCATCCACGATATCGACATGGAATTCTCGTCGGAGCGGTGGTCGGAGCAATGGGAAGAAATCAAGCGGCGTCGCTCCTACACGGTCGAGTCGTTGTTTCGGAAACGGAACGGTGAAGTGTTTCCGGTCGATATGTCGATCAGCTACCGGATGTTCGGTGCCGAAGCATTCGCATATGCCGTGGCCCGTGACATCTCGAGACGCAGAGAGGCGGAGGAGGCGTTGCGCGTCATCCAGGACCGATACGCCATGGCCACCAGGGCTGCCCGGACGGGTGTGTGGGATTGGGATCTTCGTACCGGAGAGTTCTACGTTGATCCGATCATGCTGGAGATTCTCGGGTACGAGGAACAGGACGAGTTTCCCAAAAGCATGCAATCGTGGCGTGAACACCTGCATCCGGCCGACCGTGAAGCTGCGGACGAAGCTGCCGCCGCTTGCGTGTCTGGTACAGCCACCGAGTACTTGCTCGAACACCGCATGCTCCACAAAGATGCTTCGATCCGCTGGATTCTAGCTCGGGGGAAGGTCGTCAGAGACGCGGCGGGCCAGCCGATCAGGGTAGTCGGTACAAACACCGATATCACCGAGCAGAGAGTGGCCGAAGAGGAACTCAGGAGATTTCGGGTGATAGCGGATCACGCCAACTACGGCATGGCGGTGGCCGATTTGAAAGGCAACCTCATATACCTCAACAAGAACTTCGCCAACGCTCACGGATACACGGTCCAAGAGCTTCTCGGAAAAAACCTCTCGATTCTCCACAATGACGAACAGTTGGAACCGGCGCGCGAGATAGACGCCAAGCTCATGGCGGAAGGGAAGTATGGTCCTACTCAGGTATGGCACACGCACAAAGACGGCACCCCGTTCCCTATGCTGATGAACGGCATCATCGTTCCCGACGATCAGGGCGAACCGACGATCATGGCGGTGACTGCCATTGATATCAGCGATCGTGTCCGGGCTGATCAGGCGCTGGAAGCGAGGGCGCATCAGCAGGAGGTCGTGGCAGCATTGGGGCGTCAGGCTCTGGCCGGTGGCGATCTGGACTCTCTGCTTCGCGAAACCGTCGAGTCAGTCACTAAGACCCTTGAGATACCCCTGTGTGGAATCGTCGAGTTGTGCACTGACGGCAGCGAGTTTCTTTTGAGAGAAGGAGTTGGATGGAAGGCCGAAGATGTCGGCCATGCGGCGTTCCGCGCTGATTCCAAATGGCAGGGAAGTCTGGCTCTCAAGGAGTCGAAGACGGTTCTCGTCGAGGACGCCGAGGAGGACCAACGGTTCGATCAGCCGACGCTGCTGCAGGAGCACGGTGTGGTAAGCTCGGTGGCAATACCGATCCGTGGGTGGGGACGACCGTTCGGCATGCTGATCGCGTGCGACACGAGGTCCAGGGTCTTTGATCGCGACGACGTCAACTTCCTCGAGGGTGTCGCGAACATACTCGCGCACGCGCTGGAGCGAAGACAGGCCGAAGAGGCACTGGCGACCTCGCAGGAACGACTGCGCAACCTGGCTGCCCGGCTGCACGCCATTCGCGAGGAGGAACGGCGGGTGATCGCCCGCGAGATACACGATCAGCTGGGTCAGGCGCTAACCGGAATGACGATGGACCTATCGTGGTTGGTGAGGAGACTCCCCAACGAAGGCAACGTTCGTGACAGGGCGGCAAGCATGCAGGCGCTCCTCGATGACACGGTTGATTCGGTACGAACCATATCGACTCAGCTCAGGCCCCCGATTCTCGACGACCTCGGGCTGGAGGCTGCGGTGGAATGGCAGGCAACCGAGTTTGCCAGGCAATCCGGGGTCAATTGTGAGCTGGTTTTGCAGATGGGTGATACATTCGTACAAAACGAGCATGCCACTGCCGCGTTTCGCATCCTCCAAGAAGCGCTGGTCAATGTGGCGCGCCATGCGCGCGCCGAGAATGTCAGGGTAGAAGTACGAGTGGAGAGCAGTAAACTGTACCTCACCGTGAGTGATGACGGCTGCGGAATCGATGCCGCCGCGCTATCGAGCTCGTTTTCGATTGGATTGATCGGGATGCGAGAGCGTGCAGTCGCACTCGGCGGGGCAGTAGAGATATATCGTAGGTCCACGGGTGGCACCGCGGTCGAGCTGGAGTTGCCACTGGAGCGTGGACAAGGGGAAGACACGGAGTGATAAGACTGCTCATCGCCGACGACCATCCGATCGTGCGCGAAGGGTTGAAACGCATTGTGGCGGAATGCCCGGACATGAAGCTGGTCGGAGAAGCCGTGGATGGAGATGAGGCAATTGCCGGATGTTGTAAAGCCAAAGTGGACGTTGTCCTTCTGGACGTGTCTATGCCGGGCCCAGGATTTCTCGAAACGATGCGCTGCCTCCGCAAGGATCATCCGGACGTCCGGGTGCTGGTGTTGAGTGTGCATTCGGAGGACCAATACGCCGTCAGAGCTCTGCGGTTGGGCGCCTCCGGTTATTTGACCAAGGACCATTCGCCAACCGAATTGGCCGGAGCCATTCGGCGTGCCTACCGGGGGGGCAAATATGTCACCGAATCCTTGGCCGAACGTCTGGCGTTTGAGCTGGAGACTGACAGGGAGCTGCAACCGCATGCCGTGTTGTCCGACCGTGAGTATCAGGTCCTCTGCAAACTGGGCGCCGGTACGAGCGTCAAGGATACTGCGGCGGAATTGGGATTGAGCCCGAAAACGGTGAGCACATATCGGAGCCGGATTCTAGCGAAGATGAAGCTCAAATCCAACGCTGATTTGATTCGTTACGTGATGCGACACGGTTTGGCTGAATAGGTCGCCTGCCTAGTACTTCCGCGCGGTCCTGCGCTTGCTGCGAGATCTCCGCGCGTAGTCCATATCCTACACACTCGTGTCGGACGCCTACCGAGAGAAGGGCATCTCGCTGATACCGCGAACTCGGCATGGGTTCTACTCCTTACATTCGCCCGCACGATCTGTGAACCGGGGCCCAACATTCGCCAGCGTCGGCGTTCACCCTAATCGGGAGCAGGGAATGAGCTTACCGTCCGCGCCTGCCGTGCCTGTCGAAGGTGTACACGCCCGATTTGAAAAACCACAGACCTTTGTGATCGTAGATGACTCGGCCGTGATTCGCCGAAGGTTGGTGAGCCTCCTTGCCGAAATCGACGGAGTGAAGTTAGTTGGCGAAAGCGATAACGCCGTTGAGGCCGCCGATCTGATCAGGAGGCTGCGGCCTGACGTGATGATTTCGGATATTCGGATGCCCGATCGCAGTGGAATCGGTCTGCTCGAGGACATAAGACACGATGCCACTCCTCCTCACGTCATAGTCCTCACGAACTATCCATACGCGGCCTATCGGAAACGGTGCATGGAGTTGGGCGCCCGCCATTTCTTCGACAAATCGACCGAATTTCATGAGTTGGAGCGGGTAGTGCGGGAACTGGCACGCTCGGCGCGCTAGGTTCTACCGTTTGCGCGCCCGTCACTGGGCCGGTTTCTTAACGTTCAATTGGGCGCTTGAGTAAAACCCCTTCTCATGCGAAGTTGTTCTTGTTAAGGCGCCGTAGCCAAGTGGTAAGGCGGGGGTCTGCAAAACCTCTATTCGGCGGTTCGAATCCGCCCGGCGCCTCTGGGGGCCAAGTTGCCTCCCGCCTTCCGGTCATCAATGGCCGTTTTGGGAAGGTTTTGGGGAAGGAATCTGTGCCTGCAACGACTTGCTCGGTTGGATCGAGGGATCGAATGCCCCACCCAATCGTGCTGCACCGAAGTACAGAACCTAGCTGTGGGCTTAACTACTTTAGCAATCACTCCCAGCTGGGAACCGAGCTTGCCACGCTAGTTTATTACAGTTAGTGTGTAGCCGCTGTAACGAGGGATTCATACCGAAAGAGGTCTATGCCTCAAGAAAACGAACTACCCTACTTCGAGAATCCACCGATTGTCGAAGCGCTTCTGGGTGTTCAGTTTGCTCCACTCAAGGGATGGTCCATTCCACATTTTGGTCTTTTTTGGGACCAAATAAGGCCTGAGTACCCGAAGTGCGCCGTACAGGCTCCGCTCGCTCCGTTTCTCGAAGGGAAGAAACGCACCAAGTCGGTCATCGAGTTGATCCCGGCGGACGCTCCATCCGTGCGATGCTGGTTTATCGACGAGCATGAGACTCGTTTGGTACAGGTTCAGGAAACACACTTTCTCCACAATTGGAGAAAGGTTTCAGGGATGGAGAAATACCCTCGGTATGTGGAAAGCATCCGCCCTGCGTTTGAAGCTGAGTGGCTGAAGTTTCGAAGCTTTGTCGAGTCAGAGGGCATGCAAACACCCAACGTTGTGCAATGCGAGATTACCTTCATCAATCACTTTGAACGCGGCAGGGAGTGGCAAGATCATTCGGACCTCGCCCAGATTATTTGCTGTTGGCGAGACGGAGGAGTGCGTGAGTTTCTGCCATCCCCTACGCTTGATCGATTGCAGCTTTCGTTTCCGATTGCTGAAGATGGCGGAGTGCTGATGCTGCGAATGGAGCCAGGAGTCCGCAACAGAGATGCCAAGGATATCCTCCAAATGACACTCACGGCCAGAGGAAAGTCGAGTTCGTCAGACTTGGGAGCGCTGATGCAATGGTTCGACCTCGCACACGAGTGGGTGGTTCGCGGCTTCGTAGATATTACGACTGAGAAGATGCATGAGATTTGGGGCCGAAAACGGTAACGGAGATTGTAATGACAGTTGTTTACGCTGACAGTACACTATCTGCGTTTGAGCCGACTGATCCCACGATCAGTGGAACCTGGAGTACCCAGTGGATCGGTTTCACAGAAGCACGGTCAGTTGATGAGTGGTTTTACAGAGCGCTCGATCCTGTTCGACGGTTTGCCGACCTAGATGAGAACTGGGATGGGTACGGTAGTCCGCCAATAAGCAATCGAGCGGTGGAGACAACGGTCCTGCTGCTGGCTCGTTTCGCGCGGGAGGCTTTCCGGATTCCCGTGCCAGAGATCGCTCCGGTATCCGGTGGAGGTCTTCACCTTGAGTTTGCGGCTGGCGGACGAGGCCTGGAGATAGAGATTCTCCCAGACGCATCAGTTGAGGTACTCTTGTCGGACGGTGAGGAAGATGTGGAGGTCAGCGGGAGGGCGGAATCGCTGGATGTACCTGCTGCCAGCAGTTGGCTGATCGAGGGCACTTTCTAAAGCGTTCGGCTGAACAAGAATTGGTGCCGAATCACGTCGATGAGGCTATAATCGACGACTCCACGATCCTATGGCGTCGAATTCTGCCAGATTGGATTCACCACGAACCCGATGGGACGACACGGCCCAAATCCATTGCGTTCGTAGATAGAGTTACAGGGGAGCTTTCGGTCCACATTGCCCACCTTACGACAACTGATGCTGCCCTTGCAGATCACACTGAAGACAGTCTGGCAGCCTTCCAGGCGGGCCTGGTGCTGGGAATGGGTTTCGACGTTGTCTCCGCTCCGACAGTTGATGATGGTTCGCACGCGTTGATACGCCCTTCACCGAAGGGAAAAAAAGCGAAACGGATTGCATGGGAGTCTGAATGGGTGCTGCCACACTAGCCTCCTGCACCCTCGCGCTCTGAACGGTGATCCACATCTTCATCCACTAGCACACGTAGGTGTTCTTTCGCCAAGTGCGTGTATCCAATAGTTCTCCGAAGGTCCGAGTGTCCGAGCGCCTCCTTCACGTGCACTGGGTTCTTGCCTTCAGCCAGCCATTTTGTAGCACGACGGTGCCGTAAGTCGTGTTGGCGGAACGTCGGGGGTAGCTTTGCCCTGGCCGCTGCTGCTCGGAACAACCGCAAACCGACCTGGTCGGAGAAGAAACCAGACGGTCGCTGGCGGTCGCACACCTACGACGAGGTCGTCAACCGCGACAAGGCAAGCCTCGACATCTTCTGGCTCCGAGACAAGAGCTTGGAAGACGCCGGTGATCTGCCTGATCCCAACACTCTCGCGGCAGAGATCGCTGAGGATCTGGAGTCGGCGTTGGAGCAGATACAGGGGATTCTGGGTGATTTGGAGGAGAGGGCGGGGGAGTAGCCAGCAGACGCTGGACGACAGCAGAGGGTAATTTGGCCCTGTAGAACTTGAGGAGGATTGACCGGCGCGAAGAATGGAAGCACGAAGCCTCAGTTGTGCGGTACATCACAGGTGTCCAGAAGCCAGAGAAGGTTCCAAGGATTGTCGGTCGACCGAGAGCGGGTTCGGGGTACACGCTTGTAGCTTCCTCGGCTCCGCTCGTGGGTGCGACAAGTGCGGCATTTAATGTCACTCCTGCATCGCCAGCCAAGTTGGCCTTCACTGCACAGCCGGTGACAGTAACGGCTGGAGAGTTGCTACACACTCGAAGCATCTTCGGCTCCGCTGTAGAGCGTGACGAGTGCTTCCTTCTCTGTTGAGGCTGGTCCGATAGCGTTGATCAAGACGAACCCAAGTGCAGCAGTCCTTGAGTTTCCCCGTGGACCAGAGAGCGTTCAGCTCGCTGCCTCACCCGAAGACGCCTATGGCAGTTGCTCGAATCGCCCGATTGCACTACCACGTGCAACCAAACGCAAGAAACGCAAAGATTCAGATAGAACTGCAAAACCTCTATTCGGCGGTTCGAATCCGCCCGGCGCCTCTGGGGGCCAAGTTGCCTCCCGCATTCCGGGAACGTCTAATCAGCTCGGGTTCGTGTGCCTCTCCGAAGTCCAAGCGGGCCCGAGATGTACCAACCGCCCCGCCCCCGCCCGGCGCAGACCTGCCCCTTTGGGCTGTTGCGGCACTATTGACAAGCCTGGGAATCCCGTCAAAGTTATGCCAAATCGCCCGGCGTGCGGCCGCAGACGGGCCGTGGCGACCGGCGGTGGCTTTTGGCACCCACGGAGGTTTGTAGCAGTATGGCCAACGGCAAGGTCAAGTGGTTCAACACCGCTAAGGGGTTCGGGTTCATCGAGCGCGAGGACGGTCCGGACGTCTTCGTGCACTATTCCGCAATCGAGGGGTCGGGTTTCCGCACTCTGGCTGAGAATGATCAGGTAGAGTTCGAGGTCGCCGAAGGCCCGAAGGGGCTCCACGCCACCAATGTCCGAAAGGTCGAAGCCGAGACTATGTGAGGTCTGGTTTCGATCGCGACAACAGCAAACGCCGGCCCGATCAGGGCCGGCGTTGGTCGCTTGAAAAGCTAGGCTCAGTTGCCGTCGGGAGTCGAGCGGATTATCTCGAAAGTCACTGACCATTCAGCCGTATAATCCCAGGGAGCCGACTCCTCGGGCTCAGTGATCTTTAGACCCGATATCGCACCTAGTAAGCACTCCCCCAGTTCCGAACTCCCGGTCGAATTCGCGGTTATTTCTCCGGACAGTTCACCGTTCCCACCTGTCAATGCCAATTCGATGACACCCTCCGGCGCAGGGGGGGTTCGCTTCACTCGGACATAGCAAGCCTGAAATGGCGGATCCAGTTGGATGAGTTGACGTGCCAGGTAATCGCCGTCAACGGTTCCCGAATAGACCAGGTCGCCGAGGTGCACCGTGCCGATGGGCGAACCCGCGCCGCAGGCGGTCGCGGCAAGCGAGAGGACGATGCCGCTTATCAGGCGGAAATTGGTTGGGCGGAGCAAATCATACCCCCCTTGCTACTCGCGGCAGCCGCTTGGTACCGCCTTACGAGAGATGAGCCTAGAACGGAACCGCGAGAGCCAGCCCGCCCAAGATCGCGGTATTGATCTGTAGCCTGTCGAACCCGAGCAACTGGAACCTGTATAGCCAGCCGCCGAGTTCAGCAAACAACACAACCATACTGTTGTCGGGAACGTAATTCACGCCCGTTCCCGCTCGCCCCGCGATACTGGCCATGCCCTCGCCACCCTCAACCGGGTCGACTGCTACTCTGCCCCCGCCGAGGAAGAAATACGGTGCTAACCCAGCGTCGGTGGGAGTCCCAATCATTAGATCGGCCCCAACGTAGTATCGCTCGAATGCAGGGTCGGTCGTGTTGATCGTGGGGCCTCGCAGGTCTGCCCTCGAACTGCTGAACGAGGCACGGAGGGCTGAGCTCGCATGCAGCTGCAATCCTATGCCGCCTCCATAGACCGCACCGGGGCCGAGGTTGTCGCCGGCATCACTCAGGTCCGTTAACGACAACATCCTGCCGCCATAGCCATAAAGAATGAGCGCCCGAGCTTGGGCACTGATCGGGTCGGCAGCTATCACCATCATCGACAAACTGAATATCAGGCAGCGAACGCGAAACACCGGTTCTTCCTTTCGGGGATCGTTGGCACACGACAATCTGAAGCTACCCGTGACGTGCTGATGCCGGAAGCGATGACCGGCCTTCAGCTCGGCAGCGAGACCTTTATTCGGTTTACGTTCGCCCTCGGTCGCCACTCGGCGAGGCGGGTCGAATACCTGTGAGGTGACTGGCCAGCCGTCCCGGTTCCGTCGGGAATTTGACTTACCCGCCCTTCCTAACGATGTTCCCCGTCTTCTCTGCAGGAGGTGTATATATGCGTGTCTATGAAAGCGACAAAATCCGCAACGTGGCTGTAGTGGGCCACGGCGCCAGCGGCAAGACTACACTCGTCGATGCGCTGGCGTTCGTGGCCGGCAGCAGCAAACGGCACGGATCAGTTCCAGATGGAACGGCACTCACCGATTACACTCCCGATGAAATCCAGCGGCAGTACTCCATCAGCCTGGGCCTCGCTCATGCCGAGTGGGAGGACACCAAGATCAACCTGATCGACACGCCGGGATACCTTGACTTCACGGGCGATGCACTGGCAGGCGTTTACGCCGCCGATGCGGCGTTGATTGCGGTGAGCGCGACATCCGGAGTGGAAGCGGGGACGGAAGAGGTCTGGCGGTATGCGACGGAGCGCGGGATTCCACGCCTCTTTGTCGCCTCGATGATGGACAAAGAGAACGCGAGTTTCGAAGACATAATCGAGGGAATCAAGAAGCACCTCACCGCCAGCGTCGTACCCATACAGCTACCGGTCGGAGAAGGACCCGAGTTCAAGGGCATCATCGATTTGTTCTCGAAGAAATGCCACATGTACTCTCCGGGAACCAAGACCGGCGAATACCAAGAGGTTGACGTTCCCAGCGAGTACCAGGACCAACTCGAGCAGTATTCGCAGCAATTGATCGAGGAAATCGCCGCGACTGATGAAACCTTGATGGAACGGTATTTCGAGGGCGAAGAAATCGCTCGCGAAGATGCGTTTGCGGCGCTCAAGGCCGGAATCGCAAATGGTGACATATTCCCCTTGATGTGCTGCTCGGCGTACCTCACCTATGGTATGCGCGCAATACTCTCCGAGCTGGTGGCACTCGTTCCTTCTCCTGCCGAATGCCCCCCCTTAACCACGCAGATATGGGAGAACGGAGCCGATTTGAGCCTGGAAGCGTCCGACGACGGCCCGTTCGTCGCTCAGGTCTTCAAGACGGTTGCCGAACCTCACGTGGGTGAGGTTTCTCTGTTCAAGATCGTATCCGGCAAGGTGGGTAACGGTGCCGAAGTCTACAACGCACCGCGTGGCTTGATCGAGAAGCTGAATCACTTGTCTGTGGCACAGGGAAAGGACCGCACGGAGGTGTTGGAGCTGCACGCTGGTGACGTCGGCGTCGTCGCCAAGCTCAAGGATACGCATACCAACGACACGCTCTCTACTCAGGGCACCCCGACGACGCTGCCGAAGATTCCGTTCCCCTATCCGATAACGGTGTTGGCTGTGGCCGTGACCAAGAGAGGTGAGGAGGACAAGCTCTCGACCGGACTTCAGAGACTGCATGATGAGGACCCGACGTTCCACCATGAGTTCAACCCCGAGTTGAGGCAGACACTCATCAGCGGCAGAGGAGAGCGCCACCTCGAAGTAATCGTGAACCGTCTGGAGAGGAAGTACGGCGTCCACGCTGAGATCCAGCGGCCCTTGGTCGCGTATCGGGAGACCTTCAAAAAGAAAGGCGAAGGTCAGGGACGTCATAAGAAACAGTCCGGCGGGCGCGGACAGTTCGGCGACTGTTGGATCCGTATCGAGCCACTTTCCAGGGGAAGCGGCTACGAATTCACCAACTCTATCGTGGGCGGCTCCATTCCGTCCAAGTACATTCCCGCCGTTGACAAAGGAGTTCGGGAAGCAGCCGAGCGTGGAGTGCTCGCCGGTTCCCCAGTCGTCGATTTCAGGGTTGACTGCTACGACGGCAGCTATCATACGGTGGACAGCAGCGAGCAGGCATTCAAGATGGCTGGCATCCAGGCATTTAGAAATGTGGCTCCGAATTGCAAGCCAATCATTCTCGAGCCGGTGCACGAAGTGGAGGTATGGACTCCCGACGAGAACCTCGGCGATGTAATGGGCGATCTATCGTCGCGGCGGGGGCAGATACTGGGTTCGGAGCCTGACCGCAACATGACCAAGGTGAAGGCCACGGTGCCCGAGGCGGAGATGTACCGGTACTCCACGCAACTGCACTCGATGACGCACGGGCGGGGCACGTTTTCCTGGAAGCTCCATTCGTACCAGGAAGTGCCGTCTGAAGTTGCCGAGAAGATCATCGAGGAACGAAAGAAGGCGGAGGAGGAGGCAGGGAAGTAGCGGGCGTTGCGGCTCGGCTACTCTGTGTCCTGAATGAGGGCCCGCGTCGTGTCAGTTGCGGCTCGGGCCTCTCTTTATAGTCGCGAATACACCCTGATGCTGAAGGCGTACCCGTGGCGTTCATCCCGGGCGTGAAACTGTTCCTCCGACAGCTTCCACGTTGACAGATCGAGTTCGGAAAAATGGACGTCACCTTCCACGCATGCGTGCACTAGAGTGAGGTAAACGCGATCTGCGTGAGGCAGCGTCTGACGATATACCTGAGCCCCGCCGGCTACGAAGATCTCCTCGTCACCGATTCCCCAACTGAGCGCATCCTCAACGCCGTGAGCCACAGTGACACCTTCGGGCTCGAACGCTTTGTCCTTGGTCAACACGACGGTATGCCTCCCGCGGAGCGGTCCTCCGAGAGCCTGGAACGTCTTTCGTCCCATCACCACTGTGTGACCCATGGTGAGCGACTTGAAGTGACGCAGATCCTCGGGAAGGCACCAGGGCAAACCTCCGGCGCGACCGATCACCCCGTTTTCGGAAATCGCGAGTACCAGCGATATGGTCACTTCAGAAACGATTGGCCAGGTATTGCGACCACCAGGTTGGCCCGGCCAGGCGTCGGAAATACGCCTCCACCAAACCGTCGTGGGACGCGATCAGTTGTGTTGTGAGTATCGTGCGGTGTACCGCCGCTCGGCTGATCTTGAGCTTCTTTGACGGGCTCAGCACGGTGTCGTCCATTTCCGTCAAGCGGAGGGTTTTCACGGCAAAGAACAGTGAGGTCAGACAGAAAGATCGGATTCCGTGCTGTCTCCGTGGGACGCAGGTAGTGTAGTCGAGGGCGTCGCACAGATGCCCCTGCGCCTTGCGGACCAAGGCATCGACCACCTGTCGGGATTCGTGGGGGTATCGTCCGTCCTGCACGTCCTCTGGTTCGATTCCTGCGCCCCTGCACAAAGTGCGAGGAAGATAGTTGTGGCCACGCTTCCGATCGTCGGCGACATCCTTGATTATGTTGGTCAGTTGCAGTCCCAGGCCGAAGCTCGTCGCTAGCGTCTTCATTCTGGCGTAGTCGACTTCATCAATTTGTGGCTTGACCTGACTGAAAATGTCGGTCAACATGTTGCCCACAGTTCCCGCCACGTAATAGCAGTAGCGATCTAGATCGTCGACTGTGTTCAAAGAGGTTACGTAGCCCTTTGACCCACTACCAGCGATGTCGATGAACTGCGCCATGCCGGCGCACATCTCCATGACCCACGGCTTGATCTTTTCCTGCAACGGTAATGGAAGGCGGCGGAACTCGCGCAGCACCACGTCCGATTCCCTGGCCAACCGCTCGTCGTCGTCCCGATACTCATCGAACGCAGTTCGCAATGTGCTTGCGTCCTCACGGTCATGTTCCAGGCAGCGTCTGAAATCCTCCAGCAGTCGATTCTTCTGGCTCCCGCTCAACGAAGTCGTATCCTCGATCGTGTCCGCTATCCGGCAGAGGAGGTATGCAACCAGGACCGGGTGCTCGAGTTGCCGCGGCAACAGTCGTATACAAATCGCAAAAGTGCGGGAGACCTTGGGGAGCATCTCGTTGCAGAACCTGCGGTCCGCCGCGGCGTCGATGTTCACACTGACGGCAGTCAATGCTCGTGCTCGCCGGATACCAGCAGATCGAACACCCTGGTGAGGATCTCGTGACCGGGGTGATTCCTGGGAACGTGCACCTCCCTCTGGCGTTCCGGCAGAGACGGGTCTACGACCCTTCGGTGGACTGCCTCACCTGCGACGACGGACTGGTGCCCCATTGCCAGATCGGTCCAGAAACGCATCCGAACAACCTCGTAGGTGTTGAGGCTCCTGCCGCCGCCGGTCCTACCCGTTACCGGGTTGAACCACTTGGTCTCGACGTAACCTTCCCTTTGCCTCACCCAACGCAACGCTATGCCCTCCTCCATCAGCAAATCGGAGATGCGCTCCACGAGGACATCCGGCTCGCCGGTGACGGTGTCGACGATGGCCTCGGGAAAGGGCTCGAACCGCGGACGCACGGCGCCGGCGCCGCAGGCCCAGCAGGCGGTAGCGATCAGGGCGGTGAACGCCGGCGCCGAGCGGCCAAGTTGCAGCCTCATATTCCAAGGTTCTTGCGGATCTCCTCCGCAATGCGACCAACACCCTCCGAATCCGATCCCAGCAATTTCCGCTTCACATTGGTGTCGCCGTGCTCGAGCCGGTCGAGGATCTGCTCCAGGGCAACCTGGGAGTTCTCCACCTCCCGCCGGTGCGAACGCGCCACCGTGACCGCTAATGGGGCGCTAAGTACGACCGGTATCGCGGCGATGGGTGCGATCACTCCCAATACCAGAGCGATGCCCGTCGTGGCGGCTCCCCCACCAACCAGGACTCCGGAGCCAACGATGTGTCCGTTGCGTTTGTTGGACAGGTCTGCAATGAGCTGTACGTGGCAGTGGCTCTCGTCAGTGGCGATCACTCTGGTGACTACCTCGTTTGCGCCCGCCAAGACGTACTTCCGTCCACCGGCGCCGAACGAGCGCAGGATCGAGGCAAACGCGCCTTCCTTTCGCTCCCAGGAGGTGCGGTCCGGGTACCTGCGCTTGACCTGCAGTAGTTCGCCCTCGGTCATCCAATCTCGCAGTACTCGCTCGATCTCGACGGCGTTGCCGTCGATAGTTCGCTGCGCCGCCACTCGGCGTCTTCCGAACAGTCGGGTTATTGGACCGCGCTCCGGAGCCGTCAGCGCTCGTCCCCGTTCCTCGGAAAGAGCTTGTTTGAGATGCTGTCGCGAGATGCCGACTTCCTCACCCAGTTGCATGAGTTCGGTGTCGGTAAGGTTCTCGCCGATATCCCGTTCTCTGCTCTGCAGCTCAGCCGCACGCTGCAGTATCCGCTCGAGTGCGGGCCGGTCGATGCGAGGTTCGGAGGGAACTATGTCGTTCATCTAGTTGTTCGAAGCGCTCCTACCGCATGTGGCGCAAAACCGCCATCCAGCTTCAATCTCATCTCCGCATTCCGGACATGCGATCGGGCTGACCCTGCATCCGCAAAAGGGACAGTACACGACGGGCCGATTGGTCGGAAGTGCCTCGCCGCAACTACTGCATATCCTGCCTTCGAGGCTCACCTCCATGTCATCGGGCTCGATTGGAACCTCCTGGACGGGCGGCTCGGGCGGCGGCTCGGGTTCAGGTGCCGCCGCCAATGCTTCGCTGACCACTTCGAAGGCGGGCGCCTCGTCTCCAGTCTGTGCAGGGGGCTCCTCAGGGGGTGCGAATTGGGCCCAGGGATCGGAGTCCGTCTCCTCCTCTCGCGCCGGGGGAGCTGGAGGCGGAGCGTATGCTCGAGACGCTCCTTGTGCGCGCCGCACCGCTTTGTCGTTCAGCTTGATACGCGCTGCGGCGAAGTCGCGGAACGCTCCGGGGTTGGGGTGCACGGCACGGGCCTCGAGCATCAGCTGTTTCTGCGCCTCATCGGGTTCCAACGATGCATATTCCGATTCACCAGCGACCAGTCGGAGCAGCGCCATCTCGTAGTCCTCGCTGCATTCAAAGCCCATTTGTTTCTTGAACTTCCGGTAAGGAAGTATGGACTGATACAGCTCCGAGATATGGAACGGCGTCGTAAGGCGATCGGGGTACTCGGTCGCCAAGACGTGCACGAGTTGGTTGAAAAGTCGGTCTAGATCGTTCATCGTTTGGCCTAACGCCATTCGTTCGCCCAGCGATCGTAGTGGACCGGGATTACTCCGGCGGATGCCAGCAATTCAATGCCGCTCGGGTCCCTGTACGCCTTCCTGTAGAACACGTGAGATACACCGGAGTTGATCATGAGCTTCGCACACATCACACAGGGGCTCGCCGTCACGAAGACGACCTTGTCTCGCAGAGCACCGGGAGCCTTGACCAAGGCGTTCACCTCGGAGTGGATGCAGCCGCATTTGCCAGGTACGGCCGAATCGCACATGTTCGGCAGTCCTTTCGCATTGCCGTTGTAGCCTATAGCTACGACATTTTCCAGCGATGCGTCCGTGACGACGGTGCCGACTTGGAGCCTGAGGCAGGTGGATCTCTTCGCGAGTTCCTCCGCCATTCGCATGTATACCTCGTAGAGGGGAATACGATCCAACTGTGGATCCTCCCCATCGGGCAGCAAGTTCAGCGGGTGTGTATTGGCGGGTACTCCGTCCTTGAACGCGGTCATCTCTTGCTCGCGGCCTCTATCTTCAAATGCATCAGTCTCTCGTCAGGGTCGTAATTGATAAACTCACCACTTGCTTGTTTGTGCGCCAGCCAAGTCCCCCACCCGGATTCGATGAATCCATCGGAGTTCAGCTGCTCGGAAGCGGCCCGCACGGCGAGTTCGTCCACGTACTCGTTCTTGGGGTGTCCCGAATGGCCGCGTACCCACTCCCATTTCACCGCGAGTCGATCGTCTAGTGTCACGAGTTCGCGCCATAGCTGCAGATTTTCGATAACTCCGCCTTTGCGCCGCCACCCTCGCCTGCGCCAGGCCGCCACCCATTCGTTCATGCCCTTGACCAGGTATTGAGAGTCCGAGACGTAGAAGATCCGCAGGCGCCCTCCCTTCTCGGACAATTCCGACAGGGTCTCTATCGCTCCGCGCAGCGCCATCTGGTTGTTCGTGGTGTCGGGCGAGCAGAGATACAAGTCCCGACGCGCGACACCTTTGCCGTGCGGTGTCTCGACAAGTGATGCCGCACCGCCAGGGCTTCTCCCGTCGCGCCCGTTCCCAAGGCAGCTCTCGTCCGCGTGAATGAGCACAATCCGTCCAGCTTTGGCCGTCATTCCCTACGCCGCCTCCCACGTGGCGCCTCGGGTAATAGCTTCTCCGGCGTCCAGAATTGCTCACCAATCCAGCTTGAATTCCGCAGGGTGATAGCTCACTCCTTTCAGCACTACTCTATCCAGAGTGCGCGTGTTTCGTATGTCGTCAAGTGGACTCTCGGTTAGGACCACGAAATCCGCAACCTTTCCGGGAGACAATATACCGATGGAATCCACTCCGATTATCGCGGCGGCGTTGCGCGTCGCCGCCAGCAGAGCTTCCTCGGTGCTGAGGCCAGCTTCTACAAGTAAAGAGAGTTCTCTATGGAGACTAGCACCCGGAGCGAGAAGCTGATTCGGTGTATCGGTTCCTGCCGCAACGACTCCATTCTGCCTCCTGAACAACCTCAGGAAGAGATTCTGAACGGGGCGAGAACGCCGAAAGACGATATAATCGCTCTGAGATAGTTGAGCTCGGCGGATAAGATCCGGCACGTTCCAGTCGATGCGAACCGACTGCGGTACACTCTCGAGGTCGAGTTGAGAGATGAAGCTGTCGTCGGCGAGGTGAGCGTATACCTCGTAGAGAGCCAGGGTGGGCACGATCGTGACACCGGTCGCGGCCAGCGCCCCCGCCGTGGCATGCAGAGCAGCAGAGTCCAGACTCGCCCATGAACGGGTGGCTCGCTTCCAACCGTAGAAGAACTCTTCGTGGGCGCGGAATAGCCTCTCCGGGTCTGAGAGTGTTGACTCAACCACGCCGGTCATGTGCTCGATGGAATTCACGCCGAGCTCCGCCGCGGACACGGCGTCCACCATCCCGAGGTGTGCGGCAATCGGAATCCGCAGTGCACGCGCCTCATCGGTGACGGCGGACAGCAGGTTCCGGTCGATCTTGGTGTAAACCTTCACCTGCGATGCCTCGATGAGAACGCGATTGTCCACAGCACTACGAGCCTCCGCGGAATTTCTGACCGGGGTTGCGGCCGGCCACGTGGCTCCGGGCCCGTCGATCATTGATCCGGATATGTACATCCGCGGCCCCAGCAACGAGCCAAGCGATACCGAGTCGCGCAAGGCGATCATCTCCTCCTGATCTCCGCCCATGCTACGCACGCTCGTGACGCCATAGGAGAGGAACCGAGTGAGAGTCCAGTTTGCGGCATGCACGTGAGCGTCTATCAAACCCGGCACAATCCACCTTCCATCGAGCCGCAGCTCCCTGGCGTTTCTTGGCACGCTGACTGTCCCGATCGGGCCAATATCCTGGATATGCCCGTCGGACACCAGAATCACAGCATCGTATATTGGCGGAGCACCCGTGCCGTCAAAAACCGTGGCGCCTGCGTATGCGGTCGTGTCCTTGCCTCCACCTCCGCAGGCAGTCGTCCACAGCACCCCTAAAACGGCAAGCTCGATCCGCCACATGGTCGCGGCGAGTCTGAATGTTGCCGGGGGTTGCAGATAGGAGTTCATGTATGACCTTCCATTTGTGGTCGTTCGGTCCAGAGTGCCCTTTACGTTCGGTGTTGTTGTGCCCTGAACGCAAGATACCTCGAGGAGGGCGGGAGACGGTGTCTGAGGCGCACGTCACTCTCCCACGGTGATGGATCGTCTTGACACTGGCCCAATGGAGTCCTAAAGTTGCCGCACATATCTATAATATTGATAGATACTTACAGGCATTCTACCGAGTAGTCGAAATGAAGCGACAGCATTTACATCTGACTCCGGTTGCCGTGGTTCTGTTGGCCGCGTCGTTGCCGGCAAATACGGTCTGCCAACAAGTCGCCGAGGTGCAGGTCGCACCGGTAGCGGTGACCATGTCGGTCGGTGAACGCAAAGAAATCATGGCGGATGCGTACGACGGGCGAGGGGACATCGTGCCCGCCGCCAGGTTTGCGTGGTCGACGAGCGACCCGGGGGTCGTCGAGATAGAAGAAGATCCCAGTCTGCCCGGGATCGTGGCGCTTATCGGCCTCGGTGAGGGCGTTGCTAACGTCGAGGTGCGAGTCGGTAACCAGCAAGCGTCTGCCACCGTTCAGGTTGTGGGAATGGGTGGAGCAGCGGGTGGGGCCGTGGGTGGTGGCGTCGCGACCGTGCTGCAGATTGATCCCCCCGCGATCTTTTTGCTTCCCTCAGAGGAAATCCGGCCGCAACCTCGGTTTCTCAACGACAACGGAGATCTTGCCGCTCCCACGTCGGTAACGTGGCGCTTTCTCGGTCAGGACGGCGTTGCGGAAGTGAGGCAACAGGGAGGTGTGGTGGGCCTGTCACCGGGTCAGGGTGTCCTCGAGGCTACAACGCCGACCGGTCTGCTTGCGCGTGTGACCGTGCAGGTTGCCCAGGCAGAGTTTGCGTTTCAATCCACGCACATGGGCCTGTCTCCCAACATGTCGGACACGGTGGAGGTAACCGTGCCGGATCAGAACGACCGGAGATTGCAACCAAACTGGCTGGCGTGGCGATCCACGGACATGTCGGTGGTGCACGTCTCTCCGCTAGGAATGGTGACCGGCCGCTCTGCGGGGCAGGCCGAGATAATCGCCTCGGGGTTCGGGCACGAGAGGACTCTGCATGTGACTGTGCACCGCCCTGTGGAGTTCCTGGAAGCAATGCCGCCTTACTCCGAGGGGCCAGTTGCGGTTCCCTTGAGTGGCTCACGCACATTCACCGCAACGGCCTTGGCCGCAGATGAGACGCCCGTCCCCGAAGCTCCCCTGCGATGGACTCTGGCCGACACCACGCTCGCGTCGTTCGACCACTCAACCGGCACTCTGACCGGCGACCAGCTGGGCCGGACCACCCTGACCGTGAGCGGGCCCGGCGAAGGCCTGGAGGTAGTTTGGAATATCGAGGTTGTTGCCGAGGGTCTCGACATCCACCCCGATGTGATATCCGTCGTCCGCGGTGAGCCGACGAGACTGTCTGCTTCGTTCACCGACGATGCCGGTACTCCGGTCGCGGACGCGACCAATCTCTCCTGGACTTCGAGCCCGCCCGAGGTGCTCTCAGTGGACGGCGAGGGCACCCTCACCGCCGCTGAGTTGGGCTCCGCCCAGGTCGTCGCCAACACACCCTGGGGTTCAACCGATACGGCTACCGTCTACGTGATAGGCGAGATCCTGATCACCTCGACGCGCGCGGAAAACGTCAACCTATACTCATTCGACCGCGACCAACCCGAGGCCTTTTACCAGGTCACGGACGAGCCGGGAAGCGAGCTTTCGGCTACGTATTCCCCGGATGGAACCAAGATCGCCTACATCTCGGATCGGGGCGGAAACCTGGACGTGTACGTGGCCAACCCGGATGGCTCGAATGCCGAGAAGATCACCTCCACGGAGTCACTGGAAGGGTCGCCCACATGGACTCCGGACGGCACTCGAATTGTCTTCGAGTCGGACCAGAGCGGCTCCTCTCAGATCTGGATAATGAACGCGGACGGCACCGAGCAGATGCAGCTTACCACGGGTGAAACGGCCGCCTTCCGACCTGCCGTGTCTCCGGACGGCAACAGGGTCCTCTTTGCATCGTCAAGCGACGACAACTACGATATCTGCGTAGTGGACATCGACGGGACGAACCGGGAGAGTCTCACTCAGACGCGCAGAAACGAGATGGTGCCCACCTGGATGAACGACTCGACCATCGCATTCATTCGACAAGAAGGTCGAGGCCGGAACATGACGCGGATGATATATCAGATGGAGCTCACTTCCGCTCGTGAAGTCACTCCGCTGTTCACGCAGGCTCTAACGGTGACCGATTTTGCGGTGTCAGCGGAAGGGGATCTCATTGCCGCCACCGTTTCGGCGCAGGGCCCGGCCGGAGTCGAAAACCGCCTCTATCTCATTCCGCTGACGCCGGGAAGCGTACCGATGGAGGTCCCCAGAGCTGACGCCGGCGACCAGCTCGTGGCGCCGTCCTTCAGGCGACGTTGAGGTCTGCAACGAGCCAAGCGCGCGGACGACTCTGAACGGTGCAAAATCGGGCCCACGATGCGACTTGGGCTCGATTTGGTTCTTTTGCACGCGGTGCTCCGCGCCTCGAGATGCGGTCGTCTGACACTTCCTCCTGGCCAAATACGTATTTGACATACATATTTGAAATACGCAACTATCTGCTGTTTTCGTGCATCTGTGGCTAGCGCTGCCAGGTCGGAGTCTCAACGGATGCTCGGTGTCTCAAACATGAAGCCGTTCAAGATGAAACTGGGCTTTTCCGCAAAGAGAGTGAACTCGCAATGTCCATTTCACGACGCCTGATTGGTTTTCTCGCCGTAGTGGCGGCGGTGGTCGCCGTTTCCGGTGTAACGTGGTGGCGCATCAACGCAGCCGGCGACTCCAACGGAGACGTGGGCCAGGTCGACGACGGCAATCGCCCGGAGGTGTCCGCCACCGGTACTTTCGCAACCGGAGTCGCGATACCCGTGAGTGGTGGAGCTGTCGTCAGGGATACCCTCGTCGTATCCGTTTCAGCGGCGGCTCAATCAGCGGCCGAACGTGAGGCTCCACTCAACGCGCGGGTGGCGGGGCGCATCGTGCGCCTATACGTGCACGAGAACGAGGTCGTTCAGGCCGGAGCCCTGCTGGCTGTAATTGATTCTGCCGAATACCAGCTCAACGTGGCTGATGCGGCAGCGCGCCTCGCCCAGGCGGAGGCCTCCTACAGGGAATACACGCTTTTCGACCATGAGATCGAGGACCCCGAGGTTCGAGTCGAGCGCGACCGCGTCGCTCGGGCGAGGAGCGGTTTGGATCAGGCGCAGGTAGCCCTCGAGATGGCGCAGCTTCAACTGGCCAGGACCAAGATCCGCGCACCTTTCGCCGGGCGCGTCGCCAGCATCGAGATCGTCGAGGGACGTGAGGTCAACGTGGGCGACCGCCTGATGACGGTCATCGATCTCGACCCCGTCAAGGTCGAGGTTCAGGTGTTGGAGAGCGAGGTCGGTTTCCTTGCCCCGGGACGCGGCGCGACGATTCGGTTTTCGGCCTTTCCCGGCGAGGTCTTTTCCGGCACCGTCGAGACCATAAACCCCGTGGTCGAGGAGGGCACCCGGACCGCACGGGTCACTGTGCGCGTGCCCAACCGTGATGCACGGATTCTGCCGGGGATGTACGCGCGCGTATCCATGGAAGCCCGGGAGTTTCCCGACCGCCTGTTGGTGCCGAGGACGGCAATTCTGGAGCGCGACCGGCGCGACATGCTGTTCGTCTACGCGGCGGGAAGCGAAACCGGCACGGGCTTAGCGAAATGGCGCTACGTGACCACGGGCCTACACAACGATTCACTGGTCGAGATAGTCGACAGTCCCGACACGGACATGGTCCGTCCGGGCGAAATCGTACTCACGGACGGTCACTACACTCTCATACATGACGCTCGAGTGCGGCTCGTCGATAACGTAGGTGCCGCCGGGGGGAGGCCGCAATGAGATATGGCATCCTGGGGGGCTTGCTGCTCTGTACTTGTATGCTCGGCGCGGAGGCTCAAGCCCAACAGCAGGTACCGCAGAGACTGACCCTCGAGGACGCGCTCGCGCTCGCCGAGCGGAACAACCCAGCCTACCGCAGCGCCATAGCCCAGGCGGACGCATCCGAAGCAAACATCAGAGCCGGTCTGGGTGGTCTGCTCCCCGATCTCAGAGCCAGTCTCAATTTCAATGGTTCGGCGCGGACCGTGTTCACCGGAGTGGACGACTACGGCCGCTCGGTGGAGCTTGATCAGGCGAGCACTTTCGAGAGCAGCAGCTCTTCTCAGAGCTTGAGCAGCAGCATGACGCTGTTCGACGGGTTCAGCAGTCTCAACAACCTTCGCAGCGCACGAGCGGGCGCTTCCGCTTCGGGCGCGGCAGTCGATGCGGAACTGACGAGGCTGGAGGCGGAAATCAAGCGGCGCTTCTATCAGGTGGTTCAGGCGCAACAGCTAATCGAGATCGAAGAAGAGCTGCTCGACGTGAGACGGCGGGATCTCGAAGCAACCAATCGACTCTTCCGCGTTGCCGCCCGAACTCAGGTGGATGTGCTCGGAGCACAGGTGGAGGTGTCCAGCCAGGAACAGGCTCTCGAGGCGGCCCGTGGTAGAGCGCGCTTGAACCGTTTGCTGCTCGCTGAGTGGATCGGCCTGGAGGATACGCCCGAGTTCGAGGTCGCAGGTACGCTGCCCGAGGTTTTCGATCCCAGTTCCATAGAATCCGATGCTCTCGTTGCCGACGTTCTGAGCGATAACCCGTCAATCCAGCAGGCGACCGCCAGGGCAGCGCAGGCATCCTTCTCGGCGACTGCCGCGCGGGGAACGAGGTTGCCCACGATCAGCGCGAATGCGGGTGTCAGCCGGGCTCTCCAGGAGGAAGGCTACTCGGGTCTGTTCAAGCTCAACCCCAGAGACCGGTGGTTCAGTTTTGGTGTGAACGTGTCCGTACCGGTCTTCAACCGCTTCCAGACAGACCAAACAATTGCCCAGGCGGAAGCCAACAAAGACGCTGCCGAGGAGGACTTGCGCAGGGTGCGTCTGGAATTGGAACGACTGGTCCGCAGCGGCATTATCGACGTGCAGAACTCGTTTGTGACCGTCCAGCATGCGGAGCGAGCCGCTCGGCTGGCGCGGCGTCGTCTCGAGATGGCGCGAGAGCAGTATCAGCTCGGATCGATCGACTACACGCAACTGCAGCTGGTCGTCACCCAATCCGCCTCGGCAGAGCGCGCCGCGCTGTCGGCTCGAGGCAATTGGGCCACCGCGCTCGTCTCTTTGGAAGAAGTCGTCGGCCGACCCGTCAGGCCGTAGGAACCGGCGGAATGTCGATACCCAGTCGCTGCATCAGACGCCCGGTGGCTGTGGCGATGCTGTTCCTGGCGATTGTACTCCTGGGTGTCATATCGTACAACCGGCTTCCCATCAATCTGCTTCCTGTCATGGCGCTGAGCGTTGCCAGTGACGGCGACCTGGACCACCGCGGCCGAGTCGTGACCTCAGCGGGCCAGGTAGAGTCGGGCGGAGTGCTGCGCACGGTCGCTATCCGTAACCGCACCGAAGCTCGGCGACAGAGTGAACGAGGGCGTCATGCAGGCGACGGCAAAGGGAACGCTCGAGCGCGTGCGTCCCATCCTCATGACTAGTGTGACGACCATCTTCGGTCTGCTGCCGCTGGTGTTGTTCAGCGAGTACGCCGACGCCAACATCCGGAATGCGCCCGGTTACGCGCTGATCGGCGGGCTGGCGAGTTCGACGCTGTTCGTGCTCACGGTCACGCCGGCGGTTTACTTCCTGTTCGAGTTGAGGCCGGAGAAGCGGAGGGAAGAGGCGGCGGAGCTGGTAGCCGCGACGGCATAACCGCAAACATATTCATTATCCGACCCGAGACCCGAACGTACCAGGAGTATCCCGCATTGCTGCGCCCAGCGGGAATCCTATCCAGTAATGGCGGGGTATACCAGATTACTGTACATACCGTAGCTTATTGCAACACCAAAACCTGGAGAGATAGATGGCACGATGGGGATTTGTTGCTGTTTTTTGCCTGGCGGCGGCCGCTGCCGGATGGCGGCCGGCAGAGGCGCAGATCGGCTATGTGAATACCGATCTGATACTACAGAGGACTCCGGGGTATGACGTTGTCGACTCCACGCTCACGGCCGAGAGAGCGGTACTTCAGGAGGAAGCGGAGCGGCTCCAGAACCAACTCGATTCCGCAATGGCGGCCTTCGACCAACAACAACTGGTGCTCAGTCCCCAGGCGCGTGAAGAGCGGCTCGACGACCTTCAAACGTTGAACGAGAGGGTGCAGTCGCGCATGCAGGAAATGCAGAACCAGGTCCTGGAGCGTCAGCGGGAGCTGATTGCACCTCTCGAGCAGCGCATTCAGACGGTGATAGATGGCGTCCGCGCGGAACGGAACATCCAGGTAGTGTTCGACGTTGCCAATCCCAACTCCACAATCATATCGGCCGACCCGTCGCGGGATCTGACTGCCTTCGTGATCAGACGCCTGCAGGGAACGGAACCGTCGTAGGCGCTGCAAACTCGAGACGTGCGGACTCCGGGGAGGGGTGTGGTGGTGCACTGCTCTCGCCGGAACGGGCTCGAGTTGACTCTGCCGTACTCGACAAATCGATCAACTCGGAGTCGGTAGTGTCCCGCTTGCATCGACAACAGCGGGTTCGGCTAAGCCTTTCTCCCACGAGATACTAGGGAGGCCCTACGAGCCCGCCGTTCGAACACAATCCGATGGCGGTGGATCAGGTGCCGTCTACCTTACTTTGGAATTCGATAGAGCCGCGCAGTCCTTGCGAGTTCGGTCGTAGCTCATATCTGCGAAGGAGCAAGCGAAATCATGAAGATGGGGAACATGAAGAGTATTGCCCTGATGGCTGTGGTGGCGTTCGGCGTCGCAGCCTGGGCAGGCGAATCAGCGCACGAGTCGAGCGCGATGGCGGGGGCGGATAAGAAACAGCAGGAGTTGCCCGAGGGCGTGACCCAAGCGATGATCGAAGAAGGCAAGGAGATCTACAGCGGGGCGGGCATCTGCGCTTCCTGCCATGGCCCAGATGGCGAAGGGGTTCCGAACCTGGGAAACAATCTCACCGATGACGAGTGGCTGCACATAGACGGCTCGTACGAGTCGATCGTCCAGAACATCCTCAACGGTGTGACGGCGGAGGAGTCGAACTCGGGTGCGGCGATGCCAGTCAACGGCGGCACCGATATCAGCGACGAACAGGTGAGGGCCGTGGCCGCGTACGTCTGGACGCTCAGCAAGTAGACAGACGGGGCGGGACTTCTACCGCTCCGCTCGCGACCGCAGATCCACCAGCAGGTCGTACATCTCCGTGACGGTCTTGGTCTCCCACCAGCGCCCGTTCTCGAACACGCCGTAATCCGCTCCGGCCATCGCCGCCGAATAGCGTGTCGAGTTGGCGTAGAACAACCAATGCTCCACCCACTTCCGCTCCATCGTCTCGTCGAACGGGCTTCCCTCCGGCGGACCCTCAACCAGGCCCTCCCGCCAGGCCTGCTGGAGGATTCGTGTTGCCGTGAGAGTCAACTCGTTGGTTGCCTCAACCACGTGATCGAGCAGCCTGAAATGCCCGTCCACCCATTGCCCGGTGTGACAGCTGCCGCACACCGTTTTCATGGTTTCCTTGCGCGCCACCTGCTCCGCGCTATCGATCAATGCTTCGTGAACCGGCTCTCCCGTCAGCTCCGTGGCCAATCCCAAACCGGCGGAGTTGCGGATGCCCGACGTGTTGGGGCTCGCGGGCTGCGGGTGGGCATAGGGAAGACCGAACAGACGCGTGTACAGTCGGTCCGTCACCTGGTGCGTGCGCGGCACGACCTCCTTGCCGTTGGGATCTGTGAGGAGGCTCATGTGGCAGCCCGCACATGTGGGAGACGTGAAGTCCTCTCCCACCACCCAGGGAACCGCGGAGAAATCATATGTGTGCTCGAGCGACGAGTAGATGCCCCCCATCTTGCTCACCATATAGACCTTGTATGCAGGCACGTCCGGTCCCTTGTGACACTCACCGCATGTGTGCGGCTTGCGCGCAACCTCGATAGAGAACGAGTGGCGGGGGTGGCAACTGGTGCAGGCACCCTGGGTGCCGTCGGGGTTTATCCGTCCCACACCCTGATTCGGCCAACCGGCCAACAATGGAAATCCCATCTCACCGAACATCGTCGCGCGTGTCTCGATTTCACCCGCAGCCAGCCGCGTTCCGTGACAGTAGTAACAGGAGGCCATGTCGCTGAGCGAATCCGGAGTGAGTTGCCTCAACTCTCCCTCCGCCAGCTCGATGTGCCCGTTTGCAGCCCGGATCAACAGTTCGTAAGTCGGATTCTCACTCAGGTTGACGTGAGCCTTGGACATGATGTTGTGCTGGTATTCGTCCCACTCTACGGGATGGCACACCGCGCAGTCCGCAGGTGAAACCACCGTGTGAACGGTCTGCCCGTTGTGATCGAACGAGCCCGGATGGGCGTCGCCCCGTACCATGTGGCACTCTGCACAACCGACTACCACGTCCGACAGACTGTCGGGCATATTCTGCGCCGAAACACGCCGCTCCAGCTCGGCTACCGCGAGAGCCTGGGCCGGCGTCGTGTGGGAGTGACGGCTGGTCTCCCAATCCGACACGACGCCCGGTGTGGCCACGCGGTGACACGCGAGACAGGCGGAAGTACGATCGCTTACTTCCTGCGCCGACGCCGCAACTGCCGTCGAGCAGAAGATCGCCAGAACGAGAGTTGAGACGCCACTATACCACCGCATAGAACCTCCGGGCTCCTGAACCGACTCCTCGATGCCGGTACCGCACGCCGTCGAGACTCCGTAGTTCTTTCTTCGACGGGTTACACCTTCCAGGGAATCTAAGTCAGATGGGCCGCCGCTCTGAAGAATTTGGCACGAAGAGACTCCTTTGGCCCGGTGATGTCAACTCGAGCACCTGACCCCTGTTCGGGACGTTCCTTGTCTCCTATCCGAGGTCGCGCTCGGCTCCACCGACGTCGGGGAAAATCGTGTTGCGCCGGGAAGAAGGATGCCGCCGGTCTTTTGCCGGACAGGCCGCGCTTTCACCCTAGGCCGGAGCTAGGCTCAAAACTCGCATTTGTGGTGGAGCTATCTTTGGGGGCAAATCCGGGTAGTCCTTCGACACCCCTGGGCGTGCATTCAGTGATTGATGCCTGGATTGCTTCTTCGATGGCGCCCATTTCGAATACCGAGTGCCTGGGATGTTTTTGAGATCGATGATTCGGCAATCGAGATCGGTGTCTCGAAAAGGAGATCGGCGGTTTGGAATTCCGAGGCGCCGCTATGAATTTCCAGGCACCGATTTGAAACTCGGAAGAGCCGACAGGATTTTCCGATCGCCGGCCGAGTTTTCGAACGGCCGGGAAAATATTTCGAATGGCTGGGAAATATTTGGAATGGCCGGGAAACATTTCGAACGGCCAGGAAATATTTGGAATAGCCGTTTTTAATTTCGAATCGCCGGTACGAAATGCCGAATCGACGAGCTGAATTTCGAACCGATCGTTTTGAATTACGAATCGATTTTTTTAATATCAAATCATCGATATCGAATTCCGGATCGACGGAAAAACTTTCAAATCGATGAGATCGAATTTGAAGTCGACGCCAAGATTTTCGAGACGGCGATCTAGTTTTCAAATCGATGGTTTTGAATTCCGGATCGGTAGAAATTCCAGGAAATCCAGCGGAAATCCGGTCGGTGTATACCTTTGTAAACGTCGATATTACAGGGAGTTACGTTGTAGTACCGTGGTTTGAAGCCGTAGCCGAAACATCGCAGCGCACGTTCTGCGGAGGTGCTGCTCGTCGCAGCCGATTGTCAGTGCAGGGGTAGTCCAAGGCTATCTCGGTCGCCCATTCGCTCACCTCGTCCAGATCAGGACCACGCCGCAGGCGGCACTGCTGGAGCTGCCGCCGCCACCATACTTTTGATCGGCGCTGCTGTTGTATTGGGCCGGTATGTCGGCGATCCTCTGGTACACCTCGATGGCGACCACGTCTTCGATCTTGATGTCTTGAATGAATCCGGGGTGAACGGAGACGCCATCCACCCAGATGCGCGCCGATATGCCCCTGCTTCTGCAACTGTAAGGGGCGCTGGATACCAGGACCCGCCACCCGTTCGCCACGTCTATGCCGGGTTGCCGGTGCAGGACCTGCCCTACGTAGGAATCGGGGCGCCGCTCCCAGTCCTCCTCGGTCAGGAATTCGCCTATCCCGACCTTCCTCCGCTCGTAGAATCCCACCAGCCTGGCGGGAACGGAGATGCGTCTGCCCTCGACCACGACCTCGGCCAACCGAACCGGCAACTGCGGCAGCGAGATGTCCAGACGGACCTCGTCCTCCACATTCTCGACCTGCAGCCCAATCGCCGCCGCCGCGTAGCCGAGGCGCCGGAACTCGATACGGTTGCCCGATTCGCGCCAAGAAACATCCGCCAGCTCGTAGCTGCCGTCCGTCGCGGTGACGGTCCGGGGCATACCGTTGGCCGCTACCCCCACGCCGCTCAGGGGCTCGCCGCTCGCCGAATCGGTCACGACTCCGTAGAGCACGGGAGAGGACGGACCCTCCGACTCCCGCGGCCCGGCGCCGAGCGTCAGGTCGACCTTCCAGAAGGGGTTGGGAGCTGGGTAGTGGTGCTCGAACGGCGCTCCGGGGCGCCTGTCCCAAGCCAGCTCCAGTTGTCCGCCCGGTCTCTCGGGGAAGAGAACACTAGCTTCGCGGCTCTCGCTCCCATCCTTCTCCGCGCTCAAGCGAATGGGCCGCGCGGACGGGACGCCGCAGACGACGAAGAAGCCCGACCGGTCGGTGCCGGCCCGTGCTTCGTTGTTACGGGCGGCCAACTGCACGGGCTCGTTTGCCGTTTCTCCGTGGCCCATGACTAGGATGTCCTGCCAACGCGCCGTGACCGTAGCATCGTTGACCGGGTTTCCCGAGCCCGACTCCCGCACCACACCGAGGATCGCGCGGCTCCCCGTCCTGTCGGCGTCGCGGCCGCACAGTCTGCGGAAATTGCTCTCAGCGTGAGGCACCTCGAGCGCGACTCGAGTGACCGAGCCGCGGGTCAGATCGACCGTCTCGCGAACTTCCGGCGCGGCAAGTGAATCGAGGCGCGGGTGGCTCAGTTCCAACGTGTACTCGCCATCCAGCGGCAGGCGCATGTCGAAGGTTCCCGCGGAGTCGCTGAAGGCCCGAAAATCGGTTCCGGCCACGGTCACGAACGCGCGTCCCAGGTTAGATCCACTGGTGCTGTCGAACACCGTTCCGATTACCGTAGCCACGGGGGCCTCGTACACCGTCGTGCCGTCGCGGGCCGACACCAGGAAGATCTCGCCCCCGGAATCGGTGAAGCCAGCGACCTCGGCTTTGTACCCTCCCACATAGCGGGGGTGCTCGGTTACGTCTATGTGCGGCGTCCTCACCTGCCAGTCGCGCACTATCCAGGCGCCGGACGGCAGCATCAGAAATCTGACGTTTCCCCCGATTCGTCCGTCTCTGACGCCGTAACTAACTTTGGTGTGCCGTACCTCCAGCTCTCGCAGTTCCGAGGATTCCTCGTCGAGCCACAGAGCGCCTCGAACGTCGGGCAGCCTGCGGTCTCTCATAGGCTCGAACGCCAGCCCCACCTGCCCGGGCCTTTCCCGCTCGTCGCGCATTACGTGGAAGCAGTGAGTGTCCAGGAAGCTGTCGTCCAGCAGCGTCTGCGCGTCGGGCAGGTAGTACCAGGTGCCGTCGGGGCGCTCGGCTATGTAGCCTTCTCGAGCCAGCCGCTCGGCAGAAATGCTTCGGAACGGCGGGTCGGCCAATCCCGATTTAGTGGTTATCGTCTCTTCGTTCTTCCTGCTGCGGCGCTCGTTCAAGGCCCGCCGGTAAGTATACTGCCTGTAGTGAAACAGCTCTTGCTCGTCACCCCAGACGGTTGCGGCGAGCGCCTTGCGGATCTCCTCCCAGACGAGTGCCGTGCGCTCTCCCTGCTCCGGGTTGGCGTTGCAGCGATCGCGACCTGAGACCACCACGGTCGACAACCGTATAGGGAGCGCCGCCACGCGAAGCGTGTAATCCAGCGTCTCTCCGGCTTCCAACGCGAACGGCTGCGACGTGGCGGCGCGATATCCGATGCGCTCGGACCGCAGCCGGTACTGCCCGGGCGCTGGCGCTTGTAGCGTGAACCTCCCGTCGCCGCTAGTCAGGGAACGGACAACTTCCTCACCGGACGCGTCCACGAGCACCACGAAGCCGCGCGCAACCGGAGTCTGCGAAGTGGAGTCCACGACCTGACCCTGCACGACCTGGGCATCGAGTGGACTCGGCAAACCCGACAGCCGGCAGAGCACCAGCACAGCGCCGACGAGAGCCGGTATCAACCTATTGGCGAGATCGGCTTTCTTTGTTGCGGTCGGAAATGAACGGCGGTGTCGCGCCAAAACTCTACTCCCACTCGAGCGTGTCGTATGAAGAAACACGCGCCAATCCGCTGGTTCCTCGAACAACCACCGACCCATCACATCGGCAGTCTGGTGCCCTCCCTCCTCAATATATCCGCATGCCCCGGAACACATGAACACAATCACGTGCTACCGTTGCCCTCGACATACTCACGCAACAGCACCGCACCTGTGACTGTTGCCGCGACGAATCCATCCCGTGTGCTTGACGAAATCGCCCAACTTGACCGTGTGTGCAAGCGAGTGGATTTGGTCAGGCTCGGCACGCGCCATAACAGTTTGCTGCTGCCCACTTACCCCAAATCCCTGTTTCCACTACCTTCCGCCCTGCGGGATTCCAACCTCGAGCCCTCGGTTCCAGGGGGCATCACTCGCTAAAAGACCATGCGCCAGCTTATCGCGCCGGAAAATCCGGCCGGCCTGCTGTGTGCCTCAAAACCGGACGACATTTTGGTATTTTCTGCACTCGAGCTTCACCCGACCCTTCTGCGAGGTGTCGAAGACCTGGGTTTCGAACACCCAACTCCCATTCAGGCGGAAGCAATCCCTGCGGGTCTCGAAGGCCGCGACCTCTTGGCCAACGCGGCCACAGGTAGCGGTAAGACCGCGGCTTTCCTGCTGCCCATTCTGCACCAACTCCTGGATCGGCCGCGAGGGACCACACGGGCCCTCGTGCTGGCACCTACCCGGGAGTTGGCCCTACAGATTCTGTACGACCTCGAGAGGTTGGCTCGGCACACCGGCATAAGGGCCGCTCCCATCTACGGGGGTGTCGGAATGGGTCCCCAGGAGAAGGCCTTCCGAAAGGGGGCAGATGTTCTCATCGCCACACCAGGGCGGCTATTGGACCACTTTCAGCACGACTACGCTGCCCTGACGGGTTTGGAGTACCTGGTTATCGATGAAGCCGACCGTATGCTGGACATGGGTTTTCTTCCCGATATCCAGCGGGTGCTTCGACACATCCCCAAGCCGCGGCAAACCTTTCTATTCAGCGCAACCATGCCGGCGCCCATTGAAGCCCTGACCAAAGAGATCCTACGGTCACCGACCAGGATCTCGCTTCAACGCCGTGCAGCGCCTGCTCAAGGCGTCACGCATTCGGCATACCACGTGCCGTCAGGGTTGAAGACGGGGCTCCTGGTGGAGCTCCTGAAACGGGAGGGAGTGGACGATGCATTGGTATTCACTCGCACGAAGCACAAAGCGAATCGGCTGGCCAAGCTCCTGAACCGCAATGGCGTAAACGCTGAGCGAATTCACGGTAACCGTTCCCAGGCCCAGCGCACCAAGGCCCTGGCGGGCTTCAAAGCCGGTGAGTTCCGAATCCTGGTGGCTACGGACATCGCGGCCCGAGGCATCGACATTGAGGATCTGGGACACGTGGTGAACTTTGATGTTCCCGCCGTCCCGGACGACTACATCCACAGGGTAGGCCGTACGGCCCGAGCCGAAGCAACAGGGGAAGCCTTCACTCTGGTTGCGCCGGAAGATGAAGCCAATTTCGCCCGTATAGAGCGAGCCTTGGAATGGACGATTCCGCGGGCGCGTCTGGAAGGCTTCGCATACGGGGCATCACCGAACGAAACCCCAAAGCCGCCCGTCGGTGAGTGCGCAGATGTTGCCCGGGCCAAGAAGGCAGAGAGTCGGCGGCGGCCCGCCGCCAACGAAGCCAGGAAGCCTCCCGAGAGTGCGTCGAGCAGCTCCAGGCCGCGGCGGAGGCGTTTCGAGAAGCGTCGCTAGAGCGCCGCTCCCTCCGTCAGAGGGGTTGGTACCTACCCCAACCCCACCCTCCTCCCACTCAACATCTCCGCATGCCTCGGGAAACACGTGAACACAATCACCTGGCGGTCGTTTTCCTCGGCGATAACCAAGATGGTGTACGCATGGCCCTGCAAATGCAACTCTCTGCCCTACCGGCCGGCGCCCAAGCCATCAGCGGGAACTGTTGGGATTCCTGGACGTGGACGGTCATGTGCGTCCCTACAACGGGCGTAAGCATAGTCTACCGAAGACCCCTGTGCCCAGGCGGCGGCTGTGCATAGCTGCCACGACCGGCTACTGGGTGAACGATGCCGTGTCCGATCCGGTTCTATTCGTGACGACTCTGGGAAGCACTCCGCCGGGCTTACCGAAATGAGCTACTACGTCCTGCTCCGCGAGGCTGACTTCACTTTTCGGCAGAACGAATCCGTGCTCTCGAGCTGAATAGTATAGGCAACCGTACTCTTCCTGAGGCCGCTCGCGGACGAAGGCGTCCACCTCTGTGAGTGCCGCAAGCCACGTCTCTTTTGCCTGAACCAGATCAAATCTGTCCACGAGGTTCAGACGCTCGAAGTCCTCGGTACGGTAACGGCCACGTCGCCTGAGCAGCTCGAGAAGCGAGAGCGGTGTGAGACCGAGATCCTTGCCCACCGCCGCCCAACATGCGGCCGGAAGGGGTAGCATACTGCGGTGCACGAAGAGGATGTCCACAAAATCCCGCGGCTCGTCGCGGCCGGCGAGCGCCAGCACCTTGTTGACAGCGAGATCCACCGGGTGCAGAAGAAGGCCGCCCAGGTCGTCGCGCTGCAGGGGCATGAACCGCCACGCTGAATCGTGTGCCCAATCGACGCGCGTCGTGGCCCCCTCCCGCCCGACGACCGCACGCACGAAGCCGGGAAGGGTGAGATGTACGTCAACCGAATACCCGGCACGATCGAGCGTTTCCCTGTCACGCGCGAACGCCTTGGCCACTCTTTCTTCAGAGTCGTGAAAGAAATCCAAATCGTCGCTGTAGCGCGTCGAGTTGGCAGCGAAGTGCATCGCAGCACCACCTGCAAGGTACCGATCATCGGCCTGCGTCACCGCCAAATCGGCAAGGAGCCGCCGTTGGAATTCGGTTAACGGCACAACTTCACACCCACGCACCACGCCTCGCGGTTGCCATGCTTTTTGAGCTGCTCCGCCACCCAAGGGATGTCTCGCGCGGTAATGACCAGATCCGGACGGCAGGACCAAAAGCAGGTAGTGCGAAACCGTCGGAACGCACGGCGAGCCTCGCGTACTCGGACCATTGAGCGCGCTGTTTCGGGATCGAGCTTGCGACGGCTCTTGCGACCGCCACGTGAGCCGATTTCAGCCAAATAACGCCTGATGCCTGTCATGGAATTATCATAAGACGCTTATGATCTACTGTCAACATTTACAAATACTTAGACCATAACGACATGCAGTGCGGGATCCGCAAACAGCTCACCCTTTCGGTGCCACCAACTGCTCGAACGGCGGGTAGCCGCTACCGAATTCCACCGTACGGGGCAAAGCGTATCAGAGCCGTTCGCAAGGGACAATCGATGGAGCTGCGCTTTATTCGCGATACGGACAAACGTGAAGTTGATTTTGTCGTGTTGCGTGACGGAGACGCCGAATTCGCGGTCGAGTGCAAGCACGGTGAGCGCAGCTCGTCTCCTGCATGCAATTACTTCAGGGATCGAACGGATATCCCTCGATTCTATCAGGTGCACATGGGAACGAAGGACTGTGGTAACGAACACGCCAACACGAGGGTGCTGCCGTTTGTCACGTTCTGTCAGGAACTCGCTTTGCCGTGAGAAGTGATTCGATACATCTAACCAACACCTAGCATGATCTGTATCGTAGTGGCCGAATCTGTTCGCGGAGTCGATCTAGTTGGCCGATGTGTTTGAGCGCCCAAAAACCGCTCTCTCCGGCCGCAACACTAGCGGGACCGCGAACCAAATGTAGGTTAGAGTTAGCCGCCTTCCAACGGCACGATACAGTGCCGGATCGATTTACCCTTCCCGGAGGTCGAAAGTGATCTGGAACCAACTGGCCAAGTATCAGAGCGTGGTGCAGGGACTCACCCGGATAGTCATTGGATTCCTCTTCTTCACCCACGGCGCCCAGAAGCTGTTCGGGTGGTTTGGAGCGGACGGCACCGTGGATCTCTTGTCGCGGTTCGGGGTGGCCGGCGTGCTGGAAGTCGTGGGCGGCTTGATGGTGGTATTGGGTTTGTTAACGCGCCCGGTGGCATTCATTCTGGCTGGCCAGATGGCGGTGGCCTATTTCTGGATCCACCTGTCGAGGGGCCTCTGGCCCTGGGCCAACGGCGGCGAGCTTGCGGCGATCTACTGCTGGGTATTCCTCCTGTACGCGACTGCCGGAGGTGGGAGCTTTGCGTTGGACTCGGTCTTGGGAACCAAGCAGGAAGGCTGATTCTCGACTCGACAAGGCTGGTGGGGGCA